>NZ_QUAK01000016.1 GCF_003429565.1 Streptomyces triticagri
GTCATGGGCAAGTGACACCGCCGCCGAGCACCCCGTACACACGCATCCGCGGCCTCCCGGCGAACGGGAGGCCGCGGATGCGTGCCGGGTGCCTCAGGACTTGTGCGGCGGTTCGTCCTCCGCCGGACCGCTCTCCGCGGGACTGCTCTCCACGGGACTGCTCTCCCCAGGGGCCGAACCGTCCGCCGCCGGGCCCCGGTTGAGGGCCGAGTTCCGGTACGAGTACCCGAAGTAGATGACCAGGCCGATCGCGAACCACACGGCGAAGCGCGCCCAGGTCTGCCACTGCAGGAACGTGATCAACCAGAGCGAGAACACCACACCGATCGCCGGAACGAACGGCATGCCGGGGCACTTGAAGCCGCGCGGCAGCTCCGGCTGCCGGTACCGCAGGACGATCACCGCGACGCAGACCACCACGAAGGCCAGCAGAATCCCGATGTTCGTGAGCTCCGCGGCCTCGCCGATCGGCAGGAAGCCGGCGATCGTCGCGGACGCCACACCGACGATCCAGGTGACCCGGGTCGGCACATGCCGCTTCGGGTCCGTCTTCGCGAACCACCGGGGCAGCAGCCCGTCCCGGCTCATCGAGAACCACACCCGGGTCACACCCAGCATGAAGGTGAACATCACGGTGAGGATGCCGATGATCGCGCCGATCGCGATCACGTCCGCGAGCCCGCCGAGCCCCACCGACTTGAAGGCCGTGGAGAACCCGCTCTCCGGGTCGACCTCCTTGTAGTTCTGCATGCCCGTCAGGACCAGGCAGGCCAAGACGTAGAGCACCATCGAGATGGCGAGCGAGTACATGATCGCCTTGGGCATGTGCCGCTGGGCGTCCTTGGACTCCTCGGCCGCGGTGCTCATCGCGTCGTAGCCGAACACCGCGAAGAACACGGTCGCGGCACCCGTGAAGGCGCCGCCGACCCCGTACGGGAAGAACGGATCGTAGTTCGCGGTCTCGATGTGGAAGACGCCGACCGCGATCACGACCAGGACCACGAGCACCTTCAGCACCACGACGACCGTCTCGAAGCGGGCGGCGTTCTTGATGCCGAGCGTGAGCAGATAGGCGATCAGCAGGCAGAGCACCACCGCGAAGAGGTCGACGACATGACCGTCACCGGTGCCGGGTGCCCCGAGCATCCACGCGGGCAGGTCGGCTCCCATGGAGTCGACGAGGAAGCCGAAGTAGCCGGAGATGCCGATCGCCACCACCGCGACGATCGCCGTGTACTCGAGCAGCAGGTCCCAGCCGATGAACCAGCCGGCCAGCTCACCGAGCACCGCGTATCCATAGGTGTACGCCGAACCCGCCTTCGGGATCATCCCCGCGAACTCGGCGTACGAGAACGCGGCCGCCGCACTGGCCACACCCGCGATCAGGAACGAGAGCAGCACCGCGGGACCGGCCGTGCCGCTGGCCACCGCGCCGGCCAGCGAGAAGATGCCGGCCCCGATGATGCCGCCGACACCGATGGCAGTGAGCTGCCACAGGCCGAGGGTCTTGGTGAGCTGGCCCTCCCCGCGCCCCTCCTGGATCTGCTCGATCGGTTTGCGGCGCAGTACGCCTTGCCCGGCAGGGATCTTGGCCATCTGCCTCACCTCGATTGATCGTGGACCCTGACGGCCGATCATGATGGACCCGAGAGGGCCGGTGACGGAAGAAGGCGCACCAAAGCCGATGTGCCGGTGCGTACGCGGGCTACGGCACCACGGTGACGGGCCAGCGGCCCGCCTTGACCAGGCGTACCGCCACCGAGCCGATGAGACGGTGCCCGGCCTGCTCGGACGCCCCGACCACCACCGCGTCCGCGGTCAGCTCCTCGGCCGCGCTCACCAGGCCGCTGTACGGATCGCCGCGCAGCGTGTGGAACTGCCAGCGCACCTCGAAGATGCCCTTGACCCGCTCCGCACTCGCCCGGATCTCCTCGATCAGCCCCTCGGCCACCTCGTCGGTGGTGTCGGCCACGGGCACGCCGAGCGCGGCACCGGCGGCGAGCACCGGCTGGACGTACACCATCGCGAGGAGGGCGCCCTGCCGCCGGGCCAGACCGGCCGCGTACGCCGCGGCGCGCAGCGACGAGTCCGATCCGTCGACGCCGACGACGATCACCTTGGGGCCGTCGGTGCCCCGCTCGAACTGGTGGGGCCGCTGCTCCGAGGGGCGCTGTTCCGTCACACGGGTGAGGCTAGTCCACGCGCGGGTCGCACGGCAGTGCGCCCCTGAGGGCCCGGCGGGCGTGCGGCGCCGATGTGGCTCGACGAGCGAGAAGCCGGCGCCCTTCCTAGAGTCGAGCGCATGACTGCCGATGTACGCAGCACCGAGTCCGCCGGGGCCCGGGGAGCGGAGCGGGGCGCGATACGCACCTCACGCCGCGACCGGTTCCTGCACCAGGTGCCCGACGGGTTCGCGACGTTCTTCGGCCTGCTCGCGGCGTACTGCGCGATCATCGCGATCATTCCGCCGCTGAGGCGCGGGGTCCGGCCGTTCACCCGACTCCTGGACGCGGTCACGGTCCCGGTCAGTGCGAACCTCGCGTACGCGGTGTTCCTGGTCCTCCTCGCCACGGCCTGCGCCTCCCGCAAACGGATCGCCTGGCACCTGGTCGTCTGGTACCTGGGACTGCTGATCGCCGCGGACCTGCTGTGGATCGGAGCCGGGCAGTGGACCGAGGCGATCGCCTCCCTCGCCGTCTGTCTGGTCGCACTCGTCCTGCTGATCCTGGCCCACGGCGAGTTCTACGCGGACGCCAGGCGCGGCGCCGTGCGGCGCGCACTCGGCGTCCTGCTCGCCGGACTCGCCCTTGCGACCCTGGTCGGCTGGGGTCTGGTCGCGCTCTTCCCCGGCACTCTGGTGCACGGCCAGCGGCTGCTGTGGGCCCTCTCGCGGGTGTGCGGCGGGCTTGTGCCGATGGGCAGGTTCGACGGGGCGCCGCCGCGGCCGCTGTTCTTCTTCCTCGGGCTGTTCGGGGCGCTCGCCCTGCTCGCCGCCGTGGTGACGCTGTTCCGTTCGCAGCGGATGGAGGCCGCGCTGCACGGCGACGAGGAGCCCAGGATCCGCGCGCTGCTCGGTGCCTACGGATCGCAGGACTCCCTCGGCTACTTCGCCACCCGGCGCGACAAGGCCGTGGTCTTCGCCCCGAACGGCCGGGCCGCCGTCACCTACCGCGTCGAGGCGGGCGTCTGTCTGGCCAGCGGCGACCCGGTGGGCGAACCGGCTTCCTGGGACCAGGCGATCACCGCCTGGCGCGATGCCGCCCAGCGCTACGCCTGGGCCCCGGCCGTGATGGGCGCCTCCGAACAGGGCGCCAAGGCCTACGCCCGCGCCGGACTCGGCGCCCTGCAGCTCGGCGACGAGGCCGTCCTGCACGTCGCCGGCTTCGACCTGGACGGCCGCGACATGCGGGTCACCCGCCAGGCGGTGAACCGGGTCGCACGTACCGGCGCCACCTGCCGGATCCGGCGGCACTCGGCGCTGACCGACGCGGAGATGGAAGAGATCATCGACAAGGCCGACGCCTGGCGGGACACCGAGACCGAGCGCGGCTTCTCGATGGCGCTCGACCGGCTCGGCGACCCCCAGGACGGCGACTGCCTGCTCGTCGAATGCCTCGGCGCCGACGGCCGGCTGCTGGCCCTGCTGTCCTTCGTGCCCTGGGGCACGGACGGCGTCTCGCTCGACCTGATGCGCCGCGACCGGGGCGCACCCAACGGCGTGATGGAGTTCATGGTCGCCCAACTCTGCGCCGGCGCAGGGAAACTGGGGGTCCGTCACATCTCCCTGAACTTCGCGGTGTTCCGCGCGGTCTTCGAGGAGGGCGGCCGGATCGGTGCAGGGCCGATCCTGCGGCTCTGGCGCCGGATGCTGCTCTTCTTCTCCAAGTGGTGGCAGCTGGAGGCCCTCTACCGCTCCAACGCCAAGTACCAGCCCGTCTGGTTCCCCCGGTTCATCTGCTACGGCGACGCCGGCTCGCTCGCCCGGATCAGCCTGGCCTCCGCGATCGCCGAGGGATTCGTCTCCGTACCCAGCATGCGCAAGCTCTGGGGCCGCGGACACACCGCCCGCTTCACCGGACCGCAGCCCGCCACCACCGAGGGCCTGCCGCCGATCGACGCCCTCGGCATCGGCGGCCCGGACACCACCGCCGACCCGATGGCCGGACTCCCCGAACAGGTCCGCGTACGGCACCGCAAGTTGGAGCGGCTGCGCGAGCGCGGCATCGACCCGTACCCGTCGGGCATCGCCGAGCGCACCCGCACTCTGGCCGAGATCCGCAGCGAGTACGGCGCGCTGCCCGCCGGCAGCCGCACCGGGCAGCAGGCCACCGTGGCCGGCCGCGTGATGATCGTGCGCGACTTCGGCGGCATCGCCTTCGCAGTGCTCCGCGACTGGTCCGGTGACCTCCAACTGGCCCTGACCCGGGACGGTTCGGGACCCGATGTGCTCGACGGCTTCACCGCCGACACCGACATCGGCGACCAGATCACCGCCACCGGCGAGATCGGCACCACCGAACGCGGCGAGCTCTCCCTCTTCGTCACCGACTGGCAGCTCACCGCCAAATGCCTGCGCCCCCTGCCCGACAAACGCCGCGGACTCACCGACCCCGAGGCCAAGGTGCGCCGCCGCTACGTCGACCTGATCGCGGCGCCCGCATCCCGGGACACCGTCCGCGCCCGCTCCCGCGCCGTACAGGCGCTGCGCCAGGGCCTCCTCGAGCGGGACTACCTCGAGGTCGAGACGCCGATGCTGCAGCAGATCCACGGCGGCGCCAACGCCCGCCCGTTCACCACCCACATCAACGCCTACGACCTCGACCTCTATCTGCGCATCGCCCCCGAGCTGTACCTCAAACGGCTCTGCGTGGGCGGCCTGGAGAAGGTCTTCGAGCTCGGCCGCACCTTCCGCAACGAGGGCGTCTCGTACAAGCACAACCCCGAGTTCACCATGCTGGAGGCCTACCAGGCCTTCGCCGACTACGACGTGATGCTCGACCTGACCCGCGAGCTCATCCAGTCCGCCGCCGTCGCCGCCTTCGGCCGCCAGATCGCCCACCGGCCGGACGCCGACGGGCGCCTGGTGGAGCACGACATCTCCGGCGACTGGCCGGTGAAGACGGTGTACGGCGCGATCTCGGAGGCGCTCGGCGAGGAGATCGACCCCGGCACCCGCCTGCCCGGCCTTCGCCGGCTGTGCGACCGGGCCGGCGTCCCGTACACACCGGACGACGGACACGGCGACGTGATCCTGGAGATGTACGAGCGCCTCGTCGAGGAGAAGACCACCTCGCCCGTCTTCTACAAGGACTTCCCGACCTCCGTCTCCCCGCTCACCCGCCAGCACCGCACCGACCCACGCCTCGCCGAGCGCTGGGACCTGGTCGCCTTCGGTACCGAACTCGGCACCGCCTACACCGAGTTGACCGATCCAGTCGAGCAGCGCCGCAGACTGACCGACCAGTCGCTGCTGGCCGCCGGCGGCGACCCCGAAGCCATGGAACTGGACGAGGACTTCCTCGACGCCCTCGAATACGCCATGCCGCCCACCGGCGGGCTCGGCGTCGGCGTCGACCGCCTCGTCATGTTCCTCACCGGCCTCACCATCCGCGAGACCCTGCCGTTCCCGCTGGTGCGCCGCCGCTGATCGCGGCCCGCACGCCCGGCGTCGCCCTACTCCCGAACCGCCCCGCGCGCACCCCGGGACGGTCCCATCAGGTGCTTTCGACCGCGGGGCCGTGTTGATGGACGGCACCGGGGAAGGGCCGTGCGAGGCATTAGTCATGAAAAACGACGAATGGCTCCAGGGGCGCAGAACCCTGCTCCGCGGCGGCGTCGCTCTCGTCGGTCTCGCCGCCACCGCCGGCTGCTGGAGCGCGGACCGCGCGGGCGGCCCGGCGAAACCCGCACCGGCCGGCGGAGCGGCCGGAGCCCGGGCGAAGCAACTGCCCAAGGCCTCCGCGTACCGGCTCGCGCCGATGACCGGATCCGGCCCGCAGCGAGCGGCCCCGGCCCGACCACCCGTACGCAAGGCACCCATCCTGCAGATGAGCACCGCCACCCGCAGCATGGTGCTGACCTTCGACGACGGACCCGATCCCCGCTACACACCGGACATCCTCGCCACCCTGCGCAGCCACGACGTGAAGGCCATGTTCTTCGTCTGCGGCGAGATGGCGGAGGAGAGCCCCGACCTGCTGCGGCGGATGATCGACGAGGGGCACACCATCGGCAACCACACCTGGTCGCACCCCGAACTGCCCCGTATGGACCGGAAGAAGATCCGCGACGAGATCGAGCGCACCTGCGACGCCGTCCAGAAGGCCGTAGGCGAGACACCGCGCTGGTTCCGCGCCCCCTACGGAGCCTGGAACCGCGACGTCTTCGAACTCGGCTCGGAGTACGGCATGGAGCCGCTGGCCTGGACCGTGGACACCCTGGACTGGCAGGAGCCGGGCACCGGGTCCATCATCCGCCGCGTGCTCGACGGGGCGGCCCCCGGCGTCGTGGTGCTCTCGCACGACGCGGGCGGCAACCGCTCCCAGAGCGTCGCCGCCCTGCGCCGCTATCTGCCCGAACTGCTGTCGTCCGGCTACCGGTTGGGCGTACCCACCCGGGCCGTCTGAGCGCCGCCCGGGGCGCACGCGTCACGCCTCGGCGCAGCGCGTACCGTGAACCCCCCCCGCCCGCATGGTCAGTTGGAGCTGACCATGCGGGCGAAGACGACGACATTCCCGTCGTACCCATTGCTCTTGGAGAATCCGCCGCCACAGGTGATGACGCGGAGTTCCGGCTTTCCGGACGATCCGTAGACCTTTTCTCCGGGGAAGTTGTTCTTGTCGAAGACCTCGACCCCGTACACCTCGAAAACGGCGGTCTTTCCGTCCCCGCGCTCCACCTCGATGCGGTTTCCCTTCTCGACGGATCCGAGGCCGTAGAAGACGGCGGGCCCGGAATTGTTGTCGACATGGCCGACGACCACCGAGGTGCCCTTCTCGCCCGGCGAGACCGCACCGGTGAACCAGCCGGCCAGATTGGCCTGCTCCGGCGGCGGTGCGTCGACGAATCCCTCGGCGTCCAGACCAACCGGCTGGACCGGTGCGTCGACCTGGATCGCCGGGATCCGCACCCGCTCGGCCAGCGAGAAGCCGAGCGGCTTCACATCGACCGCGGCGGGTGCCCGGCCGGTGGTCCTGGTGTCCGCCGCGGCGGCCGAGGCCGGCTGCGGCGGGCCGACGGCGAACTCCCCGGAGCCGTTCCGGATGAGTGCGAGGCCGGTCAGCAGAACAAGCGCTATGACCCCCCAAGGGGCGCGCCTCTTCCGCGGTTCCTCCTCTTCGGCGGGCTGGAACGATGGCATGCGCTCTTCCCCTCTCAACGCGGAGCTCCGCCGCGTCCGTTGTGCATGGAAGAAAGCTAAGTGCCCGCCGTCCGGCCTGCGACGGGGCGAGGGCGAAACGGGTGGCGGCCATCCGTGCCGTGCGCCATCCGAGTTGCAGCGCCCGGCCAGTTTCTGACGGTCCGTGACCTGCGCCTATTCGGCAATAGCGGGAACGCCGTCGGCGTGTCGCCTCAACCGTACGGCCGATTCCCGAAATGCGGGTTGTCGCAGGCCGCCCGAGGGTCTTAGCGGGAGGCGCTCTCGCCAACTGACCGGGGAACGTTCCCCGGGGCGCCTGCCGCGGAGGTCCTCATGCGTGCAACTCGTACCCTGGCGGTCACAGCTGTCGCCGGTGCGTTCATCGGACTCGCCGCGCCCGCGGCGAGTGCCTGGGACGGGAGTACCATCTCCGTCTCTCCGAGCACCGTCGCGCGGGGCGGCACCGCCTCGGTGACGGTCAACGCCCATGAATGCGCGAACGGCAGCGGGAAGGTGTCGTCCGACGCGTTCCCCACCACCCACCTCAGGCCCAAGGGCGGCGGTGGCGTCGCCAATGTGACGATCCATCACAACGCCACCCCCGGCGTGCACAGCGTCACCGCCACCTGCGGCGGCCAGAGCGTCACCCGCGACGCCGCGCTCACCGTGATCCACGGCGGTGTCCGCGGTGGTCTGGGCGGCAGCAGCAGCACCGGCGCCACCGCCACGGACATCGCGATCGGCGGCGGTCTGGTCACCGCGGCGCTGGTCGGCGGCGGCGTCTTCTGGATGCGCCGCCGGGGCGAGTCCAAGGCCTGATACGACGAAGGTCCGGACGGCGCCGCCGTCCGGACCTCTTCGCCCTCTCACATACGTCGCCCCGGGATCGGCACGGATCCCGGGGCGACGTATGTGCGGGCTCAGGGCGTGTCCTGGGCGCCGTCCTCGTCGGGGCGCCTGCGCGCCCAGTAGTAGGCGGAGCCGAGGGCACCGGCGATGAGGGCACCGCCGAGGGCGATCTCCCCGACGTCCAGATCCGAGAAGCTGCCGCCGATACCGCCGTTGACGCCCTTGTTGTGCGGGGGAGTGGTGGGATTGCCGCCGCCGCCCGCGATGGTGAGATCCGTGGTGCCCTTCTCGCCGTTGCAGTCGAAGGTCACCTTGTACATCGCGCCGGGCTTGGCGTCCCAGTCGACCTTCGCGGTCGCGGGCTTGCCCTTGTGCAGCGTCACCGTGTCGAAGACGCCGGAGCTCACCTTGACCGCCGAGTCGCACCCGTCGGACTTCAGCGTGACCTCACCGCCGGCCGCGACGGTCGACGGAGTGACGCTGAAGCCGAACGAGGTGATGTTGCTGCTCGTCCCCGGGTCGTCCCCGGGCTTGAATCCCTGGTCGGGCTTCAGCCCTTGGTCGGGCTTGAGGCCCTGCTCGTCGCCGGGCTTGCCGCCCGGCTCGTCACCGGCCACCGCGGCCGGCGCTGCCAGCGCGAGTGCGCCGGCCGAGAGCAGGCCGACCGCCGCCGCAGCTATCGCGCGCATGGAATCCTCCGGGTCCCCGAGGAACATCCGCGGACCTGTTCCGCCTGTGCCGTAATGCACCTCGATGCCCGAAACGCTAGGTACGCAAGGGGACAGTCGCGATCCTTGTGGGGCGAATGGGGCACGGGGCTGGGCCACGCGGGGGAGAGTTCCGGCCATTCCCGTGTGGCGTGGGGCGGAAGTGCCCTGAGGTGCCGCGACGGGCCGGGTGCGCGGGGAGGTCGGGGCGGTGTAACCCGTGGCCGCCGTCCCGGCCGGAAGAATTCTTGCGATGCATTGAACGCAGCGTCCCCCCTCCCGCGTACCTAGGGCCATGTGCGGCGCCTCCCGGTGCCGCAGACATCCTGAAGACAACGGGAGTTGACCATGAACACCTGGCGCAACGCTTCGATCGCCGTGACGGCCGCAGCCGTCCTTGCGCTGACGACGGCGTGCGGTCAGGAGCAGGGGTCGGATTCCCCGAACGGCCAGTCCGTGGGCAATGCGGCACCCGCGGAGGGCGGCTACGGCTCCGGCGGGGCGTACGGCTCCGACTCCTCGGGCGAGGGCAAGTCCGCCGCCAAGGCCGCGGGCCAGCTCGCGGTCTGGGAGAGCAAAGAGCTCGGCAAGGTGCTGACGGACAGTTCGGGAATGACCCTCTATCGCTTCGACAAGGACTCGGCGAAGCCACCGAAGTCCACCTGCGAGGGCGACTGCGCCAAGGCCTGGCCCGCGGTACTGGCCAAGGGGGCCGAACCCGCCCCCGGTGTCGACAAGTCGCTCCTCGGCTCCGTGACCGCCCCCGACGGCACCGAGCAACTGACCATCGACGGCTGGCCCATGTACCGCTACGCCGAGGACAAGAAGGCGGGCGACGCCAAGGGGCAGGGCGTGGGCGGCACCTGGTACGCGGCCGCGGCCGACGGAAAGAAGGCCGCTCCCGCCGACTCGGGCGCCGGGGACGGTGCAGAGGAAGGCGCCGAGGAGGAAGGCTCCGGAGGGGCGGCCGACCTGGCGGGCATGTCGACCCGCAAGGACCCGAAGCTCGGCGAGGTCGTCGTCGACAAGAACGGCATGACCGTCTACCGCTTCAAGAAGGACTCGGCATGGCCCATGAAGTCCGCCTGCACCGGTGACTGCCTGAAGAAGTGGCCCGTCGTCGAGCCGGTGTCGAAGAACGACACCGACGGCATCCTGAAGAAGGGATTCGTGACCTTCGACCGCCCGGACGGCCTCCTGCAGCAGACCATCGACTGCTGGCCGCTGTACACCTTCGACGGCGACAAGAAGGCCGGCGACACCAACGGCCAGGGAGTGGGCGGCACTTGGTACGCCGTCTCGCCGCAGGGAAAGCTGATCGGCGCACCCAAGTAGATCCGACAGAGCAGGAGATACGCGGCGCCCCCACGCTGCGGTGCGTGCGATCCGGCCGGCCCCTCTTCCGTCCCCGCGGAGGAGGGGCCGGCTGCATGTGCAGCTGCAGGTGCACATGCCATGGGCAGTGGCTAAGAACGGATGAGTAATTTCCGTTTCTGCTCGACCCGTTGGCGAGCGATCAGTAGCCTCGGCTCGAACACCGGCTCGCCTACAACCGGGAGATCTGATGGACCGCCCTTCCTGGGCCCCGCACGGCATCGACATCTCGACGCCGAGCGTGTCCCGAATGTACGACTTCTACCTGGGTGGTTCGCACAATTTCGAGGTGGACCGAGAGGCCGCCCGCAAGGCCATGGAATTTCTACCGGGGATGCCCAAGATCATGCAGGCGAATCGTGCCTTCATGCGCCGGGCCGTGCGGTACGCGGTGTCCGAGGGCATCACGCAGTTCCTCGACATCGGCTCCGGCATTCCCACCTTCGGCAATGTCCACGAGGTCGCGCAGGGCGAGAATCCGGATGCGCGCATCGTGTACGTGGACCACGACCCGGTCGCCGTGGCGCACAGCGAGGTCGTACTCGAAGGCAATGACGGAGCAGGAATTGTGGCCGCCGACCTCCGAAAGCCCGAGGACATTCTGGGCAGTTCGGCGGTCGAGTCCCATCTGGACCTCGAACGCCCCGTTGCACTCCTGCTTGTAGCTCTCCTGCATTTCGTGGAGGATGCCGACGACCCGTACGGTGCGGTTGCCGAACTCGGCGCGGTACTCGCTCCGGGCAGCCTGATCGTCCTCACGCATGCCGCGTACGACGGGATCCCGCTCCCCGAGCAGCAGGCGGGGGGTGCCGTGGGGGTCTACAAGAACATCCGCAATCCACTGATCATGCGATCGCGTGACGAGATCGCGCGATTCTTCGAGGGGTACGAGATGGTGGAGCCAGGTCTGGTCTCGATGGCCGAGTGGCGTCCTGACACGCCGCCCGAGGACGAGGATCCGTACGCCTTCTCCGGGTTCGCGGGCGTGGGGCGCAAGGCGTGAGCGACACATCCGACGGCCCCGAGGGGCGACTGCGGCGGTTCGCCACGATATGGAGCCGCGCGATCTTTCCGGTGACCGCCACCTCGCTCACCAGACCCGAGATCGAGCTGCAACTGATCCCGCTGGCACGGCAGTTGAGAAACAGCCTGACGGCCCGGGTGTTCCAGCCGGAGGCCGGTCGTGAGGTGGGCGCCGCGCTGATCTCGTTCCACTCGACCGACCCCGAGGTGCTCAGCCGCACCCTGGACGCCGTCGACGCGTACCTCGTCCTGTACTGCGGCGGCGACGGGGACGGCGAGGAACTCCGGGCCCGCAGCGCCCGGTTGCAGCATGCGGTCGCGGCCGGCTTCGCCAAGGCCCTGCGCGAGCGCACCCTCGCCGAGCAGGAGGCCATCTCCCGGGCGACCTTGAATGCCCGTCAGATGGTCGCGGAAGCGCTGCACGCCAGCGAGGCACGGTTCCGCGCGGTCTTCGAGGGCGCCGCGATCGGCATCGGCATAGCTGACCTCGACGGCAACATGCTCGAGATCAACGACGCCCTCAAGCGCATGTTCGGCGGAGCCCTCGACAACAGCGGCCGCTCCCGCAAGGTCCACGAATGGACCCACCCCGACGACGCGCCCCAAGTCTGGCGTCTCTACGAGGAGTTGGTGCGCGGCGAGCGCGAGCACTACCGGGTGGAGAAACCCTTCTACCGCCAGGACGGCACCGTCCTGTGGACCAATCTGACGGTGTCCCTGCTGCGCGACCCCGAGGGCAATCCCCAGTACCAGCTGGCCCTCATGGAGGACACCACCGAGCGCCGGCTCCTGAACCTGCGGCTGCGCTACGAGGCCACCCACGACGCGCTCACCGGACTGCCCAACAGGACCCTGTTCTTCGAACGGCTGGAGAAGGCGCTCGCCACGCCCGGCGGCCGCTTCGGGCTCTGCTACCTCGACCTCGACGGCTTCAAGGCGATCAACGACAGCCTGGGCCACGCGGCCGGCGACCGGCTCCTCGTCGAGGTCTCCGACCGCCTCCAGTCCTGCGCCACCGCACCCGGCGAGATGGTCGCCCGGCTCGGCGGCGACGAGTTCGTGGCCCTCACCACCGGCCCCGACACCGAACGCGAGGTGGACGAGCTCGCCGGCCGGATCCTGAGCATGCTGGCCATCCCGATCCGTATCGAGGGCCGAGAGCTCACCGTCCGCGGCTCGATCGGCATCGTCGAAGGACCCGCCGGTGAGCGCAGCGCCGCGGAGGTGCTGCGCAGCGCCGACATCACGATGTACCGGGCCAAGTCGGCGGGCGGCAACCGCTTCGAACTGGCGGACCCCGAGATGGACGAGCGCACCATCACCCGGCACGGGCTCACCACGGCGCTGCCGGCGGCGCTCGACCGCAGCGAGTTCTTCATCGAGTACCAGCCGCTGGTGCATCTCGCGGACGGCAGTGTCAGCGGCGCCGAGGCCCTGGTGCGCTGGTCGCACCCGCAGCACGGAGTGCTCGGCCCGGACCGCTTCATCCCGCTCGCCGAGCACACCGGCCTGATCGTGCCGCTCGGCCGCTGGGTCCTCGAGGAGGCCGTACGCCAGACCCACGAGTGGCAGCAGCGGCATCCGGGAGCCGGCCCGCTGCGGATCAACGTCAACCTCTCGCCCTGCCAGCTGCACCACTCCGGTCTGGTCGCCGACACCGTCGACACCCTGGAGCGGATCGGCCTCGAACCGGGCACCCTCTGCCTCGAAGTGACCGAGTCCGCACTGATCGGCGCCGACGACGACCTGCTCAAACCGCTGCGCCGGCTCGCCGAGATGGGCGTCGACATCGCCCTGGACGACTTCGGCACGGGTTACTCGAACCTGGCCAATCTGCGGCGTCTTCCGGTCACCGAACTCAAGCTCGACCGCTCGTTCACCCAGGGCATGCAGCAGTACCCGGCGGACCCCGTCGACACCAAGATCGTGGAGGGCATCGTGGCCCTCGCCCACAGCCTCGACCTCTCGGTGACCGTCGAGGGCGTGGAGACCGCCGCGCAGGCCGACCAGCTGCGCCGGCTCGGCTGCGACACGGCCCAGGGCTGGTACTACGCCCGCCCCGGCCCCTGGGACCACCTGCACCAACTGGCCCTGGTGGACGCCACGGGGTGAGGCGGGCGGCGTGGCGCACCACCGGCAGCCGCGGTCCGGTCCGCGAAGATCGGGGACACGCCCTAGGCTTCGAGCACACCGGACGCTCCGCGAGGAATCGATCTCGCGGAGCGTCCGAAGCCCGCACCGACCCAGGAGCCCCGCACCGTGTCCGCAGCCGCAGCGACGTATCCGTATCCCGACGCCTTCGGGGCGGACGCCGTGCCCGCACCGCATCCGCTCCTCGCGCCCGTGACCCGGCTTCTGGGCACCTGGCGAGGGCAGGGGCGCGGCGAATACCCCACGCTCGCCCAGGACTTCGCGTACGCGCAGGAAGTGTCCTTCAGCCACGACGGGCGGCCCTTCCTGCATTACGAGGCGCGGGCCTGGATCGTCGACGCGGAGGGGAACCCGGTGCGCCCGGCGGCCCGTGAGACCGGCTGGTGGCGGCTGCAGGCGGACGGCAGGGTGGAGGCGCTGATCAGCCAGCCCACCGGCATCGTGGAGATCGCGGCCGGCAGGGCCGCTGGCGACACGATCGAGCTGACCACCGGCGAGGTGGCCCTCACCCCCACCGCCAAACAGGTCGACGCCACCCACCGCCGCTACGAGCTGACCCCCGACGGCATCCTCACCTTCACCCATGCCATGGCCGCGGTCGACCAGCCGCTGCAGCACCACCTCTCGGCCCGTCTGCGCCGCATCTCCTGACCGTCGCCTCGCACGGACCGCTACGTGGCCCCGTCGAGCAGCAGCGCCTGCAGTTCGCGGGCCGCGCGCGGCGGGGCGACATCGGCCCGGTGGGCGAGGGCGATCGTGCGGTGCAGGCCGGGGCGGGCCAGGGGCGTGACCCGCAGGCCGCTGCCGGCCCGGCGGGCGACCATGCTCGGGACGACGGCCATGCCCAGGCCGGACCGTACGAAGCCGAGCACGGCGTCCATCTCGCCGCCCTCGACCGCGAAGTCCGGCTCGAAGCCCGCGGCGCGACAGGCGGACACGGTGAGTTCGCGCAGGTCGTAGCCGTGCCGGAACATCACAAGGCGTTCGCCCTGAAGGTCCGCGATCCGTACCGTCCCGCGTGCGCCGCCCGGCGCCGGGACCTCCGGTGACGACACCACGACCAGCTCCTCGCGCAGCAGCTCGTGCGTGGTCAGTGACGGCGCGGGGCTCGGCAGCGGCAGCACCACGAGCGCCAGATCCAGGCTCCCGCGGGCCAGCTCGCGCACCAGGTCGTGCGAGCCGCCCTCCTCGATCAGCAGCCGGATGCCGGGAAACCGGTCGTGATAGGCGCGCAGCACATCCGGAAGCAGCCCGGTGCACAGGCTCGGCGTCGCGCCCAGCCGCACCCGGCCGCTGCGCAGCTGCACCAGCTCCTGCACCTCCTGCCGCGCCGTGTCCGCGTCCGCCAGGATCCGGCGGGCCAGCGGCAGCAGTGTCTCGCCCGCGTCGGTCAGGGCGATGTTCCCGCGGGCGCGGCTGAACAGCTCGGCGCCCAGCTCCCGTTCGAGCGAACGGATCTGCTGGGAGAGCGACGGCTGGGCCACGTGCACCCGCTCTGCGGCCCGGGTGAAGTGCCGGGTCTCGGCCACCGCGACGAAGTACTGGAGCTGCTGCAACTGCATACCGGGATCATAGGCGCGGACGATAGACATCGGCTATGGAAATAAGGTAGGTCATGTCTTGGACCTCTTGGGGTGTCCGGATCTACGGTCAGGTCCATGGCATTGGACACGCGCACACGGCGCACGCCGTCGAAGGGGACCGGCGCAGGGCAGCGCCCCGTGCGGGGCGGCCCGCGCGCTCTCTGGGACTCCACCATCGGCAAGAAGGCCGTGATGGCCGTCACCGGCCTGATCATGCTCGGCTATCTGGTGGCCCACATGATGGGCAACCTCAAGATCTTCTTCGGCCCCGGTGAGTTCAACGGCTACGGCCACTGGCTGCGCACCATGGGCGCCCCCGTGCTGCACCACGAATGGGGCCTCTGGCTGGTCCGCATCGTCCTGGTGGTTGCGGTCGTCGGGCACGCGGTCGCCGCATACCAGCTCAGCCGCCGGGACATCAGGGCCAGGCCCGCCAAGTACGCCCACACCAAGCGACGTACGAGCTACGCCACCCGCACCATGCGCTGGGGCGGCGTCATCCTCGCCCTCTTCATCGTCTGGCACGTCCTCGACCTCACCACCGGGCACACCCACCCCGGCGGTTTCCAGGAGGGCCACCCGTACCAGAACGTCGTGGACACCTTCTCCACCTGGTACGGCAATGTCATCTACCTCGTGGCCGTGCTCGCCATGGGACTGCACGTACGGCACGGGTTCTGGAGCGCCGCCCAGACGCTCGGCGTCGGCAACGCGCGCCGCGAGAGGGTCCTCAAGGCCGGCGCGAACGGCCTGGCCCTGCTCCTGACCGCCGGTTTCGTCTCCGTACCCGTCGCCGTCATGACCGGATTGGTGAGCTGACATGACCTCCTACGCGTCCTACACCACCGGCGAACCCGTCGCCGACACCAAGGCCCCCGAGGGCCCCGTCGCCGAACGCTGGGACACCCGCCGCTTCGAGGCCAAGCTGGTCAATCCGGCGAACCGCCGCGGACACACCGTCATCGTCGTCGGCACCGGACTCGCCGGCGGATCGGCCGGCGCCACGCTCGCCGAACAGGGCTACCACGTCGTCCAGTTCTGCTACCAGGACTCCCCGCGCCGCGCCCATTCGATCGCCGCCCAGGGCGGCATCAACGCCGCGAAGAACTACCGCAACGACGGCGACTCGATCCACCGCCTCTTCTACGACACCGTCAAGGGCGGCGACTTCCGCGCCCGCGAGTCCAACGTCCACCGCCTCGCGCAGATCTCCGTCGAGATCATCGACCAGTGCGTCGCCCAGGGCGTGCCCTTCGCCCGCGAGTACGGCGGACTGCTCGACACCCGCTCCTTCGGCGGCGTCCAGGTCTCCCGTACGTTCTACGCCCGCGGCCAGACCGGACAGCAGCTGCTGCTCGGCGCCTACCAGGCCCTGTCCCGGCAGATCGCCGCCGGGAACGTCGAACTGCACGCGCGTACCGAGATGCTGGACCTGATCGTCGTCGACGGGAAGGCCCGTGGCATCGTCGCCCGCGACCTCGTCACCGGGAAGATCGACACCTATTACGCCGATGCCGTCGTCCTCGCCAGCGGCGGCTACGGCAACGTCTTCTACCTCTCGACGAACGCCATGAACTCCAACGCCACCGCGGTCTGGCGAGCCCACCGGCGCGGCGCCTACTTCGCCAACCCCTGCTTCACCCAGATCCACCCCACCTGCATCCCGCGCACCGGCGACCACCAGTCCAAGTTGACCCTGATGAGCGAGTCGCTCCGCAACGACGGCCGCATCTGGGTGCCCAAGGCGCACGGGGACACCCGCCCGCCCCGCGAGATCCCCGAGGACGAGCGGGACTACTACCTGGAGCGGATCTACCCCTCCTTCGGCAATCTGGTCCCGCGTGACATCGCTTCCCGCGCCGCCAAGAACGTCTGCGACGAGGGCAGGGGAGTGGGCCCCGGCGGCCAGGGCGTCTACCTCGACTTCGCGGACGCGATTCAGCGGATGGGCCGGGCCAAGGTCGAGGAGAAGTACGGGAATCTCTTCGACATGTACGCCCGGATCACCGCCGAGGACCCCTACGAAGTGCCGATGCGGATCTACCCGGCCGTGCACTACACGATGGGCGGACTCTGGGTCGACTACGACCTCTCGACCACCGTGCCCGGCCTCTTCGCCATCGGCGAGGCCAATTTCTCCGACCACGGCGCGAACCGGCTCGGCGCCTCCGCCCTGATGCAGGGCCTCGCCGACGGCTACTTCGTGCTGCCGTCCACCATCAACGACTACCTGGCCCGCAACCCGCACCAGGACCCGGTCACCGACACCCACCCCGCCGTCCAGGAGGTCGTCGCCGAGACCGAGGACCGCCTGAACCTGCTGCTCGCCGTGGACGGAGACCGTACGCCCGACTCCTTCCACCGCGAACTCGGCGAACTGATGTGGGAGTTCTGCGGAATGGCCCGTACGGAAGAGGGCCTGCTGAAGGCCCTCGGCCGGATCCCGGGGATCCGCGATGAGTTCTGGCGCCGCATCAAGGTCCCCGGCACCGGAGAGGAATTCAACCAGAGCCTGGAGAAGGCGAATCGCATCGTCGACTACCTGGAGCTCGCCGAGCTGATGTGCCTCGACGCCCTGCACCGCGCCGAGTCCTGCGGCGGCCACTTCCGCGAGGAGTCGCAGACCCCCGACGGCGAGGCCGCGCGCCGCGACGAGGAGTTCTCGTACGCCGCCGCCTGGGAGTTCACCAGTCCCGGCGAGGCGCCCGTCCTGCACAAGGAAGACCTCGTCTTCGAGTACGTCCACCCCACCCAGCGGAGCTACGCATGAAGCTCACCCTGCGTGTCTGGCGCCAGCCGGCCGCCGACACCGACGGCGCCATGACCACCTACGAGGTCGACTCGGTCTCCCCGGACATGTCCTTCCTCGAAATGCTCGACACCCTCAACGAGGAACTCATCCTGCGCGGCGAGGACCCGGTGGCCTTCGACCACGACTGCCGCGAGGGCATCTGCGGAGCCTGCTCACTCGTCATCAACGGCGACGCGCACGGCCCGGAGCGCACCACCAGCTGCCAGCTGCACATGCGGTCCTTCCAGGACGGCGACACCATCGACGTCGAGCCGTGGCGGGCCGCCGCGTTCCCGGTCGTCAAGGACCTGGTGGTGGACCGCTCGGCCTTCGACCGGATCATCCAGGCCGGCGGCTACGTCAGCGCGCCGACCGGATCCGCGCCCGAGGCGCACGCCACCCCGGTGCCCAAGGCGGACGCCGACTTCGCCTTCGAGCATGCCGAGTGCATCGGCTGCGGCGCCTGCGTCGCCGCCTGCCCCAACGGCTCCGCCATGCTCTTCACCTCGGCCAAGGTCAACCACCTCGGCGTCCTTCCGCAGGGCGCACCGGAGCGCGAGACCCGCGTCCTGGACATGGTGGACCAGATGGACGCGGAGGGCTTCGGCGGCTGCACCCTCACCGGTGAGTGCGCCACCGCCTGCCCGAAGGGCATCCCGCTGCCCTCGATCGCGGCGATGAACAAGGAATGGCTGCGCGCGGCACGCAAGTCGCCGCGCTGAGCCGGTCCGACGAACCACCGGGGAGCGCCGCTCCCCGGTACGCGACCGGGCGGTCGACCCGAAGGTGGTGCTCCGGGCCGACCGCCCGTCGTCCGTGGCCGACCGCCCGTCGTCCGTGCTGAGTTCAGCGAGACCCGTGCCCGCGCCCGGTCAGTCGCCCACCGCGCGCAGCACCCCGGGACCGCGGCCTTCGAGGCGGTCGAGGGCGGTCGCCGTCGCCTCGTCGGCCGGCAGCTGTACGAGCAGGTACTGGCCGTCCGACTCGGGCAGCGTCAGCGCCTCGAACGAGAACCGCAGCGCCCCGGCCGTCGGATGGGCGAGCCGCTCCACCCCGCTGCCCGTGGTGATACGGATCGGCGCCGCGATCCGGTCCGTGAAGGCCGCGCCCGCCGTGATCGACAGCTCCGCCACCAGATCCGCGAGCGCCGGATCCTCCTTGGTCAGGTCGAAGTGCAGCGCCGCGACCAGCCGGTCGGCCACCTCGTCCCAGTCGGGGAAGGCCCGCCGTGCGCGCGGATCGGTGAACAGGTACCGCAGCATGCTCGGCTGTTCGGCATCGAGCAGCCCGAGCGGCCGCATCACCCGCTCATAGGCCCGGGTGTACGCCACCACGTCACCGAACCAGTTGAGTACGACCGCCGGCGTCGGCTCGAGCCTGTCCAGCAGACGACGCACCGTGGGCCGCGCCTCCCGGGCCGGCTGCGGCACCGTGCTGCACAGGAACGCGCTGTCGGCCGCCTTCAGGAGCCGGCGCAGATGCGCCCGGTCGTCGTGCGGCAGCTGCAGCGCGTCACAGAGCGCCCCGAGGACCTGCGGCGAGGGATTGCGGTCCCGGCCCTGCTCGAGGCGGGCCAGATACTCGACGCTGATCCCCGCGAGCAGGGCGAGCTCCGTGCGGCGCAGACCAGGGGTGCGGCGGCGGGTGCCGGGCGGCAGGCCGGCCTGCTCGGGCGTGAGGGCCTCGCGCCGGGCGCGCAGGAAGGCGCCGAGCTCATTGCCGCGCGGGTCTCGGCCCTGTGCATCTCGGTTGCCGGTCACGTCTTTGATCGTACGGACGGCACGGGCGGCGAGGGTGGCCCTGTCACTACCCGTCTCGGCCGGGCCTTCCTCCGCACCGGCGGGACGGGCACCGTCGAGCCATGACCACCACCGAATCCCGTAGCACCACCGACGCCCTGCCGCTGCCCGCCGGCCGCTGGGGCTTCGACCCCTTCCACTCCGCGGTCGGCTTCACCATCCGCCACCTGGGCATCTCCAAGGTCCGCGGCCGGTTCAACGACCTCGAGGCGGAGCTGGTCGTGGGGGAGACCCTCGCCACCTCCTCGGTGTCCGCCACCGTGGACCTCGCCTCCGTGGACACCGGCAACACCGACCGGGACGCCCATGTGCGCTCCCCCGACCTGCTCGACGTGGCCCGGCGCCCCACCATGACCTTCCGCTCCACCCGGATCGACGGGGACGGCGAGGACTGGACCCTCGAGGGCGATCTCACCATCGGCGGGGTGACCCGGCAGGTGACCTTCGACGTCGAGTTCGGCGGGCTCGTCGACGTCCCCATGGACGGCAGCCGGCACGCCGGGTTCGACGCCCGCGGGGAGATCCGGCGCAGCGAGTTCGGGCTCGATTTCGCGCCCGGACTGCTCGGCGACGTCATCAGGATCGACCTCGATGTGCAGTTCGTAGCTCCCAAAGCCGAGGAGGCCGCAGGGACGGACGCCTCGTAAGGCACCGCCTCTTGAGGCAACGCCTCGTAAGGCACCGTCCGGCGCTCAGCCGGGCAGCCGGGCCGCCAGATAGGGCGCGGTCCGGCTGCCGGGCGCCCGGGCCACCTCCGCCGGCGTCCCGGTCGCCACGATCCGCCCGCCGCGGTCGCCGCCCCCGGGACCGAGGTCGACCACCCAGTCGGCCGCGGCCACCACATCCATGTCGTGCTCGACGACCACCACCGAGTGACCGGCGTCGACGAGACCGTTCAACTGCCGCATGAGGACCTCGACATCGGCGGGATGCAGACCCGCCGTCGGCTCGTCCAGGACGTACAGGGTGTGGCCGCGGCGCACCCGCTGCAGCTCGCCCGCGAGCTTGATGCGCTGCGCCTCGCCGCCGGACAGCTCGGTGGCCGGCTGCCCGAGCCGCAGATAGCCGAGGCCCACATCGAGCAGGGTGCGCAGACTGCGCAGCACGGGCGGGGTGTCGGCGAAGAAGTCCGCCGCGCCCTCGACGGTCAGGGCCAGCACATCGGCGATGGTGTGGCCCCGGTGCCGGACCTCCAGGGTCTGTGGGTTGTACCGGGCGCCCCCGCAGTCCGGGCACGGTGCGTATGTGCTGGGCAGGAAGAGCAGCTCGACGGTGACCGCGCCCTCGCCCTGACAGGTCTCGCAGCGCCCGCCCGTCACATTGAAGGAGAACCGCCCCACGCCGTAGCCGCGCGCACGCGCCTCGTCCGTCGACGCGTACACCTTGCGCACCACGTCGAAGAGGCCTGTGTAGGTGGCCAGATTGGACCGCGGGGTACGGCCGATGGGCCGCTGATCCACGGTCACCAGCCGTCCCACGCCCGGGAGTTCCTCGGAGATCGCGCCCGTCAGGGTGGACTTACCCGAGCCCGATACGCCGGTGACCGCCGTCAGAACCCCGAGCGGGAGATCCACCGAGACGTCCCGCAGATTGTGCCGGGTGACCGGACCGATCTTCAGCTGACCGGCCGGCTTCCGTACGGTCCTGGCCGGTGCCGCACCCCGGTCGAAGAGGAAACGCCGGGTCGCCGACTCCGGCACCTCCGCCAGCTCGGCCACCGGCCCGCTGTGCAGCACCCGGCCGCCGTGCTCACCCGCCCCCGGACCCACATCGACGATCCAGTCCGCCTGACGCATCACATCCAGATGATGCTCGACGACGAACACCGAGTTCCCCGCCGCCCGCAGCCGGCCGAGCACGGTCAGCAGAGCCTCGGTGTCCGCCGGGTGCAGACCCGCGGACGGCTCGTCCAGCACGTACACCACACCGAACAGTCCGGATCTCAACTGGGTGGCAAGGCGCAGCCGTTGCAGCTCGCCGGCCGAGAGGGTGGGCGTCGTACGGTCCAACGACAGGTATCCCAGGCCCAGTTCACCCACCACCGCGATCCGCGCCACCAGATCGTCGGTCAGCACGCGAGCGGTGGCATCGCCGGCCGCGGTGGTCAGCACACCGGCCAGCTCGGCCAGCGGCAGGGCGGCCAGCTCGGCGATCGTCCGACCCGCGACGGTGACCGCGAGGGCCTCGGGACGCAGCCTGCGGCCGGCGCAGCCGGGACACGGCGCGCTCTGCAGGAAACGCTCCGCGCGGGCCCGCAGCGTCTGACTCCGCGAATCGGCGAAGGTCTTCATCACATGGCGCCGCGCACTCATGTACGTGCCCTGGTAGGGACGGTGGATCCGCCCCGCATCGCGCACCGGATGCACCGTCACCACCGGCTGCTCGTCGGTGAAGAGGATCCACTCCCGGTCCGCCGGTTCGAGCTCGCGCCACGGCCGGTCCACGTCGTATCCGAGCGCATCCAGCACATCGCGCAGATTCTTGCCCTGCCAGGCCCCCGGCCAGGCGGCGATCGCCCCCTGCCTGATGGAGAGTTCGGGATCGGGCACCAGCAACTGCTCGGTCGTACGGTGCACCAGACCGAGCCCGTGACACTGCGGACAGGCACCCGCCGCGGTGTTGGGGGAGAAGGAGTCGGAGTCGAGCCGCTCCGCGCCCGGCGGATAGTCACCGGTCCGGGAGAACAGCATGCGCAGCGAGTTGGACAGCGTGGTCACGGTCCCGACGGACGACCGCGAGGTGGGGGTGGACCGCCGCTGCTCGAGCGAGACCGCGGGCGGCAGGCCCGTGATGTCGCCGACGTTCGGCGCACCGACCTGGTGGATCAGCCGACGGGCGTACGGGGCGACGGACTCGAAGTAGCGCCGCTGCGCCTCCGCGTAGACGGTCCCGAAGGCGAGCGACGACTTACCCGATCCGGAGACACCCGTGAACACCACGAGCACATCACGCGGGATGTCGACGTCCACACCCTGCAGATTGTGCTCGCGCGCCCCACGTACGCGCAGATACGGATCGTGCGGGCTGTCCATCGGCTCTCCGGGGGCTGCAGTCGGGCAAACCCCACGATTCTAGGCGTCGGTCTCCGCCGCAACGCGGGCACCCCGGACGTCCTGGACGCTCTCGAGGCCGGCCACCCGAGCCAGCGCCCGGTACGAGTCGAGCAGCGCCGTGCGGTCGTACGAGGAGGTGGTGACCAGGACCTCCGCCGCTCCGGTGGCCGTGATCAGGTCCTCGAGCCGGGCGGAGACCTCCTGCGGGGTGCCGTACAGCTGGCCGCGAAGGCCCGAGTCGAAGAGCTCGCGCTCCTTGTCGGACATGGTGCGGCGCTCGGTCGCCTCGGCGGGCTCGAGCGGCGGGAAGACGCCGTGCGTACGGGAATACGCCATCGACCAGGCCTCCGGCACCAGGAGCCGGCGGGCCGCCTCCGCCGTGCCGGCGACCGCGACATTGCCCGAGATGATCACCTCGGGGCCGGCCGACCAGGCGGACGGCTTGAAGGCGTCCCGGTACCGCCCTACCGCCTCCACCATCCGCGACCGGCTGCGCAGATCTCCGATCACCAGCGGAAGACCGGCCTCCGCGGCGACCGTTGCACCCTCGCCCATGGCCAGGACGTACGGCGGGATGTCCAGGCCCTCCGCCGGGTGCGCATGCACCTGAGGGAACTCGGTCTGGGTGCCGGAGAGGAAGCCGAGCAGGGTGCTCAGCTGGTCCGCGAACGCGTCCGCGCCCTCGCGGTCCACGCCGAGCGCCCTGCGGATGCCGCCGGTGAAGCCGACGGAACGGCCCAGGCCCATGTCGATCCGGCCGGGGAAGAGCGAGGCCAGCACACCGAACTGCTCGGCGACCACCAGGGGGCGGTGATTGGGCAGCATCACGCCGCCCGTGCCGACCCGGATCGTCGACGTCGCCCCGGCGACGGCCGCCGCGAGCACGGTCGGGGCCGAACCCGCCACCCCCGGCACGCTGTGGTGCTCGGACACCCAGAAGCGGTGATAGCCCAACGCCTCGATCTGCCGGGCGAAACGCACGGTGTCCCGCAGGGCGGCGGCCGGCTCATGGCCTGCGCGGGTGCGGGAGCGGTCCAGTACGGAGAAGCGGGTGCGGCTGATCACGGAGGTCACACCTCCTTCAACGTCCACGAGCGGGCATGATTCCCGCCCTTCGCAGCCCTTCGGCGCACGCCGGCGCCGACGCGGGGCGGCGGCCACGGGAGAACGCGGCCTACGCTGGGGTCATGGACGGCGCAACGCGGCCACCCCTGGCCCTGTTCGACCTGGACAACACCCTCGCAGGCACCGCACACCGGCAGCACTTCCTGGAACGCAGACCACGCGACTGGCAGGGCTTCTTCGCCGCCGCCCCCGACGACCCGCCGCTCGCCGAGGGCCTCCGGCTGGTGTCGCGGACCGCGGTGGAGTGCGAGATCCAGTACCTGACCGGGCGTCCCGAGCGGTGCCGCCGCGACACCAGCGCCTGGCTGGAGCGGCACGGCCTGCCCGCCGGGCGGATCTGGATGCGCGGGGACCGCGATCGCAGACCCGCCCGGCAGACCAAACTCGACGTCCTGCGGCGTCTCGCGCGGGTGCGCGAGGTGCGGGTCGTCGTCGATGACGACGAGCTGGTCTGTGCTGCCGCGGAGGCGGCCGGGTTCACCGTCGTACGGGCACGGTGGGCGTCGGCGTCGGAGGAACTCGCGGATGCGCAGGAGCGCGAGGGGCGGACCTGATCGTCGGGACTCCGCCCCGGAGCCCTGCTGCTCGATCGCCGCAGGTGTTCGAGCGTGCGGCTCAGTCCTCCAGCCGGAACCCCATCTTCAGCCCGACCTGGTAATGCTCGACGGCCCCGTCGACGATGTGGCCACGGACCTGTGTGACCTCGAACCAGTCCAGGCCGCGCAGGGTCTGTGCCGCCCTGCTGATCCCGTTGCGGATGGCTTCATCGATGCCCTGCTGCGAGGTGCCGACGATCTCGGTCACCCGGTACGTGTGGTCGGACATGGAGGCGTACCCCTTTCCATCGGTGACTCCACCGTGCCCCAGCGAGCCGCCGACCGCGAGTGATCGGGGCAGGTCCCGGCGGCTCGAAGCCGGTTGAAGCCTTGACCGAATCGATTGGTCCATACCAAAATCCAGCCACATACCCGGGCGAGCGCTCCTCGCTTCCCCCACGCCGGGCTGCCGTTCCCTGCCCAGCGTGCCGAAGGTGATCGCCCGTGAAGAAGAAGCTGTACGCCGCCCCGCTCGCCCTGGTGTCCCTGGTGGCCGCAGGGGGTTGCGGACTTCTGCCGGGAGATGACGGAGACGCACGCACGGTCACCGTCTGGATGATGAAGGGCAGCGCCACCCAGGCCTTCGTGGACCGCTTCAAGGCCGACTTCGAGGACCGGCACCCGGATGTACGACTGGACGTGACGTTCCAGGAATGGACGGGCATCGGCGCGAAGGTGACCGAGGCGCTCGACAGCGACGAGGCGTCCGCCCCGGACGTGATCGAGGTCGGCAACACCCAGGTCGCGCAGTACGTCGACCACGGAGGACTGCTCGACCTCACCCTGGAGTCGATGCGCGAATGGGGCATGAAGGATTGGCTGCCCGGCCTCGCCGAGCCGGGCACGCATGCGGGCGCCCAGTTCGGCATCCCCTGGTACGCGGCGAACCGAGTGGTGATCTACAACAAGGACCTCTTCGACGCCGCCGGGATCAAGAAGCCGCCGCAGGACCGGGACGAGTGGACGGCCCAGACCGAACGCCTCAACACCGCCGGGAACCAGGGCATCTACCTCGCGGGCCAGGACTGGTACACCCTCGCCGGATTCATCTGGGAGGAGGGCGGCGAGCTGGCCGTGGAGCGCGACGTCCGCTGGAAGGGATCGCTGCACACCGCAGCGGCCCTGCGCGGCATGGAGTTCTACGAGCGTCTGCAGGCACTCGGCGACGGCCCGAAGGACGCCGACGAGGAGACCCCGCCGCAGGCCGAGGTCTTCGCCGAGGGGGACGTCGCACAGATCATCGCGGTACCCGGCACCACCAAGGCGATCGAGGAGGCGAACCCGGAACTCGAGGGGAGGATCGGCTACTTCCCGGTGCCGGGCAGGACCGCGGGCAAGCCGGGTGCCGTCTTCACCGGCGGCTCCGACCTGGTGATCCCCGAACGCACCGACCAGCGGGACGCCGCCGTGGACGTGGTCGCCGAACTGGCCGGCAAGAAGTGGCAGACCGACCTCGCCCGCACCATGAACTACGTGCCCAACAAGACCACCCTGTCCGGCGTGGTCGGCGCCGAGGAGGGCGTCGCCGCCATGGCCGCAGGTGCGGCCGAGGGCCGGGCGACGCCCAACTCGCCCCGCTGGGCCGCCGTGGAGGGCGACAACCCGATCAAGCAGTACATGACCGCGGTCCTCACCGGCCGCGACCCGGCCCGCGAGGCACGCAAGGCCTCGGCGCGGATCACGGAGGAACTCGACCACACCCGCGGCTGACCGCCTCCGCAACCCCGCCGTACGGTTCGGCTCTCCTGGCCGGCGCCCTCACACCCCGGAGAGCGACAGCGCGAACCGCCCCCGTCGATCCGTCCACCAGTGGGCCGGCAGGAACCCGGCCGCGGCCAGCTCCACCCGGACCCGCTCCTCGCGGAACTTGGCCGACACCTCGGTCCGCAGTTCCTCGCCGGCCGCGAACTCCACGGCGAGGTCCAGCTCCTGTATGTGCACCGTGAGCGCACGCCGGGCGCGAAGCCGCATCTCGACCCACTCACGGTCCGGGTCCCAGCGGGCGACGTGATCGAAGTCCTGCGGATCGAAGTCGGCGCGGAGCTCCCGGTTGATCACCGCGAGGACGTTCTTGTTGAACTCGGCGGTCACGCCCGACGGATCGTCGTACGCGGTCACGAGCTCGCGCTCGTCCTTCACCAGGTCCGTGCCGAGCAGCAGCATGTCGCCCGGCTCGAGCAGCCGCCGTACGGAGCGCAGGAACGCCGCCCGCTCCGTGGGCAGCAGATTGCCGACCGTGCCGCCGAGGAAGGCGACCAGCCGCGGACCCGGTGTCGTCGGGAGCGTGAGCGCCCGGGTGAAGTCGGCGATGAGCGCGTGCACCTCGAGCCCCGGCCGTTCCGCGGCCAGCGCCCGGCCGGCGTCCTCCAGGGCACTGGCGCTCACGTCCACCGGTACGTAACTGTCCAGGCCGGGCAGGGCGTCGAGCAGCAGACGGGTCTTCTCGGAGGAGCCGGAGCCCAGTTCCACCAGGGTCCGGGCGCCGCTCGCCGCGGCGATCCGCTCGGCGCGGCTGTGCAGGATCTCCCGCTCAGCGCGCGTCGGATAGTACTCGGAGAGCTCGGTGATCTTCTCGAAGAGGGCGCTGCCGTGGGCGTCGTAGAACCACTTCGGCGGCAGGGTCTTGGGGCTGCGGGTCAGGCCGCTGCGCACATCGGCGCGGAGCGCGGCCCCGGTCGCGTCCTCGGGCAGGATGCGGGTCAGCTGGAACGGGCTCACGCGATCGGCTCCTCAAAGGGATGGTCGAGCGGGTTCGGTCGGTCGTCGGGCACGCGCGAGCCGTCGTCGGCCGGGCCGGCGGCCGGGGCGTCGATCGGGGTGAGGCGGACCTCCGTACGGCTCGCGGTGAGCAGGGTCCGGTCCGGGACCCGGCACCAGGCCGGATCGTCGTCGTACGGCTCGGACGCCACCACGGTGCGCAGGCCCGGGCCGGCCAGGTAGTACAAGGTGTCGCCCCAGGCGGTCGCGGTGATCGAACGGCCGTCGGTGACCAGGAGATTGAGGCGCGAGCCCGGCGCCGCGGCGGCGACCTCGCGCACGGCACCGGCGAGCGCCGGCCCGTCGCCCGCACCCGCGCGCATGCGGTGCAGCACCAGCGCCCACACCAGAGCGGAGTCGCAACGGGCCTCCAGGGACAGCAGATTGAGCGCCGGCAGTGTCCCGGCCACCGTCGCGAGCGACTCCGGCCACCCGCTGACCGCCCCGTTGTGACTGAAGAGCCGGCCCGCACCGGCGAACGGGGCGGCCGCGGCGGCCCCGTCCGCGCCTGCCTCGGTCGCGTCCCGCACCGCGGCGAGCACCGCGCCGCTGCGGACCACCCGGGTGAGATCCGCGTAGTTCGCATCCGCCCAGACGGGTCCTGCCTGCCGGTAGCGGGCCGGCTCCGGGTCCTCGTCCGCGTACCAACCCGCCCCGAAACCATCCGCGTTGACCGTGCCGTAGCGCTGCTCCCGCGGCTCCCAGGACTGCCGGTACAGGCTGTGGGGAGGCCGGACGAGCACCTCCCCGAGGGGCAGCGGATCACCGAGGTACGCGAGATGACGGCACATCAGCGGGCCCCGTCGTCGGTCGCGCCGCCCTCGTCCGGCCCGGCGTCGCGGGCCGTGCGGAAACCGGAGAAGATCTGCCGGCGCACCGGATGGTCCCAGTTGCGGAAGGTGCCCCGGCAGGCCACCTCGCCGACCGCGAACGACCCGCCGCGCAGCACCTTGTAGTCGCCGCCGAAGAACACCTCGGAGTACTCCCGGTACGGGAAGGCGGCGAAGCCGGGGTACGGCAGGAAGCCGCTCGACGTCCACTCCCACACATCGCCCATCAACTGGCCCACGCCCAGCGGGGATCGGCCCGCGGGGAAGCTGCCGGCCGGCGCCGGGCCCAGCCTCCGCTGCCCGAGATTCGCGTGCTCGGCGCCCGGGTCCTCGTCGCCCCACGGGTAGCGTCGCGACCGCCCGGTCGACGGGTCGTGCCGTGCGGCCTTCTCCCACTCGGCCTCGGTCGGCAGGCGCCGCCCCGCCCAGCGCGCATACGCGTCCGCCTCGTACCAACTGACGTGCAGTACCGGCTCGTCGGCCGGCACGGGCTCGGTCACACCGAAGCGCCGCCGCAGCCAACTCCCGCCCTCCCGGCGCCAGAACAGCGGCGCCCGGATGCCCTGCCGGGACACCAGGGCGAAGCCCTGCGGATCCCACCAGCGCGGATCCTCGTACCCGCCGTCCGCCATGAACGCCTGGTACGCGCCACAGGTGACCGGCGCCGTGTCGATCCGGAAGGCGGGCACCTCGCGGCGGTGCGCGGGACGCTCGTTGTCCAGCGCCCAGGGCTCCGTGGAGGTGCCCATGGTGAACGGGCCGCCGGGTACCAGGACCTCGGGCGCGGTGAGCGTGGCGCGCGGGGGAGCGGCCGACTCGTCGGTGAGGGCGGCGGGCCCCTTCCGCAGCTGATGGGTGATCAACATGGTCTCGTCGTGCTGCTGTTCGTGCTGCGCGATCATGCCGAAGGCGAACGCCGAGTCCTCCAGCGGGGATCCGCGCAGCGAGGATCCTTCGAGTACGTCCATCACCCGGCCGCGCACCTCACCGGCGTAGCGATGTGCCTCGTCCGGGGCGAGCAGCGGCAGGCTCGGCCGCTCCGCTCGCGGGTGCTCGAAGGCGTCGTACACCGAGTCGATCTCCGGGCGCAGCGCCTCCTGCCCGGCGACCGCACGCAGCAGCCACTGCTCCTCCTGATTGCCGATATGCGCCAGATCCCACACCAGGGGCGACATCAACGGCGAGTGCTGAGCGGTGAGTTCGGACTCGTCCACGCACTCGGTGAGCAGCCGGGTGCGGTCCCGGGCGGTGGTCAGTACGTCGAGGGCGCGGGTCCGCAGCGCCTCCGGGTCGGCCTGGGGCGAGGTCATGGGTGCCTCCCGTCGGTTCGGTCGAGCAGATCGTCGGCCGGGCAGCGGCCGCGGGCGACATGGCGTTCCGCGAAGGCGCCGACGGCGTCGCGCACCGTCGTCGAGGCGCCGCGCCGCGGCAGCGCCTCGGCCGCCGCCGCGAAGCACTCGGAAGCGGCCCGGTGGAGTTCGGGGTCGGCGAGGCCGTGCCGGGCCGCGTCCAGCCACAACGGATTACGCGGCGCCGGCTGCGGACCGGCACGCTCGCCGAGGGGCTCGACGATCCGGTACGCGCGCTCGGCCGCCTCCGGATCGTCGAAGAGCGCATCGGTGACCGCGAGCGGGACCAGCCAGCCGTCGTCGCCCGGCTGGGCGTCGATCATGCGCAGTTCCAGGTGCCCGCGCGGCCGTACCGGCGGGAACAGGGTGGTCAGGTGATAGTCCAGGTCGTCCTGAGTGGGCGGGCGCGGCAGCCCGTGCCGCAGCCAGTCGCGGAAGGTGAGCCGGTCCGGGATCTGCCAGGGGCCGTGCTCGGTGCGCAGACACATCACCGGGGCGTCCAGGACATGCTGCGTCCAGGCCGCCCGCGGTTCCGCGCCGTCCGGCGGCGCCGCCGATCTGCCCGGTTCGATCGCCGCCCACACGGCCTGCCGTGTCGACCGCCAGCCGGTCCGACGGCCCTCGGCCATGGGGGAGTTGGCGAACGCCGCGACCAGAACGGCGCCCAGCAGATGGGCCATGCGCCAGCGGCGCCCGTGCCCGAGTGGGCCAGGCTCCTCGTGCCCGGCGTCGACGCACACCTGGACCGAGGCCGAGGAGCACATCATCGCCCGTCCGGCGGGGCCCGCCCGGTCGAAGTAGGCCTCCATCGCGTCGTAGCGCGCGGCGTTCAGGGTGCGCCGCGGCGGAAGCCAGGGATCCTGCCCGATCCCGCTGAGACCGAGTCCGAAGTCGGCGAGCGTGCGGCGCAGGAGAAGGAGATCGGCCGACACGAGGTCGACGCATGCGGAGAGGGAAGGGGCGGGGAGCGAGCTCAGCTCGAGCTGCCCGCCGGGTTCCACGGTGAGCGGTGAGGCGAGCGGCAGGGCGCGGACCGCGGCAAGCGCCGCCTCGTGGCGTTCGGGTGGGACACGGAGCCTGGGATCGCTCAAGTCCCGTATGTGCCATTCGAGTTCGACACCAAGAGTGTGGGGCGGTCCGGTCTTGAAACAGATTCCCTTGACCAGCGCCTCGACCTCCGCCTCGGTGACGGTGGGGGTGCGCCGGGGACAGTCGGCCTCTTGCATGGATCGGTCCTCCGGATCATGGATCGAAGGTGTGTTCGATAATGCGTGGCTCGGTGAGAATGCCTCCGCTCGCCTCTCCCCGTCAACCCAAACTCTTCCGCCGCACCTGCACAAGGGTGCACCTCCGGCCGACGAATTGCATTGCGGCAGCCGTCGCCCGCGGGCAACCATGGCGACATGAGAACGACGGGGGACGGCACATGAGCGCACGACTGCGGGCGACCGCACAGCACACCCAGGAGATCGTCGCAGCAGGTCACTACGTACTTCCGGACGGCCGGCGGGTGGACCTCGCCGCGGACGTCGCGGCCGCGGCCGACGGCACGGCCCTGTTCGGTCCGGAACCGGTCGCCGCCGGCGACGCTCGTACGGGATCCGGCGCCGACCGGGCGGCGTCCGCCGCCACCCGTTTCGAGACGACCGCCGAGAGCAGCCTGGAGGCGGCCCACCGCCTGCTGACCCCGCCGGCGGATGCGCCGGCCGAGGGCGCGGATCCGGTCGCCGTCCTCAACTTCGCCTCAGCGCGCAACCCCGGCGGAGGCTTCCTCAACGGCGCCCAGGCGCAGGAGGAAGCACTCTGCCGGGCCTCCGCCCTCTACCACTGCCTGCTCCGCGCCCCGGACTACTACGCCCACCACCGCGCGGACCGGGACCCGTTCTACACCGACCGCGTGATCCACTCACCCGGCGTCCCGGTGTTCCGTGACGACCGCGGCGCGCTCCTCCAAGTCCCCTACCGGGTCGGCTTCCTGACCTCGCCCGCGCCCAACGCGGGCGTCATCCTCAGCCGTACGCCGGACGCGGCGCCCCGTATCGCGCAGGCGCTCGCGCGCCGCGCCGAACGCGTCCTGGAGACCGCAACCGCCTGCGGATACCGGCGACTTGTCCTCGGCGCCTGGGGCTGCGGAGTCTTCCGGAACGACCCGGCGCAGGTCGCGGCCGCATTCCGGGCGCTGCTCGCGGACGGCGGGCGCTTCGAGGCCGCTTTCAGCCAGGTGGTGTTCGCCGTGCTCGACCGCACGCGCGCGGCCACCACGCTCGGTGCGTTCACCGATGCCTTCGCGGACCTGACCGCGGACACGGCGCCGTGAGAGGTCCCGAGGCGGCCGTGCCCGCGTGATTCATTGCCAGCCGTAGCGCTCCCGGAGCCGATGCACCACCGCATTGAAGCGCATCCGGTCGAGCGCGCAGGCCTCCCGGCGCATCCCGCCGTCGTGCACCCGCAGCACCCGGTCCAGGTCCACCCATGACTCGCGGCCGGAGGAGTCCCAGGGGCCACTGCCCAGCGGCGCCCACTCCCGGTCCCCGTCGTGCCGCTTGCTGGACAGCGCCACACCGAGCAGGCTGCCGGCCGTCTCGCGCGCGACGATCAGCACCGGACGGTCCTTGCCCCGGCCGTCGTTCTCCTCGTACGGCACCCAGGTCCAGACGATCTCGCCCGGGTCCGGGTCGCCGTCGCGGGCCGGCGAGTACTCGGTACGGACCCGGCCCACCTGCCGGGGATCGGCCTCGGTGGTGGCCGAAGGCCCGTGGCGGCCGGGGGAGTCGGCGCGGTACTGGGGATCGGTGGAGGAAGTCACGCGCAGCACCCTAGGCCAACCTCACCGGCGGCCCCGAGGCAGGTCACCCGAAGCGGAACGCTCTGACGACCCGGCCGTCGCCGGACTGGCCCCGCACGTCCCGCAGGTACAGCGTGCCGTCCTGCCACCAGGCGTCCTCGCAGCTCACATCCACGCCGCTGATCGTCTTCGGCGCTCCCCGCACCCGGCCGGCGAACTCCCGCGCACCGTCTCGCAGTCCGAAGGTGTACACCTCCGCCTGGCCCGCGTCGCCCGCACCGTCCGAGACCGCGATCACCCGGTCACCGTCGACGCCCACGGGGTAGGCGGCCGCCCGCTTCTTCGAGCCCTTGTCCGCCCAGAGCTGCTTGCCGGTCTCCAGATCGATCACCGCCGTGCCGACGGTCAGACCGCGGATCGAGCCCGCGGTGGGCACGACCGCGACGCCGTCGGCGAAGTGGACCGCATCCGGGCGGCCCACCAGCGCGTTGTCCGGGAGCCTGATCCGCCGCAGCGGCCGGCCGGAGGCGTCGTACGTGTCCAAGTGGCTGAACTGCGCGCCCCGTTCCGTCCGCAGCAGGACGAGAGGGTCTTCGGAGACGATGGTCCCCGCGCGGTTGCCGTCCGTGAGCCGCTCGCCGGATTCGAGGTCGTACAGCATCCGCTTGTCGGCCGGCTTCTTCCGGTCGCTCCCCGCCTCGGTGGGGCAGTGGCGGGTGAGCAGCGCATACCGCGCACCCACCTCGGAGGAAGGGGCCGAGACCGTGCAGTCGTCGTCCTTCGGCAGCAGCGGGTCGAGACGCCTGCCCCCGGGTGTGAAACGGACCGGCCCCGTACGGGAGTTGAAGGTCAGGACCGCGGAGCCGGCCGCGACGCTGTGCGTGGTGCCGGGCGGGCCGCTGTCTCCCGGCTCGTGGTCGGCGTCGAGCGGGGCCGTCCAGAGCCATCTGCCCGTCTTCGCGTCGACCGCCGCGGCCAGTGTGCACCGCCCCTCTTCGGCATCGACCGGACGCAGCAGCGCGGCACCGATCCCGTCCGCGTTGACCTCGTCCGACAGCGTGCACAGCGATCGGGCGCCGCTCGGCAGGCGCAGCTTCCAACGGCCTTCGCCGGTACGCGCGTCCAGGCCCTGCACACCGTCGCCGAGCCGGTCCACGAAGAGGTCGCGGATGTTCCACCACGGCAACCGGCGAGGCGTCCCCTCGTAATCCGTCTGTTGCCACGCCGCCTTCAGGACGCGCGGCGGGGCGGGCTTCTTCGCGTCGTCGCCCCCGCCCCCGCCGTCCGGCCCGCCCCAGGCCCAGACGGTCGCCGCGATCACCGCCACCACGACCACGCCCGCGCCGCCCACCAGCGGTGCTCCCCGTCGTACGCCCATCACGTCCCCCGTTCCCCCGGCCGTACGGCCCCTGCTCCGGCGACGACCGACCCTACGCGACGGCTCCCGGGACGCGGACGCAGAAGGACCCGGAGCCCTGGGGGAACTCCGGGTCCTCGATGTCCCGACGCGCGCGGCTGTCCTCGCGCTCGCGCCGGCCGCTCACCCGAGGCGGCGGCCGGCCCCGCTCACTCGCCGGCGGGCGAAGCGGGCTGACCGCCCTGCGCGCCCTCGCCACCCTGATTGGCCTGCTCCTCGGCAATGGCCTTCCGTACATCGTCCATATTCACATCGCGTGCCTGGCCGATGACATCCTCCAGGGCCGACTCCGGCAGCGCACCGGGCTGCGCGAAGATCGCCACCTTGTCCCGGACGATCGCGAGCGTCGGGATCGACTGAATGCCGAAGGCCTGCGCGAGCTCGGGCTGGGCCTCCGTGTCCACCTTGCCGAAGACCAGGTCCGGGTGGCGCTCGGAGGCGCTCTCGTACACCGGACCGAACTGCCGGCAGGGACCGCACCAGGCCGCCCAGAAGTCGATGAGCACGAAATCGTTCTCCGACACGATCTCGTCGAAGTTGTCCTTGGTGAGTTCCTGGGTGCTCACTGATCTACCTCTCCAGGCGGCTGCGTCGTACTGACCCGCACAACGGCGCGGGACCGTGCCCTATTCCGGGCCACTGTTCCGGCTGCCCCTGTGGCCGCGGCGCACACATCCGGGAAGACTGGGATTCATGGGACAGGGACATGCAGCCACCATCGAGTACGACGTCGTCGTCCTGGGCGCCGGGCCCGTGGGGGAGAACGTGGCGGATCGCGCCCGGGCAGCGGGCCTGAGCACCGCGATCGTGGAGAGCGAGCTGATCGGGGGCGAATGCTCCTACTGGGCGTGCATGCCCAGCAAGGCGCTGTTGCGCCCGGTGATCGCACGGGCCGACGCACGCAGGGTGCCGGGCCTGCGCCAATCGGTGCAGGGCCCCCTCGACGCCGCCGCCGTACTCGCCCACCGGGACTACTACACCAACCACTGGAAGGACGACGGCCAGGCCGGCTGGCTGGACTCCATCGGCGTCCGGGTCCATCGCGGCCACGGCCGCCTCGACGGCCCGAAACGCGTCACCGTGACCAGCCCCGAGCGCGAGCGGCACGTCCTGGTGGCGCGGAAGGCCGTCGCCGTGTGCACCGGCAGCCGCGCGGTACTGCCGGATCTGCCCGGGCTCGCCGGCGCCCGCGCCTGGACCAGCCGCGAGGCCACCAGCGCGGACCACGTCCCCGAGCGGCTCGCCGTGGTCGGCGGGGGAGTGGTCGGCACCGAGATGGCCGCCGCCTGGCAGGGGCTCGGATCCCGCGTCACCCTGCTCGCCCGCGGCGACGGACTGCTGCCGCGCATGGAACCCTTCGCCGGCGAACTGGTCGCCGAAGGGCTGCGCGAAGCCGGCGCGGACGTCCGCACCGGCACCGATGTGACCTCCGTGGTCCGGCGCGGCGACACGGTCACCCTGACGCTCGGCGACGGTTCCCTGGTCGAGGCCGACGAGGTGCTGATGGCCACCGGCCGCGCCCCGCGCACGGACGACCTCGGCCTGGAGTCCGTCGGCTTCGAGGACGGATCCTGGCTCACCACGGACGACAGCTGCCGGGTGGCCGGCACCGACTGGCTGTACGCGGTCGGGGACGTCAACCACCGGGCGCTGCTGACCCACCAGGGCAAGTACCAGGCGCGCATCGCCGGCGCCGCCATCGCCGCACGGGCGGCTGGAGTGCCGCTGCTCGAGACGGATCCCTGGGGCGCCCACGCGGCGACCGCCGACCACCGGGCCGTGCCCCAGGTCGTCTTCACCGACCCGGAGGTGGCCGCGGTCGGGCCGACGCTCGCCGAGGCCGAGGCGGCCGGGCGCCGGGTGCGCGCGGTCGACCACGACATGGGCGCGGTCGCCGGCGCGGGGCTCTACGCGCACGGCTACCGCGGGCAGGCCAGGATGCTGGTCGACCTCGACACGGAGACGGTCATCGGCGCCACCTTCGTCGGCCCCGGCGCCGGTGAACTCCTGCACGCGGCCACCGTCGCCGTCACCGCCGAGGTCCCGGTGGAGCGCCTCTGGCACGCGGTCCCCGCGTACCCGACGATCAGCGAGATCTGGCTCCGCCTCCTGGAGACGTACCGCGGCTGACCCGCGGATTCGAGGGCCGGCTCGGGACGCTCCCATTGACGCCCCGAGCCGGCCCGTCCTAGCCTCGAGCCGTCTTCATACGCAACTGGCGTCCACGTATGAGAATTTGAGGCTGAGGATCCGATGGGTACCGCACAACCGACCGTCGTCTCGTACGCGGTGTTCCCCGTCGCCGGCCGGGACAGCATGGAGCTCAATCTCTCCGGAGCCCACGGCCCCTTCTTCACTCGGAACGTCCTCGTCCTGACGGACTCCGAGGGCCGCACCGGACTCGGCGAGGTGCCGGGCGGCGAGGCCATCACCCGCACCCTCACCGACACCGAACCACTGGTCCTGGGTGCGGAGTTGGGGCGGTACAAGGCCGTCCTGCGGGCGATCGGGGACCGCTTCGGCGACCGCGACCGATCCGGGCGCGGCAGCCAGACCTTCGATCTGCGGACCACCGTGCACGCCGTCACGGCGGTCGAGTCCGCCCTGCTCGACCTCCTCGGCCAACACCTCGGCGTACCCGTCGCGGCGCTGCTCGGCGACGGCCAACAGCGGGAATCCGTACGGATGTTGGGCTATCTCTTCTATGTGGGCGACCCGGACCGCACCGATCTCGACTACGTACGTGAACCTGACGCCGCGACCGACTGGTACCGCATCCGGCACGAGGAGGCCCTCACCCCCGAAGCCGTCGTACGCCAGGCCGAGGCCGCCCAAGCCCTGTACGGATTCCGGGACTTCAAGCTCAAGGGCGGCGTACTGGCGGGCACCGAGGAGGTCGCCGCGGTGCGCGCCCTGAAGCGGCGCTTCCCCGAGGCCAGGATCACCCTCGACCCCAACGGCTCCTGGTCACTGTGCGAGGCGGTGGACCTCTGCGGCCCTCTCCTCGACACCCTCGCCTATGCCGAGGACCCCTGCGGGGCCGAGGACGGATACTCCGGGCGCGAGATCCTCGCCGAGTTCCGGCGCGCCACGGGCCTGCCCACCGCGACCAACATGATCGCCACCGACTGGCGCCAGTTGACCCACGCCCTGGCCCTGCAATCCGTCTCCATCCCGCTGGCCGACCCGCACTTCTGGACCATGCAGGGATCGGTACGAGTGGCCCAGCTCTGCCACGAGACCGGCCTCACCTGGGGCTGCCACTCCAACAACCACTTCGACATCTCACTCGCCATGATCACGCACTGCGGCGCCGCGGCCCCCGGCGACTACAACGCCCTCGACACCCACTGGATCTGGCAGGAGGGCCTGGAGCGCCTCACGTTCACCCCGCCCCGTATCACCGGCGGTGAGGTCGCCGTGCCGTCGGCGCCGGGCCTCGGTGTCCGGCTCGACCCGGACCGCCTGCACGCGGCGCACGAGCTCTACCGGGAGAAGGCACTCGGCGCGCGCGACGACGCGACCGCGATGCAGTACCTCATCCCCGACTGGCAGTTCGACCCGAAGCGACCCTGCCTGGTGAGGTAGGCGCGAGGACGCTATCGCCGGGCGACGGGGTGCGGAGCCGGTGCCTCGATCGGTGCCTCGGTGCGGGGGCCTGTGTCCCGCCGCCCGGTGAGCAGCAGTACGGCGATCAGGACGAGCTGGCAGCCCGTGATCAGGGCCTGGGTCGCGGGAGTCGTCACGTGCAGCAGGACCATCGTCGTGTTGACGGCGAAGTGCACGGCGATCGCGGCGAGTACGCCGGCCCGCTCGTAGGCGCAGGTGACGAGCATGGCCATGGGGATGTTCCCGACGGCGAAGAGCACACCGCTCGGGGTCGCGAGGCCCAGGTCGTGCTGGACCGTGCCGTCGATGAAGAACAGCGGCATGTGCCACACCGCCCAGCTCACACCGAGCACCAGAGCGATCTGGAAGCGTCCCATGGTCGCCCGCATCCTCGGGTAGGCCGTACCGCGCCAGCCCGGCTCCTCGGAGAGCGGCCCGGACACGAGCATGCTGACCAGGAAGGCCGCGGGGCCACCCATGTCCGCCATCACGTCCTGCGCGTCCGACCAGCTCAGCGTGGTGTCGCCGGCGGCCTGCCCGATCGCCGCCGCGGCCAGTACGGCGCCTGCGGCCGCCACCATCAGCAGCGGCGCCAGGACCAGGGCTGCCGGGCGGAACCGGACCGCGTGCTCGGGGACCGGCTCACCCCGCCGCCCGCGCCGCACCCGGATCACCAGCGCGCCGATCAGCGGGCCGAACGCGCCGAGCAGGAAAGGGACATACGTCGGAGTGCCGGCGGACGCCGATCCGCCGAGTGCGATCGCCGCACCCCAGCAGGCCCAGCTCGTGCCGAAGGCGATGGCCATGAAGAGGATCAGGTCCGCGCGGCGGGTGGCAGGGCGTGCGGGGTTCGAGAGTGCCGAGGGCGTGGTGTGCTGTGAGGTGAGCATGCCAAACCGTTCCGTGTCGTCGGTCCGTTGTGAGACGTACCGCAGGGTGAAGGTGTCTCGGAGGTTCAGGAGGACGGGAGTTGCTCTTCGTGGCCCGCGTACGGGTTCGGCGCCGCGTCCAGGTGTCGGCCGAGCCACTCGGCGACCAGATCCAGCAGTTCGGCGTCGACGGGTTCACGCAGCAGGCGGCGATACGAGCTCAGGCGGTGACGCCCCGGGTCGCGCCGCAGTACGTGCGTGAGGTCCGCGATGCGGTGCGTCTGCGCCCCGCCGGGGACCAGTCGGGCGATGCGGTCCAGGTCGGACGGGTCGACCTGGAGGTCCTTGGCGCCGGTGACGGCGAGGACGGGTGCCTCGACGGCCGCCAGGTCGTCCCGGCTGTCGTGTGCGAGGAGTTCGCGCAGCCAGCGGGCGTTGACCTTGGCTCCGGCCACCCGCGCCACGCCCGTACGGGTGCGCTTCACCCGGGCGAGCGCCCGGCCGCCCAGCGCTCCCAGTGGTCGTCGCAGCAGTCGGACCGGGCCGGGCGCGCTCGCCACGATCGAGCGGCCCTGCCAACGGAACGCCTCCTCGCCCGAGTTGGCGAACCCGGCCAGCAGCACCACGGCCCGTAAGTCCATCCGGGCGCCCAGCGTCGCGGCGTGCAGTGCGCCCTCGCTGTGGCCGATCGCGGCGACGGCGTCCGGCCGGATGCCGGTTCGTGCGGTCAGGGCACGTATGGCCGCGGCGGCGTCCCGGAGGTTGTCGGTGAAGCCCGCCGACCGCCAGTCGCCAGGGGTGGCGCCGGTGCCGCGTCGGTCGTAGCGCAGGGTGGCGATGCCCCGGGCGGCGAGAGCCTCGGCCACCGGCGGACCCAGGTTCACGGGGAGGCCCCGCGTGCTGCCCTCGCGGTCCAGTGGGCCGGAGCCGTGGAGCAGCAGAGCGGCCGGGTGCGGTCCCGGGCCGGGCGGCAGGGTCAGCGTGCCGGCCAGTGACGTCCCGTCGTCCGCGGTGACCGCCATGTCGATGTCGGGCAAGGTCCAGCCTCTCGTCGCGTACGAGCCCCGTGCCTGCGCCGAGTGCTCGCCCCGGTTGCGCACATTCTCAAGTTCGAGAACGTTATCAGATGTGAGATCATGAGGTATGGCGACTGCGAATCTCCTTCTCCACCCGGTCCGGATGCGCATCCTCCAGACCCTGGTGGGCTCAGGCGAACTGACCACCGCACAGCTCCGCGAGCGCCTCCCGGACGTCTCGCCGGCCAGCATGTACCGGCACGTCGCGACGCTCACCAAGGCGGGCATTCTCGAGGTGGTCCAGGAGAGACCCGTACGCGGCACCGTCGAGCGCAGCTACCGCGTCCGGCAGGACGAGGCCCTCGTCGACGAGGAGGCCCGTGCCGGGATGACGAAGGACGACCACCGGCAGGCCTTCACGGTCTTCACCGGGGCGATGATGGCCGACCTCGATCGCTACCTCGCGCGCGACGACGCCGACCCGCCGCGCGAGGGTGTGCTCTATCGGCAGGGGGCGGTGTGGGCCACCCCCGAGGAGTTCGCCGAACTGGTCCAGGAACTGGAGGAGTTGGTGGCCCGCCGTACGGCTCACGCCCCCGGCGACGGCCGCGTCCGCCACATCATCAGCCTCGCCCTGGTGCCCGACAAGGAGACCGGGGGCGAACAAACCTCGCCCTGAGGGGGCGGTCGGGGTGTCAGTCAGCCGCGCGCGGTCGCCAGGAAGGCGCGGTACCAGTCCAAGGTGGCGTCGAGGGTGTCGCCGATGTCGAAGGGGTCGAGGCCGAAGGCGTTCCGGATCGCGGTGGAGTCCATGATCTGCGGTTCGGTGTGCTGGTACCAGAGCTCGGCGTACGAACTCACGAAGACCTCGTCGAACGGTCCGAACGGGACGGGATCGGGCTTGACCACCACATCGAGCGTTCGGCCGACCCGCTCCTCGATCAGGTGGAAGACCTCCCGCGTACTGCGGGCCGGCGCGGTGGGCAGGTGCCAGACACGACCGTCGCCCTCGGGGTGCTCACCCAGGGTGGCCAGTCCTTCGGCCACTGCGCGGATGTCGGTGTAGCTGTGCGGCAGGTCGATGTCGCCGAGGCCGTACACCTCGGTGCCGGCCAGGGCTCCCGGGAACACCCCGCCGCCGAGCGTGGAGTTGAGGACGCCAGGGCCGACGAAGTCCGCCGAGCGGCCCAGCACCACCCGGGTGTGCCCGGCGCGGTGCGCGGCCAGGTACTTCTCGTCCAGCGCGGCCCGCATCCTTCCCTTGGCGCTCGTCGCGCGCCAGGGCGTGTCCTCGGACATCACGGCGCCGCCGGTCTCGCCGTACGGGTAGAGGGTGTCGAGTACGACGAGTCGCGCGCCCTCGGCCCGGACCGCGCCGAGCACGGCGTCCTGGATGCCGGGCAGCAGGTCGATCTGGCGGTGATAGGCGACGTTGACGCAGTGGTAGACCACGGCGGCACCCGCGATGGCCGCCCGCGCGCCCTCGAGCGTGCCCACGTCACCCCGGGCGCGCAGGACGCCGGCGGGTGCCGGGCCTTCCGCGGTGCGGTCGACCAGGCGGACGGCGTGACCGCGGCGGGCCAACTCGGTGGCCACCGTGGTGCCGGCCGGTCCCGCGCCGAGGACTACGTGCAGGTCATTGCTGGTGGTGGGCATGACGGGATTCCCCTTCTGACGTCCTGCTGTCGGTCGTGCATCTGTCGTGCGTCTGTCGTTCCGGAGCGCCCTCCGCGGCGTTCGGCGACACTTCAGTTATACCTCGTAACGAGTGCGATATGTCAACGCGCACACTGGCTCGGAGGCGCCTCGAACCCGGCTTCGAGGCCGCTCGCCGGTTCGCGGGCGGGCCGGTTCTCCCAGCTCACGCGCTTCGCACGCTCACGATGGCGATAGGGTGAAACTCGCTGGAACCGGCTACCGAGGAGGCGTATACAGATGTCCGGCCAGGCGCGCAGTCCCCGCGAGCGCTACCGCGAGCAGACGCGGGCGGAGATCAAGGAAGCCGCCGTGCGGCAGCTCGCACAGGGCGGTGTGGAAGGCGTGGCTCTGCTGCGTATCGCCAAGGGCATCGGCATGTCGGGCCCGGCCCTCTACCGCTATTTCGCCAGCCGCGACGACCTGCTCGCCGAGATGGTCGTCGACGCGTACGAAGGGCTGGCCGCGGACATCCGGGAGGTCGACCTGACCGGGGGCGGGCGCACGGCTCTGGGTGCCCTGGCGGGTGCCTTTCGCGGGTGGGCGGTGCGGGAGCCGCACCTGTATCTCCTCATTCAGGGCACGCCGGTCCCGGGCTTCCGGGCGCCGGCCGAAAGCGTGCTGCGGGCGCGGGCGGTCTTGGGGCCGTTCCTGAAGGTCTTTGCCGAGGGGCGGCCGTTGCGATCCATGGATCCGCTCGTGGCGGAGTTCGCGCAGTGGCTCCGGGACGATGCCGATGTGGCGGCCTGGGTCGGGCAGTGGACCGGGCTTTCGGCCGAGGATGCGGCCGCTCCCGTCGCCCTCACCGGCGCCGTTCTCGCCTGGCCCCAGATGCACGGCAGCGTCAGCCTGGAGGTCGCCGGCCACTTCTCCGGGATGGGGCATCGGCCGGCAACCCTGCTCGACACCCAGGTCACGCTGCTTGCCGACGCCTTCCAACTCGCCTGACCTCGGGCGCGATTCAGCTCTGGTGCCCCGAGCCGCCTTCCCCGTCCTGGCCGGCGGCCTGCCGATTGTTGAGCGTGATTTCGGCCATGTGCGCCTCGGCCCATTCGCGCAGCGCCGAGAGCGGAACCTCCAGGGACCGGCCCAGCTCCGTGAGCCGATAGTGCACACCGGGCGGCACCGTGGGCTCCACCCGCCGGGCCACCAGTCCGTCCCGGACCAGGCTCTGCAGGGTCACGGACAGCATCTTCTGCGAGATCCCCGGCATGCGGCGCCGCAGCTCGGCGAAGCGGACCTCGTCCTCGGCGGCCGCAGCCAGCACCTTCACGGCCATCGAGGTCCACTTCGTGCCGATGCGGTCGAGGAGATGGCGCGTCGGGCACTCCGGGGAGAACAGATCGCCCCGTCGCGGGCCGTGCGGGGTGGTCACCCGGAGCTCACCTCGTATCGGGAAAGTGCCGCCTTACCGGTCCCACGGTAGTTGCCTACGGTGAGGTTGTCACCATTCGTAACCACCGATGCCCGGGAGCGTCCCGTGTCCCTGCTGCGAGCTGTCGCCGTCAACGGCACCGAACTGAACGTCGCCGTCACAGGATCCGGCCCACCCGTCCTGCTGCTGCACGGCTTCCCGCACACCTGGAAGCTGTGGACCGACATCATGGCCGGCCTGTCCGGTCAACACCGGCTGATCGCACCGGACTTGCGTGGATTCGGAGCCAGCGGCCGGCCCGTCGGCGGATACGACGCGGGGACACTGGCCGACGACATCGAGGCCCTGCTCACCGCGCTCGATGTGCCGACCGCCGCGGTCGTGGGCATCGACGCCGGAGCCGCACCCGCCTTCCTGTTCGCGCTGCGCAGGCCGGAGCGCGTGCGCGGACTCGTCGTCATGGAGGCCGTGCTCGGCGGGCTGCCCGGCGCCGAGGACTTCGCCGCCAGTCCTCCCTGGTGGTTCGGCTTCCACTCCGTCCCCGGCCTCGCCGAGACCGTGCTGCAGGGGCAGGAGGAGCACTACATCGACTGGTTTCTCGGCGCCGGCACCCTCGGGCAGGGCGTACGTCCCTCGCTGCGCGACGCTTTCGTGGCGGCCTACACCGGGCGTGCGGCGCTGAGGAGCGCCTTCTCGTACTACCGCGCCCTCCCCGAGAGCGCGGAACAGATCGCCCGGGCCGTCGCGGCGGCACGACTGGTCGTCCCCACCTTGGCGGTGGGGGCGCACCCGGTCGAGAGGGCCCTCGAGCGCCAACTCGCCCCGATCGCCGACGACCTCACCGGCCACGTCATCGAGGACTGCGGCCACATCATCCCGCTGCACCGGCCGCGCGAGCTCCTCGCCCTGCTCGCGCCCTTTCTGCGCGACCTGCCCACGGACTGAAGGCAGGCCTCTCGCGGCCCAACCCCCGTGCATCCACCAGGACTTCGCACCCTTGGCTGCCGGGGCCGGCATGCGGCTCCGCGGCGCCGGTTCCCGCTCGAATCGAGGCTTTCGTCCGGCAGCGCTACGGTGAGTGGAAGGGGGGGGCGACGACCCACGAGGGACCGCCCCGTTCGGCGATCTACCGCCCACGACGGGAGCCCGGTCTCCGCCTGCCCGACCTGCAGGAGGCATCATGACCAACCCGGAGCAAGACCCCACCCAGCAAGAAGGCCCTGCGGACGGTGGCGCGGCCGGAGTGCCGGGCGCCCATGACGGAGGTGCGGACGGTGGTGCCGATGGCGGGGCGGAGGGTCCTGCGGACGGTGGCGCGGCCGGAGTGCCGGGCGCCCATGACGGAGGTGCGGACGGTGGTGCCGATGGCGGGGCGGAGGGTCCTGCGGACGGTGGCGCGGCCGGAGTGCCGGGCGTCCACGACGGTGGTGCGGACGGTGGTGCCGATGGCGGGGCGGAGGGTCCTGCGGACGGTGGCGCGGCCGGAGTGCCGGGCGCCCACGACGGAGGCGCGGACGGTGGTGCCGATGGCGGGGCGGAGGGTCCTGCGGACGGTGGCGCGGCCGGAGTGCCCGGCGTCCACGACGGAGGCGCGGACGGAGGCGCGGACGAGTCCTCCAGCGGTACTTGAGTACCTCACGAGCGGGCCTTCGGCGCCCCGGCCCCGGCGGTGAAACGGCGCAATCCGAGCCCGCAGTGGCCAGGACGCCGGCGACCGGGGCGCTGAGCCGCCTGATCGGCCCGGACTCCGAGGCATTCGCACGCGACGCCTGGGCGCGGACTGCGCAGCTCACGCCACAGGCGGGGGACTTCTCCGACCTGTTCTCCGCAGCCGCGGTGGACGAACTGATCTCACGCCGTGGACTGCGTACGCCGTTTCTCCGCGTCGCCAAGGACGGCTCGACGGTGCCCGACTCGTCGTTCACCTCACCCGCCGGGGTCGGAGCCACCATCGCCGACCAGCTCGACGACACCGCGGTGTGGGGTGCCTTCCGCGACGGCGCCACCCTCGTCCTGCAGGCTCTGCACCGTACGTGGGCACCCCTGGGCGAATTCGTCGCCGGCCTCGGCGCGGAGCTCGGGCACCCGGTGCAGGCCAATGCGTACGTCACACCCCCGCAGAACCAGGGCTTCGACGCCCACTACGACGTGCACGACGTCTTCGTCCTCCAGATCCAAGGAGCCAAACGCTGGCTGATCCACCCGCCGGTGCACCCCGACCCGCTGCGGGACGAGCCCTGGTCCGAGCGGCGGTCCGCCGTCGCCGATGCGGCGCGGGGCGATGCGTACATCGACACGGTGCTCGAGCCGGGCGACACCCTCTACCTGCCGCGCGGCTGGCTGCACTCCGCCCGGGCACAGGGCGCGGTCTCGATCCACCTGACCCTGGGCATCCACAACTGGACGCGCCACGCCCTGGCGGAGCACCTCGCCCAGGAGGCACTCGAGGCACTGCGCGACGATCCCCGTATGCGCGGCACCCTGCCCCTGGGCGTGGACGGGCCCGCCGACGAGCTCGACTTCGTCCGGGAACGTCTCGTCGCCGCCCTCGCATCGGCGGATCCTTCGCACCGATTCCGCCGCACCCGGCGGAGTCGCGGCCGGGCGGCCCCGCTCGGTCCGTTGGCGCAGCACGAGACTGTCGCGGGTCTCGGACCAGGCACCCGGGTCCGCCTCCGCGGGGGCCTCGAGGCACGGTGGGAGGACGGCCGACTGCAGACCCGGGTGGGATGGCTCGACTTCCCCGGGAGCGAGCGGGAGCCGGTGACCCGGATGCTCGACGGCGAGGTGCACACGGCCGGCGACCTCGGCGTCGGACTCGTCGAGCGACTGTTGCGCGCGGGCGTACTGGTGCCCGCCGAACCATGACGGCCGCGGCAGGAGACAACGAGCCCTTCTTCTGCGCCGCGGCCGCCCGCACACGCGGCGACTCCCTCGTGGGCACGGCGCCGCACGGAGTCGTCTGGGTGCTGGTCGAGCACCCGGGAAGCTGGCCGCCGGACGGCTTCGACGGCCTCGACATCGAACCCGGAGTCAAAGCCCGGGTGCACCGGGCCGCGCGGACGGCGCGGGCACGCATCCTGCTGACGAGGCGACACGGCCGCCGCACCTCGCCGGAACCCGGCCGGCGCTGGGCGGTGCTGCGGTACGACGGCTCCGGCGCCGGCCGCCAGGAATGGGGTACCTGGAACGAGGACGAGGATCTGGCGGGAATCGTCGAGGCACTCGGCGCCCCCGGGGAGAGCGGCCGTCCCCCGGTCCTCCTCGTCTGTGCCCACGGCCGGCACGACCCGTGCTGCGCGGTGCGCGGACGGCCCGTGGCCCGTGCCCTGAGCGAGCGCTGGCCGGACCTGGTGTGGGAGTGCACGCATGTCGGCGGCGACAGGTTCGCCGCCAACGTCGTCGTCGTACCCGACGGTGTCTACTACGGCGCACTCGACGGCACATCGTCCGTCGCCGTGCTCGAGGAACACCTGGCCGGCCGGATCCACGCCGAGCACCTGCGCGGCTACACGGATCTGTTTCCCCCGCAGCAGGCGGCCGTCGCCGCCGTACTCGGACGCTTCGGACCCGCCGGACGCCACGACTACGCCGTCACCGAGTCCGCCCGCCGCGGCGACGGCTGGCGGATCCGGATCAGCGGCCGTCCGCCCCGGCCCGCGTCGCTCGAAGTCGACGTACGGGCGTACCGCACCGCGCCTGCCCAGATGACATGCCGCGGACCGGCCCGAAGCTCGGCCGTGGTCTACGACGTCACGTCCGTCCGCGGCGGTTGAGTCCATACCGTCACTGCGGGGCGGGACGGACGCGCTGCCGGCGTCACGGCTTGCGGGCGACCGCGCACCACATCGGCAGGCTGTCGTCGGGGGTGTCGGCCGGCTCCGGGCGCCAGCGGGTGAGGGTCACCACGCCGGGATCCAGGATCTCCAGACCGTCCAGGAAGCGCTCCACCTCGTCCCGGGTGCGGGGTGTGGCGGATGCGTGGCCGGCGGCACGCTCGTTGTAGATCCGCATCGACTCGGCCACCTCGGGGGCGGTGACGTCCGCGGCCGGGTGGGACAGGACGAGGTGACTGCCCGAGGCCAGCCGGTCGAGGAGGCGGCGGGTGATGTCCCACGGATCCTCGGAGTCCTTGATGTACTGCAGGATCGCCACCAGCATGAGGCCCACCGGCCGGTCGAGGTCCAGGGTGCGGCCAGCGGCGTCGAGGATCGTGTCCACGTCGCGGGCGTCGGCCTGTACGTAGTCCGTCTGGCCCTCGGGGCCGCTGACCAGCAGCGCCCGCGCGTGCGAGAGGACGATCGGGTCGTTGTCGACATAGACGACCCGTGCCTCGGGTGCGGCGCGCTGCGCCACCTCGTGCGTGTTGTCCGCGGCGGGGACGCCCGTGCCGATGTCGAGGAACTGGCGGATCCCGGCCGCCGTGAGGTGGCGGACGGCGCGGCCCAGGAAGGCCCTGTTGGCCCGGACGGACGGCACGATCGTCGGGTTGGCGCGGGCGGCGAGCTCGGCGGCCTCCTGGTCCACCTCGTAGTGGTCCTTGCCGCCCAGCCAGACGTTGTAGACGCGAGCGGGGTGCGCCGTCGCCGGGTGCTCTGCGGACTGTGCGTCGTCGTTCATCGATTGCCACCTCGTGCGCCGAAATCGGACAGGCCGGACCTGGGTTCGATCACGCTACACCCCCGTGACGTGCTGTCGACGGGAGCGGCCCGGCACATTTCCGGCCGGCCAACACCCTTCGGTGGTACGGCCGTTGCACCCGGACGCCGCTCAGTGCAGCGACTGCGCGCCCATGACCGACAGGAGTCGGAGCTTCTCGTGGCTCTCGCTGCCCGGAACGGCGGTGTGGACGAGAAGCAGATGCGACTGGCCCGGATCGACCAGCGTCTGACACGTCAACTCCAGTGCGCCGACCTCGGGATGGACGAAATGCTTCACCTCCCATGGACGTACCCCCACCTCGTGCTCGTCCCACACCCGGCGGAACTCTTCGCTCCGGGCGAGCAGCAGCTGTGCGTAGTGCGCCGCTCGGGAATCGGGGCCACGCAGGGTGACGACCTCCCGGAGGCCCGAGACGAACATACGGGTGAGGAACGCGTGGTCCTCGGCCGCGTACCGCTGCCGCGTCGAGGGATCGGTGAACCAGCGGTAGCCGAGGCTGCGGGCCGGACCGCTGTGGCCGGTCAGGTCGCCGGTGAGCGCGATGCCCAGCGGGGTCTGCCGCAGTGTCTCGCCCAGCTCCGTGACGATCTCGGCGGGAGTGTCCTGCAGACGGTCGAGGATGCGCAGCAGGCCGGGGCTGATGTGGTCACTGTCCGGGCCTCGCGGGGGAGGCGTCCGGCCGGCGAGGCGGAACAGGTGGTCGCGCTCGTCGAGGGAGAGATGGAGGCCCTGTGCGATCGAGGCGATCATCTGCCCCGAGGGCCGGGGACCGCGCTCCCGCTCGAGCCGCGCGTAGTAGTCGGTCGACATGTGGCACAGCGCCGCCACTTCCTCCCGCCGCAACCCGGTCGTCCTGCGGCGCCGGCCGCGGGGGAGTCCCACGTCCTCGGGCTGCAGCGACTCCCGGCGGCTCCGCAGGAACTCGGCGAGGCCGGGGCGGTCGATCACCATGCGCGCTCCGTCACCGTGCCTGCCTCCGTCCGACGCTCCAACCGCCGCCCGCGTACCTGGTCCTTTCTACCGCTCGCGCATCCCGGCAGCCACGGAACATCGATTCCCCCTTCAGCCATTGCTGCGGCCACCACGCCGACCGATACTCACAGTGACCGAACTCGACGGGAACGCCGCCCCGTTCCTCCGCGCAGGTGGAGCCGCCCACACACCCCAGGAGCCCGCACATGCCACGCAAGAACATCGACGTCACCGTCCCCGACCTGTCCGGCAGGCGGGCCGTCGTCACCGGAGCGAGCGACGGCATGGGACTCGGTATCGCCGCCCGGCTCGCCGCCGCGGGCGCGGAAGTCCTCCTGCCGGTCCGCAATCCGGCCAAGGGCGAGGCCGCGCTCACCGCCATCCGCCGGGAGGTGCCCGACGCGGACGTGTCGCTGTGCGCACTCGACCTGTCCTCGCTCGCCTCCGTCGCCGAACTCGGCGAGACCCTCCTTGAGGAGGGCCGGCCGATCCATCTCCTGGTCAACAACGCCGGCGTCATGACACCCCCGGACAGGCAGACCACCGCCGACGGCCACGAGCTGCAGTTCGGCACCAACCACCTCGGCCACTTCGCCCTCGCGGCGCATCTGCTGCCCCTGCTGCGGGCCGGCCGGGCGCGGGTGACCTCGCAGATCAGCGTCGCGGCGAACCAGAACTCCATCAACTGGGACGACCCGAACTGGCGGAAGTCCTACAGCGGCATGCGTGCCTACAGCCAGTCGAAGATCGCCCTCGGTCTCTTCGGCCTCGCACTCGACCGCCGCAGCGAAGCGGGCGGCTGGGGCATCACCAGCAATCTGGCGCATCCGGGAGTCGCCCCCACCAGCCTGCTCGCCGCCCGCCCCGAGGTCGGACGCGCCAAGGACACCCTCGGCATGCGGGCGATCCGCGCCTTCTCCTCGCGCGGCATCCTGGTGGGGACCGTGGAGACCGCGAAACTCCCCGCCCTGTACGCCGCGACGTCGCCCCATGCGAAGCGCCGGGGGTTCTACGGACCCGGCGGGCCCGGGCACTTGGGCGGCCCTCCCACCGAACAGAAGCTGTACGGCCGACTGCGCAGCACCGACGACGCCGAGCGCATCTGGCGCCTCTCCGAGGAGCTCACCGGCGTCCGGTACGAGGGTGCCGGGCACTCACCCGCGTCCGGTACCTGAGTCACGGGGCGGACCGCGGACCGCCGTGCTGCTCGGTGTAGTGGCCGCGCAGCAGGTCGATTCCCCAGTCGTGGCGGATGTGCCGCCAGACCGAGTGCGCGTGGTTGCCGTCGTCCTGAGTGTTGTCGTACTCGATGAGGAAGTCCGGAGCGCGGACGCAGTAGTAGTGCCGGTCCCCGGGCGCGAGGCCGCCGGCCCAGGCGAAGGAGACCGAGCCGAGGCCGCGGGCCACCGCCTCGGACCAGCACTCGTCCGCGTACGGTACGGGCGCACGGTCGAGGTAGCGGCGCAACAGGCGCTCCAGGAGCCGCTGTTGACGGGGCGCCAGGTGCGCGTACGTCAGGCCGTCCGGCAGCCGGCCCGGATCGGCGAAGGGATCGTCCCGGGTCAGGATGTCGTCCGGCGGGGTGGCGGCGAAGAGTGCCGCGGCCCGCGCACCGGCGTCCAGATCCGTGACCAGTTCCCGGGCCAGGCCCTCCTCCGGCCCGAGGAGCCGTCGGCCCGACTGCTCACCGGTGCTGATGCGGGCCGGTTCCGAGCCGACGAAATGCGGCGTCACGCGGATGCCGGCCGCCGTGACCAGTACGTGTACGGCGAGATGGTGACCGTTCAGACGCCAGGCCCACGGGGCGTCGCCCGCCGGGTCGCCGAGCAGCCGCACCCAGTAGCGGTCGGCGTCCGGCGAGCCGGTCGTGCCGCGACGGTGCCGTTCCACCTCGATGGCTCCGCGCGCCAGCTCCGCACCGGCCGCGCTGTGCGCCGTCGCGAGGAGCGCGTCGACCGCCGCGCGCTGCCCAGCGTCGAGCCCCTCGGTGCAGAGCCCGGGCCGCCGGCCCGGCAGATAGGTCCACTCGCGGAGTTCCGGCGCGTCCAACCGGCCAGGTCCCGCCCGCAGTTGACGTACCTGCGCCGGATCGAGCACGGACAGCAGCGCATGCGCCGCCTCCCGCATGGCGGCGGTGACGTCCGTCTGTGATCGAGTCCCGCTCACGCCTTCTCCACCCGTCGTCGTCCGTGCCTTCGAGTCTCCATGGTGCGTCAGGACGCTCCCTGGCGTCGGTCCTGACCGACCCTAGGGACGGCGTGAGCCGTCGAGCAGGTCGACGCCGCAGATGTGACCGAGTTCGTGCGCGGCGGACACCAGCGGGGTGCGCAGCTTGTCGAGCGCGATGCGCATCTCGGTGGCGCGCGGCCAGTTCTGTTCGTGCTCGAAGGCGCCGACATCGGCGGGGCGCGCGGCTTCATGGCGGCGGAGCGCGGTGTGCCAGGTGGTGAGGAAGGGGCGGAGCTGGTCGTTGACGAGATGCGAGATGACCAGCGGCAGCGCGCCGGGGGATTCGGTCTGTGCGGCGATCTGATGGAGAGCGGCCCGAGCACTGGCGAACAGCGTGTGCAGCGAGGTGAGCGCCTCCCGCAGCGAACCCTCCTCCGCCGGCAGCGGCTGTACGCCGACCCGGGTGACCAGCTCCACCTGCAGATCGAAGGCGGCACTGCGCTCCTGCGGACCGGGTTCGGACGGTCCGTTCCGCCACAGTCCGCGGGACCCGGCCTCCAGGGCCTGGGCGACCGGCACCGGTGACGGCGCCGCAGGCTCGGTCAGAGCGTGCAGGAGCGCTCGGCGCAGGTCCTCCTGGCGTGCGATGTCCTCGTCGTGCCTGCGTACGGTGCGGGCGAGCAGCGGGTGGACGGTCCAGGTGCCGTCGTGTGCGGGACTCGGTGTCAGCGCCCCGGTGCCGAGGAGTGCGTCCAGGGTGTGCGCGGTCAGCGAGGCGGTCTCCCACGGGTCGTACGGCGGGACCGTACCGAGCGCCGTCTCCAGGGTCTTGGAGCTCAGCGGGGCGGGGCAGGCGACGGCGAGCAGCCGGAGAATGTCGGCGGTCGGTGCCCGGCCGGCGAGCGGGTCGGGCAGCAGCGTGCCGGTGAGCTCGCCCGCGAGGATGTCGGGTCCGGGGGCGTGCAGGCGATTGCGGGTGCGGGTGAAGCCGGCGGCCGCGAGTTCGCGCAGGATGCCGAGCGCTTGCGGGTGGCCGCCGACGTCGTGGACGAGGGCGGCGGCCGCCGCCTGCTCCGCCTCTCCCCGGGGAGTGTGGCGGGCGGTGAGCAGCTGGAGGCTGTCCGCGTCCGGAAGCGGGCCCAGATCGACGGGCTCCGCGAATCCGCCGTAACGCCGCGAACGCGTGGTGATCAGCGTCGACGCGAGCAGATGCGGACCGCGCAGCAGATTCAGATGCTCCTCGGACAGACCGTCGGGGAGCCCGTCCACCGTCCACAGGCACGGCGAGCCCTGCTCGCCGAGGAAGACCGCCAGACGGCTGAGGGACTGCCGCAGTTGCCGCTCCGGTCCACCGGATCCCAGACCGAGCGCGTCGGTCACGGTCGCCACCTGCTCGGCGTACGCATCCATGACGGCCGACGGCTCCGCGCCCTGCAGGCCGTGCAGGTCGAACCAGAAGACGCCGCCGGGGAAGGCCGAGCCGAAGCGGAGCGCGTACTCCTGGGCGAGCAGCGACTTCCCGATGCCGGCCATCCCGCGCAGTTGGGCCGTGCGCCCCGAACCGCCGCTGCTCGGGGCCACCAGTGGGGTGTGGTGGCGGTGCAGGGCGGTATGGATGTGCCACTGCTCGCGCAGGCGCCCCGTGAAGTGCGAGGAGCCGGTCCTGGCCGGCGCGGGCAGCCAGGATCCGGGAGCGGCCCGCCCGTCGGGGTACGCCCGTGGTGCGCTCATCGCATCGACGAGCTCGGCCGTGTGCGCGGCCACCCGGGCCGCGAAACGGCCGAGCGCGCTCGGTGTCGACGGCCACGGCCAGTGGCGGGCGTCCCGCAGCTCCACCGGCTGCACATGTCCGGCGCCGGCGTCGGGATTGACGACGAGGACCCGCTTGCGCGGATCGCCCTCGCGCTGTCCGGCCAGATAGGCGTACGTGAGCTCCCACTGGCAGGCGCGACTGTGCGGGTACCGGGCGGAGTAGAAGGCGAGCAGGCTCTTCGACCGTGCGAGTGCCCCGGTGATCGTGGTGGTGATGGACGCGAAGTCCTCGACGGACGTCTCGTCGACGAACACCCGGAGGCCCTGCTCACGCAGTGCGGCCGCCAGCACACCGGCCTGTTGCACATCGGCACGGCTGTAGCTGACGAAGACGTCCCACTGGGCTGCCTGGTCGCCGTGTATGCTCACGCCCGCTTGCGCGTCCGCGTCCCCCTGCGTCATGCCGTGACCCCCTCGCGCGACGCAACCCGAACATCAGCCGGGGGGGGGGGTGCCGCTGCCTGCCTGTGAGGTCGCGAAGGCGGGATCGGGCTGGGGCGGCGAGGGCCGGGCAAGCTTGTTCACAGCCTCATGATGCGTCATCGGAGGCCGGCGTCGACGGCGGGATGTGCCGGTCGTGCGATCGCCGGGCGTGGGGCAGGCCGGATGTCTGGGGCGGGGGAGCGGACGCAGTGCGGCGCGCGTGCCAGTCGGAGCGCCGCAGATGCCGCTCGGGATCACGCAGTCCGGCGACCTTGCCCAGCGCGACGACATAGTCCCGCAACCGGTGCTGCAGCTCGCGCAGTTCCTCGCGAAAGGCGGCGTTCTCCGGCCAGGCCGCCTCGCCGCCCATCTCGCCGGCCTCCGACTCCTCCCACGTACGCAGTCGCGGGTGCCACTTCGACAGGAAGGGGGCGAGCTCGAAGTTCAGTATGTCGAGGACGAGTTCGTGGACCGAGTCGCCCTTCAGGGGCGGCGGAGGCGTGGAGCCGGACTCGATCGGCTCGCGGTACAGATCGAAGAGGTTCTTCAGGGAGTTCAGCGCCTCGCGCAGGTTGCCCGTGTCGTCGTCCAGCGGACGGGTCGCCACCCGGGTGGCCGCCTGGAAGAACATGCGCAGGGCCGCCTGCCGCATGTCCGTGTTGGCGGTGAACGTCATCGCGTTCCCGGCCACACTGAGCTGCACCTCGGTGAGCTGGGCGGAACGACGGTAGAAGTGTGCCGCCAGTACGACGGTGACGCCCGCGAGCGCGCCGACCACCACGGACAGCAACTGACCGCCCGTCCGACCGATGGCGTACGCGGCGATCCCGACGACGGCCCCCATGACACCGGCCAGCAGCGCTTTTGCCGTGATCCGGGGTCCGGGTCCGCTGCGCCAGGACTGCCGTGCCGCCATCGTGGAGTGCCTGCCTCGTGTCCGGGGTCGCGGTCGCGAGTGGGCGGCCGTGCGGGTGGTGTGCCGCAGCACGCCCCGCGGCGCCGACTCGCCGTCATCGTAGGCGAGTTGAGACACGGGCCGATGCCGTTCCCGCCGCTCGGCGAGGCGCGGCCCCGGCCTCGGGGGTCGGCCGGCCGGCTCGGTGACGGCGGACGCGGCGGGAGCCGGTGCCGAGCGGGCCGCGATGAGGCCCTCGACGCCGAGCAGGAAGGTCTCGCACATACCGGCACCGGGTGATGTCCTCGCCGGAGCCTCCGTCGTCGCGTCGGCAGGTGTCAACGAACCCTTCCTGGCCGGCGCGACCGGCTACGCGATCCCGGGCGGCATCTTCTTCCTCGTATCGGCCCTACGGCTGGGCCGCACCGCCGAGCAGGGGGCTGAACCGCACCGGCCTCACAGGGCCATCAGACCGGCGCTCGTCTCCTCGAAGCCGCAGGCATCGAGGTAGTAGTACGGACGCAGACGGGCCTCGAAGAGAACTTCGGCGCGCTCGCCCCTGCGGACCGCAATCTCGGCGGGAGATCACCGTCGACTGCGATGCACTCGCGCTCACCGACCGCGACCGGACACTCGTGCTCTACAGCGCGCCGCAGGGCTCCCCCGATGCCGAAGCACTGGCCCTGCTGAACGTACTGGGGGCGGAGGCCGGAGACTACCGCCGGTGAGACCGCAGGGTCCGGCCACGGTGCACCACACCGTGGCTGGACCCTGCGTGTCGCTTGCTCAGATCGTGGCGGTGTCGATCACGAAGCGGTAGCGCACGTCCGAGCCGAGGACACGCTCGTACGCCTCGTTGATCTCGGCGGCCGCGATCAGCTCGATCTCGGCGCCCAGGCGGTGCTCGGCACAGAAGTCGAGCATCTCCTGGGTCTCGGCGATGCCGCCGATCGCCGATCCGGCGAGGATCTTGTTGCCGCCGATCAGGGAGAAGAGGTTGAGCGCGATCGGTTCCTCGGGCGCTCCGACGTTCACCAGCGCGCCGCCGACCTTGAGCAGGTTCAGGTACGCACCGAAGTCGAGCGGAGCGGAGACGGTGGACAGGATGATGTCGAAGCTGCCCGCGAGTTCCTCGAAGGTCTTCGGGTCACTGGTCGCGTAGTAGTGGTCCGCGCCGAGCCGGAGGCCGTCGTCCTTCTTGCGCAGCGACTGGGAGAGGACGGTGACCTCGGCGCCGAGCGCGTGGGCGATCTTCACGCCCATGTGGCCGAGGCCGCCGAGGCCGATCACGGCGACCTTCTTGCCGGGGCCGGCGCCCCAGTGCTTGAGCGGGGAGTACGTGGTGATGCCGGCGCAGAGCAGCGGCGCCGCCACGTCGAGGGAGATGCCGTCGGGGATGCCGACGACGAAGCCCTCGGTGACGACGACCTTCTGCGAATAGCCGCCGTAGGTGGGCTCGCCGTCCTTGCCGACGCCGTTGTACGTCTGGATGTTCCCCTCGAGGCAGTGCTGCTCGTGCCCGGACCGGCAGGGCTCGCAGACTCCGCAGGAGTCGACCATGCAGCCGACGCCGACGCGGTCACCGACCTTGAAGCGGGTGACGCCCGGGCCGACCTTCTCGACGATCCCGGCGATCTCGTGGCCCGGGACCATCGGGAAGATGGCTTCGCCCCACTCCTCGCGGGCCTGATGGATGTCGGAGTGACAGATTCCGGCGAACCGGATGTCGATCAGGACGTCGTGCTCACCGACGGTGCGGCGTTCGATGGTCGTGCGCTCCAGCGGGGCCTTGGCACTGGCAGCGGCGTATGCGGTAACAGTCGTGGTCATGGCCTCCACACTGCGCCTGCCGCGCCCCGATCCGCAAAGAATCCGCAGGTCACCGCTTTGCGTACGTTCGCTGGTCCTACTACTGGCGGGGTCAGGCTCGCGAGCGTACGACGGGGGACACTGGGGGACATGGACGAGAACGAAGCGGCTGCGACGGACCGCCCCGACCGCGCCGACAGGCCCGATCGCGCCGACCGGCCCGATCGCCCCGACCACCCGGAACACCTGGACCGCAGGGCCGAGCTCAGCGAGTTTCTGCGCACCCGAAGGGCCCGGCTCCAGCCGGAGGACGTGGGGATCAGCTCGCACGGGCGCCACCGGCGGGTGCCGGGGCTGCGCCGCGAGGAGCTGGCCCAGCTGGCCGGGGTCTCGGTCGCGTACTACACGCGCCTGGAACAGGGCAACGGGCGCAACGTCTCGGCGGAGGTCCTCGACTCGATCGCCCGCGCCCTGCGCCTGAGCGACACCGAGCACGCGCACCTCGTCCATCTCGCCAGGCCCACCCGGCAGCAGCGCAGGCCCGCGGAGCAGAAGCGGCAGCAGCCGGTACGGCCCGCGCTGCGCCGGCTGCTCGACTCGCTGGACGGCGTGCCCGCGTACATCGCCGGTGCGCGCTCCGACATCCTCGCCTGGAACCGGATGGCGGCGGCGCTGTTCGGCGACTGGGGGCGGATGCCGAGGACCGACCGCAACTGGGCGCGGCTCACCTTCCTCAACCCGGACTACCGGGAGCTGTTCCTCGACTGGGGCTCCAAGGCGGCCGACATGGTCAGCTATCTGCGGCTGTACGCGGGCCGGAATCCGGAGGACCCGGAGCTGTCCGCGCTGGTCGGCGAACTCTCGGTCAAGAGCGAGGAGTTCAGGAGGCTCTGGGCCACCCACGACGTGAAGGAGAAGGGCCACGGCGTCAAGCGCATGAGGCACCCCCTGGTGGGCGAACTGACCCTCGCCTACGAGACGTTGCACCTCCCGGACGACGACGACCAGTCTCTGTGCATCTACCACGCCGAACCGTCGTCGGCCTCGGCGGAAGCGCTGCAGCTGCTTGCCAGTTGGGGGGTCGACGAGGAGGCCACGCGCGCGACGTCGTAGGCGTGGTGCCGAGGTGCTCGGCTCGCACACCATGGCGTCGTCGCCGGCCGAGCTCTGCGCCGGAGCCTTCCTCGCTGCGCGTCAGCTCTCGTCCGTGTCGACGTCGGCGGGTGTCGAGGTGTGGCGCCAGTAGCCGGTCATGCGGACCCGGGTCCGGTCGATGCGGCGCTCGCGGCGCAGGTGCTTACGGATGGCCGCCATCGAGCGTGACTCGGCGCCGCCCCACGCGTAGACATTCCCGTCCGGGTGGTCGAGTGCGCGGACCGCGTCGTGGAGGAGCGTGGTGGTGCCGGCCGGCGCGTCGCCGCGGATCAGCCAGGTGACGTGGATGTCGGGCCGGTCGGGGAGCGGCAGGCGGTCGGCGTCGTCGCCGAGCTCGACGAACACGTGGGCCGGGGTGCCCTCGGGCAGGTTCTCGAGGATCACGCAGATCGCCGGCAGGCCGGTCTCGTCGCCCACGAGAAGGAGCCAGTCGGTGTCGGCCGGGGGCTCGTAGATCGTGCGCGGTCCCCAGAGCGCCACCGGGTCGCCCGGCGCCGCGCCGGCCGCCCACGTCGCGGAGGGCCCGGGCTCGGTGTGGGTGTCGTCGCCGATGCCGTGGAGCACGAACAGCATGTCGATCTCGGCGACTTCGGGCCGCCAGCGGCGCAGTGTGTAGTAGCCGCCGATCGGCCGGTCCTCCTCGGCGAACCGGCCGAAGTCCTCCTGCGAGAACGAGGAGTCGACGGTGAGTTCGGTCCGGCCCGCAGGCGGAGTCATGACGTAGATGAACTGGTCGTGCCCACCGGGTGTGTACGAGCCGAGGTCGCCGCCGCCGAAGGTGATCTGCTTGAAGATCGGGGTGACCTGCTCGACCCGTACGACCGAAGTGACGCGCGTACGGATGGCGTTGACCTGTTGCGCCTGGCGCTCGGGGGTGGTCGGCGCGGTGATGCCGAGGGCGTCCCGGGCACGGGCGGTGACCTCTAGGGTGAGCGACTGGATGTCGAAGAGCGTGGCGACGGGACGCGAGAAGGGCACCGCGGCCTCGTGGTGCACCCCGTCCTCGGTCGTGGCCCGCAGCGAAGGGCCGTGCACGTCGATGCCGGCGAACTTGGCGCTGTGCAGGTCGTCGCGGCCGAAGTGCGCGCGACAGACGATCTCGACGGCGTCGGCGTACGTCCCGTTGAAGTGCTCGACATAGCGCGGGTTGACCTCGGCCACCTCGTCGGCGATGGAGGACGGTCCGGTCGCCGCGGCGTCGTTCGTCGTCATGTTAGGCAAGCCTATCCTCTGCTGCGAGCGCCCGGAGCGCTGGCTCGAAGGATCCGCGACGCTGTCCGCTCGGACGCGAGGTAATTGACGCCATGGCGGGAAAAATAAACGCGGTGTAGATTTTCTCCATGGGGGCGATCCGACCTCCCCTTCGTGCCCCTCCCTGGCCACATGACAACTTACGGAGGAACCATGCAGAAGCAGAACTGGCTCATCACGGGCGTCAGTACGGGCCTTGGCCGCGCCATGGCCGAGGCCGCCCTGACGGCAGGACATTCCGTCGTCGGCACCGTGCGCTCGGAGGGCGACCTGCGCGCCTTCGAAGCTCTCGAGCCCGGACGCGCTCACGGCCGGATACTGGATGTGACCGACAGCGAGTCCGTCTCCACCGTGTTCGCGGAGGTGGAGCAGAACGTCGGCGCGATGGACGTCGTGGTCGCCAACGCCGGCTACGGCCTCGAGGGCACCTTCGAGGAGACTCCGCTGACCGAGGTGCGGCGGCAGTTCGAGGTCAATGTGTTCGGGGCCATGGCCACGCTGCAGGCGGCCCTGCCGTACCTGCGCCGGCGTCGCCGCGGGCACCTGATGGCCGTCACTTCCATGGGCGGGCTCATGGCCGTGCCGGGCATGTCGGCCTACTGTGGCAGCAAGTTCGCCCTGGAGGGAGTTCTGGAGGCGCTGGGCAAGGAGGTCGCGCAGTTCGGGATCCACGTGACGGCGATCGAACCGGGCTCGTTCCGTACCGATTGGGCCGGACGCTCCATGACGCGCGCCGGCCGATCCGTCGACGACTACGACGAGCTGTTCACTCCCATCCGCGAAGGGCGGAAGAAGGCCAGCGGGAACCAGTTGGGCAACCCGGCGAAGGCGGGCGAAGCCGTCGTGCACATCGCGTCGGTCGCTCAGCCACCCGCGCACCTCGTCCTCGGCTCGGACGCCCTGCGGCTGGTGACGGCCGCCCGTACGGCCGTCGACGAGGACATCCGTACGTGGGAGTCCCTGTCGCGGACGACCGACTTCGCCGAGGGTGCGCAGCTCTGATGTCCGGCCACCACCCCGCGCGCGGCCGACGTGCCGGCGAACGAAAAGGCGACCTGCGGGAACGCGCCATTCTCGACACGTGCGAGACCCTCCTCGCGGAGAAGGGCTACGACGCCATGAAGGTCGGCGACATCGCCCAGGGCGCCGGCATCACTCGCGGAGCCCTGTATTTCTACTTCGGCTCCAAGCAGGAGGTGGTCGCGGCGCTCGTGGCGAGGACCGTCGAGCACCTGTGGGAACGATCCAGGGTCGCCGCGGAGACCACCGAGCCGCGCCAGGCCATCACCGCGGCCATGCGGCGGACCATCGAGCTGTGGGCCGAGCACGGCCTGGTCATGCGTACCGCGATCGATCTCTCGCTGACAGTGCCGGAGATCGGCGAACTGTGGAGCCACACGGCCGACTTGTTCATCGATGCCATCCGGGCCGTACTCGAACGGGCCGGTGTTCCGGCGGGCGACGCACCGCACCAGGCATCGGCGATGGCACGCGCCCTGTGTTGGATGATCGAGCGGACCTTCTACCACGCCTCACAGGATTCCCCGGAGCAGCTGCAGCAGGCGTCCGCGACCTGTGAGCACATCTGGATGACAACCGCCGGCCTGACCGCCTGACCGCCTGAGCCCGGTGTCTCACCACACCGGGTGTCTCGCTCAGGACACCTCCGCCTCGTAGGAGCCGGTGCGTTCCCGGAGTAGCCCTTCGACGCCCACGAGGAAGGTGTGGGCCACCAGTTCGGGGTCGAAGAGGCAGCCGGCCGCCATCGCGCCGTCCCTGAGCATGACGACGTGTCGTGCGGGCGGGTCGGCGGGTGCGTCGCCGGTGTGCGCCAGCAGGTCCGTCACGGTGTTCAGGAACCACTGGCGGTGGCCCAGGATGAACTGGTGAATCGGGTGGGCGGGATCGCCGTACTCGGCGGCCGCGTTGAGGAAGGCGCAACCACGGAAGCCGGGTGTGCGGATGCTGTCGGCGATGGACCGGGCGACGGCGAGGATCTGTTCGACGGGTGAGTCGCTGCTCGCCTGTGCGGCGGCGATCTGAGCCCGGATGCCCTGGTCGGCTTGGTCGAGGTAGGCGAGGACGAGGTCTTCCTTGCCCGAGAAGTGCCGGTAGAGAGTGGCCCGGGTGACCTTGGCCTCCGCCGTGATGCGGTCGATGCCGACGGAGTGGATTCCTTCCGCGTAGAAGATCCTGGTCGCGGTGGTGAGCAGTCGTGCTCTCGCTTCGGAGACGCCTCCGCTCTCTGGGCTTCGATTCATCCCGGCAGGCTACCAGACAGGGAGAACGTTCGGTCTTGACAGGGGTTCGTTCGGTCGCTGTACTGATGCACAGGGGCGGAGGCGCCCATGACGCGCCCTCAAGGGGAGATGGCACAGGTGGACTCCGAACAGCCCGATACGCGGGGCGCTCCAGTGGGTCGGCGCGTCCTCCTCGGCACCCTCGGTCTCGGCGCGGTGGGGGTGCTGGCCGCGCCCGTGCTGCAGCGGGGGATGGAGGCGTTCCTCGGTGGCGCCGCCGAGGTGGATCCCATCGGGGTGACGGGACTGCTGCCGAACGGTGGTGGCTTTCGCTACTACTCGGTGACCTCGTCCGTTCCCCGCAAGGACGCCGACAGTTACCGGCTCACCGTCGACGGTCTGGTCGACCGCCCCACGACGTACGGCCTGGCCGACCTCAGGGCGCTGCCGCAGACCCGCATGGTGCGCGACATCCAGTGCGTCACCGGGTGGCGGGTGCCCGGTACGCCGATGGAGGGTGTGCGACTGTCCGAGCTCCTGGACGCCGCGGGGGTGCGCTCCTCCGCGGGTGCGGTGCGCTTCACCTGCTTCGACGGGGCGTACTCGGAGAGCCTCACCCTGGAGCAGGCGCGCCGTGCGGACGTGCTGGTCGCGCTGCGCATGCAGGACGAGGACATCGGTCACAACCACGGCGGCCCGGCCCGTCTGTACGTGGCACCCATGTACTTCTACAAGTCCGCCAAGTGGCTCTCCGGCATCACGGTCACGAAGGATGTGCGGCCCGGCTACTGGGAACGGCGCGGCTACGACGTCGATGCCTGGGTGGGCCGTTCGAACGGACGGGACGATGAGCCCACGACCTGACGCCGACCGGGCCGCCTCGGACGTGCGGCGCTTCAGCCCGGCCGTGCGCTGGACCCACCGTGCGACGGCCCTGCTGATGGGTGTGTGCGTGCTGACCGCGGCCCTCCTGTACGTCCCCGCACTCGCCCAACTCGTCGGCCGGCGGGCCCTGGTGGTCACCGTGCACGAGTGGACGGGAGTCGCCCTGCCCGTCCCGGTGCTGGTCGGCCTCGGCTCGCGCGCCCTGCGTGCCGACCTGAGCCTGCTCAATCGCTTCGGTGCGCACGACGGCCGCTGGCTCAGGGCCGCGCTGCGCCGGGACAAGCGGCCGTCGTCCCGTCCGGCGCACAAGTTCAACGCGGGGCAGAAGCTCTACGCCGCCTGGGCGGCCGGCGCCACGCTCGTCATGCTCGGTACCGGCCTGATGATGTGGTTCACCCACCTCACCCCGCTGATGTGGCGCACCGGCGCCACGTTCGTGCACGACTGGCTGGCCCTCACCCTGGGCATCGTCCTCGCCGGTCACATCGGCATGGCCATGGCCGACCCGGAGGCCCGACGTGGGATGCGTACGGGCTCCGTCTCACGAGTCTGGGCGGAACACGAGCACTCGCTGTGGCGGCCGTGAACGGGACATCGTGGGCGGATCGATGACGGCTGCGATCTGTGACGGCTGCGATCTACGACGGCTTGGGGGAGGAGCGTGTGGAGTGGACTTCGAGGAGTCTCTCCATGCCGGTCAGGAAGGTTTCGGTCACCAGCGCCGGGTCGAAGAGGCAGCCTGAGGCCATCGCGCCGTCGCGCATCATCACGAAGTGCTGTGCGGCGCGCTCGGCGGACTGCTCGTGAATCCTGGAGACAAGTCCGATGGATGTGTCCAGGAACCACTGTCGGTGCTCGAGCACGGCCCTGTGCACCGGGTGATCCGCGTCGGGGTACTCGGCGACGGCGTTGAGGAAGGCGCAGCCCCGGAAGCCCGGCGACCGGATGCTCTCGGCGATCGATGAACCGAGCGACCGGATGGTGTCGGCGGCCGAGAGTTGCGCGGCCACGGCCGCGTCGACCTGGTCGTGTACCGCACGGTGGGCTTCCGTGAGGTAGGCGACCACCAGGGTCTCCTTGCTGGGGAAATGGCGGTAGAAGGTCGCGCGCGTGACTCGCGCCTCCGCGACGATCCGGTCGACGCCGACGCTGTGGATCCCCTCCGCGTAGAACAGCTGGCCGGCCGTCTTGAGCAGCCGGGTCCGCGCCTCGGACGGCGGCCGGCTGTCGGATTCCCTGAGCACCATGCGGCCATCGTAGCGGGTAGAACGTTCGGTCTTGACAAGCCTCCTGGCGCTTGCCAGGCTGTAGGCGAACAGAACGTTCAGTCTCGCAAGGCTCGAGGGGACGCTCTTCGCCCTCTACAGGCCCATGACCCCAGGTGTTCGGACTGACCGCAGGTGTTCCGACGTGGATCCCGAGCGATCGCGCCGCACCGAATGGGGTCGGACCGTGCGGCCGACCCGATCGAGACGGCGGGCCGGAGACAGGCCTGCGCCCTTCGTCCTTCGCATTCCATCGAAAGGATCACCATGACCAGCATTGCCGCACCCTCGAACGTCACCGGGACCGCCTCTGCTCTGCGGAGGCTCTACTTCGTCCGGTTCGCGTTCGCCATCGTCTGGGCCCTGGTGATGTTCACGATGGCCAAGGAGATCAGTCCCGCCGCAGCCGTGCTGCTGGTGCTCTATCCACTGTTCGACGTCGGCGCCGCCGTCGTCGACGCGAACGCCTCACGCGCGACCCGCTCGCCGGTTCTGCTGTACGTCAACATGGCGGTCAGCTTCGTCGCGGCCCTGGGTGTGGCCCTCGCCGCCACGTCCGGCATTCCCGCAGTACTGCGGGTCTGGGGAGCCTGGGCGATCGTGGCCGGCCTCGTCCAGCTGATCGTGGCCGTTCCCCGTCGCCAACTGGGCGGCCAGTGGCCGATGATCCTCAGCGGCGGCATCTCGGTGCTCGCCGGCGCCTCGTTCGTGGCGTCCGCCGGCGCCGACGACCCCACGCTGGCCAGTGCGATCGGCTACGCGATCCCGGGCGGCATCTTCTTCCTCATCTCGGCCCTGCGTCTGGGCCGCACCGCCAAGGCCGCCTGACATGAGCGAGCACACGTACGACGTGGACGCTCCCCGATCCGTCAGTCGCGCTGCAGGAGTGGGTCGTTCGGCTTCGTCGTGGCGGGACGTCGTAGTTGGGGGAGGGCCGTTGGTGCGAGGTGGGAGGCCCGGTGGAGGTGTTCGTGCAGGTCAGCGGACGCGCCCCCGTGCCTTGAGTGGGACCGGTGGGAGGTCGGGGGCCGGGAGTGGTGCGCCCTCGTACCCCTGCACCTCGCCGAAGCGGCGGCCCGACATCCAGTCCTCCCGGGCCTGTGCGATGTCGTCCTGCGACCGGCCGATGAAGTTCCACCACATGATGATCTCCTCCTCGAACGGCTCGCCGCCGATGAGCATCAGTTCCGCGTCGGACTCGGCGCGCAGCGGGAGTTCGGTGCGGCCGCAGCCGAGGTAGAGCATCGACCCGGGCAGTACCGGCACTCCGTCCACATGCACCTCGCCGGACATCGAGAGGACCGCGTACTCGAAGTCGGGCTCGAGCGGGACGGCGAGGTCCGCGCCGCGGGACAGCGCAAGATCCGCGCCGACCAGAGGTGTGAAGGTGGTGCCGGGCGAGGTGGCCCCGTCCAGCGAACCGAGCAGCACGGTCGCGGTCAGGCCGGGCGCGATGACCTGGGGGAGAGCGGCGTGGTACTCGAAGCGGGGGTCCGTGTGGCGGTGTGCGTCCGGCAGGGCGACCCAGAGTTGGGCGCCGTGCAGGTACTTGGCGTGCGACTTGGGGCTCTCCTCGGAGTGGCTGATCGCCCGGCCGGACGTCATCAGGCCCAACTCCCTCGGGCGCACCGTCTGCAGACTGCCCTCCGAGTCGCGGTGCAGCACCTCGCCGTCGTGCAGCCAGCTCACCGTCTGCAGGCCCATGTGCGGATGCGGGGGGACCTGCATGCCGGGCTCGTCGGCGATGTCGTCGGGACCGTAGTGGTCGACGAAGCACCAGGCGCCGACCATGCGGCGCCCCAGATTGGGCAGCAGACGGCGGACCTCGGTGGACTCGCCGAGCATGACGCGGCGTGGATTGAGGAGTTCGCGCACGGGTTCGGCGACGACGAATCCCCGCCCGCCGCAGAGGGACGGGACGGCCTGACGGTCAAGGTTGCTCATGACCCCACAACCTAGTCTCCATGCCTCGTACGTTCACCCCGCCACGGTGGACCGCTGCCGGTCGGTGCAGGGGGCGACGCGGGGGACGGCCGGCGGGCAATGCCAAGCTGGGCGCATGAAGTCACGCAAGGTGCTGAGTGCCCTGACCGCGCTCGCCGCGCTCACCCTGGTCTCCGGATGCGGTGACGGCGGGGCGGACGCTGCGCCGGGGCCCTCGGGCAAGGACCGCGTGCAGGCCGCGATACCGGGCGTCCCGGACGGCGATGCCGAGCAGCCGCCCGCGGGCAAGGGGTCGAAGGACCCCGACGACGTCAACGGGGACGGCCACCCCGATCTCGTGGTCCCGGCCTTCACTAGCGCGGACCCGGACGCCGAGGACCGCCAGGAGCGGATCGCGGTGGTGTACGGATCGAAGGACGGTCTCGACCCGGCCACCCGCACCGTGTACGGACCGGGCGACCTCGGGCTGCCGGACGACGAGTCCCCGGACGTCAACTCCCGGCGTGCCGGCATCAGTCCGGAGAACCTCACGCTCGCCGACCTCGACGGGGACGGCTTCCCGGACTTCATCACGCCCGTCGCAGGCGAGCGGGCGAGCAGCGGGAACGTGACCGGTGACCGTACCGTGCCGCACATCTCCTGGGGCGGCCCGCAGGGGCCGAGCCCGGATGCCGAGGCGACCGCGCTCCAACTGCCCACGCAGGCGGGCGGGTTGGGGATCGACGAGGTCGAGCGCGGCGACTTCGACGGCGAGTCCTGAGTCGACTTCACGGCCGGCGCGCCACGAAGACGTACTCCATGCCCGGCCGGTCCGGAGCCTCCCGCACCTCCTCCACGACGAACCCCTGCGCCGCCAAGTCGGCCTCGATCTCCGCTCGTTCACGGAAGCGCAGGATCGAGTCGGACGTCAGCGTCGCCCCGTCCGACGCGAACACATATGTCCAGCGGAAGCCGACCAGCGGCAGATCGACGCGGGTGAGCCGTACCCAGCTCTCGATGCGGCCGGCGCCCGGTACGTCCGTGACCTGCCGCGAGAGTTCCGGAGTCCACTCCTGCCACGCGCGCCGGGACGGCACCCGCGTCTCGAACACCAGGCGGCCGCCCGGACGCAGCGCCCCGTGGGCGGCCGCCAGGGTGGCCCGCCACAGCTCCGGATCCACGATCGCCTGGGCCACGTTCGCCGTCATGGTCGCCAAGTCCACCTGCAGCGGGGGCAGTCGGGTCGCGTCCCCGCAGATCCAGCGGACCGCGTCCGCGCCGTTCTTGCCGCGGGCGACATCGACCGATGCGGCGGCGGGGTCGATGCCGACCACGTCGAGGCCGAGCCCGGCGAGCCGCAGCGCGAACACCCCCGTACCGCAGCCGATGTCGAGGACCGACCCGGCCGCGAACTCGTCCGCCATCCGCACATAGGCATCGAGGTCGCCGCGGTCCGGGTCGAGTGGGTCGTAGACGGCGGCGAGGCGCGGATCGGCGAAGCAGGCGTCGGGCATGACGGCGAGGATAGCCCCGTCGTTCACCCGAATGGCGGCCGTGCTGTGGTGCCCGCCCGGAATCGGGACCACGTTCGATACCACAGCGCGGCGGTGGTGCGGCGGACCGTGTCACCGCTGCCACGGACACGGCAGAGACACTGCCACGGACAATGGCAGAGACGAGGTCGACCATGGCGCAGCAAGCTGCTTCCCCGCGACCGGACCCGGGTGCCCCACGCCCCGCGCCGTCGCGCAACAGCCCCTGGGCGACCGGCGGTGTCACCTTCGCCGGCGTCCTGATGCTGATCAACGGCGTGCTCGCGGTCCTGCAGGGCATCGCGGCGATCGCCGAGAACGACGTGTACGCGCGCCTCGGCGACTACGTCTACAAGATCAACCTCACCGGCTGGGGCTGGATCCTGCTCATCCTCGGCGCGCTCGCCGTGGTCGTCGGCTGGGGCATCCTGTCCGGAGCGGCATGGGCACGCGCCACCGGCATCGCGATCGCCTCGCTCCACCTGGTGGCCCAGTTCCTGTTCCTGCCGTACCAGCCGGTGTGGTCGGTGGTGATGGTCGCCCTCGATGTCTTCATCCTGTGGGCCCTTGCGGTGTACCGGTCCGAGGACGAGGTCTGACACCGCACCGCGGCGGTGACGCCTGACCGCCTCCACGGCGCCGCATCGTCACCACCCGCACCAGGCGTCCAAGTCGTCGATGCTGTCGGCGAGTTCGAGCGGCCGGCCGGGCCAGGCGGTGCGGTGCCAGCGGGGGATGCGCCAGGCCAGGCGGCGTGGCCAGAGCGGAGTGTCCGGCAGCCGGTCGAGCGGCATCCAGGCGGGCGCGCCGCCGTAGTTGTCGAGGTGCTCCGGTGCGCCCACTTCGCCGGTGGCGTCGACGCGGAAGTAGTGCTCGCGCCGGCCGTCCTTCCAGACCCTGGCCACCTCGTGTCGTGCCGTGCCCTCGAGGGCGGTCTCCTCGCGCAGTTCACGGACGACCGCCTCGGTGAGCGTCTCGCCGGGCTCGACGCCGCCGCCGGGGATCTCGTAGTGGGTACGCCCCTTCTCGTCGAAGCGGATCAGGAGCATCTGCGCCTCGCGGATCACGATCGCGCCGGCCCGTACCCGTACCGGAGCGACCGATTCGGGATCCTCCCAGGGGACCGGGCCGGGCGCCGCTGTGCCGGTGGCCCAGGCCCGCAGCACGTGTTCGGCGGTGCCGAGCGGACGTACGGAGCACCACAACGCCTCGTCGAGCGACAGGGCCGACGAGCCGGAGCGCGCGGACGCCGGATGCCGGGCGCCGCCGTCGATCCGCGGAAGGTGGTAACTCCCGTGCTCACCAGGGTCGTCGAGAAGCACAAGCCGGCCGCCGTCGAAGAGCACCTGCGCCGCGGCCCCTGAGTCCACCGGCCGGGCACCGTCGTCCGTCGTACGGGATGCGTCGGTCATCCGGGATGCGTCGGTCATCCGCGAAGCGTAGGCCGGGCGGTCCGGCGGTGCGTCAGAGTTTCGCGCCGAAGACCTGGGTCCACCACGGGCCGCCGGACCCGTCGTGGATGCCGATGCCGATCTCCTTGAAGGAGCAGTTGAGGATGTTCGCGCGGTGGCCCTCGCTGTTCATCCAGCCCTCGATCACCTGGGCGGCGGTCTGCTGTCCGCGGGCGATGTTCTCGCCGTACGTGCTCCAGCGGTAGCCGGCCGCGGTGATGCGGTCGCCCGGGTCCTTGCCGTCCGGGTTGGTGTGGTCGAAGAAGTCGCGGGCCGCCATGTCGGCGGAGTGGCGACGACCCGCCTCGTGGAGTGTGGAGTTGGCCGTCACGGGGCCGCAACCCTGCTTGGCGCGCTCGGTGTTGACGAGGGCGACGACCTGGTCCACCTTGCCGTTCGGAACGGGCGCGGGCGCGGCCGTACGGGTGGGCTTCGGCTCGGGCTTCGGTTTCGGCTTCGCGGACGGCTTGGCCTCGGTCCGCTTCGGCGACGGCTTCGCCGAGGACTTGCTCGGCTTGGGCGACGGCTTCTTCGACGTCCTGGTGGGCGATGACTCCGGGCTGCGAGGGGTGTCCGCGGGCAGGGTCGCGGAGCGGGCACCGACCGTGTCCCGCTCGCCGTCGTCCTGGCCCGGCAGGGTCGACAGATACACGGCACCGCCCGCGGCCGCGAGCACGGCGACGGCGGCCACCGCGGCGGTGCGCCGCCCATGTCCGGACCTGCGCCGGTGCGGGGACGGTCCGGCGGCGGGGCCGTCGTACGAGGCGGCCGTGTCCGAGTACGGAGCCGCCGCATCCGGGTAGTCGCCGCCCGGACCCGCCGGATTGGACCCGGCCGTAGGCACCGTGTCCACCGGCCCCGTACCGCCGGCCGCCAGGTGGCCGCCCGCAGCCAGCGCCGGTACGAGTCCCAGGCCGACCAGCAGGCCCTCGGCCGGCACAAGGCCGGACCAGTGGCCCGAGCAGGCGGTGCAGTCGCGGGCATGCCGCGCGATGCGTTTGCGCCACAGCGCGGAGGGGCTGCCGTCCCAGCCCTCGACCAGATCGGAGAGCAGCACGCATCGGGGAGTCGCGTACAGCGCACGGACCACCACCCGTGCGGTCTCCAGCTGCGCCTTCATCCGCTGCACCCGTACCGCGGTGTGCTGCGCGGACAGTTCGAGCGCGGCGGCCACCTCGGCCCGGGACAGCTCGCCCGCGGACTCCAGCCACCACAGCGAGAGCAGCGCGCGGTCGTCCTCGTCCAGCCAGCGGGTGGCCTCCGCGACCTCGCGCCGCTGTCCGGAGAGGCCGAGCCGGACGATGGTCAGGTCGACGAAGTCCACCCCGGGGTCGGCGACCTCGTGCGCCTCGTGCAGGCCGCCGCGCGGTATCGCGCCGAGCCTGCTCTCCCGCCAGTGGCCCCGTATCTGATTCATGGTGATCGCGACCAGCCAACTGCGGAAGGTGTCCGGATCACGCAGGTTCGGCAGCCCGCCGAGCATCCGGATCATCGTGTCCTGGACCACGTCGTCCACGTCCGCATGGCCGTTCAGGGCGCGCCCCACGATGTTGTAGACCAGCGGCAGATACGCGGCCACCAGCCGGTCCTGGGCCTGCTGCTCGCCGCTCTGTGCCGCCCTGATCAATGCGGTGTCACGATCGCTGTTCACGTGCCGTCCCCTGCCTCTGTCTGCTCGGGCTTGCTCCCTCGACACCTGGGAGACGTCCGCTGCCCGGCCGGATAACAAGAATCGGGGCACCTTCTTGCGGCAGCCGCCGACGGTGCCCCCGCCACCTCGCACGGCACAGCCTTCTCGTACGGCGCACCCGTCTCGCATCCGGCCTCGTACGGCGGGCAGTCTGCCAGGGGCGCACCGCGTTGCCCACAGAGGGCCCGTACAACAGTTCGGTGCGCGGGCCGTCCGGCCGCAGCCGCCCGCGCGGGAGGCTGCGCCGCTACGCAGGCCCCGCGGCCACCCGCGCGAGCGCCGCGAGCCGCGATCCAGCCGTACGCGGGCCCGCTGCGCTGGACCGGATTCCTGATCCTCGCCGCGATGGCCGTACGGATCCTCCGCAGCGGCCTGCGCGCACCGGCCGGAGCGAGAGCGAGCCACGGTGGGCGGCACGGCACCGGACCGACTGCACCGCTCGTACCTGATGTTCCTGGGCTTCACGGCGCTCAACCCCTGGCCCGCCCTCTACTGCGTGGCCCTGATCCTGGGCCGTCAGGCGCACTCCGGTGCGAGCGGCGCCGAGGCGGCCGCCTTCCTCGTCGCGATGGTGGCGGCGTCGGCCGGCTGGCAGATGTTCCTGGCCTGCTGCGGGTCGGTGTTCGGCAGGTTCCTCACCGGGCCGCGCGGCAGACGTGTCACCGCCGTCGTGTCCGGCGCGCTGATCCTCGGTCTTGCCGCGGGCAAGGTGACGGACGGGTGACCGGCCGCGCACATGGTGCGCCCCGGCCGCGGGACACCTCCTCGCGTTGCGGGACGCACCCCGTCCTGTTTCGGTGTGAAGGAAGCGCCGTGGCGCGGGGGCTCGAGGGACGCGGCGCACAGCCCTGCACATTCGGGCAGGACCCGGTCTCAAGGAGGCCTCAGGCCATGTCGCTCTCGTCCTTCGGTTCGTACGGTTCGTCCGATCCCTTCGGGGATCTGCTGAGCAGATTCTTCGGTACGTCGCCCATGGCGTCCCCGCCCGCGGTGCAGCGGGTGCCGATCGGCAGGCTGCTCACCGAGTCCGCGCAGGACCTGCTGGCCAAGGCCGCGGAACGCGCCGCATCCGACGGCAGCATGGATCTCGACACCGAGCACCTGCTCTGGGCGTGCACCCAGGTCGAGCCGACCCGCAGCCTGCTGCAGCGCGCCGGAGTGGACCCCGACCGGCTCGGCCGGGAGATCGCCGAGGTCCTGCCGGGCGAGGGCTCCGAGGTCTCCGGCACCCCGGACCTCACCCCGGCGGCCAAGCGCAGCCTGCTGCGCGCGCACGCGATGTCCCAGGCCGCCGAGACGTCGTACATCGGCCCCGAGCACATCCTGCTCTCGCTCGTCTCCGACCAGGACTCGGCGGCCGCCAAGCTGCTGCGGGCGCACGGCGTCGACGCCCGCGCCATCCTGCAGGAGGCCAGTGAGCCCGGCGGTGCGGAAGGACAGAGCGGCGGCAAGGCGGCGAGCGAAACCCCGACCCTCGACGAGTACGGCAGGGACCTGACCGCCGACGCCAAGGCGGGCCGCCTCGACGTGGTGGTCGGCCGGGCCGAGGAGATCGAGCAGACGGTGGAGATCCTTTCCCGCCGTACGAAGAACAACCCGGTGCTCATCGGTGAGCCCGGAGTGGGCAAGACGGCGATCGTGGAGGGCCTCGCCCAGCGGATCGTCGCCGGTGACGTGCCGGGCTCGCTGGCCGACCGGCGGGTGGTCGCGCTCGATCTGACCGGTATGGTCGCCGGATCCAAGTACCGCGGCGAGTTCGAGGAGCGGATCAAGAACGTCATCGACGAGGTCACCGCCGCATCGGACTCGACGATCCTGTTCATCGACGAACTGCACACCGTGGTCGGCGCGGGCGGTGGCGGCGAGGGCTCGATGGACGCCGGGAACATCCTCAAACCGGCCCTGGCCCGCGGCGAGTTGCACGTGGTCGGTGCCACCACGCTCGACGAGTACCGCAAGTACATCGAGAAGGACGCCGCACTCGAGCGCCGCTTCCAGCCGGTCACCGTGCCCGAGCCGACGGTCGCCGAGACCGTACTGATCCTGGAGGGACTGCGCGACTCCTACGAGGCGCACCATCAGGTCCGATACAGCGACGAGGCGCTCGCGGCGGCCGCCGACCTCTCCGACCGGTATGTCACCGACCGCTTCCTGCCGGACAAGGCCATCGACCTGATCGACACCGCGGGCGCCCGGGTCCGGCTGCGCTCGCTCGGAAGGTCCACCGAGGCCGTGGAGCGCGAGGACGCCCTCACCAAGCTGCGGCGGGAGAAGGACGAGGCGGTGGCGCACGAGGACTTCGAGCGCGCCAAGGAGCTCAAGGACCGCATCGCCGACACCGAGTCGGAGCTCGCGGGCATCGCGGAGCGCCGCGAGGGCGTGATGAAGGTGACCGCGGACGACATCGCCGAGATCCTCTCCCGGCGTACCGGCATCCCGGTCGCCCAGCTCACCGAGGACGAGAAGCAGCGGCTGCTCAAACTGGAGGACGCGCTGCACAGCCGGGTCGTCGGCCAGGACGAGGCCGTGGTGGCCATCTCCGAGGCGGTCCGGCGCTCGCGGGCCGGGATGAGCGACCCGGACCGGCCGGTCGGCTCCTTCCTGTTCCTCGGCCCCACCGGTGTCGGCAAGACCGAACTGGCCAAGGCGCTCGCCGAGTTGCTGTTCGGCGACGAGAACCGCCTGGTGCGTTTCGACATGAGCGAGTTCCAGGAGAAGCACACGGTGTCGCGGCTGATCGGCGCCCCGCCGGGCTATGTGGGCCACGACGAGGCCGGCCAGCTCACCGAGCGGATCCGCCGTCAGCCGTACAGCGTGGTGCTCTTCGACGAGGTGGAGAAGGCACACCCCGATGTCTTCAACGCCCTCCTGCAGGTCCTGGACGACGGGCGCCTGACGGACGGTCAGGGCCGCACGGTCGACTTCCGCAACACCATCGTCGTGATGACCTCCAATGTGGGCGCCCATCGCATCCTGGCCCACCAGGGCGACGTCTCGGAGATCAAGGACGACCTGATGTCCGATCTGCGGGGGCACTTCAGGCCCGAGTTCCTCAACCGCATCGACGAGATCATCATCTTCCACGGACTCACCCAGGACGACCTCTCGCACATCGTCGGACTGCTGCTAGACGAGAGCCGGCGCCGGGTGCGCGCCCAGGGTATGGACCTCGAGGTGACCGAGGCGGCCAAGAAGCTCCTGGTCGCGCACGGCCATCAGCCCGAGTTCGGCGCCAGGCCGCTGCGCCGCACCATCCAGAGCGAACTGGACAACCGCATCGCCTCGTTGGTGATCTCCGGCGAGGCCGGCCCCGGCGACACCATCGTGGCCGACGTGGTCGACGACGCCCTGACCTGCTCCGTACGCCCCGGCGAGAAGGACGAACAGGGCACGGTGCACAGCGAACAGGAGCAGGCGCCGGGCGCGGCGGTCGACGAGCCCGCGGCAGCCTCGCCGGGCGGGAGCGGCGCCGCTCCCGCCGAATGAGCCGGCCACCGGGAGGCGACGACCGCGGCGACGAGGCGATCGCGCACCCGCCACAGCAGCCCGGCCCGGCGGGCGCCGCACAGGACGCCGCCTCCGACATCGACCCGCCACGCCCCGAAGTGGCGCTCGCCGCCAACGGGATGGGCAGCTTCTCCTGGGACGTGGCGAGCAACACCATGCGTTACGACGAGGCCGGGCTCGCGGTGATGGGCTTCGGACCCGGCGAGTTCGACGGACGGCTCACCACCCTCGCCGAGCGCATGATGGACGTCGAACTGCCCGCCGTGGAGGAGCAGGTGGGCCGCGGCCTGCGCGACCGCACCGGCTTCAGCCTGTACTTCCGGGTCCGGCTGCCCGGCGGCCGGCTGCGCTGGACCCACACCCAGGGGCATGTGGAGTGCGATCCGGAGGGCGCACCCGTTCGCGTCATCGGCATCATCCGCGATGCCAGCCAGGAACTGCGGGCCGTCGACCAGACGGAAGAGCTGCGCCGGGCGCGCGACGAGCGGCGCCGGCAGGCCGACATCGTCGGACATGTCAGTGACGCGCTCGCCCCCACGGTGACCGTGGACGACGTGGCGCAGGCACTCACCAGCAGCAGCCTCCTGGAACACCTGGGCGCCGTGACCATCGTGCTCGGCCTGGTCGACAACGGGCATCTGGAGATCGTCGGCTCCAACGGCTGCCCGGCCGTGCTCGTCCGCGACTTCCACCTCTCCCGGCTCACCGATCCGCTGCCGCTCACCGAACCGGTCGTCACCCGGCAGCCGGTGTTCGTCAGCTCGCGCGACGACTACCGGCGGCGCTATCCGGGCCTTGCGCCCTACCTCGACTCGTTCTCCCCTTCCGCGGTCGCCGTCTATCTCCCGCTGATCGCCCAGGACATCCCGATCGGCTCGGTCGGACTCACCTACGACGGCCGCGCCGAATTCACCCCGGACGAACGGACCGTACTGACCGCGCTCGGCAAGGTCATCGCCCAGTCCCTGCAGCGCGCCCTCCTGTACGACCAGGAGCACGAGCTGGCCGCCGGCCTGCAGACGGCCATGCTGCCCGGGCGGCTGCCGCAGATCACGGGTCTCTCCCTCACCACGCGCTACCAGCCGGCCCGGGCCCGCGGCGGCATCGGCGGCGACTGGTACGACGCGCTCACGCTGCCCGACGGCCGGATCGCCGCGGTCGTCGGCGACGTCCAGGGCCACGACGTCACCGCGGCCGCCGTGATGGGCCAACTCCGCATCGCCCTGCGGGCGTACGCCGCGGAGGGGCACCCCGCCACCACGGTGATGGCCCGGGCGGCGGACTTCCTCGCCGACCTGGACACCGACCGCTTCGCCACCTGTCTGCTCGCCATCGTCGACCCGCACACCGGCCTCACCGTCACCGTACGGGCCGGGCATCCGGAACCCGTCGTACGCAGCCCGGACGGGTCCTGCGGCTGGCTGCCCACTCCGGGCGGGCTGCCGCTCGGAGTCGCGGCGATGGGCGCCCAGGCCCCGTACCCGGCGTCCGAGACGATCCTGGCGCCGGGCGCGACGCTCGTCCTGTACACCGACGGTCTGGTGGAGGCGCGTACGGAGGACCTCGACCGGGGCCGTACCCGGCTCCTCGAATCGCTGCGGGCGGGCCCGCAGGAACCCGGCGAGCTCGCCGACCACCTCCTGAAGACCATGGGCGCCTTCACCGGCGAGGAGGACGACGTGGCCCTGCTCGTGCTGCACCGCGACCGGCGGCACCCGGACCGGCTGCCGACCGTGGAGCTGAGCCTGACCCGCGCCGATCCGGACTCCCTGCGGACCGCGCGAGCCGCCCTGCGCAAGGCCCTCGGGCGCTGGTCGCTCGACGAACTGGCCGACACCGCCGAGCTGTTGGCCTGCGAACTCGGCACCAACGCACTGCTGCACACCGACGGACACGCCGTGCTCACCGCACACCCGACCAGCAGCGGGCGCGCGGTGCGACTCGCCGTCAGCGACACCTCGCCGGCCTCGCCGCGGCGTATCGCCACCACCGACCAGTCGACCTCCGGGCGCGGTCTGATGCTGATCGAGGAACTCGCCGACTCCTGGGGTGTGGAGCCGCGCGGCACCGGCAAGCGAGTCTGGTGCGAGATCGCCCTGCCACCCGACTGAGGGGTGTCATCCACGTACGGCGAGCAGCAGGCCCTTGCCGACGGCGGTCACCGTCGATGCGCCGAACTCCTCGTCCGCGTCGACCAGTTGAACGAAGTCGGCCACCTCGTCGGGGTGTGACAGGACGTTGTCGACGATCAGCAGTCCGCCCGGACGCAGCACCCGGCGCGGATGCGGCCACCAGGACGCGTACTCGGTCCGTTCGGAGTCGAGGAACAGCGCGTCCAGGGCCGCGTCCGGCAGCGTGCGCAGTACCTCGCCGCCGTCGGCGCGACGCAGCTCCACGTGGTCGGCCAGGCCCGCCCGTACGAGATTGGCGGCGGCCGCGCGCTGGGCGGCGCCGTCCAGATCGACGCTGAGCAGCGGATCGCCGCCGGCTGCGCGCAGCGCGTCGGCGAACCAGATCGCCGAGTAGCCGTTGGAGGTGCCGATCTCGGCCATCCGCCGGGTCCCCGCCGCCCGCAGCACGACGGACAGCAAGGCGGCCGACTCCGGCTCCAGATTGCGGCGGCGCAGCAGCCGGTCGCTCTGCGCGGCGTCGTGCTCGACGCCCTCCCGATGGAGCGCATGCAGCAGGTTCATGTCCACAGGGCGCCAACGTACCGGGCCCGGCGGCCGGGTCCCAGGGGTCGTACGGCACGCACGGCCAGGGCCCCGGACTCGTACGGGCACGGTCTCATAGGTGCCTTCGCCCGCACCCGTGCGGGAAACTCGGCCAGGGACCCCCGATCGAGTGAACCGGCACCTGGTCCTGACGTCCGGGAGGCGACCGTCTCCCACCATGTCCGGTGCAGAAAGGCTTCACCTTGGCGGAACGACGGGGACGGGATGGCGACGCGCAAGGGCGCAGGGCAACGGCGTACGGGCCCGGGGCAGATGGTGGGACGTGCTGCGGAGCGCGACCGGCTCCGCGCGCTGCTCGGCAGGGCACGGCTGACCACCGTGACCGGACCGGCGGGGGTCGGGAAGAGCCGGCTTGCCGAGGAGGCCGCCGACACCGTCTCCCGGACCTGGAAGAGGGACCGTCTGCTGCGTGCACGCTGGTGGGATTCCGGCACCGAGCGGGGCGCCCTCGAAGGCCTGTGCGCGGCGGCCGGCCTGGGTGCGGAAGCGGATCTGGAAGCGCTGGCCGGGGCGCTGCGGGGGCGCCGCTGTCTGCTCTTCCTCGACGATGTCGACCCGGTCCGCCTGCCGTTGGCCCGCCTGGTGCAGAACCTGCTGATGCGGCTGCCCCGCCTGAGGGTGCTCGTCACCTCGCGGGGTCCGCTCGGGCTCGGCGAAGAAACCATTCTGCGCCTGGGTGTCCTCGCCCCCGAGGAGGCCGCGGACCTGTGCGCGGCGAAGAACATCCCGGCCGCGGCGGCCGACCCCGCGGAGCGGGCCGCCCTCGGCGCGGCGCTCGAACACAACCCGCTGGCCCTGCTGTTGGCCGCCGGCTCCGGTCCTCGCGACGGCCCGGTGCGCCACACCTCGATGCTCGCCGCCGAGGACGCGGGAGCCCGGCTCCTCGACCCGGGCGACCGGACGGTCTGGGCCCGGCTCTCCGTGCTCCCGGCCACCTTCGACCTCGCCACCGCGCAGACCCTCGCGGGTGACGCCGGCGCCTGCCCGCCCGCACGGGTGCCGTCCGCCGTGGCCCGGCTCAATCTGGTCTCGACACTCATCGCCGACCGCGACCCCGGCGCCGTCACCGCGCCGCGCTACCGGCTCACGGCCTCCGCCCGCGCCTGGGGCGTCCGACAGCTGCGGGCCCGTGGTGAGTACGACGAGGCGCGGCACCGACTGCGCCTGCGCGCCCAGAACATCGCGGTCCACGCCCGTCATCTCTGGGACACGGGCCAGCACCGCCGCGCCCTGCGCACCGTCGAAGGAGACTGGCCGCTCCTGGACACCGCACTGGAACACCCCGGCGAGGCACCGGAGGACAGCCCGGACGGAGATGTGGCGCTGCTCGGGATCTGCGTCGATCTGTGGTTCTGGTGGCTCACCCAGGAACGCGCCGAATCCGGCCTCGACCTGCTGCGGCGCCACCTGACGGCGCACGGCCGGCTCTGGGGCACCCATGCCGAGGCGCTCACCCTCGCCGCGCATCTGGCGCTGGCCGCCGGGCGGCCCGCCCGCCCCTATCTGGACGGGAGTTGGCGCTCCGCCGTGGTCAGCGGCGACGGGGGACTCTTCGCCGCGGCCCAGGTGGCACAGGCCGAGCACGCGCGCCGGCAGGGCGACTGGACGGCGGCCCGCGAGTTCCTGCGCACCGCCGACCCGTCGGCTCGCGGGGGAGCACCGCCGCACAGCGCGGCCCCCGGCGTCGGCCACGGCTGGGCCCGGCTCGCTCTCTCGCTCGCCGAGGACCGGCTCCTCGACGAGGCCGCCTACGCCGCCGACCGCGCCCAGCAGGCCGTCGATCCGGACCGCGACCCGTGGGCGCAGGCGCAGTTGCTGCACGCCCGGGCCGTGATCCACCAGCGCCGCGGCAGGCCCGCCGCGGCCTGGCGGGCCTGTCTGACCGCCCAGGAGGCCGCCCGCCACCACGGCTACCAGGACCTCTGCGCCCGGCTCGAACCGCTGGCCCTCGGCCTCGGCGGCGACCACCCGCACCTGGCCCGCACCCGGCCGGCCTCCCGGCACCCGGCCGAACTGCGCCGCCGCCCCTGACACACGGCGCCGGCGACCACGACCACCCCACCCGCGTCCGGAGGCGGGGTGTGACACTACGGAGCAAGGGCGCGCGGTCGCCCCGGCCTCACCTCAGCCGCCCCAGCCGTACGCCCGAGCACAGGAGCCGGACACCCCATGGCCTTGCAGATCAGTGCCACGAACCCGGAGCATCCCGGGCTGCTGCTCGACCTGCCCTGGCAGACTCCGCTGGAGGAATGGCCCGACGACGTCCTGGTCCCTCTGCCGCGCGGCATCTCCCGGCATGTGGTGCGGCATGTGCGGGCCGGCGACGAGGTGGTGGTCGTCAAGGAGATCGCCGAACGTCCCGCCGTGCGCGAGTACGAACTCCTGCGCACCCTCGACCGGATGAGCATCCCGTCCGTCGACCCGCTCGCGGTGGTCACCGGACGGACCGCGGCCGACGGCTCCTACCTCGAGCCCGTACTGATCACCCGGCATCTGGACGGCTCCATCCCGTACCGGTCCATGTTCGAGACGACCGTGCGCCCGGGCACCGTGCACCGCCTGATGGACGCGCTCGCCGTGCTGCTCGTACGCCTGCACCTCGGCGGCTTCGCCTGGGGCGACTGCTCGTTGTCCAACACCCTCTTCCGCCGGGACGCCGGCGCCTTCGCCGCATATCTGGTGGACGCCGAGACGGGGGAGCTGCACACCGGCCTGAGCGACGGGCAGCGGGCGTACGACATCGATCTCGCCCGGGTCAACATCAGTGGCGAGATGCTCGATCTGGAGGCCGCCGGAGCCCTGCACCCGGCCATCGACCCGATCCGCTTCGGCACCGAGATCAGCGAGCGCTACGAGGCCCTGTGGTCCGAACTGACCCGCACCTCGGTCTACCCGGCGGGCAAGCACCACTACATGGAACGGCGCATCCGGCGCCTCAACGACCTGGGCTTCGACGTCGCCGAGATGCAGATCGAGCACGCCGACCACGGGGACACCGTCACCTTCGTGCCCAAGGTCGTCGACGCGGGCCACCACCAGCGCCAACTCCTGCGCCTGACCGGCCTGGACGCGGAGGAGAACCAGGCCCGCCGGCTCCTGAACGACCTGGAGAGCTGGATGGCCACCCAGGACGACTACGCCGCACCGGGCTCCCGCGACGCCGGCCTCGGCACACGTCCCGAGGTGCTCGCCCACCGCTGGGTGCGCGACGTCTTCCGACCCGCTGTACGCGCCGTACGCGACCGGGTGCCGCAGCGCCTGGACCCGGCGCAGCTCTACCACGAACTCCTGGAGCACCGCTGGTACTTGTCCGAGCGGGCGCAGCACGACATCGGTCTGGAGGCGGCCGCCGACGACTATGTGCGTACGGTCGCGGGCGGGGGAGCGGAGGCCGGCGATGATCCCGTGGAGGACGGCGACTGACCCCGGGCCGGCTTCACAGCGGCGGGTTGCCGTGCTTGCGCAGCGGCAGATCGGCGTGCTTGCGGTGCAGCGCCGCGAGTGAGTCGATCAGCACCCTGCGGGTGTCGACCGGGTCGATGATCTCGTCGATCAGGCCGCGCTCCGCCGCGTCGTAGGGGTGCATGAACTCCGCCCGGTACTGCTTGGCGAGGTGCTCACGCGTCGCGTCCGGGTCGTCGGAGCCCTCGATGCCGGCGCTGAAGGCGCGATCGGCCGCGTCCTCGGCGCCGGTCACGGCGATCTCGTTGGCGGGCCAGGCGAAGGCCAGATCCGCGCCCGCGGAGCGCGAGTCCATCACGAGGTACGCCGTCCCGTAGGCCTTGCGGAGGACCACGGACACCCGGGGGACCGCGGCATTGCCGTAGGCGTAGAGGAGTTGGGCGCCGCAGCGCAGGACCCCGTCGCGTTCCGAATCGGGCCCGGGTAGAAAGCCCGGCACATCCACGAGGGTGACCAGGGCGATGTTGAACGCGTCGCAGGTCGTCACGAAGCGGGCCGCCTTCTGCGCGCCCCGGGCGTCCAACGCCCCTGCCTGCACGCCGGGTTGGTTCGCCACCACGCCGACGACCTCGCCGTCGAGCCGGACCAGCGCACAGACCACGTTCGGCGCCCACGCCTCGTGCACCTCGAAGTACGAGTCCGCGTCGGCGATCTCCCGGATCACCGGCCGGATGTCGTACGGCTCGCCGGGGTCGGTGGGGACCAGGTCGAGCAGGGCCTCGCAGCGCCGTTGCGGTGTGTCGCCGCTCGGCGTCCAGGGCGGCAACTCGGTGTTGTTGGCAGGGAGTTGGCCGATCAGATGGCGGACGTCGGTGAGGCAGCTCCGCTCGTCGGGGTAGGAGAAGCCGGCCGTCCCCGTGGTGTGCGCGTGGATCAGTGTGCCGCCGAGGTCCTCCAGGGAGGTGCGGACTCCGGTGGCCGACGCGGTCTGCGCCGGTCCGGCCGCGGCCAGTTGGGACGTACCGTCCACCATGAACACGAAATCGGTGAGGGCGGGTGAGTAGGCCGCGGTGCCGGAGCAGGGTCCGAGTACCACGCTGATCTGCGGTATCACTCCCGAGGCGCGGGCGTGGCGCCGCATGATGCCGCCGTGCCGGGCCAGCGCCCCGACCCCTTCGAGCACCGGGACCCGGGCGCCGTCGCAGACGCTCACCAGCGGTGCGCCAAGGCGCTGGGCCCGGTCCATCACCTTGTGCACCTTCGCCGCCGAGGTCTCGCCGAGAGTGCCCTCGAAGACGCCCGGGTCGTGTGCGTAGACGAAGACGGTACGTCCGGACACCAGGCCCCAGCCGGTGACCACACCGTCCGAGTGCGGCGTGCCGAGCGCTGAGCCGACCTCGGTTCCCCGGTCCTGAACCAGCGCCTCCGTCTCGTGGAACGACCCCTCGTCCAGGAGCAGTTCGAGGCGTTCACGGGCCGTCGCGCCAGGACGGGCGGCCCGCTCGCCCTTGACGGGGGCGCAGCAGCGCACGATGCGGTCCTCGCGGCTGCGGACGTCGGGGGCGGCATCGTCGGCCGGCTCCTGAGGCCTCCAGGGACTCGGACGGTGGTGGCGGACGGGCTCCTCCACGGTGGCCATACGACCTCCAGCTGCGACAGGGCGTGGACGGATCTCCCCATGATCGGTCGGCCGGACCACGGCGGCATCCGTGGCGGGCCGGCGCCACCGCCCGCCTGGTCGAGCCGGCCACCGGAGACCGGCGCGTCCTGTCGTCCCGGCCGGTCGCCGCCCCGCCGTCACCGGTTCGGCCCAGCTGAACCAGTGCGGACCCGGCAGCCGGGCCACTCTGGGTACTGGCCCCCGGGGAGCCGAGAACCGGCCCCGAGCAGGGGCCCACGACTCGGGGACGACAGAAGGGGCTCCTTCCATGGCGACGCTGTGCAGACCCGCGGTCTCCGTCCCCGAGCATGTGATCACTCGAGCGGACACCCTCGAGCTGGCCCGGACGCTGCACGCGGACCATCCTCAACTCGAGCTTGCGCTGCGGCTGATCGAGAACACCGGTGTGCAGAAGCGGCACATCGTGCAGCCCATCGAGGACACGCTCAAGCATCCGGGCCTGGACGCCCGCAACGCGCGCTACGAGGCCGAGGCCAAGGCCCGTGTCCCGGAGGTCGTACGCCGGGCCCTCGACGCCGCGGAGCTCCGCACCAGGGACATCGACGTGATCATCTACGTGTCCTGCACGGGATTCATGATGCCGTCCCTGACGGCCTGGCTGATCAACGAGATGGAGTTCGACAGCGACACCCGGCAGATACCGATAGCCCAGCTCGGCTGTGCCGCCGGCGGAGCGGCGGTGAACCGGGCCCACGACTTCTGCACCGCGTACCCGGACGCCAACGCCCTGATCGTCGCCTGCGAGTTCTGCTCGCTGTGCTACCAGCCCACCGACCTGGGCATCGGAAACCTGCTCTCCAACGGCCTCTTCGGCGACGGCATAGCGGCCGCCGTCGTACGAGGCCGCGGCGGCACCGGTGTCTCACTCGAGCGCAACCGCTCCTATCTGGTGCCCGACACGGAGGACTGGATCGCCTACGAGGTCCGCTCCACGGGATTCCACTTCCAGCTGGACAAGCGGGTGCCCGGCACCATGGAACCCCTCGCGCCGGCCCTCAAAGAGCTGGCCGCACTCCACGGCTGGGACGCATCCCAGCTGGACTTCTACATCATTCACGCGGGCGGTCCCCGCATCCTCGACGACCTCAGCAAGTTCCTCGGGGTCCCTTCCGAGGCATTCCGCTTCAGCCGGGCCACGCTCACCGAGTACGGCAACATCGCCAGCGCCGTCGTACTCGACGCGCTGCGCCGGATGTTCGAGGAGGGCGGCAACCGCGACGCGGCCTGCGGACTGCTCGCCGGATTCGGCCCCGGAATCACCGCTGAGATGTCACTCGGCCGCTGGAGGCAGCATGAGCAGTGAGACCACCACCGGTACGGCCGGTGCCCGTACGCGCACGCCGGACCTCGCGAGCGCCGCCCCGGGATGCCCCGTCGCAGGCACCGGCACGGCCGTCGACGCCGGGCTTCCTCCGCTGCGGCACTGGCCGGCCATCGACCTGGACGGCGTGGACTTCGATCCCGTACTCGCCGAGCTGATGGCCGAGGGACCGGTCACCCGCATCCGGCTGCCGCACGGCACGGGATGGGCCTGGATGGTCTCCCGCTACGAGGACGTGCGCATGGTCACGGGCGATTCGCGGTTCAGCCGCGCCGCCGTGATGGAGCGCGACGTGACCCGGCTCGCGCCGCACTTCATCCCGAGCAAGGACGCGGTGGGCCTGCAGGACCCGCCGCACCACACCACGCTGCGGCGCGCGGTGGCCCCCGCGTTCACCGGCCGGGGAGTGGAGCGGCTGCGCTCGCGCGCCCAGGACATGCTCGGTGAACTCGTCGACTCGATGCTCCGCGACGGCCCGCCGCTCGACCTCACCGAGCGGCTCCTCGCGCCGTTCCCGCTGGCCGTGGTCTGCGAACTGATGGGCATCCCCGAGCACGAGCGCCCGCAGATGCACGAGTGGACCAGCCTGATCCTTTCCTCCTCCGCGGGAGCGGACCGCAGCGAGCAGGCAAAGGGCGCCATGTGCGGATACTTCCGCGAACGCCTGCGAGCCGGCGGGAAGCAGGACGGCGAGGACGGCGAGGACGGCGAGGACGTGGTCAGCCTGCTGGCCGCCGCGGTCGCGGCCGGCGACGTCACCGAGGCCGAGGCCGTCGGGCTCGCGCTGCTCATCCAGATCGGCGGCGAGGCGGTCACCAACAACACCGGCAACATGGCGTACATCCTGCTCACCCGCCCTGATCTGCTGGCCAGGCTGCGCGAAGAGCCCGAGGTGCGCCCGCGCGCGATCGACGAACTCCTCCGGTACATCCCGCACCGCAACTCGGTCGGTCTCTCCCGTATCGCCATGGAGGACGTGACGGTCGCCGGCGTCCGCATCCGGGCCGGCGATCCCGTGTACGTCTCCTACCTCGCGGCCAACCGCGACCCGGACGTCTTCCCCGACCCCGACCGCATCGACTTCGACCGCGACCCCAACCCCCATGTCTCCTTCGGGCACGGTCCGCACTACTGCATCGGCGGACTGCTCGCCCGACTGGAGAGCGAACTGGTCGTGGACGCGCTCGCGGACCGCTTCCCCGGGCTGCGCCTGGCCGTGCCGGTCGATCAACTCCGGTGGCGGCCCGGCGCGTTGATCCGCGGCCCCGAGGGAATGCCGGTGGCCTGGTGAGCGCGGTGGTGCCGGGTGCGGCGTCCGCGTCCGAAGGGCTGCTCGTGCCCAGCGGTCACGGCCGCACCCTGCACTCGCCGGCCCAGCAGGTGACGTTCAAGGTCACCGGAGAGCACTCGAGGGCGGCCTCCAGCTTCGAGGTGGTGGTGCCGCCCGGATTCGACGTGGGTGCCCATGTGCACACCCGCAGCGAGGAGTTGTTCTACGTACTCGACGGGGAGCTGGACGTGCTCGCCTTCGAGCCGCGGGTGCGTACCCCGGACGGCTGGCAGGACTGGGAGTCACCGGCGGGGCAGCGCACGGTCCGCGCCACCCCCGGCACCGTGATCGTGGTGCCACCCGGCTGCCCGCACGCGTTCGCCAACCGTACGGACACCCCGGCCAAGATGTTCTTCCAGGCCTCCCCGCCGCCCGACCACGAGCGCTACTTCGAGGAGCTGCTCGCGCTGCTCGACGCCGAAGGATCGCCACACCCCTCGGCGATCGCCGAACTGCGGGCGCGCTACGACATCGAGCAGCTCACCCCACTGCGTCACGACGCGCGTTGAGCCGCCACCTGCGCCCGATCGACCGCAGCAGCGCCGGGTACACACCGACGTACCGGAACGGCTTGATGCCCAGCATGTAGAGGCGCCCGAGCAGGCCGTTCGGCTTGACCAGTACGGTCATCACGCCGTGGTACCCGCCGCTGCCGTCCGACACCCAGCCCAGGTGCAGTACGCAGTGCATGGTGCTGTTGGCCATCTCCGCGGCCCATTCGTCATGGGTGAGGAAGACCGAATGGAACTTCGCGGGCTCCTCGATGTCGGGGCCGCGCTCGCCCGCGCGCAGATCGTCGGGCAGCCTGTCGCGCAGCGTCGCCACCCTGGCCCCGACGCCGCTCTTCGGCCTGTCGAGCCGGAACAGCCTGCCCAGCTTCCAGCGGACGGCGAACAGCGCGCGGTACACCACCGAGTCCACGCGGTCGTCGTCGCGCTCCGTGAACTGCGCCACGAGACGCGCCAGATCGTCCGGCCCGCCGGGAGTGGGCAGCGCCCACACGTCCTCGACGCGAAAGTCGTCGGCGATCTCGTGCACCCGCCACGGGCGGGAGGTGAATGCGGTCCTCGGGAGTCTCATCGGCTCGCCCCTTGTCCCTGCGGTTGTGTCCAGTTTCCCACACGATCTATACGGCGCCGTATACATCGAGGCTAGCAGCCTTCTGTACGGTGGCGTACATGGGGCCGGCAGAAGTGAGGAGGGCCACGGGATGGGTGTGACGCGCACGCCGCGCGCCCGCTGGATCGAGGAGGGGCTGCGCGCGCTCGCCACCGGCGGTCCGGGTGCGGTCCGGGTCGAGGTGCTCGCGCAGGCCCTCGGTGTCAGCAAGGGCGGCTTCTACGGCTACTTCCGCAATCGGGAGGCGCTGCTCACCGAGATGCTCGACGCCTGGGAGCGCGAGGTGACCGAGGGGGTCATCGAGCAGGTCGAGCGCGGCGCCGGGGACGAACGCGCCCGCCTGGACCGCCTGTTCACCCTCGTCGCGGAGTCCGACGGCGTGCTCACCGGCACCACTCTCGACCTCGCGGTACGGGACTGGGCGCGCCGCGACGAGGCGGTCGCCGAGCGGCTGCGGCGCGTCGACAACCGGCGGATGGACTATCTGCGTTCCCTGTTCCGCGCCCTGTGCGAGGACGAGGGCGACGTCGAGGCCCGCTGCCTGCTCACGTTCGCGCTGCGCATCGGCAACCCGTTCATCGTGGCCGACCACCCCGGTCGTACGCGCGCCGAGGTCCTCGAGCAGACCCGGAACTGGCTGCTGCGGTGACGCGGCGGCCCGGTCAGCGGGCCCGCGGCTCCAGGACCACCACCGCGGTCTCCGACGGCCGCCGAGCCGCCAAGGCGTCCACCTTGCCGTCGATCTCGCGCCACCGTCCCCAGAGGCGGGCCCGCTCCTCGCCCTCCGCGGCGCGCCCGTGCACCTGCCGGACACCGCCGGGCAGGTGCACCGTGCTGTCGGGATGGGCCTGCAGGTTGAGCCACCAGGCGGGCTCCGCCGCGCCCCAGCCGTTCATCGCGAGGGTGATCAGATTCGGGCCGTCCTCGAAGTAGCCGAGCATGACGCCGCGTTCGAGACCCGTGCGGCGGCCCACGGTGGTCAGACGCAGCACACCCCAGCGGTCCGCCGCCTTCGGGCGCGAAAGGCCGAGACGGCCTCGGGTGACGCGATACAGGCCGCGATGGACGGCCCAGGCACAACGGATGAACCAGCGCGGTGGAATCCGAGCCTTCGACGTGCCTCGGGTGGACATGAGCGACCCCCTCGTCCGACGGCCGACACCGTGCCGTCAATATGGCGGACACCGGCGAATCCGACCCCGCCATGTGCCCCCGACCGGCCGACGTGCAGTGGCGTCCCCGTACCGCCCGCAGGACGATGGCCCGGGGCGTGCCCCCGCGCCGGCGCGTGCCCCGGCCGTCCCGCACACCGTCGATCAGCAGGGAGCAGCCACGATGGAGGACACCTCGAGCGCAGGGCGCACCGTCCTGGTGGGTGTCGACGAAGGGCCGGAGCAGCAGGCCGTCGTACGGTACGCCGCCCGGCAGGCCGCCCTGCACGGAGCCGCGCTGCACCTGGTGCACGTCGTACGGCCCGAGGCCTCCGGAGAGGCTGCCCTGCGGCTGGCCGTCGAGCGCGAGGCGACCGTGGTGGAGCCCCTCGCGGATCTCGTCCGCAGCGAGTTCCCCGATCTGGCGGTGAGCTCGGAGGCCGTCTCGGGACAGCCGGCCGCCGTGCTCATCGACCGCTCGACGGACATGACCCGACTCGTGGTGGGGCACCGCGGCAGCGGCGGCTTCCCGCGGCTGCCGCTCGGCTCGGTCAGCTGGCAGGTGGCCGCCCACGCCGCCTGCCCGGTCGTCGTCATCCGTCCGGGCGAACCACCCGCCGACGCCCCCAACCGGGTCGCCGTCGGCGTGGACGTCGTGGACATCCCGGAGAACGCTCTGGAACAGGCCTATCGGGAGGCCGAACTGCGCGGCGCCCACCTCACCCTGCTGCACGCCAACTTCCACCTCAGCGAAATGCCCACCGGCCCGGCCATGGCCGCGCCGAACTTCGAGGCCCTGGACGCCGGCGCCCGGCGCCTCCTCAACGACGAGGCGGTCAGACGCCGCGCACAGCACCCGGATGTGGAGGTCGGCCTGCGGGTGGAGCGGGTCCGGCCGTCCACCCTGCTCACCGAGGCGTCCCGCCGCTCCTCGCTGCTCGTGGTCGGCTCGCACGGGCGCACCGGCCTGCAGCGGCTGATCCTCGGCTCGGTCAGCGCGGAGGTCCTGCACACCGCCTCCTGCCCGGTCATGGTCGTCCCGCACACGGCGGCCGGAGCCTGAGGAACAGCCCGCAGGTCAGCCCGGTCCGCCCGTCCCGGCCCCCCAGCGCCACTCCGTGATCTCCGCAGGGTCCTCCCCGGTGCGGCGCAACTCCGCACGCAGCCGGTCGCGATGGCGTGCGTACCGCGCCGCCAGATCGCCCGCCGCACCGGAGCGTCCCCGCAGCAGCCCGAGCGCGGCGATCACCAGATCGTGCCGGGACACCCCGTTGTCCGCGAGCAGGTCGTACGGCGTCGTGGTGGTGCCCTCCTCGACGTACCCCCGTACCTGGAAGCGGTCCGGCGCCGGGCGGCTGTGCAGCAGATGGTGCACGGCCGACGGATAGCCGTGGAAGTCGAAGAGGACCGGGGTGTGCTCCCCGAACAGCTCCTGGAACTCCTCGTCCGGCATGCCGTGCGGATGGCGCCCGGGCGGGGCCAGGACACAGAGATCGACCACATTCACCACCCGTATCCGTACGTCCGGCACATCGTGCGCGAGCAGTTCGGCCGCGGCGAGGGTCTCGACGGTGGGAATGCCGCCCGCGCACGCAAGCACCAGCTCCGGATCCTCCCCGTCGTACGTGGACGCCCACCGCCAGACGGACGCCCCGGCGGCGCAGTGCCGGCGCGCCTCGGCCAGGGAGAGCCACTGGGCCGCCGGATGTTTCCCGGACACCACCGCATTGATCCGGCCGGTGTCGCGCAGCAACTGATCCATGGTGACCAGCAGTGTGTTCGCGTCCGGCGGCAGATACACCCCGGTGACCGAACTCCGTTTGGTGAGCAGGTTGTTGATGAAACCCGGGCCCTGATGGCTGTAGCCGTTGTGCTCCTGCCGCCAGCCCTCGCTGGTCAGCAGATAGGTGAGACTGCTGACGGGGGAGCGCCACGGCACCTCGGCGGCCATCTTCAGCCACTTCGCGTACTGGTTGAGCATGCTGTCCACGATCGAGGCGAAGGCCTCGTAGGTGGGGAAGATGCCGTGCCGGCCGGTGAGCAGGTAACCCTGCAGCCAGCCCTGGCAGTTGTGCTCGGACAGCACCTCCAGCACCCGCCCGTCGGGGGAGAGGTGCTCGGCATAGGTCTCGACGGGCCAGGTGTAGCCGCGGCCGGTCGCCTCCAGGACTCCGTCGAGACGGTTGGAGGCCAGCTCGTCGGGGGACACGATGCGGAAGTCGCGGGTCGGCTCCGTGCGGCGGAAGACCTCCTCGAGCCACTTGCCGAGTACCTCGTTGGGGCTGGCCGTGGCGCTGCCGGGTCCGCCCTTCACCTCCACCGCGTACGGTTCGACCGGCGGCAGGTCGAGTGGCCGGCGCAACTGCCCGCCGTCACCGGCCGGTTGCCGCCCGATGCACCGCTCGCCGCTCGGGCAGACCCGCAGCACCTCCGCCACCGGCCGGCCGTCCGCATCGAAGAGCTCCTCGGGCCGGTACGACCTGAGCCAGGCCTCCAGGGCCGCGAACTCCTCGGGATCGTCGTGGACTTGGGGGAGCGGCACCTGATGGGAGTGGAACGTCCCCTCGATCCGCCGCCCGCCCACCTCGGCGGGCGCGCCCTGCCCCTTGAGGCTGCGGAGCACGATCATCGGCCATCGCGGGCGCTCCACCTCCTCGCCGGACCCGGCGCGGCGCTGCAGATCGGTGATCGCTGCTTCCGCGTCCAGGACCGCGTCGGTGAGCCGCTCGCTCTCCGGCGCCGCCGCCATGTCGACGATCACCGGATCCCAGCCGTAGCCCCGGAAGAGATCGGTCAGTTCGGCGTCCGACATGGTGGCGAAGAGCGTGGGGGAGCAGATCTTGGCGCCGTTCAGATGCAGGATCGGCAGCACCGCGCCTCCGGTCACCGGATCGAGGTGTTTGACCGAGTGCCAGGCGGCGGCGGTCGGCCCGGTCTCGGCCTCGCCGTCCCCGACGATGCAGGCCACCAACCGGCCGGGCGCGTCGAAGGCGGCCCCGAAGGCGGTGGCCAGTGCGTATCCCAGCTCGCCGCCCTCGTGCAGCGTGCCGGGCAGCGCGGGGGAGAGGTGGCTGGGGAAGCCGTCCGGCGCGCAGTAGCGGCGGGCCAGCTCGGTCAGGCCCTGCTCGGTGCGGGCCAGGGCCGGGTCGTAGTGCGCATGAGTGCCCTCCAGCCACAGATTCGCGTGATTGGCGGGAGCGCCGTGCCCGGTGCCGGTGACCAGGAGGACGTCGGTGCCGCGCTCCCGTACCAGTGTGTCCAGGGCCGCGTACGTCATGGTGATGCCGGGGCAGGAACCCCAGTGACCGAGCAGCCGCGGCTTGAGGTGCTCGGGGTGCAGCGGCTCCCGCAACAGCACGTTGTCGCGCAGGAAGATCAGGGCGACGGCGATGTAGTCCGCCGCCCGCCGGTAGGCGAGCGTTCCGTCCGGTGCCGGCGCCATGGGTCAGCCGGTGGGTGCGAGTGCGGCGTCGATCTCGCGCAGGAAGTCGGGCAGATCGTCCGGGTTGCGTGAGGTGATCAGCAGCCGCCCGTCGTGCTCGTCCGTGACGACCGCCTTGTCGACCCACTCACCGCCCGCGTTGCGGATGTCGGTGCGCAGCGAGGCGTACGACGTGAGGGTCCGGCCGCTGACCAGCCCCGCCTCCACCAGGAGCCACGGGCCGTGGCAGATCGCCGCGACCGGCTTCCCGGCCTCGGTGACGGCGCGCAGTACGCGCAGCGCGTCGTCCTGCAGTCGCAGCGAGTCCGCGTTGAGCGTGCCGCCGGGCAGGACGAGCAGGTCGTACGCGGCGGGGTCCACCTCTGCGAGGGCCAGATCGGGTTCGGTGCTCTGGCCAGGGTTGCGGTCCCCGACGAGCGTCTCGACCGGGTCCGTGGTCACGGCGGCCACCGCCACATCGGCGCCCTGATTCCTCAAGTGGCGTACGGGAGTGAGGAGTTCGTCCTGTTCGACGCCGTAGTTGGTGACCATCGCGAGGATGCGGCGGCCGGTGAGGGGCTGGGTGTCAGGCATGTCCGGCTCCTGTCCTTCGGTGCGGTCGGCGGCCCAGGGGAGCGGCCGGTGAGCGGTGGCCGCCCGTCCCGGGTCCGCCCGTCCGGGTCCGATGTCCGCCCGTCCGGTTACCCGGGCCCGCCGAGGTCACACAGGGATGAGCCGGCATTTCGGGGGCCGGTCAACCGGGTCGGTACCTTGCAGCGCAAGGAACCCGTGGGCGGGGTCGGGGCCGGCCGGGTCCTCCGCTCGTGCATCCGCGCCGGTTCGGGCTCTCCCGGATGCGGGTGCGGGTGTGGGTGCGGTACGGCTCCGGGAGCAGGCGTACGCCGGGTACCTGTCGGGGTCACCAAGTCCTCCTGGTCGCCGTGGACGGCTCGAGGGTGCCCATGCGCTCCACGGCCTCGGTCAGGATCGCGGTGGATGTGGCGAAGTTCAGACGGATATGACCGGATCCGCCGGTGCCGAAGGCCGGTCCGGCGCTGAGTGCCACGCGCGCCTGCTGCAGGAAGGCGGCCGCGGGTCCCGCCGTGGCGGAGACGTTGCCGCGGGCCGTGGCCTCGGCCGGGTCGTCGTGGCCCAGCGCGGTGCAGTCCAGCCAGGCGAGGAAAGTCCCCTCGGGCGGTCGCCAGGCCACCGAGGGCAGCTGCTCCGCGAGGAGTTCGCCGAGCAGCCGGCGGTTGGCGTCGAGCCCGTCGAGCAGTGCGTCCAGCCAGGCGCCGCCGTGCCGGAGCGCGGCCGTGTGGGCCAGTACCCCGAGATGGCTCGGTCCGTGCCCGACCTCCTCCGGGAGCCGGGCCAGATCGGCGGCCGAGCCGGGGCCGGCGACCGCGACCGCCGCCTTGAGCCCCGGCAGGTTCCAGGCCTTCGACGCGGACGTCAGCGAGAGGCCGGTGCCGGCGGCGGGCACACTGAGGTACGGCGTGAACCGTGCACCCGGCAGCACGAGCGGCGCGTGGATCTCGTCGGCGACCACACGGACCCCCAACCGGTCGGCCAGCTCGGCCACTTGACCGAGTTCCTCACGGGTGTGCACCGTGCCCGTCGGATTGTGCGGACTGCACAGCAGGTACGCGGCGGGCCGGCCGCCGCTCCGGGCGTGCCGGAAGGCGCTCTCCAGTGCATCGAGGTCGATGCGCGCCGTCGGTGACAGCGGCGCCTCCACGATGCGGCGGTCCATGTGCTCGACGAACGGATAGAACGGCGGATACACCGGACAGTTGACCACCACGGCGTCGCCCGGCCCGGTGACCAGGCGGAGCATCTCCACCGCGCCCATCATCACGTCGGGCACCAGCGCGGTCCGTGCCGGGTCGAGCCCGGTCCAGGCCCAGCGTTCCGCGGCGAACGCGCCGAGTGCTTCCGCGTACGCGGTCCCCACCGGATAGCCGGTGTCCCCTCGGGCCACGGCGTCGCTGATCGCCCGCACCACCGGCTCCGCGGGTGCGACGTCCATCTCGGCCACCCACAGCGGCAGTACGTCACCGGGGTGCGTACGCCACTTCAGGCTCGAGCGGGAGCGCAGGTCCTCGAGCGACAGCTGTTCCAGGGGGTTCGGTACGGACGGCATCGTGGCGGCTCCTCCACTGCGGCGGCGACCCCGGTGCGCGGGGCGGGTGCGTACGTACTGGACAGGATGTGCCCGGCGGGAGGGTGCCGCACGACGTGCAGGAGGAGCGTTAGTAGGGGCGGTGCGGCCGTGTGCGGCATGCGTCAGGCCCCCGTGCCCGGTGTGCCGGGTGCGGGGGCCTGTGCGGGTGGGGTTTGCGGTGTGGGGTCAGGCCTTGCGGGTGTTGANATCCCGGCGGAGGCGCGCCCGGCGCCGTGCGTACGGTGGCGGACCGCGGCGGCCCCTGCGGCGTACGGAGCGCGGCGGTCGTCTCGTCACCGGGACTGCCCGCGACCGCCTCGAGCAGCGCCCGCGCCTGCTCCGCATCCGGCCTGGCCGCCGGGTCCTTGGCCATCAGCTGCTGCAGTACGGGAGTCAGCGGGCCCGAACGCACCGGCTCCGGAAGCGGATCCACCACGATCGCGGTGAGCGTCGACCAGGTCGAGGTGCGCCGGAACGGCACCGAACCCTCCACCGCGCCGTACAGCGTCGCGCCGAGCGCCCAGACGTCGGAGGCCGGCCCCGGCTGCCGGCCCTGCGCGCGCTCCGGCGCCAAGTAGTCGAGGGAGCCGACGAGTTCGCCGCTGCGGGTGAGATGGGTGGACGAGCCGTCGCCAGGGTCGTCCATGGTGGCGATGCCGAAGTCGGTCAGGACGACGCGTCCGGAGCGCTCGAGCAGGATGTTGCCCGGCTTCACGTCGCGGTGCAGGACGCCGGCCCGGTGCGCGGCGGCCAGGGCGTCCATCACCTTCGCGCCGATGGCGGCGGCCTCGCGCGGCGACAGGCTGCCGCCCTGCTCCCGGAGCACATCGTCGAGGGAGGGCCCGTCGACGAGCTCCATCACGATCAGCGGGCGTCCGTCGACCTCCGCGACGTCGTGCACGGCGACCACTCCGGGGTGCCGCACCCGCGCCGCGGCCCGTGCCTCGCGCTGCATCCGCAGCCGCAGATCGGCGAGTTCGGGCGCTCCCGCGTCCGTGAAGGTACGGAGCTCCTTGACCGCGACGTCACGGCCGAGCACCTCGTCGTGGGCGCGCCAGACGACGCCCATGCCGCCGCGGCCGAGCCGGCTCACCACTCGGTAACGGCCCGCGAGCAGGCGGCCGTCGCCGTCGCCCTGCTGGTTCTCCCCCGAAGTCACCGTTGCCCCGTTCCTCGTACGTCCGTGGTGGCGTACACACTACGGGGCAACGGTGACGGTTTGTGCGGGTGTTGCGGGCCGCCGGAGGCTGGGCGGAGCTACTGCGCGGAGGCGGTGAGGGCGGCGCGGCGCGGGATCGCGAAGGCCTCCAGGTCGGCGCGGGTGAGACCGGTCAGGCGGGCCACCTCGCCGATGTCGAGCGCACCGCAGTCGAGGCCGCGCAGCAGGTAGCCGCTGAGTGCCTTGGCGGTGGCCGGCTCGTCCATCACGTCGCCGTCCACGTGGTTGGCGTACGCGGAGAGGCGGGCGGCGGCCTGCTCGAAGCCCTCGCGGTAGAAGGCGAAGACCGCGGCGTAACGGGTGGGGATGTGGCCCGGGTGCATGTCCCAGCCCTGGTAGTACGCGCGGGCCAGGGCGCGGCGGGTGAGGCCGTAGTGCAGCCGCCAGGCCTCGTGGACCTGGGCTGTGCTGCCGACGGGGAGCACGTTCGTCGAGCCGTCGCAGACCCGGACTCCGGTGCCGGCCGCGGCGACCTGCATGATCGCCTTGGCGTGGTCCGCGGCCGGGTGGTCGCTGGCCTGGTAGGCGGCGCTGACGCCGAGGCAGGCGCTGTAGTCGAAGGTGCCGTAGTGCAGACCGGTGGCCCGCCCCTCGGCCGCCTCGATCATCCTGGCCACGGCGGCGGTGCCGTCGGCGGCGAGGATCGACTGGCTGGTCTCGATCTGGATCTCGAAGCCGATCCGTCCGGGCGCGAGGCCGCGGGCCTTCTCGAACTCCTCCAGGAGCCGCACCATCGCGGTGACCTGGGCCGGGTAGGTCACCTTGGGCAGCGTGAGCACCAGGCCGTCGGGCAGACCGCCGGCCTCCATCAGGCCGCTGAGGAAGACGTCGAGGGTGCGGATGCCGCGGTCGCGGACCGGAGCCTCCATGCACTTCATGCGGATGCCCATGTACGGGGCGGCCGTGCCCTTCTCGTACGCCTCGGCCACCAGGCGGGCCGCGCGGGCGGCGTCCTGGTCCTCGTCCGCGCCGGAGTAGCCGTCCTCGAAGTCGATGCGCAGGTCTTCAATCGGCTCGCGCTCCAGTTTGGCGCGTACGCGGTCGTGGACGGCGACGGCGAGCTCGTCGCTCAGACCGAGCGCGGAGGCGAACGCGGCGGCGTCCGGGGCGTGTTCGTCGAGCGCCTGCAGTGCCTGGTCGCCCCAGGAGCGGATGGTGCCGGCCTCGAAGACGTTCCCCGGTACGTACACGGTGTGCACGGGCTGGCGGGTGCCCGGGTCGCCCGGGTAACGACGTGCGAGCTCCTCGTCGACCGGGGCGAGGGAGGCACTGATGCCCTCGCTGACCGCGCCTGCGAGGCTCGTCGCCACCTGCTCTTGCTGACCCATTGCCGCATCCTCCAGGTTCATTTTTCCGCTTCACGGAATCAGTAATCCGCATAGCGAAGTTAGCCGGGCACCTTCCCGCTGGTCAACACCCTGCAGGACCCCGGCGAGGAGTCAAACGCTCAGGCCCCCGTGCCCGGTGTGCCGGGTGCGGGGGCCTGTGCGGGTGGGGTTTGCGGTGTGGGGTCAGGCCTTGCGGGTGTTGACCTCGTCGGTGAGTTGGGGGACGACGGTGAAGAGGTCGCCGACGACGCCGTAGTCGACGAGGTCGAAGATCGGGGCCTCGGCGTCCTTGTTGATCGCGACGATCGTCTTCGAGGTCTGCATACCGGCCCGGTGCTGGATCGCACCCGAGATCCCGGAGGCGATGTACAGCTGCGGGGAGACACTCTTACCGGTCTGGCCGACCTGGTTGGAGTGCGGATACCAGCCCGCATCGACCGCGGCACGCGAGGCACCCACCGCCGCACCCAGCGAGTCGGCGAGGGCCTCGATGACGGCGAAGTTCTCCGCACCGTTGACCCCGCGGCCACCGGAGACCACGATCGCGGCCTCGGTCAGCTCCGGACGCCCGGTCGACTCCCGCGCGGTACGCGCGGTGACCTTCGTCCCGGTCGCCGCCTGCGAGAACACCACCTCGAGCGCCTCGAGGGCCCCCGCGGCCGAGGCCGGCTCCACCGGCGCACTGTTCGGCTTGACCGTGATCACCGGCGTACCGCGCGAGACCCGCGACCTGGTGGTGAACGCCGCCGCGAACACCGACTGCGTCGCCACCGGACCCTGCTCACCGGCCTCGAGATCCACCGCATCGGTGATGATGCCGGAACCGATCCGCACCGCGAGCCGCGCCGCGATCTCCTTGCCCTCCGCCGACGACGGCACCAACACCGCCACCGGCGACACCACCGCGTGAGCAGCCTGCAGCGCATCCACCTTCGGCACCACCAGATAATCCGCGTACTCCGCGGCCTCATCGGTCAACACCTTCACCGCACCGTGCTCACCCAGCACACCCGCCGTACCCGCGGCACCGTTGCCGAGCGCCACCGCGACCGGGTCACCGATCCGACGCGCCAGCGTCAACAACTCCAGCGTGGGCTTACGGACGGCACCGTCCACATGATCGACGAAAACGAGAACTTCAGCCATGAGACTTCCAACTCCTGCACATACGAAGACGAGAAAGGGGGACCACTGCCCGAACGACGAGACTCAGACGAACCAGCCAGACCCAGACCAACCGGCCAGACTCAGACGAACNAGGGGGGACCACTGCCCGAACGGCGAGACTCAGACGAACCAGCCAGACCCAGACCAACCGGCCAGACTCAGACGAACCGGCCAGACTCAGATGAACTTCTGACCCGCNGGGGGACCACTGCCCGAACGACGAGACTCAGACGAACCAGCCAGACCCAGACCAACCGGCCAGACTCAGACGAACCGGCCAGACTCAGATGAACTTCTGACCCGCGAGGAACTCGGCCAACTGCCTGCCACCCTCACCCTCGTCCTTCACGATCGTGCCCGCCGTACGCGNCGAGGAACTCGGCCAACTGCCTGCCACCCTCACCCTCGTCCTTCACGATCGTGCCCGCCGTACGCGCCGGACGCTCCACGGCCTCATCGACCACCGTCCACGCACCCGTCAGACCGACCTCGTCCGCCTCGATGTCGAGATCGTCCAGATCCCACGACTCCACCGGCTTCTTCTTCGCCGCCATGATCCCCTTGAACGACGGATACCGCGCCTCACCCGACTGATCCGTCACCGACACCACCGCCGGCAACACCGCCTCCACCTGCTCCGACGCCACATCACCATCACGCCGACCCCGCACCGTCCCCCCCTCCAGGGACACCTCCGACAACAACGTCACCTGCGGCACACCCAACCGCTCCGCCAGCAACGCCGGCACCACACCCATCGTCCCGTCCGTCGACGCCATCCCCGCGATCACCAGATCGAACCCGGCCTTCTCGACCGCCTTCGCCAACACCAACGACGTCCCCACCACATCCGTACCGTGCAGATCATCGTCCTCGACATGCACCGCCCGGTCCGCACCCATCGACAACGCTTTACGCAACGCGTCCTTCGCATCCTCCGGACCCACAGTCACCACCGTGACCTGAGCACCATCCACCCCGTCCGCGATCTGCAGCGCCTGCTCCACCGCATACTCGTCCAACTCCGACAGCAGACCGTCCACCTCATCACGATCCACCGTCAGATCATCCGCGAACTGACGGTCACCGGTGGCGTCCGGCACATACTTCACACAGACAACGATCCTCAAGCTCACGCCGG
>NZ_QUAK01000086.1 GCF_003429565.1 Streptomyces triticagri
GTGTCCGGCCGCGGTAGCGGGTGGCGAGCTCGGCGCTCTGGGCGCCGAAAGCGGCGAGTCCGGCCGTGAAGACGTCGTCGAGCAGGCGGCGGTCCTCGACGCCGGGAGCGATCACGGTCTCGCCGAGTTCGATGCCGGCGAGCACTCCGGTGACGAGGTCGTCGGCGCTCATGCGCGGGACAGCGTTCTGCTCAGGCGTCCCGTCGTGCGATGCGGGCGGGCCGCGTCCGTCATCTCTCCACGATGCGGACAAACACCGCCGACAGCCAGTGGCCTCTCGTTCCTGGGACTGGCAGTACCAGGCAGGAACCGCCGTACGGACTCACGCGTCGGGCACACTGGCCGTATGGCGAGGACGCCCCTGGGTGAGGCACTGCGACACTGGCGCGACCGCGTCACCCCCGAGGCGGCCGGGCTGCCCGGCGGTGGTCGACGGCGCCGGGCAGGACTGCGCCGCGAGAACGCCGCCTGGCGCAACTTCCTGGGCTCGGGTTCCCGCGTACGCCACACCCCGGACTCGATGGGCGCGCTGCGTGCCCAGCGTGGGCCTCACTTCAACAATTTCTCTGCCTGGTCCGTCGCCTCGGCGTCGCTGATGTCGCCGATCTCGCTGTTGGTGCTGTCGCCGGTCTCATACAGGTCGAGGAACGTGATCGGGTTCAGGAGGTAGCCGTCGCGGCCGAAGCGGAGGTCCGGGTGGCACTGGCCCTTGGGCGAGAGTTCGCCGATGGTCCTGGTCATGCTCTGGCGCACGTCCGCGTGGTCCGCTCGGGCGGGTGTCTCGCGCAGTGCCGTGAGAACGACGACCGCCGCGTCGTACGCCTCGACTCCGCCGAGTGACGCGGTGTCGCCGTAGGCGTCCTCGTAGTCGGTGTCGAAGCGGTCGTTCCACGAGCAGTAGTCGCGGGTGGCGAGCCAGCGGGACTTGACCTGGTACTCGCCGTCGAGGGAGGCGTCGTCGGTGAGTCGCAGGCCGCGGAAGCCCGCCTTGGTCAGCTCCGTGTCGACCTTGCGGAACATCGCCTGGTTTCCCGTGTAGTAGACGACGTTGTAGTCGTTGCGCATGGCCGCGCGGACGTTGGCGGCGAGCTCGTCGGCGTCGATCGAACTCGTGGACGGGAAACCGGACTTGACCGTTGCGCCGAAGTAGCGGCCCATCTCCTGCGTACCGGTGTCGGTGCCGTCCGAGAGGTACTGCACCCCCTTGACCAGATCCGCCCCGTGGAGACGCTCGAGGAGGGCGACCGTCGCGTCCAGCTTCGTCTGCTGATTCCCCATCAGCTGGTACGTGGTCGCGCCGAGGTCGCCGGTCTGCTGCTGCCAGGGGTTGATCAGCACGACCCCGGCCTGGGCGTACGTCTTCGAGGCCTTCTCCATCAGCTCCGAGCCCGGGTCCCCCACCGGGCCGATCACGGCGACCACCCGGTCGTCGTCCACCAGGCGGCGCGCGACGCGCTCCGCGCCGTCCGCCGTGCCCGAGTCGTCGTGCTTGACGACCTTCACCGGGACCTCGAGGTCCTTCGCCTGCCGCAGCGCGAGCCGGACGCTGTGGTACGCCGACTTGGCGCCCGGCTTTCCCTCGCCGTTGAAGTCACCGACCACGGCGATGACTCGCGCGGCGCCGCCGCCCGCGGGCTTGTCGTCCTGGTCGTCGCCCAGGCCGTGGACCAGACCGGCGACGAGGGCCACGGCCGCCGCACCGGCGCCGGCCACCAGACCCGCCCGGATCCAGCGCTGCCGCGGGAGGCGCCACTTCGGCGCCGGCGGCGGCACCGTGTGCCGTGCGTGGCCGCCGGTGGCGGCGGCCAGCTCCTGCGCGAGGCGCTGCAGGATCAGTCCCGCCTCCGCCGCGGTCGGCCGGGCGTCGGGGGTCTTGGCGAGCAACTCCGCGACCAGCTTGTCCAGTTCGGCCGGCACGCCGGGGCGGGTGCTGCGCACCGCGCGGGGCGCCCGGGTGAAGTGCGCCTGCATGATCTCGACGCCGGTGTCGCCGGTGAAGGGCGGGCTGCCGGTGAGCATTTCGTACAGGACGCAGCCGAGCCCGTACAGGTCGCAGGCGGTGACCGGCTCGCCGCCGCGGAAGCGCTCCGGGGACATGTAGTGGACGGAGCCGATGGCGGGGCCGTCCGGTTCGGTGACGGCGTTGCCCGTGATGTCGGCGACGAACTTGGCGATGCCGAAGTCCACCACCTTCGCGGGGCCGCCGTCGCTCAGCATGATGTTCGACGGCTTGATGTCGCGGTGCACCACGCCCGCCGCGTGGGCGGCCGTGAGGGCCTGGCACACCTGGGCGCCCACCCGGGCGGTCAGGCTCACGGCGAGCGGGCTCTCCTCGGCCAGGCGCTCGGCCAGGGACTGGCCGGTGACCAGCTGCATCACCAGATACGGCACCGGCGGTGCGCCGGGCTCGCGGAAGGTGCCCAGGTCGTGCACGGGTACGACATGGGCGCTGTCCAGCACGCCGGCGGCGCGGGCCTCGCGCCGGAAACGGCGCACGGCCGCCTCGTAGTCCGCGCCCGGACCGGACTCCGTCGCCGGCTGCAGGGTCTTGACCGCCACGTCGCGCGCGAGCATCTCGTCGCGTGCGCGCCACACCGTGCCCATACCGCCCGCGCCCAGGCGCGCGTCCAGCCGGTACTTGCCTCCGAGTACGACCCCTGTCTCGATCCCCACCGCTCGTCTCCTGCCCGTTCCTGTCGTCACGTCGGTGCGGGGACACCGTCCCCGGTGCGGTGTCCCCGCACCGGGGACGGTGCCAGAGGAGGCGCGGGACCGGTCCCGGAGCAGGGGTCGGGTACGAGTGCGGATGCAGGTACGGGCGCGGGGGCGGTGGCGGGCGGGTCAGGCCTGGCCGGTGCCGAGGTGCTTCAGGTCCTCGGGGACGAGGGTCGCGCTGACGAGCAGCTCCTTGATCAGGTTGTGGTTGAGCGCGTTCCCCACCGGCTCGCCCACCTCCTCGCGGGTCAGCCCGGGCACGCCGTCGGCGGAGAGCCGGCCCCGGACCCGCTCCACCACGTTCGCGGCGAGGTGGGAGTTCCAACGGCCCTGCCCCTCGGCCGCGTTGAGGTCGTCCGCCACCTGCCGCCAGGACTGCGGCTGCGGATAGGGCTCGTGGCGCAGATAGCGCTGGGCGAGTGCGATGAGGACCAGCTTCTCGTCCCGGCCGATGTCCCATGCCCCGTGCCGGCGCGTGGTGTCGTGGGCCGCGGCCGCCGCCACCGGCCCGTGCGGTTCGATGATGCGCGCCTCGAGCAGGTACTCCCGGCCGATCGGGCTCTTGATGAACAGGGCGCTGTATCCCCGCAGTTGCTCCTCGCGCCCCTCGAGGAGCAGCCGCTCACCGGGCAGCCGGATCGGCAGCCGGCCCTCGTTGTGCACCCACCAGTCGCGCCCGTCGCAGGTGAACCGGCCGTGGCAGCGGCTGATGTGCGGGTCGTCGACGCCGATGCAGAGCTGTACCTCGGGCTCGTTGCGTCCGAAGAGCACGCTGAAGTTCGCCTTCGGCGTCGACATGACGCCGCCGCTCTCCGTCAGGACGAAGAGGGTGCCGGGCGGTGCGTCGAGCCGTGCGGCCGCGAGCGAGGCGGTGGTGGGCGGCAGCAGCTCCACATGGTGCCGTCCCGCCTTGATCGGCCGCATGTCCGCTCCTTCCGCCTCCGCGCCACGTCGAACTCAGGGGCACTGCACGTAGACCGTAACTGCTTCGTCCGACTCCTCTTCCTCGGCCAGGTTGGTCGAGGTCCAACTGCCCACGTGTCCGACTTGTCCGCCCTGGTCGTCGTAGAGGGTCAGCGGATTTCCCGCGGTGCGCACGGACGACACCATGAGGCGCAGGCCGCGCAGATCGTGACTGCCGCAGCCCGGTACGTAGGCCGCCCAGCCGGTGCCGTCCCAGCCTTCGTACACACAGGCCCGGCCCTCGGGACAGCCGTCGTAGCCCACCTCGTGGCCGACGGTGGCGACGGCGGGGTCGCTCGCGGCTGCGGACGGCTTGCCCGAGTCGCGCGCGGGGCGTGACGGGGAGGGGCGGCGCGACGAGGATTCCCCCGCCTCCGCCACGGACTTGGACGACTCCGGCGTCTTCGTGGCCGCCGAGGACTTCCCGGCGTCCGAGGGCTTCGACGCGGACGGCGAGGACTCGGGCGTACGGCTGTCGCCGGGGGCCGGGGCGCCGGACGCGCCGGGTCCCGACCCGGCCTCGTCCGCACCCTGGCGGCCGCCGGGCAGCTGGGCGAGCAGTACGGCCACGGCGAGCACCGCAGCGGCGGCGGCCACCACGACGAGCACGGTGCGGCGCCGGTCGGCACCAGGGGCCGCCGGGGCCGGGCTCGGTGCGGGTGCGGGTGCGGCGGGACCGGTCTGGAGCGGGAGATGCGCGAGCTCGTCCGCGGCGAGGGGCGGCAGGGTGGGGGCGTCGAGCAGCTTCGGTCGCTCCGGTGGTCCCGCGCCGGGCTGCGGGCTCCGGATCTCCGACGGGCCGGCGCCGTCCGCGAGTTCGCGCAGCCGGTCCCGTACCTCGGCCGCGTCGCGCGGTCGCTGCGCGGGATCCTTGGCGAGCAGCTCGAGCAGGAGCTGCTCGAGCCCGGGCGGCGCGTCCGTGCGCGATTCGCTCAGGCGGGGAGGCGGGGCGTGCGTGTGCAGTTCGTGCCACTGCTTGAGGTTCGTCCTCTTGACGTTCCTGCCGGTGTCGACGTTCCTGCCGGTGTCGACGTTCTTCCCCGTGTCGACGTTCTTCTCCGTGCCGGTCGTCTCCTGGTACGGGGGCTTGCCCGTGCACAGCTCGTGCAGCAGGCAGCCCACGGCGTACAGGTCGGAGCGCGGATCGCCGCTGACGCCGGTGAAGCGTTCGGGCGCGGTGTAGGCGAGCGTGCCGACGACGACACCGGGGGCGGTGGACTCGCGCTGCTGCGCCGGCCCCTTGGCGATGCCGAAGTCGACGAGCTTCGCCCGGCCTTCGAACTGGATNTGCTGCGCCGGCCCCTTGGCGATGCCGAAGTCGACGAGCTTCGCCCGGCCTTCGAACTGGATCAGCACATTGGCGGGCTTCATGTCGCGGTGAATCACGCCGTGTCCGTGCGCCGTCGCGAGGGCGTCGCAGAGCTGCACGGTCCACTCGAGGGACTGTCGAAGCGGGGGCAGTCCGCGGCTCAGTACGGCGTCGAGCGGTTCACCGTCGACGAGCTCCATCACCAGATACAGCCGGCCGCTCTCGGCCACGCCGTAGTCGTGCACGGTCACGATGCCCGGGTGGCTGAGCCCGCCCGCGCTGAACGCCTCGCCCAGGAAACGCTCGGTCTGCACCTCGGTGCCGGCCCGGTGCGCCAGTTTGATCGCCACGAGGCGCCGCATCCGCAGATCGCGGGCCTCCCACACGGTCCCGAATCCGCCCGCTCCGACCTGCCGCAGCAGCTCGTACCGCCCGTCGACCACCTCGTGCGGCTGCACGCCCGTCCCCCGACATCTCACTCGCCCGCCGCCTGTGCGGCCGGCCCGCTCCGCCGCCGAGCCTAGTCAGTACGGGGCCGCCACGGCGAGCGGTTCGGCCATCCGCTGCCGTCAGGTGGGCGGCGGCTCGGGTGTGCCCGCCGGCCCGCCCTGCTCGTCCAGGCGCGCCACCCGCCGTACACCCGCGACCTGGCGGTAGGAGGTGTCGAGGAGTTCGGCGACCTCCTGCCAGTCCACGTCGTCGGGGGCCGTGGCGCCGTCCGCGGAGAGGTCGAGGCCGATCCAGCCGGACGGGGCGAGGTAGGCGGGCGCGAAGAAGCGCTCGTCCTCGGCGAGGGCCGCGCGGTCGGTGTCGTCGGGCAGGATGATCAGCCCCTGGTCGTACGGGATGCGGGTGTCGGCCGTGCCCTTGGTCGAACCGCCGTACCAGGCGAAGAACTTGCCGGCCCGGAAGCCCGGCCGGCCGTGCGCGATGCGCTCCTCCGCGTCCGGGAAGGCCAGCGCGACCCGGCGCAGCCGCACCAGGTACGGATCGTCGTCCTCGAACATCACGGGGTGGGGCATGGGCAATCGGACCGATCTCGGCTCTGGGCGGCGGCAGCAGCGCTGTCGACGGTTTCGCTGGTTTCGCTGCTCTTCCTACGGTAGATCACTCCGGGCGGGCGGGCCTCCGCGATGTCGGACCCGCGTGGTACGCCTGGGAGATCGGAACGTACACCGTGATCAACTCGGAGGAATGCGTTGAACGTTCGTCGTGTCGTGCCCAACTTCCAGTCGGATGCCGCCGAGGCGAGCCGAGAGTTCTACGGCCTGCTCGGCTTCGAAGAAGTGATGAACCAAGGGTGGATCGTGACCTTCGCTCCCCCGTCCGCCCCCGCCGCCCAGATCAGCGTCATGACCGCCGACAAGACCGGCCCCGTGACGCCCGACGTGAGTGTGGAGGTGGACGATGTCGACGCCGCGTACGCGGCCGTGCGGGAGAGCGGTGCAGAGATCGTCCATCCGCTGCAGGACGAGGAGTGGGGCGTCCGCCGCTTCTTCGCCCGCGATCCGAACGGCCGGGTGATCAATGTGCTGGGGCACCTCTGACGCCCCGCTCACCGGGATCCGGCGCCGCATAGGGTCGACCCCATGGTCGAGAAGCGGATACGGGGTACAGGGCGGGGGCCTGGCCGGCCACGGGAGGAGCGGGTGACGCCCGCGGTCCTCGACGCGGTGGTCGAGCTGATCGCCGAGCGCGGGATGGCGGGGCTCACCATGGACGCCGTCGCCCAGCGGGCCGGTGTCAGCAAGCCCGCGATCTACCGGCGCTGGCCCACCAAGCAGGATCTCGTCATCGCCGCGGCCGAGTCCCGGGTGGGGCCGCTCGAGGTGCCCGATCTCGGTGACTTCGGCGCCGAGCTGCGCCGCATCCTGGAGACGCGCCTGGTCGAGTACCGCTCGCCGGGGGTGGCCCGGCTCATGGCAGGCATCATCGGTTCGGCCGCGGAGACAGATGCCGAACGCAGCGCGTACGGGGCGTACTCGGCCCGCGTGATGGGCGAGACGCGCCGCATCCTGGAGCGCGGCATCGACCGCGGTGACGTGCGTCCGGACACGGATGTCCGGTCCGTGGCCACCATGGTGGCCTCCCCGCTGGTGTTCCGGCTCGTCGGCGAGATGGAGCTGCCGGACAGCGGGCTGGTGGACACGGTGGTCGAGCTGATCTCGCGCGCGGTGACCACCCGGGCCTGAACGCCGGACCGGTCGCGCGACACCCGCGGGATCGCGCCCGAAAATCGATGCGCTCGACCTCTTGCCCTCGCACTGCCAGATATCGATACTCCCAGTAACGAATCTCAGGTCGTACGAGCCCACGCCGGAGGATCCCCATGGCAACGCCCGTCACCCAGCCCCAGCCGGTTCTCGACAAGCCCCTGCTGCACTACGGACGCCGCACCCTGGAGCGGACGGCGCCCGGCGCCGCGGCGGCCGAGTACCGCATCCTCGACATCAGCCCGCTCACCCCGCACATCGGCGCCGAGATCGCGGGTGTCGACCTGACGCAGCCGCTCGACGCGGCCGTCGTCACGGAGCTGCGGCAGGCCCTGCTCGAATGGAAGGTGATCTTCTTCCGCGACCAGCACGGCGTCACGCCCGAGCACCACCTCGCCCTGGCCGGCGTGTGGGGCAGCCCGGAGCCGAACCCGTTCTTCCCCGCCGCCGCGACCGCGGGCGTCTCGCGCCTTGCCAAGGACGCCATGGCGGTGGGCAACGAGAACATCTGGCACAGCGACCACTCCTTCATGGCCGCGCCCGCACTCGGTTCGGTGCTCCGCGCCGTCGAGGTGCCGCCCGCCGGCGGCGACACCATGTGGGCGGACATGGGGGCCGCGTACGACAACCTCTCCCCCGAGCTCAAGGACCGGATCGAAGGGCTCACCGCGGTGCACGACTGGGTGCCGAGCTGGGGTTCGACGATGACCGATGAGCAGATCGCCGGCTTCCGCGAGTCGCTGCCGCCTGTCGAGCATCCGGTGGTCGTGCGCCACCCGCGCTCCGGCCGCAAGGTGCTCTACGTCAACGAGCCCTTCACCACCCGGATCGTCGGCCTCGGCGACGAGGAGAACCGTGAACTGCTCGACGAGCTGGTCCTGCAGTCCCGCGTCCCCGAATATCAGGTGCGCTTCCGCTGGCAGCCGGACTCCATCGCGATCTGGGACAACATCGCGGTGCAGCACTACGCGATCAACGACTACTACCCGCAGCGCCGGGTCATGGAGCGCATCGCGATCGCGGGTGTGCCGCTCTCCTGAGCCGGAAGCCCCGGGTGCCGCTCCTCGCGCCCGCCGATTCCCCCATGTCCGCACGCCATTGACGCACCCCGCTCCGGAGGAACACGTGACTGCTGCCCAGCCCACGGCCGTACCACCGGTCACGCCGATCCGGGCCGTCGCCGAGCCCGGACGGCGCGCCTGGATCATCACCGGCCTGCTCGTCGTCTTCATGATGGTCAACTTCGCGGACAAGGCCGTACTCGGTCTGGCGGCCGAGGAGATACGCGCCGATCTCGACCTGACGGCGACCCAGTTCGGGCTGGCCAACAGCGCGTTCTTCCTGATGTTCTCGGTGGCCGGCGCGGCGGTCGGACTCCTCGCCGACCGAGTCTCACTGAAGTGGCTGCTGCTGGTCATGGCGCTGCTCTGGTCGGTGGCCCAGGTGCCGACCGCGCTGGGCGGAGGGCTGGGGGTGCTCATCGCCACCCGGGTGCTGCTCGGCGCGGCCGAGGGTCCCGCGTTCCCCGTCGCCCAACAGGCCGCCCTGTCCTGGTTCCCGGACCATCGGCGCAATCTGCCCGGCGCTCTGATCACGCTCGGAGTCACCCTGGGTGTGATCACCGCGGCACCCGGCCTGAGCTGGGTGATCCAGCACCACGGCTGGCGGGCCGCGCTCTGGGTGGTCGCGGCGGCGGGCCTGGTCTGGGCGGTGGCCTGGTTCCTGCTCGGGGCGGACGGGCGGCACCGCGATGCGACGGCACCCACGGACACCGTGTCCATGCCGATCGAATCGCCTGCGTGTACGGCGGGTTCACCCGAGTCCGCGGTGCCGCCCCCGCTCTCGTACCGCCGGATCTTCGCCAGCCGCACCTGGATCGGCACCACCGTCGCGTACTTCACCAGCTACTGGGCCGTCGCCCTGATGCTGGTCTGGCTGCCGTCCCAGCTGCGGCACGGGCTCGGTCACAGCGCGTCCGCCGCGGGCACCCTCGTCGTACTGCCCTGGGCGCTCGGTGCCGCCGTGCTGCTCGGCCAGGCGGCGCTCACCGGGCGGCTCATGCGCCGCGGCGTGAGCAGCCGTATCGCCCGCGGCCGGGTCGGCGCCGGTCTGCTGCTCGTCGGCGCGACCGGCTGCCTCGGGTTCCCGCTCGCCGACGGCGTGGCCATGAAGACGGCGTTCCTGATCGTCGGGCTCGGCTTCGGCGGAGCCTTCGCGACCGTCGCGATCACCTCGGTCACCGAGCTGGCACCGGCGTCCCGGCGCGGGGGTGCGCTCGGCACGATGAACGCCGTGGTGACCACATCCGGGCTGCTCGCCCCGGCGGTCGTCGGGTCCCTGGTCGACGCGCAGGGATCCGGCGGCTACCAGAACTCCGTCGTACTGACCGGGCTGATCCTGCTGGTCGGCGCGCTCGCCGCGTATCTGCTCATCGACCCGGCGAGGGACGCGGTGCGCACCAGCGCCCGCCGCCACCTGTGACCCCCGCGCCTCCGTCACCCGCACCCCGCCATCCCCTCCGATCCGAGGAGCCGAAGAGCCGCCATGGCTGAACAGACCCTGGACACCGCCGCATTGGACGATGCCGTCGCCACCCTGCAGGCAGCAGCGGCGAGTTGGACGGCCACCTCGCTCGCCGAGCGGATCGCGCTGCTCGAGCGGCTGCTGCCGCGGATCGCCGACGGCGCGAGTGCCATGGTCGAAGCCGCCGCCGAAGCCAAGGGCTATCCGTCCGACTCGCCCTGGGCCGCCGACGACTGGACCGGCGCTCCCTGGGCGCTCGCCCAGACCGCGAGCGCGTATCTGCGGGTGCTCCGCAGGATCGCGGCCGGCCGGGAACCTCTCGCCGCGGGCGCCGTGCACGAGCACGACGGCCGGGCCCGCGTGGACGTCTTCCCGGCCTCCGGGTGGGACACCCTGCTGCTCAACGGGTTCTCCGCACAGGTGTGGACGCGGCCGGGCACCACCACGCGCGCCGTACGGGACCGGGCAGCGGCCATGTACCGCGGCCAGGCCCCCGACCCCGGGGTCGCGCTCGTGCTCGGCGCGGGCAACGTCGCGGCGATCACGGCCCTCGACATCCTGCACAAGCTGTACGTGGGCGGGCAGGTCGTCGTCGCCAAGATGAATCCCGTCAACGCCTATCTGCGGCCGCACTTCGAGGCGGTGTTCAGCGAGTTCACCGAGCATGGCTGGGTGCGCTTCGTGGACGGCGGTGCGGCCGAGGGCGCCCACCTCAGCGGTCACGACGGAGTGGACAGCATCCATGTCACCGGCAGCGACCGCACCCACGACGCCATCGTGTGGGGCACCGACGAGGCCGCTGAGGCACGCCGCCGGGCCGACACCCCGCTCAACGACAAGCCGTTCAGCAGCGAACTCGGCGGTGTCAGCCCCTGCATCGTCGTACCGGGCCGGTGGCGCGACGCCGACTTCCGCTTCCAGGCCGAGCACATCGTCACCAGCAAGCTGAACAACTCCGGCCACAACTGCGTCGCCACCCAGGTCCTCGTCGTCCCCGACGACTGGGACGGCACCGACCGACTGATCGCCGAGATCCGGGCACTCCTCGTCGAGCTGCCCGACCGCGAGGACTACTACCCGGGCGCGGGCGACCGGCTCCGTACCGTCCGCACCGCCCACCCCGAGGCGGCCGTCTACAGCGACACCGACTGCCGCATCCTCGTCCCGGACGTCGCGCCGCAGGACGACGTGATGCTGTCCTTCGAGGTGTTCGGAAGTGCGCTCGGTGTCGTACGGCTCCCCGGCTCCACCCCGGACGGCTTCCTCGCCGAGGCCGTGGCGTTCACCGACGCGCGGCTGCCCGGCACACTCGGCGCGACCCTGATCGTCGACCCGCGGACCGAGCGCCGCCACCTGGCGGCGGTCGAGCGGGCCGTGACGGACCTGCGGTACGGCACGATCGGCGTCAACTGCTGGTCCGCGATCGGCTTTCTGCTCGGCTACACGCCGTGGGGCGCCCACCCGGGCCACACCCGCCAGGACATCGGCAGCGGCATCGGATTCGTGCACAACGCGTATCTGCTGGCCGACGAACAGATCGAGAAGACCGTGCTGCGGGCACCCTTCGCGCCGTCGCCGCGCGGACTTCTGCAGGGCAGTCCTTCACTCTCGCCGCGCCCGCCGTACTTCGTCACCAACCGGACCGCGCTCACCACCCTCGAACGCCTCACCCGGTTCACCGCGGCGCCCTCCGTCGCGAAGCTGCCCGGCATCTTCGCCTCCGCGCTGCGCGGTTGACCCCTCCACCAGCAGGATCCTCCGCCACCGAAGGGCTCCATCCATTGAACATCGCCGACCACCTCAGCCGTACCGCCGCCCGGCACGGCGCCCGTACCGCCGTCGAACTCGACACGGCCGCACTGACATACACCGAACTCGACACGCTCGCCGGGCGTGCGGCCACGATGCTCGCCGCGCGTGGGGTCCGGCCCGGGGACCGCGTCGCCCTGATGCTGCCCAACCTCGTGGAGTTCCCGGCCCTGTACTACGGGGCGCTGCGGGCCGGCGCCGTAGTCGTACCGATGAACCCGCTGCTCAAGTCCCGGGAGATCGCACACTGCCTGCGGGACTCCGGCGCGGCGCTGATCCTGGCCCAAGAGACCGCGGCCGCCGAGGCGGAAGCCGGGATCGAGGCGGCGGACAGCGGGACGGTGCTGGTCCCGGTCACCGAAGGCGGACTGGGTGAACTGCTCGCCGCACACCCGGAGCCGGCCGGCGCCTCGGTCGGCGCGGGCGGCGACACCGCCGTCATCCTCTACACCTCAGGCACCACGGGACCGCCCAAGGGCGCCGAGCTCACCCACGACAACCTCTCCCGGAACTCGGCGGTGACCGCCGGCTCGCTGTTCCGCCTCACCGAGCAGGACCATGTGCTGAACGCGCTGCCGCTGTTCCACACCTTCGGTCAGGTCGTCGCCATGAACACGGCCGTGCAGGTGGGCGCCCGGCTCACGCTGCTCACCCGCTTCGATCCCCGGCTCGCGCTGCGGACCGTGCAGGAGCGGCGGATCACGGTGTTCGCCGGGGTGCCCACCATGTACGCGGCGATGCTGGCCGCCCGGAGCGGAGAGGCGGACGGGTACGACGTGTCGACGCTGCGGCTGTGCGCCTCGGGTGGTGCCTCGTTGCCCGTCGAGGTGTTGCGCGGCTTCGAGGAGGCATTCGGCTGCCCCGTCCTCGAGGGCTTCGGGATGTCCGAGACCTCACCGGTCGCCTCGTTCAACCACCCGGACCTCCCGCGCAAGGCCGGCTCGATCGGCACCCCCATCGACGGGGTCGAGCTGCGGCTCACCGAGGTACGTGACGGGGTCGGCGAGCTCTGTGTGCGCGGACACAACGTGATGAAGGGCTACTGGGGCCGCCCCGATGCCACCGCCGAGGCGATCAAGGACGGCTGGCTGCACACCGGCGATCTGGCCCGGGTCGACGAGGACGGCCACTACTACATCGTCGACCGCAAGAAAGACCTCATCATCCGCGGCGGCTTCAACGTCTATCCGCGCGAGATCGAGGAGGTCCTGCACGAGCACCCGTCGGTGGCCGAGGCCGCCGTGGTCGGCCTGCCGCACACGGAGCTCGGCGAGGAGGTCGGCGCGGCGGTCGCTCTGCGCCCCGGTGCCGGTACGACCCCGCAGGAGCTGCGGGAGTTCGTCCGCGAGCGGGTCGCCCCGTACAAGTACCCACGGGAGATCTGGCTCCTCGACACCCTGCCCAAGGGAGCCACCGGCAAGATCGTGAAGCGGGAGATCGCGGCCACCCGGCCCGCTTGAACCGACCGCCCGTCGCCGAGTGATCCGCATCCGGTGCCCGGTCAGCTGCGCATGATCCTGCTCGTCGCAGGGCTGCTGGTCCCCGTGGTCCGGCTGGGGTTCGCCTCCGCCACCTCGGAGAGGATCGGCGGCGGGCTTCACGGTCGCGTCTCGTTCCTGGTGGTGATCGCCGCGCTCTCGTCGCCGGCCGCCGGAGTCGTCTCGTACACGGCTGCGGAGTCCCTGATCCTTGAGAACCGGGGCCACGGGCGCCGGCACCCTCGGCGGGCGTCCCTCACCGCTCCCGGGCCGCGACACCCCCGGTGCGCAGCGCGGCCGCGATGATCTGGACCAGGTGGCGGCTGTCGAGGTCGGCGAGGTCGCGTACCTGGGTGCGGCAGGAGTAGCCGTCGGCGAGGATGCGCCGGTCGGGGGCGGCCGCGGCGCGGGCCAGGATGCCGTCCTCGGCGATCTTCGCGGAGACCTCGTAGTGGCCCTTCTCCATACCGAAGTTGCCGGCCAGGCCGCAGCAGCCGGCGGAGGTCTCGACATCGCAGCCCATCGATTCGAGGAGCGCGCGGTCGGCGTCGTATCCGATGACCGCGTGCTGGTGGCAGTGCGGCTGGGCGAGGAGTTTCTCGGCGGCGCGGGGCGGGGTCCAGTCGATCGAGGTGAGAAACTCGGCGACGGTGCTGACCGATCGGGCGAGTTCGGCCGCGCGCGGGTCGTCGGGCAGCAGTTCCTCGAGGTCGGAGCGGAGGGTGGCGGTGCAGCTCGGTTCGAGTCCGACGACGGTGCGGCCTTCGCGTACGTACGGGAGCAGGATGTCGATCGTCCTGCGGAGCTTGGCCTTGGCGGCGGTGAGCTGGCCGGTGGAGATCAGGGTGAGGCCGCAGCAGGCGCCGGGCGCGGCGATCTCGACATCGCAGCCGGCGGCGGTCAGGACGTCGACGGCGTCGCGCGGGATGTCCGGGTCGAGGGCGTCGGAGAAGGAGTCGACCCACAGGACGGTCCTGGGGGCGCCGGTGGGTGCTTCCGTACGCCGTTGACGGCGCCGGTCGCTGCGGAACGGTCTGCGCGGCAGCGTCGGCAGGGAGCGGCGCGGGTCGGCACCGATCATGGCGAGCATGGCGCGGCGCAGCAGCGGGACGCGGCCGGCGAGGTTGACCAACGGGGCGAAGGGCGCGGCGAGTCGGAGCCACTGCGGGAGGCGGCCGAGGGTGTAGTGGCCGATCGGGCGCAGACGGCCGCGGTAAGTGCGGTGCAGGGCCTCGGACTTGAACATCGCCATGTCGATGCCGGTGGGGCAGTCGTTGGCGCAGGCCTTGCAGCCGAGGCAGAGGTCGAGGGCCTCGTGCACCTCGGGGGATCGCCAACCGTCCGTGACATGGCCGCCGTTGAGCATCTCCTGGAGCACGCGTGCGCGGCCGCGCGTGGAGTCCTTCTCGTCGCGGGTCGCGGTGTACGAGGGGCACATGAAGCCGCCCTGGTCGCGCAGGTCGGCGCGGCATTTGCCGACGCCGACGCAGCGGTGCACGGCGCCGGTGATGTCACCGCGGTCGTGCGCGAAGGCGAAGCCGTCGCCGGCCCGGACGGAGCGGGCCCGCGGGCGGCGCAGGTCCGCGTCGAGGGGTGCGGGGCGGACGACGACGCCCGGGTTCAGGAGGTCCTCGGGGTCGAGCAGTGCCTTGAACTCGGCCATGGCGCGCAGGGCTTCGGGGCTGTACATGGCCGGCAGGAGCTCGGAGCGGGCGCGTCCGTCGCCGTGTTCGCCGGAGAGCGAGCCGCCGTGCTCGGCGGCCAGGTCCGCGGCGCGTTCGAGGAATCGGCGCATGGGGGCGCTGCCGTCGTCCAGCGGGAAGTCGACGCGCAGGTGGACGCAGCCGTCGCCGAAGTGGCCGTAGGCGAGGCCGGACACACCTTCGTCGGACATCAGCGCTTCGAGGCCGCGCAGGTAGTCGCCGAGCCGTTCGGGCGGTACCGCGGAGTCCTCCCAGCCGGGCCAGGCCTGCTTGCCGTCGGCCGTACGCCCGGCGAGGCCCGCACCGTCGGCGCGGATCTGCCAGAGCCTGGTGGCCTCGGGGCCCGCGGGCAGTACGGCGGTGTCGGTGGCGTGCGAGGCGGCGACGAGCTTGCCGGCCGCGGCGACCGCATCGGCGGAGACCGCCCCGCCGACCTCGGCGATCAACCAGCCGCCGCCCGAGGGCAGTTCGGGCACGGCGGCGCTGCCGTGCGCGCGGCGTACGACGTCGACGAGCTGGGCGTCCAGGCCCTCGAGGGCGAGCGGGCGGAAGGGCAGCAGATTCGGTACGTCGTCGGCGGCGGTGGCCATGTCCCGGTAGCCGAGTACGGCCAGGGCGGGGGCCGGTGCCTGCGGGACGAGGCGGACGGTGGCCTCCAGGAGGATGCCGCAGCTGCCTTCGGTGCCGGTGAGGGCGGCGGCGAGATTGCGGCCGTTCTCCGGGAGCAGGTGTTCCAGCGAGTAGCCGGAGATCTGCCGGCCGAAGCGGCCGAACTCGGTGCGCAGCACGGCCAGATGCTCGGCGACGAAGGCTTCAAGGCCGGGCACCTGGGCGAGCGCGTCCGGGCCGGAGCCGGCCGTGACGATGTCGCCGCTGCCGGTGAGCCAGGTCCCCGAGACGACGTTGTCCGCGGTGCGTCCGTACGACAGGCCGTGCGGGCCGCAGGCGTTGTTGCCGATCATCCCGCCGAGGGTGCAGCGGGTGGCGGTGGACGGGTCGGGGCCGAAGCGCAGCCCGAGGGGGCGGGCGGCGTCCTGGAGCACGCTGAGTACAACTCCCGGTTCCACGACCGCAGTCGAGGCATCGGCGTCGAGGGACAGGACGCGGTTCATGTGGCGGGAGAAGTCGATGACGAGTCCGGGGCCGATCGCGTTTCCGGCGCAGGACGTGCCGCCGCCGCGGACGGTGACGGGGACGCCGTGCGCGCGGGCGATGCCGGCCGCGGCGATCACGTCGTCCTTGGTCCTGGGGGTCAGCACGGCCCCCGGGACGATCCGGTAGTTCGACGCGTCGGTCGAGTACGCGGCCCGGGTCGCGGACGAGCCGTCGACGAGGTCGCCGAGGCGGCCGCGCAGCTCGTCGAGGAAGGCCTCGGCGGGGGCGGTCGGTCCGGTTGCCGAGGTACTGGCGCTGGTCCTGGTGGGCGCGTCCATCGTGCTGCTCCTGGAGGGGTGGTGCGGCCTGCGGTCGCGGTGTCAGAGGACGAGCTGCCGGGGGACGTCCGCGGCGGCGGCCCGCAGCAGGCCGCGGTCGAGGCCTTCGCCGGCGAGCGCGTCGATGAGCTGGGCCAGGGCCGCGGGCGGCTCGGGGCTGTCGGGCTGTCCGGCGTCGGAGGCCAGGACGAGCCGCTCCCCCGCCGCGCGGGCGACATCGGCGAGCCGGGCGGGCGTCATCCCGGCCTGGTGGAAGAGCTGGTACGCGGTGATCTCCACGTACGCGCCCCGCTCGGCGAGCTCGGCGATCTCCTGCGGTGTCATACCGGGGACGGTGTACGAGGGATGGGTGAGCAGGAAGCGGCGGATGCCGCGGGCCTGCGCCCGGTCCAGCAGCCAGCGGCACTCGGGGCCGCTGACGTGCCCGGTGCACAGGACCGCGTCGTGCTCGGCGATCAGATCGAGCACGAACTCCGCGTTCCGTGCGGCCTCTTGGCCCTCGTCCAGTACGGGCGGGACGGCGAGGACGGAGCGGTCGAGGCGCTCGTCCAGGTCCCCGAGCCGGGGCAGTCCTGCGCTCTCCTGGGTGTGTGCGTCGGCCGTCGGGAACCAGACGACGCGCCCGCCGGAGGAGAGTGCCGACAGGACGGCCGCCGGGTTGATCCCGCCGACCGCGCGGTTGAGGGTGATGCCGCCGACGACGTCCAGGCCGGTCGAGCGGGCCAGGGCGCTGGCGCGGCCCACGGTGGATTCGTGGTGCGCCTTCAGGACGAAGCCGCTGTAGCCGGCGGCGGCGTATCCGGCGGCGATCTGGTCGTCGTGGCCGATGCGGGCGAGCACATCGGGGGCGGCGTGGACATGGACGTCGAACACGGGCTGTTCCGCTTCTCTCAGGGGGTGTTCGTGGAGGTGGCCGGGCAGGAGCTCGGTCCGGCGGCAGGCAGCAGGTCGGTCCGGCCCTCGGCGAGCAGCGGGACGTCGCGGCGCTGTCGGCGCAGGGCCGCCAGGTCGAGCTCGGCACTGGTTGCGTCGGGCTCACCGCCGAGCTCGGTGAGGACGTCCCCGCCGGGGCCGATCACCCGTGAGCCGCCCCAGAAGAGCGCCTCGCCGTCGGTCCCGCAGCGGTTGACGAAGACGACGTAACACTGCAGCAGGACGGCGGCGTGCTCCAGCATCACCTCCCAGGTGCGGCGGATCCTCGCCGGATCGGCCCCTTCCATGCTGGCCACCGGCACGATCAGCACCTCGGCCCCGTCGCGGGCGGCCAGCCAGGGCACGACGGGGTGCCACATGTCGTTGCAGATGACGGTGGCGATCCGCACGCCGCGGAAGGTGGTGGCCCGCAGCACGGCGCCGGGCTGGAACGACAGATGCTCGTTCCACGGCGCGTACGACACCGGCTGCAGCTTGCGGTGCAGATGGGAGGTGCCGGCCTGCGGATCGGACAGCAGGTACGAGTTCCAGGGGAGCCCGGCGGGGCTGCGCTCGGCGAAGCCCACGCCGACGCCCGCGGCGGCGAGTGCGGCCAGCCGCGGATCGTCCTCGGTGAGCAGGTCCTCCTGGCGGTGCGGGGCGAATCCGTAGCCGTGCAGGGAGAGTTCGGGGGTCAGGGCGAGGTCGACGGGGCCGATCCGGGCGCGCAGTTCCTCGATGCCGGCCAGGTTGGCGTCGAGCGCGCCGAAGACGGGCGCGGTCTGCAGCAGTCCGACGCTCAGCGTCGCGGACTCGTCGGCCCCGGACGTCAGTCCGCCGCGCGGTCCGGCGGACGTCAGTCCGCCGCGCGGTCCGGCGGACGTCAGTCCGTCACGTGGGAGCTCAGCCATGTGTGCGCGACCTCCTCCGGCCTCTTGCCCTCCACGTCCACCTGTGCGTTGAGCCGCTGCATGGTGGCCGTGGTCAACTGCTTCGACACCGGCTCCATGGCCGCTTCGACCTTCGGGTTCTTCTTCAGTACGGCGTCCCGCACGTTCAGCGAGAGGTTGTACGGCGTGAAGTACTTCTTGTCGTCCTTCAGTACGGTCAGGCCGAGGGCGGGGATGCGGCCGTCGGTCGCGAAGACCTCACCGAAGGTGCACGGGTTCGCGCGGGCCACGGCGTCGTAGATCGGCCCGGCGGCCAGCTCCGCCGCGTGCTTCTTGGGCAGCTTGAAGCCGTACGTCTGCTGCAGCCCGGACCAGCCGTCGTCGCGGCCGAAGAACTCGGAGGCGCCGCAGAAGCCGGCCCTGGACGGGTTCTTCCTCGCGAGCTCGGCGTACTCGGAGAGGGTGCTGATCCCCAACTTCCTCGCGGTCGCCTTCTTCACGGCCAGGGCGTAGGTGTTGTTCGCCGGGGCGGGCGGCAGCCACACGATGCCGTTGCGGTCCCGGTCCGCGGCGTCGACCTTGCGGTACACGGTCTCCGGGTCGCTCGCGTCGCCCTGCTGCTCGAGGGCGAGCCAGCCGGTGCCGGTGTACTCCCAGTACATGTCGACGGAGCCGGACGACAGGGCGGCGCGCACCGAGTTGGTGCCGTTCATGCCGCAGGTGCGCTCGACCTCCGCGCCCTGCGACTCGAGGCGCTGGGCGGTGATCTCGCACAGGACCAGTTGTTCGGTGAAGCTCTTGGAGGCGACGTTCACACTGGTCCCCTTGAGGGGGCCGCTGTCCGCGGTGCCGCCGCCGGTGCCGGGTGGATTGCCGAAGAGCGCGCAGCCGCTGGTGAGCGCGAGGCCGAGCAGGCTCGCGGCCGTCACCATGATTCTCCGCATGCTGAAGCCCTTTCGTGGAGCTCAGGGTGTGGGGGCGTGGTGGGAGCCCTGGGCGGGCTCGTGGTCGATCCGGGGTCAGATGCCGCGCGGGCGCAGCGCACGTTCCGCGAGGCCGGCCAGCCAGTCGACGGTCAGGGCGAGCGCCATGGTGAGCGCACTGCCGACGATCAGTACGGGCATCCGGTCCAGGGCGATGCCGGAGGAGATGACCGAGCCGAGGCCGCCGGCGTTGGTGAACGCGGCGAGGGTGGCGACACCGACGTTGAGGATCAGCGCCACCCGGATACCGGCCAGCATCACCGGTACGGCCAGGGGCAGTTCGATGGTGAGGAGCACTTCGCGGGTGCTCATCCCCATGCCGCGCCCCGCGTCGATCAGTGCGGGGTCGACCTGCCGGATCCCGACCATGGTGTTGCGGAGCACCGGCAGCAGGGCGTACAGGACGAGCGCCACCACGGCCATCCAGAAGCCCACACCGAAGATCATCGCGAGCAGTACGAGCACGCCGATCGACGGCACGGCCTGGCTGGCGTTGGCGGCGGCGAGCACGATCGCGCCCGCCCTGCGGATGCCGGGCCTGGTCAGCGCCACGCCGAGGGGTACGCCGACGGCGACGGTGAGCACCGTCGAGACGACGACGAGCTGGATGTGCTGCCAGAGCGCGCCGAGCACCACATCGCCGGCCAGGCTGCGGGCCTCGACCGAATCGAGGTCGAGCGAGCCGACGTACAGCCACAGGGTCCCGAGCAGCGCGAGGACGACCGACGGCAGGACCCAGGTGCGCGACTTCCGTTCCGTACCCGCTGCGGAGCGGCTGGTCTCCGTCATCGCCGCCGTACTCATGTCAGCACCTTCGCCGGCTGGGAAGCGGCGGTGAGCAGGGTCCCCAGGTCGAGGAAGCGGCTGCCTTCCTCGGGTACGGCGACCTCGATGCCCTCGGCGCCGGCGGCGAGCACCTGCTCGAGGGCGGTGTGCACGCTGTCGCCCGGGTCGACCTCGATGGCGCGCCCGGCTCCGGCCGCGGTGGACGGGGCCGTGCCGAGGACGTCCGCCACGGTCAGCAGGGAGAGCCGGCGGACCGGGGCGCCGGATCCGACGAAGTCGCGTACGAAATCGTCGGCCGGGTTGCTGAGGATCTCGAGCGGGGTGTCGAACTGGGCGAGCCGGGAGCCCGAGTCGAAGATCGCGATGCGGTCGCCGAGGCGCAGCGCCTCGTCCATGTCGTGGGTGACCATCACGATCGTCTTGCGGATGCGCTCCTGCAGCCGCAGGAACTCGGTCTGGAGCTTCTCCCGCGCGATCGGGTCGACGGCACCGAACGGCTCGTCCATCAGCATCACCGGCGGATCGGAGGCGAGCGCGCGGGCCACGCCGACGCGCTGCTGCTGGCCGCCGGAGAGCTGGCGGGGGTGCCGGTCGGCGTGCAGGGCCGGGTCGAGGCCGACCAGTTCGAGCAACTCCAGGGCCCGGGCGCGGCGTTCGGACTTGGCCACGCCGAGCATCTTGGGGACCAGGGCGATGTTGTCGGCGATCGTCAGATGGGGCAGCAGGCCGATCTGCTGGATGACGTAGCCGATGCCGCGCCGCAGTTCGTCGCCGTCGACGTGGGTGACGTCCCGGCCGTCGATCAGGATCCGACCGGCGGTGGGCTCGACCAGGCGGTTGATCATCCGCAGGGTGGTGGTCTTGCCGCAGCCGGAGGGGCCGACCAGGACGACGAACTCGCCGCGCCGGATCTCCATCGAGAGATCGGAGACGACCGCCTTGTCCTGACCCGGATATCGCTTGGAGACCCCGTCGAGGACGATCATGGCGTCGGGGCTCGGGGTGGGCCGGTCAGACATTCCAACCTCGCAGAGCGGTGATCTTGGCTACGGCTATGAACAGCAGGTCGAGGACCAGAGCGACACAGACCACTCCGATCACTCCGGAGAGCGCTTCCTCCAGCGCATTGGCCCCGCCGAGGCGGTCGAGGCCCTGGAAGATCAGCTGGCCGAGGCCGGGGCCGCGCACCACGGCGCCGATGGCGGCGGTGGCGACCAGCATGATCGTCGCGGTGCGGATCCCGTTGAGGATCACCGGCCAGGCCAGCGGCAGGATCACGGTGCGCAGTCGGCGTCCCGAGCTCATGCCGAGTCCGCGGGCGGCCTCGACGGCGGCCGGGTCGACCTCCTCGATGCCGGTGACCGCGTTCCGCAGGATCGGGAAGATCCCGTACACGGTCAGGGCGGCGATCGTGGGCGCGACCCCGAGTCCCATCACGGGGATGGCGAGGGCGAACAGCGCGAACGACGGGATGGTCAGCAGCGACCCCGTCACGGAGAGCAGCGCACGCCGCAGTCCGGGCAGGGTCTGCGTGAGCACGGCGAGACCGACGCCGACGACCGAGGCGATCAGGACGCTGAGCAGCACCAGCTCGATGTGCTGCCGCGTGAGGAACCACAGGTACGCGGCGTTCTCGGACATGTAGGAGAGCAGGTTCACGGGGCGGCCGCCCGCACACGGGCGCGGCGCACGGCCCCGGCGGTGATCGGCTGCGGCCGTGCTGCGCCGGCGCCGGACGCGGCCTGGGGACGAGTGTGATGTCGCATCGTGCTCTCCGATCTCCGGGGCGGGTCTTCAAGGGGTGCTGCGCGGCCACGGTGACCGGCGACGGGGGCGCTCGGTCCGGTGGTGGCCGTCAGGGGTCGCCGGGTTCCGGTCCTGTGGTGGTGCGTACTTCGGAGCACAGGGCCGTCTGCAGGGCCCGTGCCGTCGTGAGCAGTTGGCCCGCGAGGGCCGGGATGTGCGGCTCCACGCGGAAGGCGGGTCCGGAGATGTTCACCGCGGCCGTGATCCGGCCGGTGAAGTCCCGGATCGGCGCCCCGATGCCCACCAGCTCCGGGTCGAAGACCCGGTTCGCGACGGTGTAGCCGCGCCGGCGGGCCTGGCGCACCTGGGCGAGGAACTCGCCCGCCTCCCGGTCCGGGATGCGGGACTCACCCCGCTTGATCATGTCGACGAGATGTTCGTCCTCGTAGTCGAGGAGCAGGGCCATGCCGCTGGAGCTGCGGTGCACCGGGACCGTGTGGCCGACCCAGTTGACCGCCTCGACGGACCGTCTGGACCCCTCGGAGAGGACGGTGAGCACCTCGCCGTCGGAGAGCACGCTCAGGTGGCTGCGCTCCCGTACGGTCTCGGCCAGCTTCAGGACCATCGGACCGGCGAGTTTGGTGAGCCGCTGGTCCCCGGCCCGTACCGCCAACGAGAAGAGGCGCCAGCTCAGTTCGTAGCGCTTCGACGGGCGTCTGGCGACCATGCCGGTCTCGAGGAGACTCTTGAGCTGCCGGGACACGACGGACTTCTCGCGGCCCAGCATCCTGGCGACGTCGGCCACGCTCAGGCCGTCCGGGTACTCGACCGGGTTCGCCGATGCGAGAATCTCCAGGATCGTCATCACGCGCGAGGCGCCGCTGCGGGTTGTTGCAGGGGGCTTCGGCGCGGAGGTCTTCCGCGCGGGGGTGTTCTGCTCGAGAGCCATACCGAATCCTTGGTGAGCGGTATGAATAGATAGACGGGCGGCGAGATTACACGCAACGGTGAGTTGCGTTTTCTGCACCTCTCGCGTCCATCCTCCTGCGCGCCCCTCAGGCCGAGACGCTCCGCACCGGGGCCGCGGCCGCGAAGGCCTCGTCGAAGAACTCCCGCAGGCGGTCGCAGAGCAGCACGAACTCCGGGTGGTCGCCGTACATGAAGTCGTTGTGCCGGCCGTCGATCGTGTACAGGGTCTTGGGCGAGGGTGCCGCGGCGTACAGGGCCAGGGACTCGTCGTAGGGGTGCAGCGAATTGCGCTCGCCGTGGCCGATGAACAGCGGCGCCGACAGGTGCGCCACCACGTCCTGCACCTTGAGGTCCAGGATCGACTCGGTGAACTGCAGCCGGGTCGGGTGACCGAAGCCGTGGACCTGCGACAGCTCCTTCTCGACGTAGTCGCCGGTGGCCGGGTCCAGCGGGTAGTGCTCGAAGGTGTCGGCGAGCCTGGACGCGCCGTCCAGGACGCGGCGGCGCCGGTCCTCGGCCACCTCGGCGACGATCTTCTGGAACTCGTCGTAGGTGTGGATGGACTTCAGCCAACGCCGGCCGTCGTAGAAGCCGTTCAGGGACGCGACCGCGGCGACCTCGCCGCCGGCCTTCTCGGCGGCGAGGATCACGTTCGCCGCGCCCATGCCCCAGCCGATGAGGCCGATGCGCTCCGGGTCGGCACCGTCCTGGGCGGCGAGGAACGTCACCGCGTTACGGATGTCCTGGGCCTGCTCCTCGATCAGGACCCGGCCCTTCTCGCCCTCGCTGTCCGCCATGCCGCGGTAGTCGAAGCCCAGGCAGACGAAGCCGCGCTCGGTCATGCGCTCCGCGAACATCCTGGGGTAGAACTCGTTGAAGCCCTGGTAGCCGGAGTTGACCACCAGTGCCGGACGCCGGGCGCTGTCGGCCAGGTCGTCCGGGTAGTAGACGGTGGCTTCGAGGCGGCTGCCCTCGCTGTAGAACGCGGTGTCCTTCTGAATCACGGCAATCCCCTGTGTCGTTCCGGGCCGTCCGGGTCGTTCCGGTCCGTTCCGGGCCCTGCTTGTCTCGGGCGGCCACTCTCGGACGTCGATGCATGACCCGCAACCGTCGGGTGCAGTTTCTGCACCGCGCGGCGGGCGGCTGCATGGGGAGAGCAGAGGGCGGAGTGGATCTACCGTGCGCGCCACGTCGGGAGGCGGTGGGCGAGCGGGCTCGTGGCCTGCCGGGGGAGGGAGTCGCGCGTCCACGGGGCAGGCGGTGCGGGTGTGCCGTGCGGAGGGCCGGTCGTGCCGGCGAGTGCGGTGAGCACGGCGAGCAGGGCGGCGAGCTCCTCGTCCCGTGGCGCACCGCGGACGACCCGCACGGCACCGGCGCCGGGGCCGCTCACTGGGGCTGGTTCCCGTGCTTGCGCGTGGGGAGCGGGGCGTGTTTCGTACGCAGCATGGTCAGGGCGCCGATGACGCGACTCCGGGTCTCCGCCGGGTCGATCACACTGTCGACGAGGCCGCGCTCGGCCGCGTAGTACGGGTGCATCAACTCGGCCCGGTATTCCTTGGCCAGCCGGGCGCGAGTCGCTTCGGCGTCCGCGGCCGCGGCGATCTCCCGGCGGAAGACGACGTTCGCCGCGCCCTCCGCGCCCATCACCGCGATCTCGTTGCTCGGCCACGCCAGCGAGATGTCCGTACCGATGGAGCGGGAGTCCATGACGATGTACGCCCCGCCGTAGGCCTTGCGCAGGATGAGCTGCACCCGGGGGACGGTCGCGTTGCAGTACGCATAGAGCAGCTTGGCGCCGTGCCGGATGATGCCGCCGTGCTCCTGGTCGACCCCCGGCAGGAAACCGGGTACGTCCACCAGGGTCACCAGCGGCAGATTGAAGGCGTCGCAGGTCTGTACGAAACGGGCGGCCTTTTCCGACGCACGGATGTCGAGGACTCCGGCGAAGGCGGCGGGCTGGTTGGCGACGATGCCCACCGCCTGCCCGTCGAGCCGTGCCAGTGCGCAGATGACGTTGGTCGCCCAGGACTCCTGGACCTCGAAGAAGTCACCGTCGTCGACGATCTCCCCGATCACCGCCCGCATGTCGTAGGCCCGCCCCGGATCGGCGGGCACCAGGTCGAGCAGGGCCTCGGTGCGGCGGTCCGCCGGATCCCCGGTGGGCTCGGCGGGCGGCAGCTCGCGGTTGTTGGACGGCAGCAGGGACAGCAGGTGGCGTACGTCCTCCAGGCAGCTCTGCTCGTCGTCGTACGCGACATGGGCCACGCCCGAGACGGAGGCGTGGGCGTCGGCGCCGCCGAGGGCGTCGTGCGTGATCACCTCGCCCGTGACCGCCTGCACCACGTCGGGGCCCGTGATGAACATCTGGGAGGTGCCGCGGACCATGAACACGAAGTCGGTGAGGGCCGGTGAGTAGGCGGCGCCACCGGCGCACGGTCCCAGGATCACGCTGATCTGCGGGATCACACCGGAGTTGCGGACATTGCGGGTGAAGATTCCGCCGTAACCGGCGAGCGCGGTCACCCCCTCCTGGATCCGGGCGCCCGCGCCGTCACAGAGACCGATGAGCGGGCAGCCCGCGGACTCGGCGAGGTCCATCAGTTTGTGGATCTTCTCCGCGTGGGCCTCGCCGAGGGCACCGCCGAAGATCCGGAAGTCATGGGCGTAGGCGAAGACGGTACGGCCGTTCACCTGGCCCCAGCCGGTGACGACGCCGTCCGTGTGCGGCCGGCGGTCCTCCAGGCCGAAGCCGGTGGCCCGGTGCCGGCGCAGCTCCTCGACCTCGGTGAAGGTGTCCTCGTCGAAGACGATCGCGAGGCGCTCACGTGCGGTCAGTTTGCCCTTGGCGTGCTGCGCCTCGGTGGCATGCTCGCCGGGCCCACGGCGCACCTTCTCGTGCAGATCGGCGAGTTCGGCGGTCCGGTCGCGCAGCCGGCCGTCCTCGGGGGCGGCGTTGTTCAGGGACGATTCCTCGACGACGCTCATGCGCCCAGAGTGCAGGCGCCGGCTCAAGGCGGGCTCGACGGCCTCTGGACGTACGGATGGAGTGCGGCTCGACCCGGGCGGTTCACCCTCACGCCATGACGCGTCCGACGCACCGCTCCGTGGTCCTGATGTTCCCGGGCACCGGCGCCCAGCACCGGCGCATGGCGGCCGGTCTCTACGGCCCGGAACCGGCTTTCACCGCCGCCGTCGACGCGGTCCTCGCCGAACTGGGCGCCGAGGGCGAGGCGGTACGCGCCGACTGGCTGGCCGACTCCCCCGCCGTGCCCCTGGACTCCGACTCCCGTGCGGCGCCACTGCTGTTCGCCGTCGACTACGCGATGGGGCGGCTCGTCGAGAGCTGGGGCGTGCGGCCCGGTGCGTATCTCGGGCACAGCATGGGCGAGTTCGCCGCGGCCGTGCTCGCCGGTGTGTTCCGCCTGGACGACGCGGTGCGGCTGCTCCGGGAGCGTGTACGGATGCAGCGCACCACTCCGGCGGGCGGCATGCTCGCGGTGGCCGCCGCCGAGCGCGAGGTGACACGGTACGTCGGCGATGGTGTGGTGGTGGGCGCGGTCAACGGACCGCGGCACACCGTGCTGTCCGGACCTCGGGGCCCGCTCCACGCGGTCGCCGAGCGGCTCGCCGCGGACGGCAGGACGTTCCGCCGGCTCGCGACGCATACTCCGTACCACAGTCCGGCCCTCGAACCGCTGGTGCTCGGCACCCGGGAGCTCATCGGCGCCATGCGACTGTCCGTCCCGCGCACGGATCTCTATTCCGCCTACACGGCAGGCCTGTTGAGCGAGCCGGAAGCGGTCGACGCGGACTTCTGGGCGGTGCAGCCCACGGCTCCCGTCCTGTTCTGGCCCACCCTCGACCGGGTCCTGCGGGACGGCGACCGGCTGCTCGTCGAGGCGGGGCCGTCCCAGAGTCTCAGCGCGCCGGCCCGTGGGCACCCGGCGGTGCGCTCGGGCCGCAGCGCGGTGCTCGCCGCGCT
>NZ_QUAK01000102.1:0-16672 GCF_003429565.1 Streptomyces triticagri
GGCGGACGCCGACGCCCCGCCGCAGCCGACGGCCGCCGAGGCGGCGGACCCCGCGGGGCGGGACGCGCGCACGTCGGCCCCCGCACTGCCCGCCGCGGACCCCACCGCCATACGGATCCCCCGCATCGAGGTCGACGCCCCGCTGATGGGCCTGCGCCTCACCACGGACGGCAGCCTCGACGTGCCGCCGGCCGCCGACAGCAATCTCGCCGGCTGGTACGAGGCCGGCACCGCCCCGGGCGATCGGGGCACATCGATCATCGCCGGCCATGTGGACAACGCCCGGGGCCCCGCCGTCTTCTACCGGCTCGGTTCGCTGCACAAGGGCGACCGGGTCGAGGTGCCGCGCGCCGACGGCCGTACGGCGGTCTTCACGGTGGACGCGGTCGAGGTCTACGACAGCCGGGCCTTCCCCGACGAGAAGGTGTACGGCGCCGCGTCCCGGCCGGAGCTGCGGATCATCACCTGCGGCGGCGGCTACTCGAAGAAGACCGGCTACCTGGGCAATGTCGTGGTCTTCGCGCATCTGACGGGATCGCACGGGTAGCCGGCGAGCCGCCCCCTTCGGCCACGATCCCGCGGTTCAGGCCAGCCACTGCTCGTACGCCATCTTGCCGACCAGGGCGAAGACCGTGACGAGCAGGACGACACGGACGAATCCGCTGCCCTTCTTGAGTGCCATCCCGGCGCCGACCATGCCGCCGGCCAGGTTGAACGCCGCCATCAGCGCGGCAAGGCGCCACAGCACCGCGCCCTGCCAGGCGAACATCGCGAGGGCGCCGGAGTTGGTGCAGACGTTGACGATCTTCGCGGTGGCCGAGGCGGTGACCAGGTCGAGGTGGAGCACCGCGGTCAGGGCCAGGACCAGGAAGGTTCCGGTGCCGGGGCCGATCAGGCCGTCGTAGAAGCCGATGCCGACGCCGGCCAGGGCGATCGCCGCGACGATACGGCGACGGGACGGGGGTGTGGTCGGCGGCGCCGTACCGAAGGCGGGCTTGAGGATCACGAACGCGGCGACCCCGACGAGCACCGCCATGATCACGGGCTTGAGCACCTCGGTGCTCATCCCGGCCGCGAAGAACGCACCTCCCATCGAACCCGCCAGCGCCGCGAGCCCGATCCGGACGGCGGTGCGGATGTCGACGGGTGCCTTGCGTACGTAGGTGATGGCGGCGCCCGTGGTGCCGACGACGGCGACGGCCTTGTTGGTACCCAGTGCCGTGGCGGCGGGGGTGCCCGCGGGGAGTCCGAGGAGCATTGCGGGGAGCAGCAGCAGCCCGCCGCCGCCGACCACCGCATCGATCCAGCCGGCCGCCGCGGCGGCCAGACAGAGGACAACGAGCGTGGTCAGAGCTATGTCGGGCATGATCGCGACCCTAAGGACGCGATAGGTGTGCCGTCCATCAAAATCCGCGGAGTTGAGCGACTTCTGAGGTCGGGGCGTCGGGGATGCGGTCGGGGGCGGGCGGCGCGGCCGGCTGCACGGTGAGCGCGACGACGGTCGCGGCGAGTGCGCCCGCCGCGGTGAGCGCGGCGGCCAGACGCCGTCGGGCGGTACGGGGCGGGAGCGCGGTGCGGACGGGGATTCTGCGGTGGCGGGACATCGCGCCGGTGCCTTTCGGGTGGCGGGGGTGGAGGGGCCGGCCGAGGTTGGCGGGGCCCAGGGGCGGGGCAGGGCGGTGCGGTGCGGTGCTGTGCGGTGCTGTCAGAAGGCGAAGTCCTCCACATGGGTCCGGTCCTCGGGCACACCGGCCCGGGCGAGCGAGGCGAGCACCGCCGTCGTCATGCCGGGCGGCCCGCACACATAGATGTCGTGCTCGGTCAGGCCCGGCACCAGCTCGTGCAGCGACTGCGGGGCGAGGGGGTCGTACGAGCCGTCGGAGGGGCCGAGCAGATAGTGCAGCCGGGCCTGCCGGGCGACGGCTATCGACTCCAGTTCGGTGCGCAGGACCAGCTGGTCGGCGCTGTTCGCCCGGTACAGGAGGGTGAGTTCGCCGGGCGCGGCCGGCAGGGTCTCGAAGAGGGTGCGCATCGGGGTGATGCCGACACCGCCCGCGATCAGCAGGACGTGGCGCCGGGTGCGGCGGTGCGCGGTGAGCGCGCCGAACGGGCCGGTGGCGAGCACCCTGGTGCCCGGGCGGAGCCGCCGGACGCGCCGGCTGTGGTTGCCGAGGGCCTTCACGGTGATCCGCAGGGTGTCGTCGCGCACCGGCGCGGAGAGCGAGAACGGCAGCGTCGTACGCCAGAGCCCCGCCCGCAGGAACCGCCAGCGGAAGAACTGGCCCGGCTCGGCACACAGCGCGTCGAGCCCGCTGCCGCGCATCACCACGGACACCACGCCCGGCCCTTCGCCGCGCACCTCGACGACCCTGAGCCGGTGCCGCAGCGCCTGCCGGACCGGGACGACGAGCCGGTACCAGACGAGCAGGGCGGCGACCGTGGTGTGCAGCATCGCCCAGACCCAGACGACGATCGGGCTGCTCGCCACGTCCGGGCCGGCCAGCTGATGGACGAAGCCGAGGGCCACCGCGAGATACGTGAGCAGGTGCAGGGAGCGCCAGATCTCGTGCGGCAGCCGGCGGCGCACCGCGCGGGCCGAGCTGACGCCGACGACGAGCAGCAGGGCGGTGGCGAGGGTGGCGGCGGCGAGCGCGGGATAGCCGAGCAGATCGCGGGCGGCGGCGATCAGATCGGTGTCGGTGTGCGCCGCGTAGCCGCAGAGCGCGAACAGGGCGTGGGCCGTGCACAGGGTGAGCACCCAGCGGCCGCCGAGTGCGTGCCGGCGGGCCAGCCGGTCGGCGCCGACGCCGTGTTCGACGGCCGGGATGCGGGCCATCAGGACGAGCATGACGAGGACCCCGTAGCCGGCCAGAAGGCCGGTGAGGTGGGCGCCGCTCGCGAAGAGGGCGTCGAGCCGGGCGGAGGGCTGCAGCTGTGCGCCCCACAGCGCGGTGACGGCGGTGGCGCCGGCGAGGATCGCGGCGCGCAGGACGCGGGGCGGGATGCGCGGCGCGGGGTGGTACGACGCGGGCGGTACGACGAGAGCGTGCGGGGCGGGCGGCGTGTGCGGGTCGGGCGGAGTGTGCGGCGCGGCGTCCCGCACCGCGGAGTCACGGTGGTGTGCGGGGAGTTCGGGGGTGGCGGCCTGGAGGGTCACGCCGCCGAACATAAGCGGTCGCCACCCCCGCAATCCGGCGGCGAGGACCTCGCAGGCGATCTTTAAGCCGCCCTTGAGGATCGGCTGACCGACGATTAAGCCACCGGCGCGGAGGTGACCGGCGAAGGTGGCCGAGGGAGCGCGGACACCCCGGTCAGGGGCCTTCCGCCCGCACCCTCACACTCCGCGCCGCTCCCCGCTGAGCGCAGCGTTCCGCACGGGAAACAGCTCGGATGCCCTCGGGTAACACCCGCGCCGCACGCTCGGATCCATGAGTTCGAGGATCGTGGTGATCGGCGCCGGGACGGCGGGAGCGCGCCTTGCGCAGCAGCTCCGGGCGGCCGGCGGCGCCGAGGTCACGCTGTTCGGCGAGGAGCGGCATGCGCCGTACAACCGCGTGCTGCTCGCGGAGGTGCTGGCCGGGCGCTACGGCCCGGAGCTGACCGCGCTGCCCACGCCGGGGCCGGTCCGGCAGGCCCGAGTGGCACGCATCGACCGGTCCGCGCATCTCGTGCACTGCACCGACGGCACGCGGACCCGCTACGACACCCTCGTCCTGGCCACCGGCTCCAACCCGGTCCTGCCGCCGCTGCGCGGTCTCGGGAGCGGGCCGGGCGGCCCGCCGGCCGAGGATCTGCCCGACGGCGTGCACCCCTTCCGCACTCTGGACGACTGCCTGGCCCTCTCGGCGGCGGTCCGCGCGGGCACCCGTACGGTCGTCATCGGCGGCGGACTGCTCGGCGTATCGGCGGCGCGGGCGCTTGCGGAACGCGGCGCCCAGGTGGTCCTCGCCCAGCAGGGCGAGCGCCTGATGGAGCGTCAACTGGATGCCGCGGCAGGCGATCTGGTCGCCGGGCATCTCGCGGCCCGAGGCGTCGAGGTGCACACCGAGTGCCGGGTGCGCGGGCTGCGCACCACGCCGACCGGTCCGCGCGGGTCGGCGGGCGGCCATCGCAGGGTCAGCGGCGTGGAGTTGGCCGACGGCTTCGTGCTCGACGCCGAACTCGTCGTCCTGGCCTGCGGAGTACGTCCCCGTACCGGACTCGCCGCAGCGGCCGGGCTCGAGGTGCGCCACGGCATCGTCGTCGACGACGCACTGCGCACCGGCGACCCGTACATCCGCGCGATCGGCGACTGCGCCGAACACGCGGGCCGCGTCTACGGACTGGCCACTCCGGCCGTCGAACAGGCCGACGCGCTGGCGGAGTCCCTCACCGGCCGCGGCCCGGGCCGCTACACCGGCACCCGCGCCCTGACCCGCCTCACCCTGACCGGCACCGCCGCCACCGCCGTCGGCCCGCTCGACCTGGCCGCCTTCGGCGAGTCGGAGGCCGCTCCGGGCGACGACGTCGTGCATCTGACCGACGCCACCCGCGGCACCTATCGCAAGGTCCTCGTCCGCGACGACCGGCTGATCGGCGGGGTCCTGCTCGGCGAGCTCTCGGCCGTCGACACCCTCGCCCGCGCCTGGGACGCCGGCGAACCACTCACCGACGCACCCCTGCTGCACCTGCTCACCCACGATGGAGGCTCCTGATGCCCGCACCGTCCACCGCGGCGACCCCCACGATCGTGCTCGTCGGCCACGGCATGGTCGGCCAGCGGTTCCTGGAGGAGCTCGCCGCCCGGCAGGTGACCGAGCGCGCCCGGATCGTCGTACTCGCCGAGGAGCCGCGCCCCGCTTACGACCGGGTCGCCCTCACCTCGTACTTCACCGGCCGCACCCCCGACGAACTCTCCGTCACCGCACCGGACTTCATGGCCGAGCACGGCATCGAGCTGTACCTCGACGACCCGGCCGAGCACCTCGACCGCGCCTCCCGCACGGTCACCACCCGCTCCGGACGCACCGTCCGCTACGACACGCTGGTGCTCGCGACCGGCTCGTACCCGTTCGTGCCGCCCGTGCCGGGCAAGGACGCGCGCGGCTGCTTCGTGTACCGCACCATCGAGGACCTCCTGGCGATCGAGGCGTACGCGAAGACCGCGCACACCGGTCTGGTGGTCGGCGGCGGACTGCTCGGGCTCGAGGCGGCGGGAGCGCTCGACGGCCTCGGCCTCGCCACGCACATCGTCGAGTTCGCGCCCCGGCTGATGCCGGTGCAAGTCGACGAGGGCGGCGGCGCGGCGCTCCTTCGCACGGTCTCGGGGATGGGCCTGAGCGTGCACGCCGGCGTCGGGACGCAGGAGGTGCTCACCGGCGAGGACGGCGCGGTCAGCGGCGTCCGCCTGTCGGACGGCTCCGAACTCGCCACCGATCTGGTGGTGTTCTCGGCCGGCGTACGCCCCCGGGACTCGCTGGCCCGCACGGGTGGCCTCGGCGTCGGCGAGCGCGGCGGCATCACCGTGGACACCGACTGCCGCAGCACGGACCCGGCGGTGTACGCGATCGGCGAGTGCGCGCAGGCGGCCGACGGCCGGGTGTACGGCCTGGTGGCACCCGGCTACGAGATGGCGCGCACCGCGGCCGCGTCGATCGCCGGCACCGCGGTGGACGGCTTCACCGGCGCCGACCTCTCCACCAAACTCAAGCTGCTCGGCGTGGACGTGGCGTCCTTCGGCGACGCACACGGCACCGCGGAGGACTGCCTGGACGTGGTGTACGCCGACTCCCGCGCGGGCGTCTACAAGAAGCTCGTCCTCGACCCGGACGGCACCCTGCTCGGCGGCATCCTGGTCGGCGACGCCGAGGCGTACGGCACGCTGCGCGCCCTGACCGGCAGCAAACCCCCGCTCGCACCCGAGCAGTTGGTGCTTCCGGCCGGCTCCGGAGCACCCGCGGCCCTCGGCCCCGCCGCCCTGCCCGACGAGGCCGTCATCTGCTCCTGCCACAACGTCACCAAGGGCACCGTCCGGGCCGCCGTCACCGAACACGCCTGCGGCACCGTGCCGGAGGTGAAGAAGTGCACCAAGGCCGGTACGGGCTGCGGCGGTTGTGCGAAGGTGCTCGAGCAGCTGGTGGACGCCGAGCTGGAGGCCTCCGGGGTCGAGGTCGACAAGGGCCTGTGCGGCTGCTTCGGCCACACCCGTCAGGAGCTGTACGAGATCGTGCGGGCGCTGCGCCTGACCTCGTACCGCGAACTCCTCGACACGCACGGGCGCGAGGCGGCGCGGGGCACCGACGGCTGCGAGATCTGCAAGCCGGCGGTCGGCTCGATCATCGCCTCGCTCGCCCCGGCGATCGGCGCGAGCGGCTACGTGCTCGACGGCGAGCAGGCCGCCCTGCAGGACACCAACGACCACTTCCTCGCCAACCTCCAGCGCAACGGCTCGTACTCGGTCGTCCCGCGCATCCCCGGCGGCGAGATCACCCCCGACAAACTGATCGTGATCGGCGAGGTGGCCCGCGACTTCGGCCTCTACACCAAGATCACCGGAGGCCAGCGGATCGATCTCTTCGGCGCCCGGGTCGACCAACTCCCGCTCATCTGGGCCAGGTTGGTGGCAGCCGGCTTCGAGTCGGGCCATGCGTACGGCAAGGCGCTCCGGACGGTCAAGTCCTGTGTGGGGCAGACCTGGTGCCGCTACGGCGTGCAGGACAGCGTGCGGATGGCGATCGATCTGGAGCTGCGCTACCGCGGCCTCAGGGCGCCGCACAAACTCAAGTCCGCGGTGTCCGGCTGCACTCGGGAGTGCGCGGAGGCGCAGAGCAAGGACTTCGGCGTGATCGCCACCGCCCAGGGCTGGAACCTCTACGTCGGCGGGAACGGCGGCGCCACACCGCGCCACGCCGACCTGCTCGCGCAGGACCTCTCGGACGCCGAACTGGTGCGCCTGATCGACCGGTTCCTGATGTTCTACATCCGCACCGCCGACCGCCTGGAGCGTACCGCGGCCTGGCTGGACCGCCTGGAGGGCGGGCTCGACCATCTGCGGGACGTGGTGGTGCACGACTCGCTCGGGATCTGCGCCGAACTCGAGTCCCTGATGGACGCACACGTCGCCCACTACCGCGACGAGTGGGCCGAGACCCTCGACGACCCGGACCGCCTCGCCCGCTTCGTGTCGTTCGTGAACGCGCCCGACACACCCGACCCCACGGTCCGCTTCGTCCCCGAACGCGACCAGATCAAGCCCGACCTGCCGCTGCTCACCCTCGACCCGCCACCCCGTACGACGACCCCCGCCCTGGAAGGAACGGCCACCCGATGACCACGCTCACGGCGCCCCGCACCCGTACCGGCCTGCTCGTCCAACTCCTCGTGAGCGGCAACTGGTTCACCGTCTGCCCCGACGACCTGCTGGCCCCGGGACGCGGCGTCGCGGCCCTCCTCCCGGACGGCCGTCAGGCCGCGGTCTTCCGTGACCGCGGCGGGCGGCTGCACGCGGTCGACAACCGCGACCCTTTCTCCGGCGCCGCGGTCCTCTCGCGCGGCCTCATCGGCCATGCGGACGGCCGGCCGTTCGTCGCCTCTCCCCTGCTCAAGCAGCGTTTCGACCTCGTGTCGGGGCAGTGCCTCGACGACGCCACCGTCACACTCACCCGCTACGACACCCGCGTGCACCGACGCAAGCAGCGGATCACGGGGTCGGAGTCTCCGCCAGTTCCCGGGTGAGCTCGTGCAGTCGCATCGCCGCGTCGCGGTCGAAGGCCGGACGGTCGAGCGGCAGCCGGCGTCCGGCCCGGCGACTGAGGACAGAGGACAACTCACCCCGACCCGGCGCCGTCCCCCGGTTTGGCGAGGTCGACCGGTGGGCGCCGCGCGCCGGGGCGCGGCACCATCCGCGCATGAAAGAGCGCTCCCACGGCGATCACGAAGAGCAGCGCATCCCAGGCGATGCGCCCCGTGTCGAGCCCACGGTCGTCGGACCCCGCAAGCCAAGGCGCCAGCCGCCCCCGCGGATCCTCGAAGAGCACGACATCCTGCCCGAGCCGGAACTGCCCACGGCAGTTGTTCTCCTCGTCCAGCCTGCGGACCCCGGGCGCGTATCGGTCATCGGGACGCGCCTCGTCGCCGATGACCTCGGACACGAAGCAGACGTGGTGGTCCCCGCCCTTGCTGGTGTGCGTACGCTCGACATCGACCACGGCCGCGCGGGTCACCTCACCGAACTTCTTGGCGTACGTATCGTGCAGCGTCGGCCCGGTGTGATATCCGATCGCCAGGACGGCCGCGGCGGCCGCCGCGGCGAGACCGAGCCGGTTGCGCACACCGAAGGCGGTGACGGCCGCGAGCACGGCCGCGACGAGGGTCGTGCCCACAGCGAAGACGAGGCCGACCCAGTCGTCGAGACAGAGCCCGACGGCCGAACCCAGCACCGCGATCACCGGCAACGGCAAGGCACGGGCCAGATAGCGCCCCATCGGCGGGACCTCGCCCGCCCCGTCCGCGTCGTCCCCCGGTGGTTCCCGATGCTCCCCCACGACGATCCCCCTTCGTCAGTGCGCTCACTGTACGAGTGCGCGGGGCAGCCGGCGCCGTGCCGGACGAGGCTCGTACAAGGCGGTGACACAGCAGCACCGGGACCGTCGAAGGATCGGCTTGGTCGGGGACCCTTCGACGGCCCCGGAGTCTTGGGGCCGGCACGTGGACTGCCGTACGTGAACTGCAGTACGTGAACTGCCATCCCGCGTACGGGACTTCAGGAGAGGGCGCCCCCGCACATGGGCGCCCTCTCCTGCGGTGGACCGGGACCGACACCGATCGGTGAGGGTCGGGGACCGGCGTGGTCCCGGTGTCCTGGAGGGCTCGCGGCCCGGCGGTCAGCGGCTGTCGCTGCCCCTGGCCTCGGCCGCCGCACGACCCGCCTCGAGCCGCGCCACCGGGATCCGGAACGGCGAGCAGGAGACGTAGTCGAGGCCGACCTCGTGGAAGAAGTGCACCGACTCGGGGTCGCCGCCGTGCTCACCGCAGACACCGAGCTTGAGGTCAGGCCGGGTGGCCCGCCCGTCGCGCACCGCGTTGCGGACCAGCGAGCCGACGCCGTCCTTGTCGATGGTCTCGAACGGCGAGACCCCGAAGATGCCCTTCTCCAGGTACGCCGTGAAGAAGCTCGCCTCCACATCGTCCCGGGAGAAGCCCCAGACGGTCTGCGTCAGGTCGTTCGTACCGAAGGAGAAGAACTCGGCGGCCTCCGCGATCTGACCGGCCGTCAGCGCGGCCCGCGGCAGCTCGATCATGGTGCCGAGCGCCAGCTTGAGCTTGACGCCGGTGGACGCCTCGACCTCGGCGATGACCTGCTCGGCCTCGTCGCGGACGATCTCCAGCTCCTGCACCGTGCCGACCAGCGGGATCATGATCTCGGCGCGCGGGTCGCCCTTCGCGGCCTTCCGCTCGGCCGCGGCCTCGGCGATCGCTCGCACCTGCATGGTGAACAGGCCCGGGATGACCAGACCGAGCCGGACACCGCGCAGACCCAGCATCGGGTTCTGCTCGTGCAGCCGGTGCACGGCCTGAAGCAGCCGCAGATCGTTCTCGTTGGAGTCCTTGCGGGACTCGGCGAGCGCGACGCGGACCGACAGCTCCGTGATGTCGGGCAGGAATTCGTGCAGCGGCGGGTCGAGCAGCCGGACGGTGACGGGCAGTCCGTCCATCGCCTCGAAGAGCTCGACGAAGTCTGTCTTCTGCAGCGGAAGCAGCTGGCTGAGTGCGGTCTCGCGCTCCTCGTCGGTGTCCGCGAGGATCAGCTTTTCGACCATCTCGCGGCGCTCGCCGAGGAACATGTGCTCGGTGCGGCACAGGCCGATGCCCTGGGCGCCGAAGCGGCGGGCGCGCAGGGCGTCCTCGGCGTTGTCGGCGTTGGCCCGCACCCGGAGGCGCCGCACCCGGTCCGCGTAGGCCATGATCCGGTGCACGGCGCCGACCAGTTCGTCGGCCTCGTCCGCCCCGGCGTGCATCCGGCCCTCGAAGTACTCGACGACCGGCGACGGTACGACGGGTACCTCACCGAGGTAGACCTTGCCGGTGGAGCCGTCGATGGAGACGACGTCGCCCTCCTCGACGACCCGGCCGCCGACCGTCATCCGCCGGCGCTTGGTGTCGACCTCGAGGTCCTCGGCGCCGCAGACACAGGTCTTGCCCATGCCGCGGGCGACCACGGCCGCGTGCGAGGTCTTGCCGCCGCGGGAGGTGAGGATGCCCTCGGCGGCGATCATGCCGTCCAGGTCGTCGGGGTTGGTCTCGCGGCGGATCAGGATGACCTTCTCGCCGGAGCGGGACCACTTCACGGCGGTGTACGAGTCGAAGACGGCCTTGCCGACCGCGGCGCCCGGCGAGGCGGCGATGCCCCGGCCGAGCAGCTCGGGCCCCTTGCCGTCGTTCGCCCCCTCGTCGTCGAAGCGCGGGAACATCAGCTGGGCCAGCTGCGCCCCGTTGACCCGCTGCAGCGCCTCGGCCTCACCGATCAGACCCTGGTCGACGAGCTGGGTGGCGATCCGGAAGGCGGCGCCGGCGGTGCGCTTGCCGACCCGGGTCTGCAGCATCCACAACTGGCCGCGCTCGATGGTGAACTCGATGTCGCACAGGTCCTTGTAGTGCGTCTCGAGGGTCTCCATGATCTGCATCAGCTGGTCGTACGAATTCTTGTCGATCGACTCGAGCTCGGCGAGCGGCACCGTGTTGCGGATACCGGCGACGACGTCCTCGCCCTGCGCGTTCTGCAAGTAGTCGCCGTAGACGCCCTGGTGGCCGGAGGCGGGGTCGCGGGTGAAGGCGACGCCGGTGCCGGAGTCGGGGCCGAGGTTGCCGAAGACCATGGAGCAGACGTTGACCGCGGTGCCGAGGTCGCCGGGGATGCGCTCCTGGCGGCGGTAGAGCTTGGCGCGGTCGGTGTTCCACGAGTCGAAGACCGCGCGGACGGCGAGGTCCATCTGCTCGCGCGGGTCCTGCGGGAAGTCCCGTCCGGCCTCGGTCTTGACGATCTTCTTGAAGCGGGTGACCAGCTTCTTCAGATCGGCGGCGTCCAGATCGGTGTCGACCGTGACCTTCTTGGCGGTCTTCGCCTTCTCCAGAGCGTCCTCGAAGAGCTCGCCGTCGACGCCGAGCACGGTCTTGCCGAACATCTGGATAAGGCGGCGGTACGAGTCCCAGGCGAACCGGTCGTCGCCGGACTGCTTGGCGAGGCCCTGCACGGATTTGTCGGAGAGGCCGATGTTGAGGACGGTGTCCATCATGCCCGGCATCGAGAACTTGGCGCCGGAGCGCACCGAGACCAGCAGCGGGTCGTCGGCCTGGCCGAGCTTCTTGCCCATGGCGGCTTCCAGGGCGTCCAGGTGGGCGCTGACCTCGTCACGCAGTGCCGCGGGCTCCTCGCCGCCGGCGAGGTACTCCTTGCAGGCCTCGGTGGTGATGGTGAAGCCCGGAGGGACGGGCAGGCCGAGGTTGGTCATCTCGGCGAGGTTGGCGCCCTTGCCACCGAGCAGGTCCTTGAGGTCCCGGTTGCCCTCGGTGAAGTCGTAGACGTACTTCTGATCATTGTTTTCCGACACGGGTCTCGACTCCTCGAGGACTCAGTGGCTGCCCTGACGGCGAGGAACATACCCAGATCGAAGGCGTCCCGGCATGCACGCCATCCCGTCGTACGGCCGCAACCAGTCGTCCGCCAGCAGATCGAAAGTGACGACGGGGCGGCCGGAGATCGACTCCAGCCTTCACCTCCCGAACGACCTTTGACCGAACCGCTGCCGATCGCGCTCTTATGAGCAGCCAGAAATGCATCTGAGTTCAAGATTTGAACGCAAAAAGAGTGGCACTGAGTGCCCCGCTTGGAGAAGTGCAGCCGTCCCCGAATCGCTCATCTGAGCGTGACCCCAATCAAGGGTGGCGAGAATCACGCCGCCTCCGGCGGCTCGATCCCAGGATCCGGACCGCCGCACGGACACCCGGGGGACTACTCCGGGTCACCGGCGGGACACCCGTCGCCTGGCGCGCGTCCTGATACGAGAGTCGTCAGCCGCCCGAAGTGTCGAGCTCTGCACCGGAATCGACCGCGGACGCGTCGTACGGATCATCCAGCCAGCCGTCCGGCAGCACCACCCGGTCCCGGCCGGAGGTCCGGCCGCGCGGGCCGTCGGCGCTCTGCGGCCACGGCTGGTCCAGATCGAGTTCGCTCAACTGAGCTTCGAGCTCCGCCAGGGAGGAGGCGACGGCGAGGCTCCGGCGCATCTCCGAGCCGACCGCGAAACCCTTCAGATACCAGGCGACGTGCTTGCGGAAGTCGATGACGCCGCGCCCTTCGTCGCCGATCCACTCGCCGAGCAGCTGCGCATGCCGCACCATCACGGCCGCGACCTCGCGCAGGGTGGGCGTGGCCGTGGCGCCGCCGCCCTCCTCGAAGACGCTGACCAGATCGCCGAAGAGCCAGGGGCGGCCCAGGCAGCCGCGTCCGACCACGACGCCGTCGCAGCCGGTCTCGCGCATCATGCGTACGGCGTCGCCGGCCGACCAGATGTCGCCGTTGCCGAGCACGGGGATCTCGCCGACGTGCTCCTTGAGGCGGGCGATGGCGTCCCAGTCGGCGGTGCCGCTGTAGTGCTGGGCGGCGGTCCTGCCGTGCAGGGCGATCGCGGTGACGCCCTCCTCGACGGCGATCCGGCCCGCGTCGAGGTAGGTCATGTGGTCGTCGTCGATGCCCTTGCGCATCTTCATGGTGACCGGCAGATCACCGGCACCCGTGACGGCCTCGCGCAGGATCGCGCGCAGCAGCGGGCGCTTGTACGGCAGGGCGGAGCCGCCGCCCTTGCGGGTCACCTTCGGCACCGGGCAGCCGAAGTTGAGGTCGATGTGGTCGGCCAGATCCTCCTCCGCGATCATGCGGACGGCCTTGCCGACGGTGAGGGGGTCCACTCCGTACAGCTGGATCGAACGGGGTGTCTCGCTCGCGTCGAAATGGATCAGCTGCATGGTCTTCTCGTTGCGCTCGACCAGCGCCCTCGTGGTGATCATCTCGCTCACGAACAGGCCCTTGCCGCCGCTGAACTCGCGGCAGAGGGTGCGGAAGGGGGCGTTCGTGATGCCTGCCATCGGGGCGAGTACGACCGGCGGCTGCACGGTGTGCGGGCCGATGGCGAGGGAGGCGGGGGCGAGCGAGGTCATTGGCCCATTGTCCCGCATCGATCCCGTGGGTCCGGGGCAGCGCCCTGGAAGCCACGGCCTTGACCGCCGGTCAAAAGATGTCCTCACGCCGGACGGGCTGGGTTGGTGCCGGTCGGGCCGAGATCAGCCCGACCGGCCTAGAAGTGCGTCACACGTCCTGGGACCGCTCACGCATCTTGCGGAGCAACTCCTGCTTCTTGTCCTCGGCGGCTCGGCGGTCCTCCTCGCGGGACTGCCCCGGACCGTACTGGTCCGCCCGCGAGAGCTTCTTGCGCTGTCCGCCCACGCCGAGCAGGTTGTTCCGGCTCTTGGCCACGACTGATCGCCCCTACGGGATGAGAAGGGTTCCGGGATACGTCGGAGTGCGGTCACCGAGACCGCGCGGTCTCACTCGTAGATCTGGAAGAAAGAGAACATGCCCCGGACGCTAGCGGACCCGGTCCGCCCGGTCACCCGATTTTTCGGCGGCCCCAGGCCGCCCCCGCTCAGCCCGCCGGATCCACCGTCGCCTGGTGCTCCTCGGCGAGATGTTCCTCCGCCTTCAGCCACGGCAGGAACTGCGCGGACCGGCTCCAACCGCAGGTCTCGCACGACAGGGCCCGCTGCATCCCCGACTTCCGGACCTGCACGACGTGTTCACGTCCATGCTGGTCCCAGCGGCTGACCTTGCTGCTCGTCATCGACGGCATGGCGTGGGGCCTCCTGGCACTCCGGCTGCGGCGTCCCGGCGCTCCTTCGCCGTACGCCCGGTGTGGTGGTACAGGTCGCGCGCGCCCAGTGTGCAGCAAGTCCAACATCAACAGGGGTACCCGCAGGGACAGTTCACCGCCGGTACCGGCTCAGTGCCGCTCCGTCGCCCATGCGTGGAGCTTCGCGACGCCGGCCCGGGACTGTTCGTCGACGGGTACGTACGCGACCAGGCGGGGGCCGGCGGAGGGGCCGAGCCAGAGGTTGGTGTGCTGCAGATGCAAGGGCCCGACCTGGGGGTTGACGAAGTGTTTCGTCTTGGCACCGGTCGCCGACACCACCTCGTGGCGCTCCCAGAGCTCACGGAACTCGGGCGACGCCTTCTCCAGGCGTCCGAGCAGCGTCTTCCAGGCGGGCTCGGCGAGATGCCCGGCCATGGCCGCGCGGAACTTGCCGGCCATCTGCCGGACCGTCTCGTCCCGGTCCGCGAGCGACGCCCGCCACTCGTCGTGGGTGAAGGCCAGCCACAGGCAGTTGCGGTCCTCGGGCGATACGGCGTCGAGGTCGCAGAGCAGCCGGCCGTAGGTGCGGTTGTACGCGAGGATGTCGTACCGGCTGTTCTGCACACAGGCCGGGACCGGCTCCAACTCTTCCAGGAGCAGGCGCAGTTCGGGGCTGACCGTGGGGCACTCGGTGCCCGGCGCGGGATCGGCGGCATCGGCGAGCGCGAAGAGGTGCGCCCGCTCCCCCGGGTCGAGCAGCAGTGTGCGGGCCACCGCGTCCAGGACCTGCGGGGAGACCTGGATGGGGCGGGCCTGCTCGAGCCAGGTGTACCAGGTGACGCCGACGGCGGAGAGCTGGGCGACCTCCTCGCGGCGCAGGCCGGGCGTACGGCGGCGCCGGCCGCGCGGGAGCCCGACCTGTTCCGGAGTGATCCGCTCGCGGCGGCTGCGCAGGAAGCCGGCCAGCTCGCTGCGGCGCACGTCCTCCGGGCGGGCCGCGTCCTCCTTGCGGGGTGCGTCCGCGGTCTCGACGACGGCGGGCTCGTGCGTCATGGTCATGCTCCCAGGCTGCCGTAGGCCCCGGCCGCTTGCCAGGTACCCCTTGTACCAGGATAAAAAGACTCTGGTACCAGGCTGAGCCGAAGGGCACTCTCGACGTCGTGAGTGAATCCACTGTCAGCATTCCGTCCGCTCCCGCCGCGGCCGCCGAGGCCGGCGAGACCGCCGTGATCCGGCACGGTCCGGTGCTCGGCCGGCTCGGCCTGGTCACCGTCCTGCTCGGAGCGGCCCTGCCTCTGATCGACTTCTTCATCGTGAACGTGGCCCTGCCGACCATGGAGCACGACCTCGCGGCAGGCCCGGCGATGCTCGAACTGATCGTCGCGGGCTACGGCGTCGCGTATGCCGTCCTGCTCGTGCTCGGCGGCCGGCTCGGCGACATGTTCGGGCGCCGGCGGCTCTTCCTCGCCGGTCTCGCGGCCTTCGGTGTGACCTCGCTTGCCTGCGGACTCGCGCCGGACGCGGGCACCCTGGTCGGGGCGCGGGTGGCGCAGGGTGCCGCAGCGGCGCTGATGCTGCCGCAGGTGCTGGCCACCATCCAGGCCACGACGACCGGTGCGCGGCGGGCCCGCGCGATGGGCCTGTACGGGGCGACCGCCGGTCTTTCGATGGTCGCCGGGCAGATCCTGGGCGGAGTGCTGGTCGCCGCGGACATCGCCGGCACGGGCTGGCGTGCGGTGTTCCTGGTGAATGTGCCGGTGGTCCTGATCGGTCTGTTCCTCGCGGTGCGTACGGTGCCGGAGAGCCGTTCGGAGCGGCCCGCGCCCGTGGACGTACCGGGCACGCTGCTGCTCGCGGTGGCCCTGGTGACGCTGCTGGTGCCGCTGACCGAGGGGCGGGCGGCAGGTTGGCCGCTGTGGACGTGGCTGGGGCTCGGGGTGTTCCCGTTCGCCGCGGTCGGGTTCTTCCTGGTGGAGCGGCGGGCGGACCGTGCGGGGCGTACGCCGCTGGTGCCGCCGAGCCTGCTGGCGCTGTTCTCGCTGCGGCGCGGCCTTGCCCTTGTGGTGCCGTTCTCGGTGTCGTTCGGCGGCTTCATGTTCGTGATCGCGGTGGCGCTGCAGCAGGGCCTGGGGATGGGGCCGGTGGCGGCGGGGCTCGCCCTGGTGCCGATGGCGGTCGCGTTCTTCGGTGCATCGCTCGCGGGGCCGCGGCTGGTCGGGCGGTACGGGACGCGGGTGGTGACCGCGGGCGGGGTTGTACAGGGCGTGGGCGTCGGCCTGTTGGTCGCCGCGGCGTGGGCCTGGTGGCCGGACCTCGGTGGGGCGGCGCTCGCGCCGGGCGCTGCGCTGGCCGGGCTCGGGCAAGGGCTTCAACTGCCGGTGCTGATGCGGCTCGTACTCTCCGACGTGCCGGCGGATCGGGCCGGGGTGGGCAGTGGGGTGATGGTCACGGCCCAGCAGGCGGCGCTTGCGGTCGGCGTGGCGACGCTGGGCAGTCTTTTCCTCTCGCTGGTGCCCGCGCTCGGCATGCGGGACGCGTTGCTTGTGACCCTCGCGGTCCAGCTCACGCTCATCGCCCTGACCGCGACGCTAAGCCTGCGGCTGCCTCCCACGATGACCTGACACCAGCCGGTCCCCTCCCCTCCTCCAGCCCGTCCGGCGTTTGAGGACGAGGCCGTCCAGGCCAAAATCCAGCCCGTCCGGCGATTGAGGACGAGGCCGTCCAGGCCAAAATCCAGCCCGTCCGGCGATTGAGGACGAGGCCGTCCAGGCCAAAATCCAGCCCGTCCGGCG
>NZ_QUAK01000102.1:16686-73222 GCF_003429565.1 Streptomyces triticagri
CGAGGCCGTCCAGGCCAAAATCCAGCCCGTCCGGCGTTTGAGGACGAGGCCGCCAGGCCGATGCCTGGAACCGCAACGGCCCTGGACGGGCCTTGTCCTCAAACGCCGGACGGGCTGAGATTGGCCCTGAACGGGCCTCGTCCTCAAACGCCGGACCGGCTGAAAGATTGGCCCTGAACGGGCCGAGGGCTAACAGCCCACGAGTCGCTGCGCCAGGTACCCCTCGATCTGGTCGAGAGACACCCGCTCCTGCTTCATCGTGTCCCGCTCACGAACCGTGACCGCATTGTCGTCCAGCGTGTCGAAGTCGACCGTGACACAGAACGGCGTCCCGATCTCGTCCTGGCGCCGGTAACGGCGCCCGATCGCCCCCGCGTCATCGAACTCGATGTTCCAGTTCTGCCGCAGCGCCGTCGCGAGCCCCTTCGCCTTCGGCGACAGCTGCGGGTTGCGGGACAGCGGCAGGACCGCGACCTTGACCGGAGCGAGCCGGTGGTCGAGACGCATCACGGTGCGCTTCTCGAGCACGCCCTTGGCGTTCGGCGCCTCGTCCTCGGTGTACGCGTCGAGCAGGAAGGCGAGCATCGCCCGCCCGACACCGGCCGCCGGCTCGATGACGTACGGGGTCCAGCGCTCGCCGGCCTCCTGGTCGAAGAACGACAGATCCTGGCCGGAGGCCTTCGCGTGCGCGCCCAGGTCGTAGTCCGTGCGGTTGGCGACGCCCTCCAGCTCGCCCCACTCGGAGCCGCCGAAGCGGAAGCGGTACTCGATGTCCGCGGTGCGCTTGGAGTAGTGGGAGAGCTTCTCCTTCGGGTGCTCGAACCAGCGCATGTTCTCCTCACGCAGGCCGAGGCCCGTGTACCAGTTCCAGCGCTGCTCCATCCAGTACTCGTGCCAGGTCTCGTCCTCACCCGGCTTGACGAAGAACTCCATCTCCATCTGCTCGAACTCACGGGTGCGGAAGATGAAGTTGCCCGGCGTGATCTCGTTCCGGAAGGACTTGCCCATCTGGGCGATGCCGAACGGCGGCTTCTTGCGCGAAGTCTGCTGGACCTGGGCGAAGTTGGTGAAGATGCCCTGTGCGGTCTCGGGACGCAGGTACGCGACCGAGCCGGAGTCCTGGGTCGGGCCGAGGTGCGTGGAGAGCAGGCCGGAGAACTGCTTGGGCTCGGTGAACTGGCCCTTGTTGCCGCAGTTGGGGCAGTTGACCTCGGCCAGCGACTCGGGCAGCCGGCCGTGCTTGGCCTCGAAGGCCTCCTCCAGGTGGTCGGCCCGGAAGCGCTTGTGGCAGGCCGTGCACTCGGTGAGCGGGTCGGTGAAGGTGGCGACGTGACCCGAGGCCACCCAGACCTCGGTCGCCAGGATCACCGAAGAGTCGATACCGACGACGTCCTCACGCGAGGTGACCATGTAGCGCCACCACTGGCGCTTGAGGTTCTCCTTGAGCTCGACGCCCAGCGGTCCGTAGTCCCAGGCGGCGCGCTGGCCGCCGTAGATCTCGCTGCAGGGGTATACGAAGCCACGGCGCTTGCTCAGGCTGACGATGGTGTCGATCTTGTCGGCGGCCACGGTGCTCTCTTCATTACGGCGGACGATGTTGAAGTGCGGCGCCCGGCGCCTGTCGTGCCGAGCGGGGACGGACGTCGGGTGGGCGAAGCCTTCAGGTTACCGGCGGCGCCACCCCCGGGATCAAATCGGTCCCCCTTGGCGCCGATCAGCTCTTGTTGACAACCGTTTCCAAAATAGTTGAAAATGAGTGTCATGAACGTACGACGCCTCATACCCACCGCCGCCGTCGCCGGAATCAGCGCACTCGGCCTGCTCACCGTCTCCGCCTGCTCGGGTGCCGGCGCCGCCGACGGCAAGAGCGGCGACAAGCTCGATGTGGTGGCGTCGTTCTATCCGATGCAGTACCTCGCCGAGACGATCGGCGGCAAGCACGTCGACGTACAGACCCTCACCAAGCCCGGCGTGGAGCCCCACGACCTGGAGATATCCCCGCAGCAGACCGGCATGCTCGGCGAGTCCGACGTCGTGCTGTATCTGAAGGGCCTGCAGCCCGCCGTGGACGAGGCGGTCGAGCAGTCCGGTGCGAAGCACCCGGTCGACGCGGCGGAGCTCACCTCCCTGGAGAAGCACGGCCCCGGCGACGGGCACGACCACGGCGAAGAGGGCCACGAGGGCGAGGCGGACCACGGAGACGACGAGGACGCAGACGCAGACGCCCACGAGGGCGAGGAGCACGACCACGACCACGGCGACGAGAACGCCGCCGACCCGCACGTGTGGCTCGACCCCGTGAAGTACGGCGAGATCGCCGAGGGCGTCGGCAAGGCGCTCGGCAAGGCCGACCCGGACAACGCCTCGTACTACGAGAAGAACGCCGAGAAGCTCACCGACCGACTCGGCACCCTGGACCAGGAGTTCAAGGACGGCCTGAAGAACACCCGGACGAAGACCTTCATCACCACACACACCGCGTTCAGCTATCTCGCCGAGCGCTACGGCCTCGAGCAGGTGGGCATCGCCGGGGTCGACCCCGAGTCCGAGCCGAGCCCCGCGCGGATGAAGGAGCTCCAGAAGATCGCCCGCGAGGACAAGGTCTCCACGATCTTCTTCGAGACCCTCGCCAGCGACCGCACCGCGAAGACCCTCGCCTCCGACACCGGTCTGAAGACCGATGTGCTCGACCCGATCGAGGGGATCAACGACCAGTCGCGCGGCGACGACTACTTCGGTGTGATGCGGGCCAATCTGAGCGCGCTCGAGAAGTCCCTGGGCGCCAAGTGAGCCACTCCCCCGGGGCGCGCCCGGCCACGAAAGGTGCACCGATGCCCGCAGCGGACGAACCGCAGCCCGTACTCGCCCTGTCCGGTGCGCGGGCAACGCTCGGCTCGCGGCCGGTGCTGCGCGGCATCGATCTGGCGGTCGCCCGCGGCGAGGTCGTGGCGCTGCTCGGCGCGAACGGCTCGGGCAAGTCCACCGCGGTACGGGCCGCGGTCGGCCAAGTGCCGCTGACGGACGGGTCGGTGGAGCTGTTCGGCACCCCGCTGCGGCGCTACCGCGACTGGGCGCGCGTCGGGTACGTACCGCAGCGCACGACGGCCGCGTCCGGTGTGCCCGCGACGGTGCGCGAGGTGGTCTCGGCGGGCCGCCTCTCCCGTACCCGACTGCGGCTGCCCGGCAAGGCGGACCGGCGGGCGGTGGACCGTGCGCTCGAGCTCGTCGGCATGGCGGACCGGGCGGGCGACTCGGTCAACGCACTCTCCGGCGGACAGCACCAGCGCGTCCTGATCGCCCGCGCGCTCGCCGGCGAACCCGAACTCCTGATCATGGACGAGCCGATGGCGGGGGTGGACCTGGCCAGCCAGGAGGTGCTGGCCGGCACGCTGCGCGAGCAGGTCGCGGCCGGCACCTCGGTGCTGCTCGTGCTGCACGAACTCGGGCCGCTCGAGCCGCTGATCGACCGCGCGGTGGTGCTGCGCGACGGCTGTGTGACGCACGACGGACCGCCCCCGGAGGCGGTCGGCCAGCACGCGCTGCCCGGCCACGACCACGTACATCCGCATGCGCCCGAAGGCGCCGAACCGATCCGGACGGGGCTGCTGACCTGATGGAGATCCTCGACTACGCCTTCATGCAGCGGGCCCTGATCGCCGCGCTGCTTGTCGGTGTCACGGCTCCGGCGATCGGCACGTATCTGGTGCAGCGGCGGCAGGCGATCATGGGCGACGGTATCGGCCATGTGGCGATGACCGGTGTCGCGCTCGGGTTCCTGATGAACGCGAGCCCGGTGTGGATGGCGACGCTCGTCGCCGTGGTCGGCTCGGTGGGCATGGAGCTGATCCGCTCCCGCGGGAAGACCAGCGGGGACATCGCGCTCGCCATGCTCTTCTACGGCGGTATGGCCGGCGGCGTGATGATCATCAACCTGGCGCCGAACGGCTCGACGGCCAATCTCACCAGCTACCTCTTCGGTTCGATCACCACGGTGGCTCCCGAGGACGTCACGGCGATCTGTGTGCTCGCCGCATTCGTGATCGCGATCACGGTGGGGCTCAGGCGGCAGCTGTTCGCCGTCTGCCAGGACGAGGAGTTCGCCCGGGTGACCGGGCTTCCGGTGCGGCTGCTCAATCTGCTGATCGCCGTCACCGCTGCGGTCACGGTGACCGTGGCGATGCGGATCGTCGGACTGCTCCTTGTCAGCGCGATGATGGTGATCCCGGTGGCGGCCGCCCAGCGGGTGACCCGCGGATTCGCGGCGACGCTCGGGCTCGCGATGGCGATCGGTGTCGCGGTCTCGGTGGCCGGCACGGTCACCACCTACTACGTGGACGCCCCTTCGGGTGCCGCGATCGTCCTGCTGTCCATCGGTGTGTTCCTGGTCCTCGCGGCCGTCGCCACGCCGCTGGCCCGGCGGCGGGCGCGGGACGCGGCGGCGTCCGGACCGGACCCGGACAGCTGTCCGCTGCCGCCCGCGCGGAGCACGGCGGACGACGTACGGGTCTGAGCCACACCGGTTGCATCCGGTCGGTTCCGCGCGGTGAACTGAGGCATGCCTAACACGCAGCCCCGGGTCGCCGGGCGACCTGGCACAATGACCGGTCAGCATCAGGTGAGGAGGCGACGACGGTGACAACCGCAGGACCACCCGTACGCGGACGCTCGACCCGGCAGCGGGCCGCGGTGGCGGCGGCGCTCGACGAGGTGGACGAGTTCCGCAGCGCACAGGACCTGCACGACATGCTCAAGCACCGCGGTGACTCGGTCGGTCTGACGACCGTCTACCGCACGCTGCAGTCGCTCGCGGATGCGGGTGAGGTCGATGTGCTGCGCACCCATGACGGGGAGTCCGTCTATCGGCGCTGCTCGACCGGTGAGCACCACCATCACCTCGTGTGCCGGGTGTGCGGGAAGGCCGTCGAGGTCGAAGGGCCTGCGGTGGAGAAGTGGGCGGAGTCCGTCGCGGCGGAACACGGCTACGTGAACGTAGCGCACACCGTGGAGATTTTCGGCACGTGTGCGGACTGCGCGTGATCCGGCGTTTGTTCCCCAGCCCGCCCCTTCCCGAATCTCCTCAATCGCCGGAGGGGCTCCAATGGAGCCCCTCCGGCGATTGAGGAGGCCCGTCCGGCAGGACTTTCGGGAAGGGGCGGGGTGGGGTGATCACTCCCCGCCGGAGAGCGGAGGCGGGGCCGCGCCGAAGCGGCGGTCTCGGGAAGCGTATTCGACGCACGCGCGCCACAGGTCGCGGCGGTCGAAGTCCGGCCACAGGACGTCCTGGAAGACCATCTCGGCGTAACTGGACTGCCAGATGAGGTAGTTGGACGTGCGCTGCTCCCCGCTGGGACGGAGGAAGAGGTCGACGTCCGGCATGTCCGGGTAGTACAGATACTTCTGGATCGTCTTCTCGCCGACCTTCGACGGATCGAGCCGCCCCACGGCCACGTCCTCGGCCATCCGCCGCGCCGCGTCGGCAAGCTCCGCCCGCCCGCCGTAGTTGACGCAGAAGTACAGCGTCATCGCGTCGTTCTTCGTCGTCTGCTCCTGGGCGACCTGGAGCTCCTGGACGACCGACTTCCACAGCTTGGGCATCCGGCCGACCCAGCGGATCCGGATGCCGAGCTCGTCCATCTCGTCGCGCCGGCGCCGGATCACATCGCGGTTGAAGTTCATCAGGAAGCGGACCTCTTCGGGCGAGCGCTTCCAGTTCTCGGTGGAGAAGGCGTACAGGGAGAGGTTCTTGACGCCCATCTCCAGGCAGCCCTTGAGCACGTCCAGTACGACACCCTCGCCGACCTTGTGACCCTCGGTGCGCGGCAGTCCGCGCTCCTTGGCCCAGCGGCCGTTGCCGTCCATGACGACGGCCACGTGGTTCGGCACGAGCTCCGAGGGGAGCTGGGGCGGCCGTGCGCCGGAGGGGTGCGGGTCGGGGGTCTTGTAGTCGCGACGCCCGCGTCCCAGAATCCCGCGTACTGCCATGTGGTTTCTCGCTCCCAGGTGCTGGATGGTCGTTACTGCTTGCTGTCGGCCCGCTCGGGCCGTTCCGGCCGTTCGGCCTTCTCCACGTAGCGCAGCGAGCGCAGACCGCGCTCCAGGTGCCAGTGCAGATACGCCGACACCAGGCCGCTGCCCTCCCGGACGTGCCGCGCCTCGCACGCGTCGGCCGTCTCCCAGTCCCCGGTGAGCAGCGCACCGAGCAGGGCGACGGCCTCCGCAGAGGGTACGACGCTTCCCGGTACGCGGCACTCCTGGCAGATCACACCGCCCGCGGCGACGGAGAAGAAGCGGTTGGGGCCGGGCATACCGCACTTGGCGCAGCTGCCGAAGCTGGGCGCGTAGCCGTTGACCGCGAGGGAGCGGAGCAGGAAGGCGTCGAGGACGAGGTGCGGGGCGTGCTCGCCGCGGGCGAGCGTGCGCAGTCCGCCGACCAGGAGCAGATACTGCTGCACGGCCGGCTCGCCCTCGTGGTCGGTGAAGCGCTCGGCGGTCTCCAGCATCGCGGTACCCGCGGTGTAGCGGGCGTAGTCGGCGACGATGCCGCCACCGTACGGAGCGATGGTCTCACTCTGGGTGCACAACGGCAGTCCGCGGCCGATCAGTTCACTGCCGCGCGCGAAGAACTGCACATCGACGTGGCTGAACGGCTCGAGTCGTGCGCCGAACTTCGACTTGGTGCGGCGCACACCCCGTGCGACGGCGCGCACCCGGCCGTGGCCGCGGGTCAGCAGCGTGATGATGCGGTCGGCCTCACCCAGCTTCTGCGTCCGCAGCACGATGCCGTCGTCCCGGAACAGACTCATGGCCCCATTGTCGCGCGCCGCACGGGCCGGCCGATGGCCAGGGCCTGTCTTCACATTCCCGCCGTCGCCCGGAGGGCGGCCCCGCGGCGTCTGGTGCGTGCTCTCGCCGTGCCGGCCGGAAGCACTCGTACTGGACCGTACTTGGGCTTTCGGCCGGTGCGGCGAGAGTACGTGCCAGGCGTCGCGGGGCAGGCGGGAATGTGAAGACAGGCCCTGGGGCCGGAACCCGGTCCACGCTGCGTCTTTCGGCCACGGCCGAAACAGGTGGCCGCGTCCTGTGCGGGGCGGGATCCTTGGCGTTCCGGATGTCCGGCCCTCTTCAGGCGGGGGCCGGGCGTTCGCGTGCGCGGGGCCCGCTGCCGGAGGCGGGATCAGCCTCCGTCTCGGGCGGCAGGTCGGCCGCGGCCGGTGGCGTACTCGAGGAGGACCGGGGACGGCCCGTACTCGATGCGGTCGCCGGGGCGGAGGCTCCGGGTGCTGCCGTCCATGCGGCGCAGCGTGGTCGCGCCCGGGGCGCGGCCGCTCGTGACGCCGTCCCGGGTCCAGCGGACCGCGAGCCAGCGGCTCTTGCGGCCCTCACCGGCGTCCTTCCTGAACCAGCATTCGTACACACCCTCCGGCAGCTGTACGTCCCGGCCGGATCCGCAGGCGGCGATGCCGGTGCCGGAGAGCCAGCCGGCGAGCCGCCCGATCCGGCGGCCGGCCTCGGTGGGTGCCCCGCCGGCCGGCTGGACGATCAGGGGGATCCGGGTGCTCCCTCCCCAGCTGTAGAAATACATCCGGTCGACCTTCTGGTAGTGGTGCGCGTACATGCCGGCCAGGTAGAAGCGCACCGCATAGTCCTGGGCCGTGCGGTCGTCGAGGGGCGGGGCCGTGACGACGTCCTTGCCGGGGCCGGTGTTCCACAGCCGCATCGCCTGGTCCTCGGCGTAGAGGGTGCGGTCGACCCGCGCCGCGAGCTCGATGATCTCCTCGGGCGGTCCGTCGGCCCGGCGCGGATGGAGTTTGACGCCCGCGGCGTCGCAGTACTTGTACGCGCCGGTGCGGGTGAACTCCCTCAGCAGCGCCCGGCCTTCGCGGTGCCAGAGCCGGCCGAAGGAGGGGCAGACGAGGAGTGCGTCGGGATCGGTGTCGGCGATGATCCGGTGGGCCCGGCGGACCATCTCGGCGAGGGTCGGCATGTCGCCGGCGTAGTGGGAGCGGGAGCCGGCGTTGTCCCACAGTTCGTAGGCGTCGATCCGGCCACGGTAGCGGGTGGTGATCTCGCGTACGAAGCGGTCCCAGTCGTCCAGGTCGTCCGGCGGTGCGGTGCGGGTGCCGTCCCCGTACGGCGTGATGTCGCCCTCGGGTGCGGCCCAGCCGGGTGTGCCGCCGAAGGTGAACAGGACGGGCAGGTCCCGGCGTTCGGCGCCGTCCACCATGCGTTCGAGCACCGTCCAGGAGAACTGGTCGCGCTCGGGCTGCAGTTGACCCCAGCGGGTCTCGCTCTCCCACAGCCGGACGCCACCCACCCGGAAGTCCGGCATCCGGCCGGTGTCGGTGTTCATCGTCATGCCGATGAACTCGGGGTCGAGGGCTTCGGGGGTGTCCGACCATGCGTCGCCGGTGTAGTGCGGGATCGGCGGCCCGGAAGACGGGCCGGTCCCGGCCGGCGGGCGGTCCGGCGGCGAGAGGGTGACCGCGGCGCAGAGGAGCGCCAGGACGGCGATCACCGCGCGGCGCGGCCAGCTGCGCGGGGAGGCCCATGGGGCCGCAGGGCGGGGGCGGTTGTCCTGGTCGCCCGGTGAGTGGGTGGGCGTGGCGGTGTCCGGGTGCTGCTCGTCCGGGGCGGCGGCGCTTCGGGGCTCACGGTCGGCGGCGGGGTTCTCGGCGTCGGCACGGGGCGGTACACCGTCGGCACCGGGCGGTTCCCCGTCACCACCGGGCGGTACGCCGGCCCCGTCCGCCGGCCCGGACGTATCCGCCGACCCGGACGAATCCGTCACCCGCTGCCGGGACCAGGCCGTGTAGAGCGCGTCGAGCTCCTCGGGCGTGGCCCCGCAGACCCGGGCGATGCGCTCCACCGTGGCGAATTCCGGCGGAACGTGCGGGCCCTGGCAGTACCGGTGCAGTGCGGAACGGCTGAGTCCGGTCCGGTGCGCGAGTGCCGTGTAGCTGCGACCGCAGCGCTGCTTCAATTGCCGCAAGTGGTACGCGAGTTCGGTTTCCTCGTCCATTCCGGGGCACCTCCCTCCGTCCCACGCGGCCAGAACATAGCAGGCAGTGCGGCGGTGGGCGTCCCATCGTCCCAAGGGGACGCGCGCCCTCTTGCCAGGAGCGCCACCGGCGGGGGACGGTCGAGTGGTCGCCGTTCGGGGGATCGGCGACCGCACGACCATCGGGGGAAACACCACGTGATGCGTATCCACTTCACCGCCGAGGACCTCGCCAGGACCCAGGTCGCGGACGGAGCCGATCCACTCTGGGAGACGGTCCTGAGCCTGCACAGCCTGCAGGAGCGCTGTCCCGACCCGGTCCTGGCCGGCCGGCGGACCGCTGCGCTGACCCGGCCGCTGAGCATGCTCCTTCCGCTCGTACCACCGCGCGGCTACTTCCCGGACTTCCTCACGCCGGGAGCCGGCACCGCCGGGCTCGACGCCGGCCTGGACGCGGTGTTGAGCACGCCCCGCGCCCGGCTGCGCACCGAACTCACCAGGCTGACCGGCCGCAACAGACCTGCGCCGTGGACCCGTTCGCTCGCCGACGGCGAGCCGGGGTCCCTGCGGCGTCTCGCCGGCTCACTGCGCGAGTACCACAACACGGCGCTCGGACCGCAGTGGGCACGCATCACCCGGCGCACCGCCACCGACCGCGCCCTCAGGCTGCACGCGCTGTGGCAGGGCGGCGCGGAGGCGATGCTGCGGACGTACGGTCCGTCGATGCGCTGGCAGTCGCCGGTGCTCGAGGTCGACTATCCGGTGGACCGCGATCTCCATCTGGACGGCCGCGGACTGCTGCTCGTGCCCTCGTACTTCTGCAAGGGGCCGGTCGCGCTCGCGGACCAGGATCTGCCGCCGGTGCTCGTCTACGCAGCGTCCGCGGACGGCAAGCAGGGCGTCCCCGAACCGCCGGCGTCGCTCAATCCCTGTCTGGCGAAGCTGATCGGGCACACCCGGGCCGCCGTGCTTGAGGCGCTGAGCAGCGACTGCACCACGACGGAGCTGGCGCAGCGGGCCGGGGTCGCGCTGTCCACAGCGAGTGAGCACGCCACCGTGCTGCGCAGTGCGGGACTGGTGTCGAGCGTGCGGCAGCGCAATGTGGTCCGGCACGCTCTGACGCCGCTCGGTACGGCGCTGCTTCGGTCCAACTGACGGGCGCTGCAGGGCCGTTCAGCCGTCGGAGACGGTCACCGAGCCGTCCCGGCGGTCGAGCCTGATCCGCAGCCGGCGGCCGTCGGCGGCGATCCGGGTGCGGACCTGGACTCCCTCGGGCAGGCCGGGTTCGGTCGGCTCGACCGAGGCCTCGGAGCGGATCCGGTCCATCAGGGTGCGCAGGGTGGCCGGATCGGGCCGGGTGGCGAGGTACCAGGCGGTGCCGTCGCCGTACGGGTGGCGGGTCACGGCGGGGCGGCCGTCGCCGAGCGAGAACACCGGTTCGGCGCCCTCCAGGACGATGTCCTCGGACCAGATCGACGCGGTGCCGCCGTCGGGGCCGAGCGGCAGTGTCGTGCCCTCCGGCAGCGGGTCGAACTCCTCGACCCGAAGGCCCAGCACCTCGCGGAACGGCGCCGGGTAACCGCCGAGATGCACCCGGTCGTGCTCGTCGGTGATCCCGGAGAAGTACGACATGACGAGGGTGCCGCCGGCCCGTACCCAGTCGGCGATCCGGGCGGCGGTGGCGGCGCTCACGGAGTACAGGTTCGGCACGATCAGCAGCCGGTACGGGCCGAGTTCGCCGTCGGCCGGCACGATGTCGCAGGCGACCGAGGCGTCGTACAGCGGCCGGTGGTGGGCGAGTGCGGTGTCCAGGAGGGTGACGTCGCAGCTGGGGTGCGCGTCGAGTTCGAGGGCCCACCAGCTGGGCCAGTCGAGCAGCAGCGCGGCGTCCGCGCGCTCGGGCAGCGAGCCGAACAGGCCGGGGTGCTCGGCGAGTTCGGCTCCGAGTGCGCTGACCTCGCGGAAGATCCGGGTGTCGGGCCCGCCGTGCGGGACCATCGCGGAGTGGAACTTCTCGGCGCCGCCGCGGGACTGGCGCCACTGGAAGAAGAGCACCGAATCGGCCCCGTGCGCGATCGCCTGCCAGCTGTCCAGGCGCATCCGGCCGTCCGGCTTGCGGCCGTTGCGCGGACGCCAGTTGACGGCGCTCGGCGCCTGTTCCATCAGGAGCCAGGGCTGTCCGTCCTTGAGGCCGCGCATCACGTCGTAGGCGAAGGCGGTGCCATGTGCGGAGTCGGGGTCGTGCGGATCGGGATAGGAGTCGTACGAGATGACGTCCAGGTGCGGTGCCCAGCGGAACAGGTCGAGGGTGCGGGCGACGGGCACGAAGTTGGTGGTGACCGGGACGGTGGGGGTGAGCCGGTCGAGGACCTGCTTCTCGGCGAGGTAGCAGGCGAGCAGCTCGTCGCTGCTGAAGCGCCGGTAGTCGAGCTGCTGTGCCGGATTGCGGAACGAGGGCGCGCTGCGGGGTGTGTGGATCTCCTCGAAGTCGCCGTAGCGCTGGGCCCAGAAGTCGGTGCACCAGGCGTCGTTGAGTGCGTCGACGGTGCCGTAGCGCTCCCGGAGCCAGTTGCGGAACGCCGCCGTGGAGACCTCGCAGTGGCAGTGCCGGGAGATGTGGCAGCCGTACTCGTTGCCGATGTGCCACAGGGCGAGCGCGGGGTGGTCGGCGTACCGGGCGGCGAGCTGTTCGACCAGGCGCGTCGCGCGGTCGCGGAAGACCGGGCTGGAGGGGCACCAGTGCTGGCGCGAGCCGGGGTACAGGCGGGTGCCGTCCTCCAGGACCGGCAGGGTCTCGGGGTGCAGTCGGGCCAGCCAGGCGGGCGGCGACGCGGTCATGGTGGCGAGGCAGACCCGGACGCCGGCGCCGGCCAGGCGGTCGAGGTGGGTGTCGAGCCAGTCGAACTCGTAGGTTCCGGGGGCCGGTTCGGCCTTGGCCCAGGAGAAGATGCCGACGGTGGCGAGATTGACGCCGGCCTTCCGCATCAGTTCGGTGTCCTCGGCGTGGACGTCGGGGCCCCACTGCTCGGGGTTGTAGTCGCCGCCGTAGGCGAGGGAGCCGAGCCGGTCGTGGAAGTGGCGGAGCCGGTCGTTCACTTGACCCCCAGGGTCTCTTGCCAGGCGCGTGCCTCGATGCCGCGGAAGTGGTCGGCCATCGCGCGCTGTGCCTGCTCGACGTCGCGGGCGCGCAGCGCGTTGAGGATCTCGCGGTGGCGGCGGGCGGTGACGGAGGGCGCCGGGTCCTCGGTCCAGCCGCGGACGCCGGCGACGCGGTGGAAGACGTTCCAGAAGGCGGCGAGGAGCTGCGGCACCAGGGCGTTGCCCAGGGAGCGGTAGAGCTTCTCGTGGAATTCGCGGTCGAGCTCCGGGAAGGCCTCGCCGGCCCGGCCCGCGGCCTCCATCCGGCGGACGACGGCGTCGAGTTCGTCGAGCTCGCGGTCGTCCAGGGTCTCGGCGACGCGGCGGATGAGACCTTCCTCGAGGACCTCTCTGACCTGGAGGATCTCACCGAGCGCCTGGGTGTCGCCGCTGGAGTTGGCCCTCGGGGTGCGCCAGGCGTCGCGGGCCAGGGTGCGGAAGGTGAGTCCGTCCACGAACGGGCTGAGCGAGGCCTGGCCGACGTAGGTGCCGTGTCCGTGTCTGATCTCGACGATGTCCAGCGCCTGGAGCGCCTTGAGGGCCTCGCGCAGCGAGTTCCTGCTGACCTCGAGGGTGTCCATGAGCTCGGTCTCGGTGGGCATCGGCTCACCGGGGCGCAGTCTTCGGTCGAGGATCAGCTGCATGACCTGACGCTGGATCCGGCTGCCCACGCGCCGTTCCCGGGCAGCCGGCACCGTGGCATTCCTCGGCTCGTCCGACATGCGGCACATCGTAAGGGCAGTGAACATCCTACGTCCCACGTCTGCGGCAACTCATGCTCATTGCACGTACGACGGCCCCAACAGCCTTGTGTACGGCGACAGTCCGATGCGGTGGAGGGCCAACCAGCAGATCTGCACGATCCCTTGACCGCCCGCGCCCGCCCTCCTATGGTCGCGCTACCTCCAGACGTAGGACGTGGGATCTCCGAGCCGCAGCACACGCGTGGCGCTCACCGGACCCACCCTCGTCCTCGCCTGCCTGCCCTCGACACGTTCTTCGTACCCCGCCGCCCGCACCCGGCAGCACGGGGACGCCCCTTCCGCCATGGAGGCAGCACTGTGAGCGACCTGAATCCGGTTGCGGCCCGCCGGTCCTTCCTCAAGTACACCGGTGCACTCGGCGCGGCCGCCACCGTCACCACGACCCTGTCCGCGTGCTCCGGCGGCCCGAAGTCGACCACGGACACCGACGGCGGCGGCAAGGGCGGCAGCGAGACACTCACCGCGGTCATCGGCTATGGCAACGACGGCAGTTGGGACCCCACCCAGACGGCCTCGGCCTTCTGCATGGCAGCCAATCACCACATCTACGAGGGCCTGCTCGACACGGACCCGATCGACCGCAAGCCGTACGCCGCACTGGCCACCGAGGTGCCCGCGGACCTCGGCGCCACCACCTGGCGCTTCACCCTGCGCGAGGGCGCCAGCTGGCACGACGGCAAGCCGGTGACCGCCGACGACGTGGTCTTCACCTTCGACCGGATCCTCGACACCGGGACCACCACGCTCGCCCAGGGCTTCTTCGCCGCCTGGCTGAAGGAGGTCAGGAAGGTCGACGCGCAGACCGTCGAGCTCGTCCTGAAGTTCCCCTTCCCGGACGGCGCTCCCCGGCTCACCCTCGCGAAGATCATGCCGAAGCATGTGTTCGGCAAGCCGGGCGGCTGGGACAAGGCGACCACCGGTACGGCCGTCGGCTCGGGCCCGTACCGGATGACCGCGCACAACCCGAAGTCGAACACCACCTTCGCCGCGTACGAGAAGTACAACGGCCCCCGCAAGGCCGCCTTCAAGAAGATGAACTGGCTGACGATCGTGGACGCCGCGCCCCGCGTCGCGAAGATCTCCGGCGGCAGCGCGGACGCCCAGATCGCCGACAACATCCCGTACGCCAACATCGCCCAGCTCAAGAAGGACGGCCTGAAGGTCGAGGGCGGGGCGGGGATGAACCACATGTTCCTGCTGTTCAACACCGCACACAAACCCTTCGACGACGTGCGCGTCAGGCAGGCGCTGCACTACGCCATCGACACCGAGAAGATGATCGAGGTCGCGCTCAAGGGCCGGGGCAGGGCGGCCAGTTCGTTCCTCAACGTGGACAACCCCACCTACCGCAAGGCGAAGACGGTCTACGGCCACGACCCGGAGAAGGCCAAGAAGCTCCTCGAGGAGGCCGGCGTCAGCGGCCTCACCATCGACCTGATGGCGGTCAACGTCAGCTGGATCGTGGACTGTCTGCCGACCATCAAGGCCTCCTGGGACGCGATCGGCGTGAAGACCGATCTGGACCCGCAGGAGACCACCGCGGTCTTCACCAAGCTCGACCAGAAGAAGGACTTCCAGGTGGTCGCGGCGGCCTCCAATCCCAACCAGTTCGGCCTCGACGCCGATCTGATCATGCGTTACAACTACGGCCCCGAGAACCTGTGGATGGGGTACGCGCGCTGGGCCGGCAACTCCGCGGCCAAGAAGCTCTTCAAGCTGATGGACCAGGCGACCAGGGAACCGGACGCGGCGAAGAAGAAGGCGATGACGCAGGAGTACATCGACCTCGTCGCCGAGCAGGCGGTGATCTATCCGGTCGTCCACAACGAACTGGTCACGGCCTGGAATCCCGAGCAGCTCACCGGAGTCCGCCCGCAGGCCTATCCCGGCATCAACGTGCTGCAGTCCAAGCCCGCGGGCTGACCCGCTTCGTCCTCAGATTCCCGTCCAAGGAGCCGTACGTGCTCGCGATCGCCAGGATCCTGGTCCGTCGTGTCGCCCTGCTGATACCGCTGATGCTCGGCATCGTGCTTTTCGTCTTCCTCGTCATGCGCTTCTCGGACAGCGATCCGGCCTCGGCGTTCTTCCAGGGCGCCAACCCGACACCCGAGCAGCTGCAGCGGTTCCGCGAGGAGAACGGCCTGCTCGACCCGCTGCCGGTGCGCTACGTGGCGTTCGTCGGTGATCTGCTGCAGGGCGACATGGGCACCGGTGTGCTGGTCAGGACGCCGGTCCTGGACCAGGTCACGACCGCCCTTCCGCTCACCCTGCAGCTGACCTTCCTCGGGCTCGCCATCGCCGTCGTCCTTGCCCTGGTGCTCGGCATCACCGCCGCCATCCACCGCGACCGGCTGCCCGACCAGATCATCCGGGTCGTCTCGCTGACCGGAGTCGCGGCACCGAGCTTCTGGCTGGCGCTGCTGATGATCCAGTATCTGGCCGTGGGGCAGGGCTGGTTCCCGACCGGTGGGTACGTCAATCCGGCGGACTCGTTCGGCGGCTGGCTGAAGACGATGACGATGCCCGCCCTTGCGCTGTCGCTGCCGGTGGCCGCGCAGCTCACCCGGATCGTACGGACCGCGGTCGTCGAGGAGTTGGACAAGGACTACGTACGCACCGCGATCGGCAGCGGCCTTCCGCCGGTCGTCGTGGTCGGCCGCAATGTGCTGCGCAACGCACTGATCAACCCGCTGACCGTGCTCGGCCTCAGAGTCGGCTATCTGCTCGGCGGCGCCGTCGTCATCGAGACGATCTTCTCGCTGCCCGGCATGGGCAAGCTGATGATCGACGCGGTCAAGAACGGCGACCCGGCCGTCGTCCAGGGCGTGGTGATCACCACGGCGGTCGGCTTCGTGATCGTCAATCTGCTGATCGACATCCTCCATCTGCTTGTCAATCCGCGTCTGAGGAGTGCCGCCTGATGCCGACGCCTGCCGCCCTCCTCACCCGCAAACGCCTCACCGAGAAGCTGGCCCGGCCCGGCGTGCGCGTCCGGGGCCTGAAGCGGCTGCCGCTCCTCTCCCGGATCTGCCTCGCCGTCCTGGCCCTCGTCGTACTCATGGCCGTGTTCGCGCCGCTGCTCGCACCGCACGATCCGCTGGACCAGGCCGCCCAGGCCGGCGGCAACGGTCATCCGTCCGCCGACCACTGGATGGGGCAGGACAGCCTCGGCCGGGACATCCTCAGCCGGCTGATGTACGGGGCGCGCTGGTCGCTCGCCATCGGGCTCGGCGCCACCCTGCTCGGACTGCTCGTCGGCGCGCTGCTCGGGGCGATCGCCGCGACCTCACGCAAGGCGGTCGACGAGACCCTGATGCGCTGCCTCGACGTGGTGATGGCCTTCCCCGGCATCGCGCTCGCGGCGGTCCTCGTCTCCGTCTTCGGCGGCGGCATCCCGGTGCTGATCTGCGCCATCGCGTTCCTCTACGTACCGCCCATCGCGCGGGTGGTACGGGCGAACGTGCTCGACCAGTACGGCGAGGACTATGTGACGGCCGAGCGGATCATCGGGGCCCGCACCCCGCACGTCGTGATCAAGCATGTGGCGATCAACTGTGCCGCGCCGATCCTGGTGTTCTGCACCGTGCAGGTCGCGGAGGCGATCGTCTTCGAGGCCTCGCTGTCGTTCATCGGCGCCGGGGTGCGGCCGCCCGACCCGTCCTGGGGCAGCGTCATCGCGGACGGCAAGAACATGGTGCTGATCGGCGGTTGGTGGGCGACGGTCTTCCCCGGCCTCCTGATGCTGATCACGGTGCTCGCCCTGAACGTCCTGGCCGAGGGGGTCTCGGACGCCTGGGCCGCGCCCGCCGCCCGTGACCTGCCCACGGAAGAGGCGCGCGCCGAGGACCGGCTCGAGGCACCGGAGGCCGGCTCCGGCACGGTCCTCGAACTGCCGGGACTCTCCGATGCGGCGGCCCGGCTGCGGGCCCGCGCCAGACCGCTGCCGTCGGGCCCACCGGTCCTCACCGTGCGGGATCTGGCCATCGGCTTCGACCAGCGGCACGGCGGCGTCGATGTGGTCGACGGCATCGGATTCGACGTACGGCCGGGTGAAATCCTGGGCCTGGTCGGCGAATCCGGCTGCGGCAAGTCGCTGACCGCCCTGACGGTGATGGGCCTGCAGCCGGGCGGCGCCCGCATCGGCGGCAGCGTCACCTTCGACGGCACGGAGCTGCTCGGCCTGCCGATGCGCACCCGGCGCCGGCTGCTCGGCCACGACATGGCGATGATCTACCAGGATGCGCTCTCCTCCCTGAACCCGGCGATGACGATCCGCGCCCAGCTGAAACAGGTCGTCCGCAGGGGCGGCCGGCGCACCCCGGCCGAGCTCCTGCAACTGGTCGGCCTCGACCCCGAACGCACCCTGCGCAGCTACCCGCACGAGCTGTCCGGCGGCCAGCGCCAGCGCGTACTGATCGCCCTCGCGCTGTCCCGCGACCCCAAGCTGATCGTCGCCGACGAGCCGACCACCGCACTCGATGTGACGGTGCAGGCACAGGTCATGGAGCTGCTGCTGCGGCTGCGCGAGGAGCTGGGCTTCGCCCTGATCCTGGTCTCGCACGACCTCGCGCTGGTCGCGGACGTCACCGACCGGGTGGTGGTGATGTACGGCGGCCAGATCGTCGAGACCGGCGTCACCGCGGATCTGGTGGAGGCCCCGGCGCACCACTACACCCGCGGTCTGCTCGGCTCGGTGCTCTCCCTCGAGGCGTCGGCCGCGGGAGCGTCGAGCGGACCGGGGAGGCTCACCCAGATCAAGGGCGTGGTGCCGTCGCCCGCCGACTTCCCGGCCGGCTGCCGCTTCGCCGACCGCTGCCCGCAGGCCGTGCAGGTCTGCCGGACCACCGCCCCCGAACTGCTCGGCGCCGGCCGGGCGCACTCGGCGGCCTGCCACCGTCCCGCGGTCACCCTGACCGTGCCCGAACCCAGGGGAAGCGAGGCCGTCAAGTGACCGGCCAGGAGCAGTTGATCACGCTGTCCGACGCCCATGTGGTGCACCGGGCACGCTCCGGCGGACTCTTCTCCCGGGACCGGGTGTACGCCCTGACCGGCGCCGACCTGGAGATCGCGGCCGGTGAGACGGTCGGCGTGGTGGGCGAGTCGGGCTGCGGCAAGTCGACGCTCGCCAAGGTGCTGGTGGGAGTGCAGCGGCCGACCGCCGGCACGGTGGCGTTCCGCGGCCGCGATCTGTGGACGATGCCCTCCGCGGAGCGCCGTACGGCCGTCGGCAGCAGCACCGGCATGATCTTCCAGGACCCGTCCACGGCCCTCAACCGGCGGCTGTCCGTACGGCAGATCCTGCGCGATCCGCTCGATGTGCACCGGCGCGGGGATCCACCCGAACGGGAGGAGCGGGTACGGGAGTTGATGGATCTGGTCGGGCTGCCGAAGGTGCTGGCCGAGGCGCTGCCCGCGCAGCTCTCCGGCGGTCAGCGCCAGCGGGTGGCGATCGCCCGCGCGCTCGCCCTCGAGCCGGAACTCGTGGTGGCGGACGAACCCACCAGCGCCCTGGACGTCTCGGTCCGCGCCCAGATCCTCAATCTGCTGCTCGACCTCAAGGAACGGCTCGGGCTCGCCCTGCTCTTCGTGTCCCACGACATCCAGACCGTGCGCCGGATGAGCGACCGCGTGATCACCATGTATCTGGGCCGGATCGTGGAGGAGGCGCCGGCCGACGAAGGTCTCGACCGGGCCCGGCATCCGTACACCCGCGCCCTGTTCTCGGCGACGCCCGGGCTGCTCGATCCGATCGACCCGATCCCCCTGGTGGGTCCGGTCCCGTCGGCGACCCGGCCGCCGAGCGGCTGCCCGTTCCGTACCCGCTGCTGGCGGGCGGACGAGGTGTGTGCACAGCGGATGCCGGAGGTCGGCGAGGCGGATGCGGGCCACCGGTTCCGCTGCCACCACCCGGTGGACGACGGCCAGTCGACGCACGAGCTCGTCAGCCAGGCCGCCGCAGCGGCCACGGAAACGGCCGCCGCCACGGCCATGAAGGAGTGCCGATGACCATTCCCGCCCCGCTGAACGGTGTCGTCCCGCCCGTCTGCACTCCCCTGACGCCGGACAGCGAGGTGGACACGGCGTCGCTCGTGGCCCTCGTCGATCATCTCCTCGAGGCAGGGGTGGACGGCCTGTTCGTGCTCGGCTCGACCTCCGAGGTGGCGTTCCTGCCGGATGCGCACCGCAGACTCGTGGTGGAGACGGTGACGCGGCATGTGGCGGGTCAGGTGCCGGTGCTCGCCGGGGTCATCGACACCGCGACCCTGCGGGTCGTGCGGCATGCCGAGACGGCGCTCGCGGCGGGCGCGGACGCGCTGGTGGCCACGGCGCCCTTCTACACCCGGACCCATCCGGCCGAGATCGCCGAGCACTTCAGGCTGATCGCCCGGCGCACGGGCGCACCGCTCTTCGCGTACGACCTGCCGGTGTCGGTGCACTCGAAGCTGGGCGCCGAGCTGGTGCTCGAGCTGGCCGCGGAGGGGGTGCTCGCCGGTCTGAAGGACTCGTCGGGGGACGAGGGCGGGTTCCGGTCCGTGGTGCTCGGGGCGCGGTCGCGGGCGGACGTGGACGGGTTCAGTGTGCTGACCGGGAGTGAGCTGACGGTGGACAGTGCGCTCGCGATGGGTGCGGCAGGGGTGGTGCCGGGGCTCGGCAACGTCGACCCTGCGGGGTATGTGCGGCTGCACCGGCTGTGTGTGGCGGGCGAGTGGGCCCTTGCCAGGGCCGAGCAGGAGCGGTTGTGCGGGCTGTTCGGGATGGTGGGGGTCGGGGATCCGGCCCGGATGGGGCGGTCGTCCTCGGCGCTCGGGGCGTTCAAGGCGGCGCTGTACCTCCGGGGGGTCATCGCCTGTCCCCTGACGGCCGCGCCTCAGCTTCCGCTGTCTGCATCCGAGGTCGCCGCCGTGGGCAAGTATCTGGCGGCTGCCGGACTCCTTTGAAAGATCCCCGGCCCCGCCCCCATAGGAGCCCCTCCGGCGATTGAGGAGGCCCGCCCGGCAGGGCTTTCGGGAAGGGGCGGGGCTGGGGAATTTCAACTCAAGTCGGCCACGGCGACCCGGTGGAACTCGATGGATTCGTAGGGCCCGTCGACCCCCGTCTCGAAGAGGAGACCGACCGTACGCCGGTCCGGCTGGACGAGATCGGAGTACGCAGCCGGCTGCGCGGACAGACTCACAGCCTTCGCGAAGGACGCCCCCGCATCCGCCGAGGACCAGATCGCCATCGCCTCCCGGGCCGTGGGCACGGAGGGCCCGGAGAACAACAACGGCCCACCCCGCCCCGCCACTTGAAGCACACTCCCCTGCACCACAGGGTTGTCGTTCAGCGACGCCTGTACCTCGTACCCCCGCGCGATGCTCTCGCCCCCGTCGAGCGAGTACGTGTCGAGCCGATTCCCCGCACTGCTCCCGTTCTGATCCCGCGCGCTGAAGTACAGCCGCCCGTCGGGCAGTTGCGCGACCGTCGACTCGTTGGCGTTGTACACGCCCTCGTACGAGTCCTCGATGAACCCGAACCGCCAGTTGCGACCGCCGTCGTCGCTGTAGATCGCATGCGCGCCGTAGTACTTGGCCTCCTCGCCCGTGTCCGAGGATCCCTCGGGCGGCGAGGTGGAGTGGTTGGCGGGTACCACCAGGCGCCCCTTGTGCGGACCGTGGGTGAGGGCCAGCGCATGGCCGGGCCCGGTGGCGTACCAGCGCCACCGGGGCAGCTTGGTGTCGGCGGTGATGTCCCGTGGCCGGGTGAAGCTGCGGCCGTCGTCGGCGGAGGTCTGCACGAACACCCGGCGGCTCTGCTCGGGCGTCACCTCGCCGCGCATGATCTCCGCCTCGGACACCTCGCCGCTGTTGTACGAGGTGACGAGGACGATCCTGCCGGTGCGCGGGTCGACGACCGGTGCCGGGTTGCCCCGGGTGTCGCCGTCGCCGGCCGCGACCAGGGTCAACGGACCCCACGTACAGCCGCCGTCGGTGGACCGCTTGACGACGACGTCGATGTTGCCGGAGTCCCCGGCGCCGCCGACACGGCCCTCGGCGAAGGCGAGCAGGGTGCCCGCCCGGGTTCTGACGGCGGCCGGTATCCGGTACGTGTCGTAGCCGGACTCGCCCGCCCGGTAGGGCACGGACGTGGTGCAGTCGCCCGCGGTGCGGGGCGCCGCCGCGGGTCCGGGCGCGGCCACCGCGGTCCCCGCGAGGGCGACCGCGGCAAGCACGGCGAGACCGGCGGCGGCGAAGGAACGACCGTGCATGGAACGGCTCGTGAAGGTCATCGCTCTCCCTGATGTGCTGGACGTGACGTGACGTGCCGGGGCGCGGTGCGACGCGCTGAACGCGGAACATGGGACGTGGGATGTCCGGTGAATGTATCGACGCCGGTGACGCACGGCAAGAGAGATGCACGGCAATACGTCTGCGCAGAAAGGGAGTTGAGCGAGTGGCGGAGGCGGCAGCGGCCTGCTGCCGCGCGGCTACTTCTCGCCCGGCGTCACGAGCCCCGACTCGTACGCCACGATGACGAGTTGGGCGCGGTCACGCGCTCCCAGCTTGCCCATGATCCGGCTGACGTGTGTCTTCGCGGTGAGCGGGCTGAGTCCCAGCGTCTCCGCGACCTCGGTGTTGTTCAGGCCTCTCGCCACCAGGGCCAGGACCTGGCGTTCCCGTTCGGTCAGGCCCTCCGGACCGCCGGCCGTGGGGGCGGGTGCGTCCGGCGAGCGCAGCACCCGGGCGATCAGGCGGGCCGTCGGCCCGGGCGAGAGCAGGGCCTCGCCGGCGGCCACGGTCCGGATGGCGTCGAGGAGTTCGGCCGGTCTGGTGTCCTTGACCAGGAAGCCGGATGCGCCGGCGCGCAGCGCCTCCACCACGTGCTCGTCGGTGTCGTAGGTGGTCAGGACGAGCACCTTGACCCCGGCCAGGTCCTCGTCGGCCGCGATCCGGCGGGTGGCCTCGATCCCGTCCAGGTCGGGCATCCGTACATCCATGACGATCAGGTCGGCCCGTGCGCTGCGGGCCAGTTCGACCGCTTCGCGGCCGGTGCCGGCCTCGGCGACCACCTCCATGTCGGGCGCGGAGGACACCAGCATGGCGAAGGCGGCCCGCACCAGGCCCTGGTCGTCGGCAAGCAGCACACGCACGGTCATGAGCTCTCCTCTCCCGCGGGCCCCGCAGCTCCTCGGGACTCCGCAGCTCCTTCGGACCCCGCGGCCCCCTCGGACTCCGCAGATCCTACGGCCCCCCCGGATCCCCCGAATCCCACGGGCAGTTGGAGCGGCAGAACGGCCCGCACCGAGAACCCCCCGCCGTCCCGCGGCCCCGCGTCCAGGGTGCCGCCGACGCTGCGGGCGCGCTCCCGCATGCCGACCAGACCGTAGCCGGGCGCCCCGGCGGGCTCGGGGGCGCCGGTGCCTCCGTCGTCGTGGACGCTGACGGACAGGGCATGGCGTTCCTCCCGTACGCCGATCTCGACCGCGACCGAGGAACCGCCGTGCCGTACGGCGTTGGTGAGCGACTCCTGCACGATCCGGTACACCGCCGCGCCCACCGCGGGCGGCGGCGACCGCGTCTCCACCACGAGGTCGACCCGCGCTCCCGCGCTGCGGGCCGCGGCAGCCAGATCGGTGAGCCCGTCGAGACCGGGCAGCGGGCCGCCGGCCGCCGGCGGCTGCTGCTCTCCCGTGCGGGCGCTCTCGCCGGCCCGCAACACCTCGAGTGTGGCGCGCAGTTCACCGCGCGCGGAGCGGCAGGTGCCGGAGATGTCGTCGAGCGCCCTGCCGATCGCCGCCCGGTCGAGCCGGTCCGGGTCGACCGCGAGTATGTGCGCGGCCACCGAGGTCTGCACGCCGATCAGGGTGATGCTGTGGGCGAGGAGGTCGTGCAGATCGCGGGCGATCCGCAGCCGCTCCTCGGCGACCCGGCGGGCCGCCTCCTCCTCGCGGGTGCGTTCAGCGCGCACCGCGCGCTCGACGATGGCGGCGACGTAGCCCCGGTAGTAGCGGGCGTCCACGCCGAACACCAGGACCGCGATGATCCAGCCGGAGATCCTGAGCAGTTCGAGCCCCTGCTCGGAGTCGAAGCCGAACACCACCGTGAGCAGCAGGGAGATGAGCCCGGCGCCGACGACCAGGGTGCGCAGCGGCCGGCCGGTGGCAGCGACCGTGTAGAGCAGGATGACGGTCTGCGGCATCGACGCCGTGTGCGTGTAGTCGAGCAGGTGGTACGGCAGGACGATCGCGATGAAGGCGCAGAGCGCCAGGAGCGGGTGCCGGCGCCGCACGGCGACCGGCAGCCCGGAGGCGACGAGCAGCACCCAGCCGACGGCGTCGGGTGCCCGCCCGTCGCGCGTGACGAAGCCGAGCAGGACCGAGACGGCCAGCGCGCCGAGCGCGATCAGGGCGTCGTTGCGGTGCCGGTGCGGCGCGGTCATCGGTTCGCGGTTGACCGCGGCCATGATGCGGGCGCCGGTGCTCTGCGGGGCGTCCCGCGCCGGATGGGGGCGTGTGGTGTGCACGCCCCCATCCTGCTGCAGCAGAAGCGGATTCACGTACGGCCCGCTCCTTGCGGTGCACCCGCCGGTGCGGTCCCCTGGTCCCCGCCCGGTGCGGGCGGCCGCGGCGGCTCCCCCGTGCTCGCCGGCCGCCGGCTGAGCGGCCCGGGCCACCACACCTTGCGCCCGAGCGCCAGGCTCGCGGACGTGACCAGGTAGGTCCGTACGAGGAAGGTGTCGAGCAGGACGCCGAGGGCGATGACGAAGCCCAGTTCGACCATCTGCACCATCGGCATCGACAGGAGCACCCCGAAGGTGGCGGCGAGCACCAGACCGGCCGAGGCGATGACACCGCCGGTGGTGCGCAGCGCGGTGAGCGCCGCGTCGCCGGCCTCCGCGCCGGCCAGGGACTCCTCGCGCATCCGGTGCATCAGGAAGATGCCGTAGTCGACGCCGAGCGCGACCAGGAACACGAACGACAGGAGTGGCAGCCCCGGATCGGTCCCCTCGAGCCCGAAGAGCGTGTCGAAGACGAGTCCGCCGACGCCGAGCGCGGCGCCCCACACCGCGACCACCGCCGCGAGCAGGATCAGCGGCGCGACCAGGCTGCGCAGCAGTGCCACCAGGATGAGCAGGACGGCGGCGAGCACCAGGGGCACGATGACCTTGGTGTCCCGGGCGTTGGTGTTCTCCAGGTCCAGCTGCTGTGCGCTGGGTCCGCCGACATGTGCGCCGTCGAGGTCCGCGCGCAGCCGCTCGATGGTGGCGGTCTCCGCCGCGGACTGCGGTTCGCCCGCCGCGATGACGGAGATCTCCGTCCAGCCTTCGCCGCTGCGTCCCCGTTCGGCGCTGCGTACGCCTTCGGTGTCGCGGGTCTCGGCGAGTGTGTCGTCGGCCCGTGCGGTCGGGGCGAGCACGGTGATGGGCTGGGTGGACTGCTCGGGGAAGGCGCGGGCGAGGGTGCCCATCGCCGAGATCGCCTCGGGTGTCGAGGTGAAGCTGTCCTCCTGCTTGACGTTGCCGGGCAGGCTGAACGTCCCGAGTGCGAGTGCCCCGAGGAGTACGGCCCCGGTGGCGAGCACCGTGATCGGGCGCCGGCCGGCGGAGTTGCCCATCGCGGCGAACAGCGACCTGCGGGCCTTGGGTTCGCTGCCGAAGGCGGGCACGTACGGCCAGAACACCCGCCGGCCGAGCAGCACCAGGAGCGCGGGCAGCAGGGTGGTCATGGCGACCAGGGCGCAGAGCACGCCCACTGCGGCGGTCGGGCCCATCCCGCTGCTGCTGTTGAGGTCGGCGGCGAGCAGGCAGAGCATGCCGGCCGAGACGGTGCCGGAGGAGGCCAGGATGGCGGGTCCGCAGCCGCGCAGGGCGCTGCGCATCGCGTCGTAGGGCCGTTCCTGGCGCCGGAGTTCCTCTCGGTAGCGGGAGACGAGGAGCAGTGCGTAGTCGGTGCCGACCCCGAAGACGAGGATGGTCATCACGCCGGTGCTCTGGCCGCTGACCGAGATGTCGAAGGCCTGGTGGAGGCCGTAGGTGACGGACAGCGACAGGGCGTCGGCGAGGCCGGCGACGATCAGCGGGACCAGCCAGAGGAACGGGCTGCGGTAGATGAGGATCAGCAGGATCGCGACGACCGCGACCGTGGTGTACAGCAACGGTCCGTCGAGGGATTCGTAGACTTCGTCGGCGTCGATGGCGAGGCCGCCGGGTCCGCCCACTTCGGCGCTCAGTCCGCCGTCCCCGGTCACGGTGTCGCGTACGTCGCCCACGAACTCGGCGCGCAGTTCCTCGTCCTGGCCGGGTTCCGTGCTGGAGACGGGGTACATCAGGGTCGTGCCGTCCTTCGACGGTACGGCCCGCGGGGTGCCGGTCAGTTCGTGCGCGTCGGCGACCTCGGCGACCTGCTCGCGTGCGGTGTCGCGGTCGGCGTCGGTGAGGCCGCCGTCGCGGTGGTAGACGAGGATCAGTTCGGTGGTCTCGCCCCCGGGCAGCTGGTCCTGGATCTGGGCGACCTGGGTGGAGTCCGCGTTGGCCGGCAGATAGTCGATGGCGCGGTCGCGCTGTACGTCACCGAGCTTGCCGGCGAACGGCAGCACGAGCGCGAGTACGGCCACCCACAGGCCGACCAGTGCCCAGGGCAGCACCCGCCGCCTGCCTCGTGGTTCTGTTACGGGCCCCATGCCGGGGTCCTCCCCTCCTGGACGGTGTCCGGTTCACTGACCAGACTCCCGTCGCGGGCAGGGCGAATCGTCGGGCGACAGGGCGAATCGGCGGGTACTGCGAGGGGTGGCGGGGGCGCCGGATTACTCCCGCGGGAGTACTGCGGGCGCGGGGGCCCCGGTCAGGAGGGCGTGCCGGCCGCGGCGAGCAGGCGGGTCACCTCGCCGCTGGGCAGGGTGAGGGCGCCGCCGACGGTGCTGAGCACCTCGCGCTCGGCGGGGGTGTACGGGCCGTCGGCGAGCGCGATGTGCGCGGCCTGCAGCAGGATCGCCTCGCGTCCTGCGGGGGCGAGGTGCGGGGCGAGCGGGTCGAGCGCCTCGTGGAGCTCTATGGCCAGGGTGACCCCGGTGGGGTCGTCCGCGCCGCCGGGGAAGCGGCCGGTGTCCGCGGCGAGCGCGTCCACGAGGGTGGTCAGCTGGTCCTCGGTGCAGTCCGCGAATCCGGCGGAGCGCACGGTGGTGACGGCGGTCCGCAGCACCGGCCGTGATGCGGTGCCGCCGGAGGCGAGGACCGCGAGGGCCACGGTGTGCACGGCGTCCCTGAGCATCGCCGAGAAGCGGGTGGTGGTGGGGTGTCCGAGGGTGTCGGGCCCGAAGTGCGCCTGGCAGGCGGCACATTCGACGATCGGCCCGGTGGTGCCGCGTGGCAGCAGCGGGAGCCCGAGCAGGGTGAAGCGCCTGCGTCCGGTGCGGCGCCGGTAGTTGCGGTCGCCGCCGCAGCCCGGGCAGAAGAACTCGCCGTCCCCGACGGTGGTCCACACCGTACGAACGCCGCAGATACGTGGCTGATGGCCCTGATGACCGCGGGTCTGTCGACCACGAACTGGCAGCACGTCGCACCTCCGTCACGCACCGCGGTGCCCCGTTGCACCGCGTTCCCGCACCCCGGGCGTCCGCGTGTCCAATCCTCGGACGCGCAGCCCGCGTTGGCGTGATGTTAGCCACATGGATGATGTGCCGTCAGTACCTTGCACATCAGTTGGCCGAGACCGGATGTGCCGCGCGGGTCGGGAAAGGCCGCCGCCCGGCGCCGCGCCGCAGGCCGGAGCCTTGCGTGCGCGATGCCGGGCGGCAGCTGACGCGGAGGTGCGGACGGGGTCAGCGGGAGGCGCGGTTGACCGCGGAGACCGCGGCCTTGAGGGAGGCGCGGGTGGTGTTGGCGTCGATGCCGATGCCCCACAGGACCTTGTCGCCGATGGCGCACTCGATGTACGAGGCGGCCTGTGCGGAGGCGCCCTCGCTCATCGTGTGCTCCTGGTAGTCGAGCAGCCGTACGTCGATGCCGATGCCCTGCAGGGCCGCGAAGAACGCGGAGATCGGGCCGTTGCCGGTGCCGGCCAGGGTGGTCTCGACGCCGTCCACCACGGCCTCGACGGTGAGCTTGTCCACGCCGTCGGTGTCGGTCGTGCTCTGCCCGGAGCGCAGCTGGATCCGGCCCCAGGGCTCGATGCCGGATGCGGGGTCGGCCGGCAGGTACTCGTCCTGGAAGGTCCGCCAGATGTCCTCGGGGGTGACCTCGCCGCCCTCGGCGTCGGTCTTGGCCTGAATCAGCCGGGAGAACTCGATCTGCATGCGGCGGGGGAGGTCCAGCTTGTGCTCGTTCTGCAGGACGTAGGCGATTCCGCCCTTGCCGGACTGCGAGTTGACGCGGATCACGGCCTCGTAGGAGCGGCCGACGTCCTTGGGGTCGATGGGCAGGTACGGCACGGCCCACTCGATGTCGTCGACGGTGCTGCCCTGTGCTTCGGCGCGGGTGTCCATCGCCTCGAAGCCCTTCTTGATGGCGTCCTGGTGGGAGCCGGAGAAGGCGGTGTAGACCAGGTCGCCCGCGTAGGGGTGGCGCGGGTGGACCTCCATCTGGTTGCAGTACTCGTACACCCGGCGGATCTCGTCGATGTCCGAGAAGTCGATCTCCGGGTCGACGCCCTGCGAGAACAGGTTCATGCCCAGGGTGACCAGGTCGACGTTGCCGGTCCGCTCGCCCTGGCCGAACAGGCAGCCCTCGACGCGGTCGCCGCCGGCCATCACGGCCAGTTCGGCGGCGGCGACGGCGGTGCCGCGGTCGTTGTGCGGGTGGATGGACAGGCACACGTACTCGCGGCGGGTCAGGTTGCGGCTCATCCACTCGAAGCGGTCCGCGTGCGTGGAAGGGGTCGAACGCTCCACGGTGGCGGGCAGGTTGAGGATGATCTCGCGGTCGGGGCCGGGCTGCCAGACGTCGCAGACGGCCTCGCAGACCTCCAGGGCGAAGTCCAGCTCGGTGTCGGTGAAGATCTCCGGCGAGTACTGGTAGCCGAAGACGGTGCGCTCGTCGAGCAGCTTCTCGGCGTACTCCATGACCAGCCGTGTGCCGTCGACGGCGATCTGCTTGACGGCGTCGCGGGAGCCGCGGAAGACGACGTCGCGCCAGACCGGCGCGGTCGCGTTGTACAGGTGGACGGTGGCGTGGTGGGCGCCGACGATCGACTCCACGGTCCGCTCGATCAGCTCTTCGCGGGCCTGGGTGAGGACGGAGATGGTCACGTCCTCGGGGATGGCGCCCTCTTCGATGATGGAGCGTACGAAGTCGAAGTCGGTCTGTCCGGAGGACGGGAAGCCGACCTCGATCTCCTTGTAGCCCATGCGTACCAGGAGGTCGAACATCTCGCGCTTGCGGGCGGGCGACATGGGGTCGATCAGCGCCTGGTTGCCGTCCCGCAGGTCGGTGGAGAGCCAGCGCGGAGCCTTGGTGATGCGCTTCTCGGGCCAGGTGCGGTCGGGGATGTCCACGGCGTCGTAGCCGCGGTACTTGTGGATCGGCATCCCGGAAGGCTGCTGGTGGTTCGGCATGATGCGTGGGGCTCCTCTTGGTCCGCTGAGGGGGCGGCCGACGGGTCGTAGCGCAACACCGAACTCCGCGGGGAGGGGGTCGGCCTCGACTACAGGCCCTCGCCGCGGCAGCTAAGGAGAAGCAGCCCGAAACGCATGATGGTCCGTAGCGTAACCGAGTGGTCCGCCCGGCGAAGGCCCGTATCAGTATGCGGGACCGCGGGCCGGTAACGGTCAGGAGGTGATGGATCCCTCTATTTCGGTAATCCTCGTCGCCGGTAGTGACAGAACGGTGACGCAGTGCCACATTGCCGACATGAGTGAGAGCACCGCAGGCGTGGAGCCTATCTTCTGCACGATCGTGCCGCCCCATGTCCTCGACCGGCTCGCCCGGTCCGGGGACTCCGCCCTGTCCGGTCCCGCCCGGCGCACCCTGCAGCGCGACGCCTTCGAGCGCACCCAGCGCCGCCTGACCACCGTGGTCGGCGCCACCGCCGCCGCGCGCTCGGCCGCCGCCGCGGCCGGTGAGCCGGAGCGGACCGTGCACGACGCGGGACACGGCACCGAGCTGCCGGGCGAGAAGGTGCGCGGCGAGGGCGACAAGCCCACCACGGACGCCACCGTCAACCGCGCGTACGCGGGCCTCGGCGCGACCTTCGACCTGTTCCTCGAGGCGTACGGCCGGGACTCGATCGACGGCGCCGGCCTGCCCCTGATCGCCACCGTGCACTACGACAAGGACTATGCGAACGCCTTCTGGAACGGCGACCAGATGGTGTTCGGCGACGGGGACGGCGAGGTCTTCCTGGACTTCACCATCCCGGTCGACGTGATCGGCCACGAACTGTCCCACGGCGTCACCCAGCACACCGCGAATCTGGCGTACTTCGGCCAGTCCGGCGCGCTCAACGAATCGGTGTCCGACGTATTCGGCTCCCTCATCAAGCAGTACACGCTGGGCCAGAGCGCCGACCAGGCGGACTGGCTGATCGGCGCGGGGCTGCTCGCACCGCGCGTCTCCGGCGAGGCACTGCGCTCCATGAAGGCCCCGGGCACGGCGTACGACGACGACGTCCTCGGCAAGGACCCGCAGCCCGGCACGATGGACGACTATGTGCACACCGGCGAGGACAACGGCGGTGTGCACATCAACTCGGGCATCCCCAACCGCGCCTTCCACCTCTTCGCCACGGCGCTCGGCGGGAACGCCTGGGAACGCGCCGGACAGATCTGGTACGACGTCCTGACCGGCGGCACCCTGGAGCCGGACACCGACTTCGCCGCGTTCGCCAAGGCCACGGTGGCCGCCGCGAGCAGCCGGTACGGCAGCGGGGACGAGCACGAGGCGGTCGTCAAGGCCTGGTCGCAGGTCGGGGTGCCGACCTCCTGACCGCCCGCGGGGGATACCGCCCGCCCCGATCCCGTACTAGACAGGGACCCATGCGTATCCGAGTGAGGCGTACCGGCGGATTCGCCGGGATCGAGCGGCACGCCGAGGTGGACACCGCGGGGCGGGCCGACGCCGGTGACTGGCAGGCGCTGGCCGAGGAGGCGGTGGCGACGGCGCGCAGCACGCCCCCGGCCGGGGTCCCCGACGGGTTCAGCTACCAGATCACCGTGGACGACCGGACGGTGTACTGCGCGGACCCCCGCCTGTCCGACGAGCAGCGCAGACTGGTCTCCCGGGTGCTGAAGGAAGGCGCCTGACGGTCTCGAGGTCCGCGGCCGAGGCTTCAGAAGCCGAGCTTGCGGAGCTGGCGCGGGTCGCGCTGCCAGTCCTTGGCGACCTTCACATGCAGGTCGAGGTAGACCGGGGTGCCGAGCAGGGCCTCGATGTGCTTGCGGGACTTGATGCCGACTTCCTTGAGGCGCTTGCCCTTCGGGCCGATGATGATGCCCTTCTGGCTGGGGCGCTCGATGTAGACGAATGCGTGGATGTCGAGCATCGGCTTGTCCGCCGGGCGGTCCTCGCGGGGCAGCATCTCCTCGACGACCACCGCGATGGAGTGCGGCAGCTCGTCCCGTACGCCCTCGAGTGCGGCCTCGCGGATCAGTTCCGCGACCATGACCTGCTCGGGCTCGTCGGTGAGATCGCCCTCCGGGTAGAGCGGGGGGCTCTCGGGCAGCATCGGCGCGATCAGGTCGGCGACGAGCTGGACCTGCTTGTCGCCCACCGCGGAGACCGGGACGATCTCGGCCCACTCGATACCGAGTTCCTTGCCCAGTTGGTCGATCGCGATCAACTGTTCGGCGAGCGTCTTGGAGTCGACCAGGTCGGTCTTGGTGACGATCGCGATCTTCGGCGTGCGGCGGATGCTCGCGAGTTCCTTGGCGATGAAGCGGTCGCCGGGCCCCAGCTTCTCGTTCGCCGGCAGGCAGAAGCCGATCACGTCCACCTCGGCCCAGGTCGTGCGCACCACGTCGTTGAGCCGCTCGCCGAGCAGGGTGCGCGGCTTGTGCAGACCGGGGGTGTCCACCAGGATCAGCTGGGCGTCCGGGCGGGTCACGATGCCGCGCACGGTGTGCCGGGTGGTCTGCGGGCGGTTGGAGGTGATGGCGACCTTCGTCCCCACCAGGGCGTTGGTCAGTGTGGACTTGCCCGCGTTCGGCCGGCCGACGAAGCAGGCGAAGCCCGCGCGGTGCGCCTGCGGCCGGTCCTGGGACGAGGTGGGTGAACTCATGCGGCCCATTGTCCCCGATGCGGTGGGCCCGGCCGACCAGGGCCGGGCCGGTCGCGGCGGGGTGCCCCGTGCGGGCCGTCGCTGCTGGGCGGCGGCCCGCACGGGTGGGTGTCCGCGCCGGATCGGGCTCGGCCGGAGTCCGGACACGGGGATCAGCCGTACGCCGGCCTCGGGATCGGTCGGGCGCGAGCGGTGCGATCAGTCGAAGACGAACGGTCCCGGCGACTGCGGCCCGGTCGACTCGCAGGTCACCGAGATGCCCATCACGACCAGGGTGAGAGAGCCGGGGAAGGCGTCCAGGCTGTCGCCGGACGCGACGGTGCCCGTGAGCGGTCCCGAGTCGACTCCGCCGCCGGCCTCCATCGCCGGGTTGCTGCTGCCGCTGAACTCGGTGGTGCCGCCGTCGCCCTTCGCCATGGTCATCGTCGTCTCGACGGAGTTCGCCTCGACGGCGACGGGGGTGGTGATCTCGGAGGAGGTGACCGTGATGGTCGCCGTGGTGCCGTCCTGGGTGGCGGTCAGGGTCGCCTCGCCGCCTCCGTAGATCCCGCAGTCCGCCTGGACCGTGGCCGTGCCCGGTTCGACGGCCGCCGCGGCCGGGGCGTAGACGAGTCCCGCCGTGGCGAGTGCGCCCGCCGTGAGTGCCGCGCCGATGCCGATTCTGGTGCGCTTCATCGGTTCACCTTCCCTGTGGGGGTCGTGGTCGGTGTGCCGTTGCACGGCGCCGCGTCCGCGGATCGGCAGGATCGGCATGCATGAGATCTAGCATGCGCATGCCAAAACGACTGCCGGAGCGGGGTGCGGCGCCGAAGAGATGTACGTGTCCGAAGAGTTGTACGTGTGACGTGCGTGTGATGTGCGTGTGGGGATACACATGAAGGACCGTCCCCGGCGGCGGGGTGCGCACGCCGCCGGCGGATCTGACGGTCCGTCGGATGAACTCCACCCATTGATGCGCGGACCGCCGTTGATCGCAAGAGCAAGTCCCTTGATTCTTCAGGCACTTGAAGGACGGCCAGAGACTTTCCGGCCGACCGGGCGGAAGATTTCCGGCCCCGGGGACGCCGCGCGCACGGACGGCCGGGAGCGCCTCAGCCCGTCCGCACCGTGTCGCGGACCTCGCCGTCCGTCCCCGCAAGCAGCACGACCGTGCCCGCACCGCCCAGATCACCCACCGCCGCGACGTCCTCCGCGCTCAGCTCGGCGGCCGCGGACACCACCGCCGCCGCCTCCAGGGACTCCGCCCCGCTCGCCACCGCCATCGCCACCGCCGTGCGCAGCGCACTCAGCTTCAGCGAGTCGAGGTCCACGGTGCCCGCCACATACGTACGGCCGGTGTCGTCCCGTACCGCCGCGCCCTCCGGCACGCCGTTACGGGCCCGCGCCGAGCGGGCCAGGGTGACGATCTTGCGGTCCTCGGGGTCAAGCGCGCTGCTCTCGGTCATGCCCCGAGGATACGAAGCCGCCACCCGCTACCCCGCCACCGGGTACATCGCCCCGCGCCGCCCCTCCGGCGAGGCCAGCCACTGCGTACGCGCCGCCGTGTCCGTGCCCGGCTGCGGAGTGTGCAGCACGATGGTCAGATCCGGCCGCACCGGCACCCGCAACTGGGTCGCCTCGAAGTACAGGGCACCCACCACCGGATGCTCCAGCTCCTTCTCGATCTGCCCGCCCGGCCGCACCTCGTGCCGCTCCCACAACTCGGCGAACTCCGGGCTCACCTCCAGCGCCTCCGACACGACCTCCCGGAAGCCCTCGTCCTCCGGCGCCTCCGACCAGGCCGCGCGATACTGCGCCACCACCTCGCGCGCATTCTCCTGCCAACTCCGCGACCGCGCACGGTAGACCGAGTCCGTGAAGAAGTCGATCAGGCAGTTCTGCCGGATCTCCGGGCGCATACCGAGCACGGCCCCCGCCGCCTCGTTGTACATCACGCAGTTCCAGTACACGTCCATGATGTGCGCCGGATACGGCATCCAGGCGTCGATCAGCCGGCGCAGGCCGTCGCACATCCGCAGATCCTCCGCCTCCACCCGCGCCACCGGCGGATTCAGCCCGGCAAGCACATAGAGATGGCGCCGCTCGGCGTCGCTCAGCCGCAGCACCCGCGCCACCGAATCCAACACCTGCGGCGACACCGAGATGTCCCGCCCCTGCTCCAACCACTGGTACCAGGACGCCCCCACCCCCGCCAGCACCGCGACCTCCTCACGGCGCAGCCCCGGCGTACGCCGACGGGCCCCGCCGTCCGGCAGACCGGCCTGCGCCGGGGTCACCCGCGCCCGCCGCGCCCGCAGGAACTCCCGCAACTCACGCAGCCGCTGAGCCTTGCCGTCGGGCACCAGCCGCACACCGGGCAGCTCCACACCCTCACCCCGGGCCCCAACCGCCCCGCCCGCGGCCGGCACAACAGGTCGTCCAACCGTCTCCGTCACACGCCTCTCCCCCCAACTGGTGGTGCTGCCACCAGGACAAGCACGCGCTCCCCAGCGATATTCCCGCCCGACCACGCTGGCCGCATGCCCATCGACTCACCCACCCGACAGAACGCACCCGCCACACCACCCCACGACACGCCCACCCCCACCCCCAAGAACCCCGAGCGCGCCGCCCCGCTCAGCGCCCGCGACCGCCTCGTCCTCTTCGTGCTGTGCGCGGCCCAGTTCATGGTCGCCCTCGACTTCTCCATCCTCAACGTGGCCCTGCCCGTACTCGGCAGCGACCTCGGCATGAGCCAGTCCGCCCTGCAGTGGGCGATCACCGCCTTCGCCCTGCCCTCCGGCGGATTCCTGCTGCTCTTCGGCCGGGTCGGCGACCTCTACGGCCGCCGCCGGCTCTTCCTCACCGGACTCGCCCTGTTCGGCGCCGCGTCCGTACTCACCGCCTTCGCCTGGAACCCGGCCGTCTTCCTCACCGGCCGCGCCCTGCAAGGCGTCGGCGCGGCCGCCGTCGTCCCCACCGGCATGGCCCTGCTCACCACCACCTTCCCCGAAGGCCCGCAGCGGGAAAGGGCGTTGGGCATCTCCGGAACCCTGCTCTCGCTCGGATTCACCACCGGCATGGTGGCCGGCGGAACCCTCACCGACACCCTCGGCTGGCGCTCCACGATGTGGCTGCTCGCCCTCGTCGCCCTGATCGTCCTGCCCCTCGCACCCTTCCTGCTCACCGAATCGCGCCCCACCACCCGGCCACGGCTCGACGTCCCCGGCGCGGTCACCGTCACCGGCGGCCTGCTCTCCCTGATCTACGCCCTGTCCACCGCGGCCGAACGCGGCTTCGGCCACCCCGACGTCATCGTCACCCTGCTCGCCGGCCCCGCACTCCTCGCCGCCTTCGCCGCGATCGAGTCCCGCACCGCCGAACCCCTGATCTCCCTGCCGATGCTGCGCCGCCGCACCATCGCCTGGGGCAACCTCGGCGGGCTCGTCACCTTCTCCATGATGAGCACCGTCGTCTTCGTCCTCACCCTCTACCTGCAGGAAGTGCTCGGCCTCTCCCCCTTCCAGACCGGACTCGTCTTCGGCGCCCAAGGCGTCGTCGCCGTCATCACCGGCGCCAACGCACCCCGCGTCATCGGCCGACTCGGCGCCCGCCGCACCCTCGCCGGATCGCTGCTCCTGCAAGGCGTGTTCACCGCCTCGATCCTGGCCATCGGCACCGGCGGCGCATCCGTGTGGATCGCCACCATCGCCGTCAGCCTCGCCGTCATCGGCCACCTCGGCGCGATCATCTCCTACGGCGTGACCGTCACCTCCGGCGTACCCGACAAGGAACAGGGCCTGGCCACCGGCCTCGTCACCAGCACCCAGCAGGTCGGCGCCACCATCGGCATCCCGCTGCTCGGCGTCCTCGCCACCACCTCCGGCGACCTGCTCACCGGCGTCCGCACGGTCCTCGTCATCGAAACCGCCGTCCTACTGGCCGCCGGACTCCTCATCGCCGCCGGCCTGCGCACCCGGGCCGCACGCTGACCACCGGCGCAACAGCCCCACCCGTACGGCCAAAAAGCCGGCCCCGGCTCACCAGCGCCGGGGCCGGCTCACCAGCCGGAACAGCTCAGGACCCCTCGTCCTCCACCGCCCCGTCCGCCGTCTCCGAGTCCTCCTCCACCGGCTCCACAAGCACCGTCGTGATCCGATTGCGCCGGCCCGCCGTCGCCTCCGCCGTCAACCGCAACGACCGCCCGTCCGGCAACTCCACCACCGCACCCGCACCCGCGATCGGCACCCGGCCGAGCTCCTTCGCCAGCAGCCCGCCGACCGTCTCCACATCCTCGTCGTCGAACTCCTCGAAGCCGTACAACTCCCCCAGATCCCCGATGTCCAGACGCGCCGTCACCCGATAACGGCCCTCGCCCAGATCCTCCACCGGCGGCAGCTCACGGTCGTACTCGTCCGTGATCTCCCCGACGATCTCCTCCAGGATGTCCTCGATCGTCACGATGCCCGCCGTACCGCCGTACTCGTCGATCACGACCGCCACATGATTGCGCTCCTGCTGCATCTCCCGCAGCAGATCCCCCGCGTTCTTCGTGTCCGGCACGAACGACGCAGGACGCATCGCCGTCGACACCAACTCCGACTCCGCATCCCGGCTGATGTGCGTCTTGCGCGCCAGATCCTTCAGATACACCATGCCGACGATGTCGTCCTCGCTCTCACCCACCACCGGGATCCGCGAGAAACCCGACCGCAGCGCAAGCGTCAGCGCCTGCCGGATCGTCTTGAACCGCTCGATCACCACCAGATCCGTACGCGGCACCATCACCTCACGCACCAAGGTGTCACCGAGCTCGAAGACCGAGTGCACCATCCGGCGCTCCTCGTCCTCGATCAACGATTCCTTCTCCGCGAGATCCACCATCGCCCGCAGCTCCGCCTCCGAGGCGAACGGCCCCCGACGGAAACCCTTGCCCGGCGTCAGCGCATTACCGATCAGAATCAGCAACGACGGAATCGGACCCATCACCCGCGCCAACGGCAACAGCACATACGCCGCCGCCGTCGCCGTGTTCAACGGATGCTGACGCCCGATCGTCCGCGGCGAAACCCCCACCGCCACATAACTCACCAGGACCATCACACCGATCGCGACCGCAAGCGCCTCCCAGGTCTCCGGGAACTCCTGCAGACACGCGTACGTGACGATCGCCGCGGACGCCATCTCACAGGCCACCCGCACAAGCAGCGCCACATTCAGATAACGCGTCGGATCCGCCGCCACCTGCGCCAGCTTCGCCGCCCCACGCCGCCCCGACCGCTCCGCCTTCTCCGCACGAAAACTCGACACACGCGCAAGGCCCGCCTCCGCACAGGAGGCGAGCCACGCGACGACGACGAGCAGAACCGCGCCGACGGCCAGTGAGGCGCTCACGAGACCGTCGGCGCGGGAGACGGCCCGGTCAGGCCCCTCTCCGTACGCCAGCCGTCCACGATCGCCGCCTGCAGACCGAACATCTCGGCCTTCTCGTCCGGCTCCTCATGGTCGTAGCCGAGCAGATGCAGCACCCCGTGCACGGTGAGCAACTGCAGCTCCTCGTCCATCGAATGCTGCGTCTCGGCCTCCTCGCCCTGCCGCTTCGCCACCTCCGGACAGAGCACGATGTCACCCAGCAGCCCCTGCACCGGCTCCTCGTCGTCCTTCATCGGCGGACGCAGCTCGTCCATCGGGAACGACATGACATCCGTCGGCCCCGGCAGATCCATCCACTGCACATGCAGCTGCTCCATGGCGTCGGCGTCGACGACGATCACCGAGAGCTCCGAGAGCGGGTGGATCCGCATCCGCGCAAGCGCGTAGCGGGCGACGTCGAGGAGCGCCTGCTCGTCGACCCCCGTGCCTGACTCGTTGTTGACGTCGATCGACATGGTGCTGCTTTCAGCTCCCGCTCTCACCCGGTCACGATCTCTTGCGGCGGTTCTGATGGCCGCCGTTCTCCGTGCCGTTCTCGTGGTCGTACTTCTCGTAGGCGTCGACGATACGGCCGACCAGCTTGTGCCGGACGACATCGTGCGACGTGAGCCGCGAGAAATGCACGTCGTCGACCCCGTCCAGAATGTCCTGCACCTGCCGAAGCCCGGACTTCGTCCCGCCCGGCAGATCGACCTGCGTCACATCCCCCGTGATCACGATCTTCGAATCGAACCCGAGCCGCGTCAGAAACATCTTCATCTGCTCGGGGCTGGTGTTCTGCGCCTCGTCAAGAATGATGAACGCGTCATTGAGCGTCCTGCCGCGCATATACGCCAGCGGCGCCACCTCGATCGTGCCGGCGGCCATCAGTCTCGGGATCGAGTCCGGGTCCAGCATGTCGTGGAGGGCGTCGTAGAGGGGGCGGAGGTAGGGGTCGATCTTTTCGTAGAGGGTGCCGGGGAGGAAGCCGAGGCGCTCGCCGGCCTCTACTGCGGGGCGGGTGAGGATGATGCGGTTGACCTGCTTGGACTGCAGGGCCTGGACCGCCTTGGCCATGGCGAGGTACGTCTTGCCGGTGCCCGCGGGGCCGATGCCGAAGACGACGGTGTGCTTGTCGATGGCGTCGACGTACCGCTTCTGGTTGAGCGTCTTGGGGCGGATGGTGCGGCCGCGCGAGGAGAGGATGTTCTGCGTGAGGACCTCGGCGGGGGTCTCGGGGGCTCCCTCGCCGTTCTCGCCCGCTCTGAGCATGGCGATCGAGCGTTCCACCGCGTCCTCCGTCATCGGCTGTCCGGTGCGGAGCACCAACATCATCTCGTCGAACAGGCGCTGGATCAGGGCGACTTCCGCCGGGTCGCCGACCGCGCTGATCTCGTTCCCCCGGACATGGATGTCGGCCGCCGGGAAGGCCTTTTCGATCACGCGCAGCAGGGCGTCTCCGGAGCCGAGCACGGTCACCATCGGGTGTTTGGCCGGGACGGTGAAGTGGGCTCGGGCGGGCCCCTGTGCGGGGGTCTGAGCTGAGGGTGTCTGCGTCATGGGCCGGCTCTTGGCCTGCTCGTCCTCCTTGTGCGCGGGCGCCTGCAGCGTGGCTGCCTCTGTGGGTTCCAGCGTACGTCGGGGGTCGGACATCGCCGAGAGCTTTTCCGTCGGAGCGGGGCGGGTGGGGCGCTCCGGTGGGCGGTGCGTGCCCGTGCGGTCACCGGCCGGAGCCGAAGCCGATGGTGGGGACGGCCCGGCGCAGTGGCCAGGGGCGGGTGGCTTCGGGGAGCAGGGGTTCGAGGAAGGCGTAGCGGCGCAGTGCGGCGAGGTCCTGGGCGGGGAGGGTGCGGACGCGTTGCCACCAGGAGGCGATCTCGACCCAGCCGGGTGCGGAGAGTGAGCCGCCGAATTCCTGGACGGAGAGTGCGGCGGTGAGTCCGGCGAAGGCGAGGCGGTCGGCGAGTGGCCAGCCGGCGAGGGTGCCGGTGACGAAGCCGGCGACGAAGACGTCGCCGGCGCCGGTGGGGTCGAGGGCTTCGACGGCGATGGCGGGGACCTCGGCGGTTTCGCCGGTGCGGCTGTCGACGGCGTAGGCGCCGTCGGCGCCGAGGGTGACGACGGCGACGGGGACGTGTTCGGTGAGGGCGTGGGCGGCGGCGCGGGGGCTTTCGGTGCGGGTGTAGCGCATGGCTTCTTCGGCGTTCGGCAGGAAGGCCTCGCAGTGGGCGAGGTCGCTGAGGCCGCTGAGGTCCCAGCGGCCGGTGTCGTCCCAGCCGACGTCGGCGAAGAGGAGGGTGTTCTGGCGGGCGGCCTGGGCGATCCAGGGTTCGGGGGCGCCGGGGGTGAGGGGGGCGATGGCGCTGCGTGCGCGTGGGGGGCGGGTGAGGGTGTCGTCGGCCGCCGTGTCGGTGGAGGTGTCGGCGGTGTGGGCGCCGTCGGTGTCGGCGGGTGCTTCGTGGCCGTGCGAGACCATGGTGCGTTCGCCTTCGTAGGCCATGGAGACGGTGACGGGTGAGTGCCAGCCGGGGACGGTGCGGGAGCGGCTGAGGTCGATGCCTTCGCCGTGCGCGAGGGTGTCCCAGCAGTATTCGCCGTAGTGGTCGTCGCCGAAGGCGGCGGCGAGTGAGGTGCGCAGGCCGAGGCGGGCGAGGGCGGTGGCCATGTTCGCGACGCCGCCGGGGCTCGAGCCCATGCCGCGGGCCCAGGATTCGGTGCCGCGTACGGGGGCGGAGTCGAGACCGGTGAAGATGATGTCGAGGAAGACGGTGCCGGTGAGGAGGACGTCCCAGGGCGGGTCGTCGGGGGTGCGCCTGGCGGCGAGGGGATCGAGGCACCCGGAGTGGTCCGGTCGGTGTTCGCCGGGGCGGGTGGTGTCGAGCGGCTGCTCGGGCAGCTCGGGTTCCGTGCTCATCGCGGTTCCATCACCGGGGGTGGGTGTGCGGGTGCGTGGGGTGCTGGCGGGTGTGGGTGCGTGCAGGTCAGGACAGTGTGCATCATGCCTGCCGGGGGCGTGATGGGGTAGCTTCCGCGGCATGAGGCTGACGATTCTCGGCGGGGGCGGTTTCCGGGTGCCGCTGGTGTACCGGGCTCTGGTGGGTTCACCGATCGCGGAGCTGACGCTGTACGACACGGATCCGGTGCGGCTCGGGGTGATGCGGTCGGTGCTTGCGGGGCTGCCGGTGGACGGTCCGGGGCCGGTGGTGCGGGTGGCGGAGGGTCTGGACGAGGCGTTGCGTGGCGCGGATTTCGTGTTCTCGGCGATCCGGGTGGGTGGTACGGCGGGCCGGGTGCGGGATGAGCGGGTGCCGCTGGCCGAGGGTGTGCTGGGTCAGGAGACGGTGGGTGCGGGCGGGGTTCTGTACGGGCTGCGGACGGTGCCGGTGGCGCTGCGGATCGCGGAGCGGGTGGCGGCGTTGGCGCCGCGCGCGTGGGTCATCAATTTCACCAATCCGGCGGGGACGGTGACCGAGGCGATGGCGTCGGTGCTCGGTGACCGGGTGATCGGGATCTGTGATTCGCCGGTGGGTCTGGTGCGGCGTGCGGCGCGGGCGGCGGGGGCGGATCCGGATGGGGTGGGGTACGGCTATGTGGGGCTCAACCACCTGGGCTGGCTGCGGTCGTTGACGGCGCCGGACGGGCGTGAGCTGTTGCCGGGTCTGCTTGCGGACGAGGCGGCGCTGGGTTCGTTCGAGGAGGGGCGGCTCTTCGGTGCGCAGTGGCTGCGCACGCTCGGCTCGCTGCCGAACGAGTATCTGCACTACTACTACTTCCGCCGGGAGACGCTGGCCGCGGTGCGGGATGCGGCGGAGACGCGGGGTGAGTTCCTGGCTGCGCAGCAGGGCGGGTTCTTCGAGCGGGCGGCGGCGGAGCCGGGTCGGGCGTACGAGTTGTGGGAGGCGACGCGGCGGGAGCGCGAGGAGACGTACATGGCGGACAGTCGTGCGGCGTCGGGTGGTTGGCAGCGGGATGCCGGTGATCTGGAGGGGGGCGGGTACGACGGGGTGGCGCTTGCGTTGATGCGGGCGATCGCCTCGGGCGAGCGGACGCGGCTGATCCTGAATGTGCGCAATGGCGGGACGGTGCCGGAGCTGCCGGCGGACGCGGTGGTGGAGACGGTGTGCGAGGTGGACGGCTCGGGTGCGCGGCCGTTGCCGGCGGAGCCGTTGGGCTCGGCGGAGTTGGGGTTGATGCTGCAGGTGAAGGCGGTGGAGCGGGCGACGGTGGAGGCGGCGGTGTTCAAGGACCGGGATGCGGCGCTGCGGGCGCTTGCGCTGCATCCGCTGGTGGATTCGCCCGCGGTGGCTGCTCGGATTCTGGAGCGGGTGGCGTCGGCGGAGGCGTGACCCCCCGGGGGGGCGGGTGTCTCCTTCGTGCGATGGAGTCGGCGTGCCGTGGGCGCAACTGCTGGGGTACGGGGTGGCAGGGAGGCGCAACCGAGGGGGTAGTGCAGGTGTCCGCGGTGGTCGGATGCCGGGGGCGGTTCGGGCGGCCGAGCATGGCCGTATGTCGTCTGAAGCTTCTGTACCGCTCGCCGTGCGTCTGCGGGGTCTCGATCGTCGCCTGGTCGCCTTCCTGGTGGCCGTGGCCCTGGTGCGGCCGTTGTTCTCGATGGCCGGTTGGAGCGAGGCGCTCGGCAAGCCGGCGACGCCGCTGCTGCTCACGTTCGGCATCTCGGTGGTCTGGATCGTGGTGGTCGGCCTGAGCCGTGCGGCGGATCCGCTGCTCACGGCAGTGGCGGCCGGGGTGGGCTATGCGGTGGCCGTGCTGGTGCTCAGCGGGGTTCTGTCGCCGCTGGTGGCGGGCGAGTTGCGGGGGCCGTTGGCCCAACCGTTCGCGATCGTCCCGCTGTTCGTGGTCAATGCCCTGTGGGGCGCGGTGTGCGGGGTCTGCGCGACGGGGGTGCGCAGGCTCCGCACACCGCGGTAGCGGGCGGGCGGTGTCAGGTGTCAGATGTCAGGTGTCGAAGCGGTACGCGTCGACTTCGGCGAGGTAGCGGCGGCGCCGTTCCTCGTCGTCGTCGAGGAAGGCGGCGGTGAAGGAGTTGCGGGCGAGTGCGCGCAGCTGCTCCTCGTCGAGTCCGAGGGCCTCGTGGACGGCGTGGTAGGTGTCGCCGACGTAGCCGCCGAAGTAGGCGGGGTCGTCGGAGTTGACGGTGCACAGCAGGCCGGCGGCCATCATCTGCGGCAGCGGGTGGTCCTCGAGGACGTCGACGGCGCGCAGGCGCACGTTGGACAGCGGGCAGAGGGTGAGCGGGATGCGCTCGCGGACCAGGCGGTCGACGAGCCCGGGGTCCTGCATGCAGGTCAGTCCGTGGTCGATGCGTTCGACGCCGAGTACGTCGAGGGCCTCGGTGATGTACGCGGGCGGGCCCTCCTCGCCGGCGTGTGCGACCCGGCGCAGGCCGAGGGCGGCGGCGGCCTCGTACACCTCGCGGAACTTGGCGGGCGGGTGGCCGACTTCGGCGGAGTCGAGGCCGACGGCGGTGATCCGGTGCAGATGGGGCCGGGCGGCCTCGAGGGTGGCGAGGGCGGATTCGGCGGACTGGTCGCGCAGGAAGCACATGATGAGGCGGGTGGAGATGCCGTGCCGTTCCTCGCTGCGTTCGAGGGCGCGGGAGAGGCCTTCGACGACGGTGGCGATGGGGATGCCGCGTGCGGTGTGGGCCTGCGGGTCGAAGAAGATCTCGGCGTGCCGTACGCCCTGGGCGGCGGCGCGTGCGAGGTAGGCGTCGGCGAGGTCCTCGAAGTCCTGCTCGGTGTGCAGGACGGCCATCAGTCCGTAGTACAGGTCGAGGAAGGACTGCAGGTCCTCGAAGAGGTAGGCGCGGCGCAGCTCTTCGGTGTCGGCGTAGGGCAGTCGGACGCCGTTGCGTGCGGCGAGGGTGAAGGCGAGGTCGGGTTCGAGGGTGCCTTCGATGTGCAGGTGGAGTTCGGCCTTGGGGAGGTTGCCGGTGGTGCGGTCGGTCGGCTGGTTCATGGGAGGGCTCGCTCAGGGGGTGCGGGAGGGTACGGGGATGCGCAACAGGTCGGCGGCGACGGTGAGTTCGCCGGTGAAGCCGGCGGCGCGGGCTTCACGCTCGAAGGCCTCGGGGTCCGGGTAGCGCTGCGAGAAGTGGGTGAGGACGAGGTGCCGGACGCCGGCGTCGCGGGCCGCCGTGGCGGCCTGAGTGGCCGTCAGGTGCCCGTGGTCGGCGGCGAGTCGGGCGTCCGCGTCGAGGAAGGTGGACTCGATGACGAGGAGGTCGCAGCCTTCGGCGAGTGCGTGGACGCCGTCGCAGAGGCGGGTGTCCATGATGAAGGCGAAGCGCTGTCCGGGTCTGGGGGCGCTGACTTCTTCGAGGGTGACGCCGTCGAGTACGCCCTCGCGCTGCAGTCGGCCGACGTCGGGGCCGCTGATGCCGTGGGCGCGCAGCCGTTCGGGCAGGATGCGGCGGCCGTCGGGTTCTTCGAGCCGGTAGCCGTAGGACTCGACGGGGTGCGAGAGCTTCGCGGCGCGCAGGGTGTAGGGGCCGGAGCTGACGAGAGGGCCGTCGGCGGCCACGGGGGCTTCGGTGAGCCGGACGTTCTCGCGGTAGGCGGTGGCGTACCGCAGGCGGTCGAAGAAGCGCTGTCCGCTCGCCGGATAGTGGGCGGTGACGGGGTGCGGGACGCGGTCGAGGTTGATTCGCTGGATCACTCCGGCGAGGCCGAGGCTGTGGTCGCCGTGGAAGTGGGTGACGCAGATGCGGTTGATGTCGTGGGCGGCCACGCCGGCCCGGAGCATCTGCCGCTGGGTGCCTTCACCGGGGTCGAAGAGGATGCCTTCGCCGTCCCAGCGCAGCAGGTAGCCGTTGTGGTTGCGGTGGCGGGTCGGCACCTGGCTCGCGGTGCCGAGCACCACCAGTTCGCGTGTGGACAAGGCTGGTTATCCGGGGGCTCGTTGTCTGGGGGCTCGTCTGGGGGCTCGTTATCCGGGGGGCCACTGCAGGCCGCGGCCGCCGAGTACATGGGCGTGGGCGTGGAAGACGGTCTGTCCCGCGCCGGCGCCGGTGTTGAAGACGATGCGGTAGCCGTTGCCGTCGACCTGTTCGCCGGCGGCGACCTCGCCGGCCTCGCGCAGCACGTCGGCGGCGATGCCGGGCTCGGCGGCGGAGAGCGAGGCGGCGTCCGGGTAGTGCGCCTTGGGGATGACCAGGACGTGGGTGGGTGCCTGGGGGTTGATGTCGCGGAAGGCGACGGTCGTCTCGCTCTCGCGTACGACGGTGGCCGGCACCTCCCCTGCGGCAATCTTGCAGAACAGGCAGTCCGCCTGCGGTTCGCCTGCCATACGGCGGCCTCCCTCACAGCCTGCGAGGCGCCGTCCCGCGCCCGCCGGGTGCGGGACGGCGCCTTGCGAAGATCAGTACGTGGGGCATGGTATCCGGCCCCGTGCACGGGGCCCGGGGCACCGGCGCACGCGGCTCCGGTCAGTCGAGTGCGGGCAGTTCGGGCGCGGTCCGTGCCGGGTTCTCGGCGAGCGCGGCGAGCGCGATCCGGCAGGCCTCGTCCAGCTGCGGGTCGCGTCCCGAGGCGTGGTCCTGGGGCGTGGTGACGACTTCGACGTCCGGGTCGACGCCGTGGTTCTCGACCGACCAGCCCGGGCCCTCCAGCCAGAAGGCGTACTTGGGCTGGGTGACCAGGGTGCCGTCGACGAGCCGGTAGCGGCTGTCGATGCCGATGACGCCGCCCCAGGTGCGGGTGCCGACGACGGGGCCGATGCCGAGTGCCTTGATGGCCGCGTTGACGATGTCGCCGTCGGAGCCGGAGAACTCGTTGGCGACGGAGACGACCGGGCCGCGAGGTGCGTCCGTGGGGTAGCTGTGCGGCCGTTCGCCGCGCGGCATGTCCCAGCCGACGATGCGGCGGGCGAGCTTCTCGACGACCAGTTGGGAGGTGTGGCCGCCGCGGTTCTCCCGTACGTCGACGATCAGGCCCTCGCGGGCGACCTCGATACGCAGGTCGCGGTGGATCTGCGCCCAGCCGGGCGCCTGCATGTCGGGTACGTGGAGATAGCCGAGCCGGCCGCCGGAGCGCTCGTGGACGTAGGCCCGCCGGTCGGCGACCCAGGCGTGGTAGCGCAGGGGCTCCTCGTCGTCGACCGGGACGACGACGGCGTGCCGCGGATCGCCGCCGCCCGCGGGCGAGATGGTGAGTTCGACGGGCTTGCCCGCGGAGCCGGCGAGCAGCGGGGCGGGGCCGGTGACCGGGTCGACGGGGCGGCCGTCGACGGCGAGCACCGCGTCGCCGGGGCGGACCGCGACGCCGGGTGCGGCGAGCGGTGCGCGGGCGTGCGGGTCGGAGGTCTCGGAGGGCAGGATGCGGTCGATGTGCCAGAGGCCGTCCCGGTGGCGGGAGAGGTCGGCGCCGAGGAAGCCCTGCCTTTGGTCGCCCGAGCCGCCGCCGCGGGGTGTGACATAGGCGTGCGAGGTGCCGAGTTCGCCCTGTACTTCCCAGAGCAGGTCGACCAGGTCGTCGTGGGTGGCGATGCGGTCGAGGACGGGGCGGTAGCGGTCGAGTACGCCGTCCCAGTCGACGCCCGACATGTCGGCGCGCCAGAAGTTGTCCCGCATGACGCGGCCGGCCTCGTCGTACATCTGCCGCCATTCCGCGGCCGGTTCGACGATCCGGCGGATGCGGTCGAGGTCGACGGTGATGTTGCTGTCGCTGTCGTCGTCGTGCGCGGGGCGGCGGTCGCTGGGGACCAGTTTGAGGGTGTTGTCGGTGCGCAGGAGGACCCGCTTGCCGTCACCGCTGACGGCGAACCCGGTGGCGTCGGGGGCGAGTTCCTCGATGCGCTGTTGTACGAGGTCGTAGCGTTCGAGGGAGGTGCTGGGGCCGGGTGCGTCGGGGGTGGCGCTCGAGACGCCGAGGGCGCCGCGCACGGGGTGGCGCAGCCACAGCAGTCCGTCCCGGGCGGCGCGCAGCGTCGTGTAGCGGGCGGCCTCGACGGGGAAGGCGAGTATCCGGTCGGCGAGGCCGTCGAGGTCGATACGGGTGACGGGGGCGTCGTCGCCGGCGACCTCGGAGGACTTCTCGGAGCTCTCGAAGGGCCGGCCGTGCCGCTGCGGCCCGAACGGCGAAGGGGTGGTGGCGGCCAGGGTGACCAGGTGCGGCCGGCAGGCGCCGACGAAGGCCAGGTCGAAGACGTGCACGTCGTAGACCGGGTCGAAGGCCCGCTCGGAGAGGAAGGCGAGGTGCTTTCCGTCCAGGGTGAAGGCGGGCGAGAAGTCGCGGAAGCGCAGCGGGGTGGCCTCGGACACCGTCAGGTCGGCGGTGTTGGCGAGTTTGATCTGCGACAGCGGTACGGGTCCCGGGTGCGACCAGGCCAGCCAGCCGGAGTCCGGGGAGAACACCAGGCCGGAGGCGTCGCCGTGCTCGCTGCGGTCCACCTCGCGGACCTCGCCCGAGTCGCGCTCCACGAGCAGGACCCGGCCGTCGTGCGAGGCGACGGCGGCGCGGCTGCCGTCGGGAGCCATGGCGAGGGACAGGACGCGGCCGAGCCGGCCGGCGGCGACCCGGCGCACGGATCCGCCGGGGGCGACGCCGGCGGCCGGGGCGAACTCGAGCGCGTCGTCGCCCTCGGAGTCGGTGACCCAGACGACGTGTTCCTCACCGTCGACTCGGAAGGTGCGCGGGAGGCGGGCGCGGACGCCCTGTTCGGCGGCGAGGGCGCGGGCCGGGCCGTCGCGGTGGGTGACCCAGTGGACGGAGCCGCGTACGGCGACGGCTCCGGCGCGGCCGGTGTGGTCGGGTACGGCGGCGGAGAGGTTGCGGTCGGCGCGTACGGGGTGCGGTTGGAGGTCGGCGCGCTGTCCGCCGAGGCGGACGTCGAGGCGGCGGGGTTCGGCGCCGTCGAGGTCGTCGAGTATCCAGAGTTCGCCGACGCGGGTGTACACGACGCGGGTGCCGTCGGTGGCCGCGTGGCGGGCGTAGAAGCCGGGCTCGGTGTCCGGCTCGCCGAGTGGGGTGTGGCGGCGCAGGCCGCTGCCGTCGGGTGCGGAGGAGTAGAGCGCGCCGGCGCCCTCGTGGTCGCTGAGGAAGGCGATCCGGTCGCCGACCCACAGCGGGTACTCGATGTTCCCGTCGAGTTCGGCGTGCAGGCGGGTGAACTCCGGTGGTACGAGGGGCTGTCGGACCTCGGCGCCGTCGTCGGCGCCGCCCTCGCCGGCCGGCTGCGCGGGCGCCTCGGTGGCGATCCACAGCTTGCCCGCCGTGCCGCCGCGGTAGCGCTTCCAGTACGCGGCCTCGCGGCCCATCGTGACCGACTGAAGGAGCACCTCGCCGGCCGGTCCGTACGCCACGTCGCCGACCGGGCCGTACGGCAGGACCGTGGCGGGGCCGGCGTCGAGCGGTACGGCGTGCGCCCAACTGCGGCGCAGTGAGGCCTGGCCGTGGGTGGTGATCGCAAGGACCGAGCCGTCCGGGGTCCAGCCGCGCACGGCGGTCCTGCCGCTCCCCCAGTGGGTGAGCCGCCGGGACGGTCCGCCGTCGACCGGCGCGACATGCACCTCGGGGGCGCCGTCGCGGGTGGAGGTCCAGGCGACATGGGTGCCGTCGGGCGAGATACGGGGGTGGTTCACCGGCATGTTGTCGGCGCTGACGCGCCAGGCGCGTCCGCCGTCCAGCGGGGCGACCCAGACGTCGTCCTCGGCGGTGAAGGCGATCAACTCGCCCCTCGGATGCGGATACCGGAGATAGGCAGTCTGCGTCACCCCGTCACCCTAAGCTCAACTCCCGCACACGCACAGCTCTTTCGATCACTTGCTCCCCCGGGACACGCTGATCGGGCACGCTGCTCGGGCACTCCGCGGATCCCCCGGTTCAGCCCCAGCGCCCGGTACGCCCCAGCAGCAGCGCCACCGCTGCCGTACCCGCCGTGGAGGTGCGCAGGACCGAAGGGCCGAGGCGGTACGGAGCGGCACCCGACTCCTCGAAGGCCGCCAACTCCTCGGGGGACACGCCCCCTTCGGGCCCGACGACGAGCACGATCGAGCCGCGGTCGGGCAGCTTCGCCGAGGCCAGCGGGGAGCTGCCCTCCTCGTGCAGTACGGCGGCGAAGTCGACGCCGGCGAGCAGCGCGGCCACCTGCTTGGTGGTCGCCGCATCGGCGACCTCGGGGAAGCGCGGCCGCCGCGACTGCTTGCCGGCCTCGCGGGCGGTGGCCCGCCATTTGCCGAGCGACTTGAGGCCGCGGTCGCCGCGCCACTGGGTGACACAGCGCGAGGCGGACCAGGGGACGACGCGGTCGACGCCGGTCTCCGTCATGGTCTCCACGGCGAGTTCGCCGCGGTCGCCCTTGGGCAGCGCCTGCACCACGGTGATGTGCGGCTCGGGCTCGGGCTCCTGCCGTACGCCGCCGAGTCCCGAGACGATCAGGCGGTCCTTGCCCTCGGTGCCGTCGACGACACCCGCGGCCCACTGCCCTCGGCCGTCGGTGAGCACGAGCTCCTCGCCGGGGCGCAGCCGCTTCACGGTCACCGCGTGCCGCCCCTCGGCGCCTTCGAGTACGTACGACTCCCCCACGGGGACCTCGTCGACGACGAACACCGGCGCGGTCACGCGGCACCTCCCTGCGCCAACTCGGCGCGGGCGGCGTCGAGTTCGGCCGTGAGCACCTCGACGAGCTGCCCGGCGGGCAGCTCCCTGGCGAGCCGGTGCCCCTGCCCGGCCCAGAGCGCCATGCCCTGCGCGTCACCGACCTTCGCGGCGGCCTTGCGCAGTCCGCTGGTGAGGTGGTGGATCTGGGGATAGCCCGGAGGCGCGTACGGGCCGTGCTCGCGCAGAAAGCGGTTGACCAGGCCGCGGGCGGGGCGGCCGGAGAAGGCGCGGGTGAGTGCGGTACGGGCGAACAGCGGGTCGGTCAGGGCCTGTTTGTGGAGTGCGTGCGCCCCGGACTCGGGACAGGGCAGGAAGGCGGTGCCGAACTGTCCCGCGTCCGCGCCCGCCGCGAGCACCGCGGCCAGCTGACCGCCGCGCATCAGTCCGCCGGCCGCGACGACCGGCACCGACACGGTCTCCCTGACCTGGGTGACGAGGGTGAGCAGGCCGAGGCCCGAGCCGTCGTTCTCCGGGTTGTCGCGGAAGGTGCCCTGGTGCCCGCCGGCCTCCACGCCCTGCACACAGACGGCGTCGGCCCCGGCCCGCTCGGCCGTCCTGGCCTCCTCGGGCGTGGTGACCGTCACGACGGTCACCGTGCCGACCCGGGCGAACGAGTCGAGGACGTTGCGGGTGGGGCAGCCGAAGGTGAACGAGACCACCGGCACCGGGTGTTCGAGGAGGATCGCCAGCTTCGCCTCGTAGCCGTCGTCGAGCCCCGTGTCGGGGTCGCCGAGCGGTGTCTCGTACCAGGCGGACTCGCCGGCCAGCTGCTCGGCGTAGACGGCGACGGCGGCGGGGTCGGAGCAGGCCGGCTGCGGCAGGAACAAGTTGACGCCGAAGGGCTGTTGGGTGAGCCCGCGCAGCTGTTTCAGCTCCTCGTACATGCCGTCGGCGGTCTTGTACCCGGCGGCGAGGAAACCGAGGCCGCCCGCCTCGCTGACGGCGGCCGCGAGCGCGGGGCAGGAAGCGCCGCCGGCCATGGGGGCCTGCACGATCGGGAAGGGGCAGAGATCCGTCAGCACGGTGGGCATGAACGCATCGTGCCACGTCGCGGAATGACCTCCGAATCGGCGATTCCGCCTGGCATGTGCCCCGACGTAGCGGAGCCGCGCCCGCACTGTCCGTGAGGATCAGAGCGGGCGCGGCGGGGTGTGGAGAGGGCTGAGGCACGAGGGCAAGACGCCCCAGTAAGTGCCTCAGCGGCCGTTGAAGGCGTCCTTCAGGCGGGAGAACAGGCCCTGCTGACCGGGCTGGAACTGTCCGGTCGGACGCTCCTCGCCGCGCAGCTTGGCCAGCTCGCGAAGCAGCCGCTCCTGCTCGGCGTCGAGCTTGGTCGGGGTGAGCACCTCGACGTGCACGATGAGGTCGCCGCGGCCGCCGCCGCGCAGATGTGTGACGCCGCGCTGGTGCAGCGGGATCGACTGACCGGACTGGGTGCCGGGCCGGATGTCGACCTCCTCCATGCCGTCGAGTGTCTCGAGCGGCACCTTGGTGCCGAGCGAGCCCGCGGTCATCGGGATGGTCACCGTGCAGTGCAGATCGTCGCCGCGCCGCTGGAAGACGGTGTGCGGGAGTTCGTGGATCTCCACGTAGAGGTCGCCGGCCGGGCCGCCGCCGGGGCCGACCTCGCCCTCGCCGGCCAGCTGGATCCGGGTGCCGTTGTCCACACCCGCCGGGATCTTCACCGTCAGGGTGCGGCGGGAGCGGATGCGGCCGTCGCCCGCGCACTCGTGGCACGGAGTGGGCACCACGGTGCCGAAGCCCTGGCACTGCGGGCAGGGCCTGGACGTCATGACCTGGCCGAGGAAGGAGCGGGTGACCTGGGAGACCTCGCCGCGGCCGCGGCACATGTCACAGGTCTGCGCGGAGGTGCCGGGCGCCGCGCCCTCGCCCGCACAGGTGTTGCACACGACGGCCGTGTCCACCTGGATGTCCTTGGTGGTGCCGAACGCGGCCTCGTCCAGCTCGATCTCGAGCCGGATCATCGCGTCCTGACCGCGGCGGGTGCGCGAGCGCGGGCCGCGCTGGGACGCCGAACCGAAGAACGCGTCCATGATGTCCGAGAAGTTCCCGAAGCCGCCGGCCCCGAATCCCCCGGCGCCGCCGCCGGCCCCCTGCAGAGGGTCGCCGCCGAGGTCGTAGACCTGCTTCTTCTGCGGGTCGGAGAGCACCTCGTAGGCCGCGTTGATCTCCTTGAAGCGCTCCTGCGTCTTCGGGTCCGGATTGACGTCCGGGTGGAGTTCACGCGCCAGGCGGCGGAAGGCCTTCTTGATCTCGTCCTGTGATGCGTCGCGGCGCACGCCGAGTACGGCGTAGTAGTCCGTGGCCACTTACGACTCCGCCAGGATCTGTCCGACGTAACGTGCCACTGCGCGTACCGCTCCCATCGTTCCGGGGTAATCCATGCGGGTCGGTCCGACCACGCCGAGCTTGGCGACTGCCTCGCCGCCCGAACCGTAGCCGACCGAGACGACGGACGTGGAGTTGAGGCCCTCGTGGGCGTTCTCGTGACCGATGCGTACGGTCATGCCCGAATCCTTCGCCTCGCCGAGCAGCTTGAGGAGCACCACCTGCTCCTCGAGCGCCTCCAGCACCGGCCTGATGACCAGCGGGAAGTCATGCCCGAAGCGGGTCAGATTGGCCGTACCGCCGATCATCAGCCGCTCCTCCGTCTCCTCGACGAGGGTTTCGAGGAGAGTGGCGAGCACGGACGAGACCGTACCCCGGTCCTCCTGCTCGAAGGACTCGGGGAGGTCCTGCACGAGCAGCGGGACGTCCGAGAAGCGGCGTCCGGCGACCCGGCTGTTGAGCCGCGCCCGCAGATCGGCGAGCGAGGTCTCGCCGAACGGCGCCGGGCAGTCGACATGCCGCTGCTCGACCCGTCCGGTGTCCGTGATCACCACGAGCATCAGGCGGGCGGGCGCGAGCGAGAGCAGCTCGACATGGCGCACCGTCGAGCGGGTCAGCGAGGGGTACTGCACGACGGCGACCTGCCGGGTCAGCTGCGCGAGCAGCCGTACCGTACGCGCGACCACGTCGTCGAGGTCGACGGCGTCGTCGAGGAAGTTCTGAATGGCGCGGCGCTCCGGCGAGGACAGGGGCTTGACCCCGGCCAGCCTGTCGACGAAGAGGCGGTACCCCTTGTCCGTGGGGATGCGCCCCGCGCTGGTGTGCGGCTGGGCGATGAAGCCCTCCTCCTCGAGCGCCGCCATGTCGTTGCGCACGGTGGCCGGTGAGACGCCGAGGTGGTGGCGCTCGGTGAGGGCCTTGGAGCCGACGGGCTCCTCCGTGCCGACATAGTCCTGGACGATGGCGCGCAGCACCTCGAGTCTGCGTTCGCTGAGCATCCGCGCACCTCCCTGTCGTCCCGGCTGCCGCCCTCCTGGCACTCACCGGTCGTGAGTGCCAGCATTGCCGCGCCCAGTGTACGGCGGTCGGGTGCGACTCCGGCAAGGGTGGTGCCGGGCCGTGGCCGGTCGGCGCCGTTAGCGTCTGCCCATGGGCATCACTTCCGACGCCGCGGCAGCGGGCGTCACTTCGGGCATCACGTGGGAACAGGCCGGCTGGGAGCGCGTGGCCGGGCCGGTGCGTCCGGCCACGGCCGTCGCCTCCGTGGGCCGGTGCAGGCTCCCGGTCTGGGACTGCACGGCCGGGCTCGTGGTGGGCGACGGTGCGGCGCTCCTGATCGACGCGGGATCCTCGCTGCGTGAGGGCGCCGAGCTGCGGCGCCGGGCCGAGCAGCTGCTCGGCGGCCGGCGAGTGACACATCTCGCACTCACCCACCCGCACTTCGACCATGTACTCGGCGGCGCGGTGTTCGCCGGTGCGGAGGTCTACGGCGCGGTCGGCCTTGGCGACGTGCTCGCCGGGGGCCGCGAGGCGCTCGCCGCGGACGCGGTACGGCACGGCGCGGACCCCGCCGCCGCGGCCGAGGCGGCCGAACTCGTCGTACGGCCACGGCACGAGGTCTCCGGCCAGTGGACCGTCGACCTCGGCGGCGGCCTGCAGGTGGTCCTGGTCAACGTCGGCCCGGGGCACACCGGCCACGATCTGGCCGTACTCGTCCCGTCCTCCCCGGCGACCGTCTTCTGCGGGGACCTGGTCGAGGAGTCCGGCGAACCCCAGGCAGGACCGGACGCGGTGCGCTCGCGCTGGCCGGCCGCACTCGACCGACTGCTCGCGCTCGGCGGACCGGAGGCGCGGTACGTGCCCGGGCACGGATCGGTGGTGGATGCGGCTTTTGTCCGCGCCCAACGCGACCGCCTCGCCGCCCAGTTCGGCGTGTCGTAACCGCTGGTCGTCGGCTTCTCCTATCGTCGGCCGAATGCGCCCACCCGTCTCCCGCCACCACCCTTCCAACGAAGGCCCTTCGGGCCCGCGTATGCGTGAGTACTCCCCCGACCTCACACCCCCCTGGAAGAAGCAGGCCGCCGTCCCCGAGGTCCCCGCCGACCGCGACCTGGTCGTCGAGGAGGCCTCGACCGGCTTCTGCGGTGCGGTGATCGGCTGCGAGGCCGGCACCGTGACCCTCGAGGACCGGTTCGGCAAGCACCGGGTCTTCCCGCTCGAGCCGTCCGGCTTCCTGCTCGAGGGCCGCGTGGTCACCCTCGTACGCCCCACGGGCAACGCACCTGCCCGCCCCACCCGCACGGCCTCCGGCTCGGTCGCCGTGCCCGGGGCGCGGGCCCGGGTCGCACGTGCGGGGCGGATCTACGTGGAGGGCCGGCACGACGCAGAGCTGGTGGAGCGGGTGTGGGGCGACGACCTGCGCATCGAGGGTGTCGTCGTCGAGTACCTGGAGGGCGTGGACGATCTGCCCGCGATCGTCGGGGAGTTCGGGCCGGCGGCCGACGCCCGGCTCGGGGTGCTCGTCGACCACTTGGTGCCCGGCAGCAAGGAGTCCCGGATCGCCGCCGCGGTCACCGACGAGCACACCCTCGTCGTCGGCCACCCCTACATCGACATCTGGGAGGCGGTGAAGCCGTCCTCGGTCGGTATCCGCGCGTGGCCGCGGGTACCACGCGGCCAGGACTGGAAGACGGGCGTGTGCCGCGCCCTCGGCTGGCCCGAGAACACGGGCGCCGCCTGGCAGCACATCCTCGGCCGAGTCCACACCTTCCGAGACCTGGAGCCGGAACTCCTGGGCCGCGTGGAAGAACTGATCGACTTCGTGACGGCACCCCCTTCAAGCCCCTCCGGCGCTTGAGGAGGCCCGTCCGGCAGGACATCTTTCAGCCCCTCCGGCGCTTGAGGAGCCCGTCCGGCAGGACTTTCGGGAAGGGGCGGGCTGGGGAACTCCGATACCGTCAGTCGACCAGATCCCGCACCACCCCATCCGCCAACAACCGCCCCCGCAGGGTGAGTACGGCCCGCCCCTCCTCATAGGGCCCCGCCGAAAGCAACCCGTCCCGCACCGCCCGATCCGCAGCACCAAGCCCCGCAGCCCGCAGCAGCGACAAGGACACCCCCTCCCGCAGCCGCAGCTCGAGCAAGATCCGCTCAACCCGCCGATCCTCGGCGGAGAGCACCTCACGCCCCGCCCCCGGCGACCGCCCACCCACCAGGGCCTGGGCATACGCGCCCGGATGCTTCACGTTCCACCACCGCACGCCCCCGACGTGCGAATGCGCACCCGGCCCCGCCCCCCACCAGTCCGCCCCGCGCCAGTACAGCTCGTTGTGCAGACACCGCGCGGCCTCGGAGGCCGCCCAGTTGGACACCTCGTACCAGGAGAACCCCGCCGCCCGGAACGCCTCGTCGGCGATGAGGTACCGGTCCGCGTGCACATCGTCGTCCGTCGCGGGGACCTCACCGCGCCGGATCCGCCGGGCCAGCTGCGTACCCTCCTCGACGATCAGGGCGTACGCCGACACATGGTCGGGCCCCGCACCGAGCGCGGCGTCAAGGGAGGCCCGCCAGTCGTCGTCGGACTCCCCCGGGGTGCCGTAGATCAGATCGAGGTTGACGTGCTCGAAGCCGGCCGCCCGCGCCTCGGCGACGCACGCCTCGGGCCGCCCCGGCGTATGCGTACGGTCGAGAACCTTCAGGACGTGCTGCCGCGCGCTCTGCATGCCGAAGGAGACGCGGTTGAAGCCGCCCTCGCGGAGCTCGGCGAGATAGCGCGGATCGACGGACTCCGGATTCGCCTCGGTGGTGATCTCCGCGTCCGGGGCGAGCCCGAACTCGTCCCGCACCGCCCCGAGCACCCGCACCAGGTCCGCCGCGGGCAGCAGGGTCGGGGTGCCCCCTCCGACGAACACGGTACGGACCGCGCGCGGATCGTCGCCGAGAACCTTGCGGGCGAGCCGGATCTCCTCGATCAGATGCGCGGCGTAGGTGTCGCGGGAGGCGAGTGCGCCGTCGCGGCCGCGCAGCTCGCTCGCCGTGTAGGTGTTGAAGTCGCAGTAGCCGCAGCGGGTCGCGCAGTACGGCACGTGCAGGTAGAACCCGAGGGGCCGTCCGGCGGCACCGTCCAGGGCCGATGCGGGCAGCGACCCGTCGTCGGGCACGGGTTCACCGTCAGGGAGTACGGAGGGCATGCAGCCATTGTCCTGCACCTCGGACGGTGCCCACCGCCCGGCCGTACCGCCGCCCGCACCCTCAGGTCGCCCGCAGCACGAGCAGCGCGAGATCGTCGTCCGGCGGCAGGTCGGAGAAGGCATGCACCTGCCGGCGGATGCGGTCGGCGATCCGCTCCGCGTCGAGGCCCGCACAGTCCGCGAGCGCCCGGGACAGCCCGTCGGCGTCGTCGAACTGGCGGCTCCCGGAGCGCCGCTCGGTCACCCCGTCCGTGACGCAGAGCAGGGTCTCGCCGGCGCCGAGCACGAAGGTTTCGGCGCGGTACGCGGCGTCGTCGACGATGCCGAGCAGCACCTGTGACTCGGCCGCGGGACGCACCCGGCCGGCGGTGTCGAGCAGCAGCGGCAGGGGATGCCCGGCGCAGGCCAGGGTGCACCGGATCCCGGCGGCGGAGGGCACCAGCTCGCCGTAGAGGAGGGACAGGAAGCGGGCGGGCGAGGCGTCGGCGGCCGCGGCGAGGCCGGGCACGCCCGCGGCCGCGACCGCACGGGCCGCGGACTCCGCGGCTTCGAGGGCGTCCTCGATCAGGGCGCGGTTGAGCCGGTCGAGCACGTCGGCGACGGGACGGTCCTCACGCGCGAGCAGCCGCAGCCAGGGCCGGGCGAGGCCGGTCACGACCGCGGCCTCCGGGCCCTTGCCGCAGACGTCGCCGAGCGCGAAGCACCAACGGCCGTCGCCGGCCGGGAACACGTCGTAGAAGTCGCCGCCGGCCAGGGATTTGTCCCGCGGCTCGTAGACGAGGGCGGTCTCGACCCCGGGGACCTCGGCGACCGAGGCGGGCAGCAGGCCGCGCTGCAGGATGCGGCTGATGGTGGCCTGCCGGGTGTACCGGCGGGCGGTGTCTGCGGCGCGGGCGACCCGCCGGGAGAAGTCCCGCAGCAGGTCGATCGCCCCGGGCGGGAAGCCGGCCGGCCCTGCGCGGCCGAGGAGCAGCGTGCCCAGTTCGCAGCCGTCGGCGACGAGCCGGCAGGACAGGGCCGCGCCGGTGGTCCCGGCCGAGCCGTCGTCGGGCCAGGGGATGGGTACGGGGGTCCCGGCGGGCGGTGCGGAGGGGCTCGGCGGGTCCTTCTCGAGGGCCTGCCGCAGTGCGTCGTGCCGGTCCTCGCTGCGGTGCCGGACGCGGGCGAGGCGGGGTGCGGCACCGCGTCCGCCGTCGCCGTGCAGCCATACGGCGCACCAGTCGGCGAGGCCGGGCACCAGGAGCTGTCCGGCGACGGCGGCGACCATGTCCTCGTCGAGCTGTCCGGCGAGCAGATCGGAGGCCTCGGCGAGCAGGCCGAGTGCCGCGCGGGCGTCCCATGCGTCGTCGCCCTGGGCGCCACCGGCCGGGTACGGGGGCGGCGCGACGGTCTCGGTCCCGGGCACGCGGGGATCGGCCTCTCCTTCCAGGTACGGCGGCCCGCTCATGGGCAGCCTGGCCCAGACGGTCCTGGAGCCCGTACGGCAGGTGGTGCCCCAGGAGTCGCAGCGGGCCGCGACGAAAGGCAGACCACGCCCGAACTCGGCCTCGTCGTCGGCCTGTTGGGGCGTGTCGGCCTGGTGCACGGCGCGTGCCGGGTGGCGACCGGTCACCTCGACGACGAGGACGGGCCCGGGTGCTCCTGCGACGTGCGGCGGCTCCGGGGCACCGGCCGGCACCGCCGCCGTCTCGACCCGGAAGGTGAGGTCGACGGTGGTGCCCGCGTGCACGACGGCGCTGGTGACCAACTCACTGACGACCACGGCGGCGTCGTCGAGGAGCGACTCCGCGACCGGGCCGGCGAACGGCCGGCCCGCGCCGTGCGGACCCGGCGACCCTTCGGTGGGCTCCGCCTCCGGAGCCGCGGGCGATTCGGCCGGGGCGCCGGTGAGGCCGCCGGGCACG
>NZ_QUAK01000093.1 GCF_003429565.1 Streptomyces triticagri
GCCCCGAGCCGGAGCCGGGCACGGCACGGGTCCCGGAGCTCGGCGCGGCCGGGCCCGAGGGCCGGGCGGCGCGTACGGCCCTTGCGCTGCGGGAGGCCGCGTCGGCCGAGGCGTGGACGCTGCTCGATCATCCGCTGCTCGCCCTCGATGTGGCGGGTTCGCCGGCGTTCCTGGAGCCGGATGCGGTGGTGGTGCATCCGGACGGGCGGTGGACGGTGGTGGAGATCAAGTCGTTCCCGATGGTGGACGGTTCGGCGGACGCCGCCAAGGTGGGCGCGGCGGCACGCCAGTCCGCGGTGTACGTCCTGGCGCTCGAGGAGGTCGCAAGGCGCCTCGATCCGGCGCCCGAGGTGCGGCACGAGGTGCTCCTGGTGTGCCCGCGCGACTTCTCCAACCTGCCGGCGGCGTCCGCCGTGGACACCCGTAAGCAGATCGCGGTGACACGGCGGCAGCTGGCCCGGCTGACCAGGATCGAGGAGATCGCCGAGGCGCTGCCGCCGGGCGTCACCTTCGACACGGAGCAGGACGCGGCGGAGATCGAGGAGGCCGTCGCCGCGGTGCCGGCGACCTACGCACCGCAGTGCCTCTCCTCGTGCGAGCTGGCGTTCCACTGCCGGGACCGGGCGCGCGCGTCGGGGTCGGTCACCGCTCTCGGGCGGTCGCTGCGCGGCGAGCTCGGCGGCCTGTCCGAGGTGCGGCAGGTGCTGGCCGCGGCCCGTGGCAGCCAGGGCGATCCGGACGATCCCGCGGTCGCCGCGCTGCGCCGGGCCGCGGCGCTGCGGGCCGAGGCGCTCGGGGGTGTGCCGTGCTGAGCCGGCCGCCGCACCGCACCGGGAGGCCGTCGTGTCGCTGATCCATACGCTGGCCCGGCTCGAGGCCACGGAGTCGGGGCGGGCACAGCCGCTGGCGACGGTCCGGCACCGGCATCTGGCCGAGCGGCCACTGGTGTTCGTCCCGCTGACGACGGCCGGTGAGGCGGGCGCCCCGCTCGGCGCCCTGGTCGGCACGGACCGTCACGCACCGCGGCTGCTCGTGGTGCCGCAGCCACGCGACCGCGACCTGCGCTTCGCGTTCCTGACGGACCTCGCCGAGGTGGTGCTGCCGTACGTCGACGGATTCGCCGGGGACACGGAGACCGCGGAGCGCTCGACGACGGACCCGGAGAGCGGCAAGCGGGTCAAGGTCGAGGTGGAGCTGTGCACGGACGCCCCGCAGCTCCTCGTGCCCAGCCGGGCGGGCCTGGAGTTCGTGCGGCTCCTCGGGCGGTCGATGCGGTTCCGGCGTACGGCAGAGCAGGATCCGGACACCCCGTATCCGGCGCCTGCGCGGGTGCCGCTGCTCGGGCGCTGGCTGACGCATTTCGGTGAGCGGGCGCGGGTGCCCGGCTCCGCGCTGCTCATGGCGATGACGGATCTGCTGTCACGGCACTGGGCGGCGGGCCAGTCCAGCCTGGAGGACCAGCATCTGGGAGCACTGCTCGCCTGGATCGATCCGCCGGACGGCGCCTCGGGGGCGTCGGCTGCGCGGGAGGCGGAGCTGGCGCGGGACGCGACGGGCCAATTGCGCTGCCCGCCGGCCGGTCCCGCGACGGACCCGGCGTTCGACAATCGGCTCCTCGCCCCGGCCATCGAGCGATTCGACCGGGCGCGTACGGCCCTGGCGGCGGCCGACGACGGAGTCACGGCGGACCGGCGGCTCGCCGAACTGACCACGGCCGAGCGGGAGATCCGCGACCTGGTGGCGAGCCGCACCCGTCCGACCTGGGACGCGATGTGGCGGGGCATCGACCTGCTGCGCGGACTGCCCGAAGCGCCCCGGGACGGTGACCGCTGGACCCGTGACCGCTGGTCGTACACCGGGCATCGCGACCGCGTCCTCGCGGGCGAGCCACCCCAGCCCCGCCGCGACGACGCGGTGACGGCGGCGAACAAGCTGTCGGCGCGGGAGACCGCCCAGGCCCGGCTCGAGGCACAGGAGGCGCTGGACGATCCGCTGGTGATGGCCGGGCGGCGGCTGTCTGGTGAGGCGTTCGCCGGCGAGGTCACCGAGGTGGCGATGGCGTACAGCGACAGCAAGCGACCGAGCCCGCGGCCGCTGGTGACGTTCCGGACCGCGGACCGCCCGCACCTCGGCGAGCGGACGAAGGTGTTCCGCGATCTGGCGGGCAAGCCGCAGTCCGCCGAATTCGTGGGCTACGCAGACGAATCGGAGGACGCAGCCGCAGGCGCGGCCGGGACCGGCGCCGGGTCGTCGACGGTCGTGCTGCGGCTGCTGGACAAGATGGGCCGCGGCAAGGAGCCCGAGGCGGGATCGGTGCCGGAGCCGGGCGAGCGGGTGTGCTGGACGCTGTTCGAGCACGCGCCGCGCGGCGGGCCGGGGCTTCCGGAGCCGGAGGACACCCCGTGGACGCACGGCGGCCCGCCCGCCACCGCGGCGGAGCAGCCCGACCGGACGACCGCGGAGGACGTGCTGTGACGACCGCGGAGGACCGTGTGAATCCTGCCCCCGAGCCCTTCGACCCGGCCGCCGAGGCGGGCCGCGCCACGGACGCGATCCTGCACGACACGCTGCACGGCACGTCCCGCGGCGTGGTCGTCGACTCCCCGCCGGGCGCGGGCAAGTCGACCCTGGTGGTGAACGCCGCACTGCGCCTGGCCGGCGCCGGCCGCCCCCTGATGATCGTGGCGCAGACCAACGCACAGGTGGACGACCTGGTCCTGCGCCTCGCCGAGAAGGACCCGTCGCTGCCGGTGGGCCGGCTGCACAGCAGCGACCCGGACCCGTACGACCGGGCGCTCGACGACCTGGAGCAGGTCCGCAAGTCCGCGAAGGCCGGCGATCTGGCCGGCCTCGACGTGGTGATCTCGACGGCCGCGAAGTGGGCGCACGTCAGCGGCACGGACCCTTGGCCGCACGCCATCGTCGACGAGGCGTACCAGATGCGTTCGGACGGGCTCCTGGCCGTGGCCGGACTGTTCGAGCGGGCGCTGTTCGTGGGCGATCCTGGCCAGCTCGACCCGTTCTCGATCGTGGGGGCCGAGCAGTGGGCGGGGCTCAGCCACGATCCGTCGGCGAGCGCGGTGACCACGCTCCTCGCGCACAACCCTCAGCTGCCGCAGCACCGCCTCCCGGTGTCCTGGCGGCTGCCCGCATCGGCGGCGCCCCTGGTGTCGGACGCCTTCTATCCGTACACACGCTTCCGCAGCGGTACGGACCACGGGGACCGGACGCTGCGGTTCGGGGTGCCGTCCGACGGCTCCGGTCCCGACCGGGTGATCGACGAGGCGGCGATGTCGGGCTGGGGCCTGCTCGAACTGCCCGCCCGGCACACCCCGCGGACCGATCCGGAGGCGGTACGGGCGGTGGCGTCGGTGGTGCGCCGGCTGCTCGACCGGGGCGGCGCGACGACCAGCGAGCGGACCACGGATCCGGTGCCGCTGACCGCCGACCGGATCGCGGTGGGCACCGCGCACCGCGACCAGGCCGCGGCCGTACGGTCCGCACTCGCGGAGCTCGGCGTCACGGGCGTCACGGTGGACACGGCGAACCGCCTGCAGGGCCGCGAGTACGACGTCACGGTGATGCTGCACCCGCTGTCGGGCCGGCCCGACGCGACCGCGTTCCATCTGGAGACGGGACGGCTGTGCGTCCTCGCCTCCCGGCACCGGCACGCCTGCATCGTGGTGTGCCGGGCGGGTGTGGCCGAGCTCCTTGACGACCACCCGTCGACCGAGCCGGTGCAGCTGGGGGTGACGGTGAAGTTCCCGGACGGCTGGGAGGCCATGCAGCACACCTGGGACGTCTGGTCCAACCACCGTGTGCCGATGCGCACTTGAGCGGGTACGCATCCGGCGAGGCCCTCGGCACCAGCGGGCGCCGGCCCGCGTCCTGGCCGGGGGCACGAGGCGTACTTGCACGAGGTTGGACAATGGAAGGTGGCCCGGAGCGGGGCCACCGGGAGCGTGGCACCGGCGACGTACCACCGCACGACGAGAGGACCAGGCACATGGCGGAGCCCGAGCAGACCGGGCGGCGGCTGCGACCCGCGCCCCTGCTCTTCGAGCCGGCCGAGGCGACCGCCGACCCGGAGCATTTCTTCGACCTGGAGTCGATCGACGATCCGCGGGAGCTGCTCGCCAGGGCCACGGAGCTGACGCTGGCCTTCCGCGCGGCGACGGACCGGTCCCTGGAGTTCCAGGCGATCGCTGCGGCCCAACTGGCCGATCCGCGCCGCTTCGACCGGCTGACGACGGCGGCGATCGCCGAGCGCGCGGACTGGACGGAGGACTACGCGAAGAAGATGGTCGAGTTCGGCCGCGAACTGCTGCGCGGCGCCGAGGGCTGAGCACCACGGCCGGCCGACCACGTACGGCCGCCGTCACCCGCAGCCCAGAAAGGGCGGATGGCATATGCGGTGGCCGCAAGGTACTCCGCCGACCCCCGTCCTGTCCCGATTTCCGGCAACTCACGGAAATGACGGCATTACCGCCAGTAGACCTGTGTGCATGAGCATCCGGCAGCACAGCGCAGAACACAGCGCAGACATCCGTGACCGGCACGGCGCGGCCCCCTCACACCTCCCGGCCCCCACCGCCCCCTTCGGCACGATCGTGCACGCCAGGATCGACACCCCGCACCCCTCGAGCGTCACCTCCGAGGGCGCCGCCTGGCTCGCCGCCTGCACCTCCCACCCGCGCAGCACCCTCGCCCTGTGGAACAGCCGCCCCTCGGCCCCGGTCGTCGTGCCCTGCGGCACGGGATTCGACGCGGTGAGCGTGCCCGCGGTGTTCGGCCGGGCCGTCCTCGACCAGCTCTGGGAGTCCGGTCCGGGATCCGGACCGGTCGCCGCACACCGCGGCCGGACCCTGCTGTTCGCCGCGCCGGGCACCGCGCAGCGGCTCCCGTCCCTGCTCGCCTGGGAGGAGTGGCACCCGTCGGTACCGCCCCCGCTCTGCCACGGCGCCGGGGATGCGATCACCGTGCCGCCGGTGCATGGAGCGGGCGGCGAGTGTGCGCCGCACCCGATGGATTCGCGCTGGCTGGTGGCCCCCGACAGCCATCGTCCGTGGCTTCCGGGACCCGAGGTTCTGCTCTGGGCGTGCGTCCGAGCGGCCCGTTCCGCGGCCCGCTCGGCGGTCCGTATATCGATTTTTCCTCGCGCCGATCAGGGTGCTAAGGTCTACGACGTCAGCAGGCGCCGTTAGCTCAGTTGGTTAGAGCAGCTGACTCTTAATCAGCGGGTCCGGGGTTCGAGTCCCTGACGGCGCACAGACGACGAAAGGCCCTCCGCTTCGGCGGAGGGCCTTTCGTGTTGCCGCCTAGTCCGGCCTAGGTGGTGATCTTCACCGTCCAGGTCNACGAAAGGCCCTCCGCTTCGGCGGAGGGCCTTTCGTGTTGCCGCCTAGTCCGGCCTAGGTGGTGATCTTCACCGTCCAGGTCCCGGTCTTCGACTGCGATACGACCTGCACCCTGATGCGCTCCCCCGGCACCGTCCGGCTCTCTCCCACCTGCACCGGCGCATCGGCCAGTTCCGGATACACCGAGGAGTCCCAGCAGGCCCCCGAGTCCGGATGGGCGTCCACCACTTCGACGGGTCCGTGTCCGGACGCCGAGTCGGTGTGCACCCGGTAGATCAGTACGCCCTCGGTGCAGGTCTCCCGGTCGTTTCCGGTACGGCCGCGGGCCTCGATCGCCACCGCGCTGTCCCGCCCGGTACGGACCACCGCAAGGCGTTTGCCGCCGAGCTGACCGCGCTCGGGCGCAGCGGCGATCGGCTCCAGGCTCAGCAGGCTGTCGCCGGTGCCCTGCACGCAGGTGACCTGCTGCTCGTCCAGCCAGCCGAGCTTCCACTTGTGCCAGCCGAAGAGATCGGGGGCGAGGCCGAACTGGCTGCCCATCACATCCCAGTCACCGACATGGGTGTCCCAGTCGCCCTTGCCGTCCGACGGCCGGTGGTACAGGTCCGGCAGGTCGAAGACATGGCCGGTCTCGTGCGCCAGGACGTTCCGGTCGGGCGGGTGCCGCTCGAAGACCGTGACGATCCGCCGCAGGTCGGTGCCGTCGGCACGCAGCGGACGGTCGAAGTTCACGACCTTCGTCGCATCCGAGTCGACGCCCGGCGCATCGGGGTCGGCCACGAAATAGACGACGTCGTACCTGCTGAAGTCCACCGAGGGGTCCGCCGCCGCCAGTGCGTCGCGCAGATAGGCGCCCCGTTTCTGCGTGGGCCAGTCGCGCTGTATCTCGTACGAGGAGGACGGCTCGGGCATCTCGATCCAGTGCTTGCCCGGATGCACCGTCAGGGCGAAACGGCCGTACGAGGCGCGGTGGAAGAACTCGCTGGTGGCGGGGAAGTGGTCCGCGGCCAGCTGTCCCGGTGTGGCCAGCGGCTCCGAGTCGGGGAACGACAGGAACACCATCACCGCGTCCAGGCGGTCGACGGGCTTGGGATAGGCACTGTTCCAGGTGTCGAGGCCCTCGGAGTGGTGGGCGGAGGTCCGCTCCAGGGCGCAGGGCCCGGCGAAGGAGTCGGCTGCGACCGGCCCCGCCGCGAGGGAGGTCGCCGCAAGGGCGACGAAGGAGGTGAAGGCCGCCGCCGCACGACGCACACGCGGCGAGAGCTCCCGCTCACGAGGTGCAGAAGCAGGGTGCGGCGGACGCGGCACGTCGGACCTCCGGGGGCGGGCTGGGGGGTGTGATGCGAAACCCGCACGCACCCCCTGGGGGACACCCCACCCAGCCTGTGCCGCTTTGTTGCGGTATGCCCTGTTCAGCTGCCCCGGACGAGTGAGGAGCCGACACTCCGGGGATCACGCAACGTCACAGCGGCGCCGACAACCGGTCGCGCACGGACGAGTTGTGCCGTCGAGCCGACCATGCTTGAGCAGAAACGATCTGGCATGGCGACGGCATCCAACCGGCCCGGCCACCCCGCACCCCGCAGGAGCACTCCCGCCCGTACAAAGGCTGGATCGGCGCTCCGGCCAGCCTCTATGATCGGCACACTTTCCGGCCGACCACCCATCCGACCTGTACGAGAAACGACTGCCCTCCGGGAGCGAGCGGTGAGCGGAATGTCCGAAGGCCCGGCCTTCACGGCGCCGACGGCCACCGATGACATCGGGCCGATCGTCACTGATCGTGACGCACTGACCGGCCCGGGTCCTCAGCTGTCGTGCACCGAAGCGGATTCCGGCCTCCCGGACCAGGACACCGAACTGCGCGACGGGCACGCCGCCTTCCACGCCTCCCGGTCCGCGATGGCGGTGGTGGACGCCGACGGCCGGATCACGTCGGTGAACGACGCGCTCGGCGGCCTGCTCGGCCTCACCCCCGACGAGCTGCGCGGCCGCTCCGTGGCCGGCCTGGTGGACCTCGCCGCGCAGGACCGCACCTGGCACGCGTACCAGGAGATCCTGCGGGGCCGCCGCGCCGGACTGCGCTGCACCCGGCGGCTCAAGCATCCCGACGGGCACTCCCTGTGGGCGCAGGTCACCGTCGCGCCGCTGGACCGGCGCGGTGCCGTCCTGCTCACCGTCACCGATGTCACGGCCAGACGTGAACTGCAGGCGCAACTGCACCACTTGCGGCTGCACGACCCGATGACCCGGCTGCCGAACCGGACCCTGTTCTTCGAGCGCCTCACGGCCGCCCTCGAAGCGGCCGACGAGGCGACCGGCACCGGCCGGATCGGCCTCTGCCACCTCGACCTCGACGGCTTCAAGGCGGTCAACGACACACTGGGGCACGCCAGCGGCGACCGGCTCCTCGCGGCCGTGGCCGACCGGCTGACCCGCTGCGCCGACCGGATCGCGGCGCGGGACGGCGGCCGCGAGATCCTGGTGGCCCGGCTCGGCGGCGACGAGTTCGCGCTCCTGGTCGAGGACTCGACCGGCACCGAACAGCTGACGTCCCTGGCCCAGGCGGTACTCGACAGCCTGCGCGAGCCCTTCGACGTCGGCGGCCGGCAGCTCGTGGTGTCGGCGTCGGTCGGCGTGGTGGAGCGCCGGGCGGCCGGCACCACCGCCACCGGCCTGATGCAGGGCGCGGACACCACGCTGTACTGGGCGAAGGCCGACGGCAAGGCCCGCTGGTCCCTCTTCGACCCCGAGCGCAACGCCCACCGGATGAACCGGCAGGCGCTCGCCGCGACCCTGCGCCCGGCCGTGGAGCGGGGTGAATTCGCCCTGGAGTACCAGCCGTTGGTGGGTCTGGACGACTGCGGGGTGCGGGGTGTGGAGGCGCTGGTGCGCTGGCACCATCCGCAGTTCGGGACGCTGGCGCCGAATCGGTTCATCGCACTGGCCGAGGAGGACGGCTCGATCGTCGAGCTGGGCCGCTGGGTGCTGCGCACCGCCTGCGTACAGGCCAGGGCCTGGCAGTTGGAGCATCCGGAGCGGGCGCCGGTGTTCGTCAGCGTCAATGTCGCCGTACGGCAGGTGTGGGACTCCGACCTCGTCGCGGACGTCGCCGCGACCCTGCGCGAGACGGGGCTCGAGCCCGGTCTGCTGCAGCTGGAGCTCACCGAGTCCGCGGTGATGGGCTCCGCCGGGCGTCCGCTGCGGACCCTGCAGGCGCTGAGCGAGATGGGGGTGCGCATCGCCATCGACGACTTCGGCACCGGCTATTCGAACCTCGCGTATCTGAGCCGACTGCCGGTCTCCGTCCTCAAGCTCGACGGATCGTTCGTGCGAGGTTTCCAGTACGAGAGCGGCGACGGGCAGGCGAGCGAGGCCGACGAGACCATCGTGGAGGCGATGGTGCAGCTGGCGCACCGGCTCGGTCTGACGGTGACCGCCGAGTGTGTGGAGACGCCACAGCAGGCCGACCGGCTGCGGCGGATCGGCTGTGACACGGGTCAGGGCTGGCTCTACTCGCGGGCGGTGCCGCCGGATCGTATCTCCAGCCTGATCGGCTCACCGGTCGGCACCGGCGGGAACTGAGCGACCGCGCCGGCCGACTGCCGTCGGATCACAGCTGCGGCAACTCGTAGGCGTCCGCGATCAGTTCGTAGCTGCGCAGCCGGGCCGCGCCACCGTGCGCGTTCGCCGTGATCATCAACTCGGCGGCTCCGGTGCGCTTCTGCAGGTCGTCGAGTCCGGTGCGTACGGCGTCGGGGGTGCCGTGGATGACGTTCCCCAGCCAGCCGTTGACGAAGTCCTGCTCGATCTCGCTGAAGGTGTGGGCCTCGGCTTCCTCGGGACTCGGCACCAGACCGGGGCGGCCGGTGCGCAGCCGCACCATCGACAGGGCGCCGGTCAGGACCTGCCGGCGGGCCTCGCGCTCGTCGTCCGCGGCGAGCGCGGCGACACCGATCAGGGCGTACGGCTCGTCGAGGACGGCGGAGGGCCGGAACGACTCGCGGTAGAGGTCGAGTGCCGGGATGGTGTTCTGCGCCGAGAAGTGGTGCGCGAAGGCGAAGGGCAGTCCCAGCATCCCGGCCAGACGGGCGCTGAAGCCGGAGGAGCCGAGCAGCCACAGCGGCGGCCGCGCGGGCGACTGCACACCGCCGGGCGAGGTCGCCTGCACCGGCCCGGGGACCGCGTGGATCTTCGCGTACGGATGCCCGTCGGGGAAGTCGTCGTCGAGGAATCGGGTCAACTCGGCCAGCTGCTGCGGGAAATCGTCGGCGCCCTCATTGAGCCGCTCGGTACGGCGCAGCGCCGCGGCGGTCGCACCGTCTGTGCCCGGCGCCCGGCCGAGGCCGAGGTCGATGCGGCCCGGGGCGAGCGCCTCCAGGGTGCCGAACTGCTCGGCGATCACCAGCGGGGCGTGGTTGGGCAGCATCACGCCGCCGGAGCCGAGCCGGATGCGGCTGGTCCTGGCGGCGAGGTGGGCGAGGATCACGGCGGGCGAGGAGGAGGCGACCCCGGGCATCGAGTGGTGCTCGGCGACCCAGTAGCGGTGGAAACCGCGGCGCTCGGCGAGTGCGGCGATCTCGGCGCCGGTGGCGAGCGCCTCGCTCGCGGTGTGGCCCGCGCCGACGGTGGCCAGATCGAGCACCGAGAGCGGTACGGATGCCGTGCCCTGTGCCTTGCCGCGGATGTCGTCGCTCACCGGTGCTCCTCCTGCATAGCTGCCCGCGTCCGCCCGCGCGTGGGCGTGCGGGCGTCTTCTGACGTCCCGCCGTGGCAAACAGGAGGGCGACTCCGGTTATTCCCGTGAACTGCTGCCGTGCGCCGTCCTGCCGTCAGCCCTCCGCCTGCACCAGCGGTTCGCGGGTGAACAGGGTCCCGAGCGCGGGCGCGTTCACCCGGCGGTCGACCAGGCGCAGCGCCTCCCACACGGTGACCTGATTGGCGGTCAGGACCGGCTTGCCGAGCTCGGTCTCCAGGTCGCGGACGTACGCGGCGGTGTGCAGGGCGGTGTCCGGCAGCAGGACGGCCTCCGCCTCGGGGTGGTCGCCCGCGCGGGCCATCGCGAGAACCTCGTCGTACCCCCAGGTGCCGACCTCGGCCGCGGTGATGATGCCGCTGCCGCGCATCGCCACCACCTCGATGCCCGCGGCCTTGAGGAAGGAGGTGAAGTGGGTCGCGACGTCCTCGGGATAGGTCGCGGCGATCGCGACCTGCCGCGCGCCCAGCTCGCGCACCGCGTGGGCGAAGGCGAACGAGGTGCTGGAGGCGGGCAGTCCGGCCGCAAGGGCGAGCCGGCGGACCTGCTCGTGCGCCCCGTCCCAGCCGAAGACGAAGCTCCCGCTCGTGCAGGACCAGACGACCGCCTCGGCTCCCTCGAGCCGCAGTTCCTCCACCCCCGCGGCCAGCCGGTTCGCCGAGCCCATCTCGAGCAGGGCGTCCACCCGGTGCGCGTCCTCGCCGATGTCGGTGTGGACGAGGGCGAGGCGGATGTCGCTCCCGAGGAGCTGTTCGATACGCGGGTAGTCGTCCTCGGCGGAGTGGCCGGGGTACAGGAATCCGAGTGCGGTCACTTACGGCCTCCGTACGGTTCGCTGTGCACGGTTCACTGCGGGCGGGTGCCGGTCCCCCGGTGCTGCCGGGGGCGCCGGTCATTCGGTGGTCGGATACTCCGGATACGCCGGAGGTTCCGCCACGGGGGGCGGTTCGGGCAAGGGTGCCTGAGGGAAGACCTCGCCCAGGGTCCGGCGCGCCGAGTCGTCGATCAGCGCCTGGTACGGGCCGACCGCCGAGGTGCCGAGGCGGCGCAGGGCGGCCCACATGGTGACCTGGTTCGCCGAGATGACGGGGATGCGCAGCTCCGCCTCGAGCTGCGGGATCGCGTCGTACGTGGCGAGGTTGGTGCAGCTGATGAACAGGGCGTCCGCGTCGCCGACGAGCGCCTCGCGCGCCATGCCGACGACGTCCTTGTAGGGGACCTTCCAGATGTGCCGGGTCAGGCCGAGCGAGGAGCGCCCGGTGACCTCGACACCGGCCTCGCCCAGGTAGTCCTCGAGCGCCCCGGTCACCGACTGGGTGTAGGGGGTGACCAGGGCGATCCGGCGGGCGTCGAGTTCCGCGAGGGCCTCGAGCACGGCGCCCGATGTGGTGAGCGAGGGGACCTCGCTCGCGCTCTCCATGGCGGCGCTCATGGTGCGTTCGCCCGCCATGCCGTCGACGAAGCTGCCCGAGGTGCAGGCGTACGCGATGACCTCGGGTTCCGCGGCACTGAGGGCGCGTACGGCGTCCCTGAGTGTCGCGTGCTCGCTGACCAGCCGGGCGAGGTCGAGGCTGACCTCCACCGGCACGTACGGAGTGCGCGTCAGATGCAGTGAGATCTCGTCCGGAACCCAGCGCCAGAGTTCCCGGTCGAGCGCGAAGTCAAAAGGGGCGACGATTCCGATACCGCGCTGTGGGTGTGGTCCACCCAGAAATGAGACGTCCATAGCTGGCCCCAGCTGTATGAGCAGGTATGACGGAGGGCCGGCCGGTGGCCGGAAGGAACGTTGAACCGGCACTCGCCGGGACGTCGGGACAGAATTTCTTCGGGCGAGACTGTCGTCCCGAGGGACGCGCGCAGTGCCCTTATTGACGACGGTAGGTTCGGGTGCGAGCGTGGTCAATCCGCGCATCTCACACGGCTTCGGCCCATTCCTACCAGGGAAGCGGATCAGCGTTGCAAAACGGTTTCCCCGCGATGTCCGAACTCAGTCTTCTGGTCCTCGACGCCGACCCGCCGCCGCGGCTCGGCAGCCTTTCCGGGCGCGTCCGCGTACTGCACGCCGACGCCTCGAATCTCGCCGAACAGCTCCCACTCGCCGACGTGCTCCTGGTGTGGGACTTCCAGTCGCACGCGGTACGGCACGCCTGGCCGGGCGACGGTCCGCGGCCGCGCTGGGTGCATACGGCGAGCGCCGGCGTCGACCATCTCCTCAGCCCCGAACTGGCCGCGTCCGACACGGTCGTGACGAACGCGCGGGGTGTCTTCGACCGTCCGATCGCCGAGTTCGTCGCGGGCCTTGTGCTGTCCTTCGCCAAGGACCTGCCGGGCAACTGGGCGCTGCAGCGCGAGCACCGCTGGCGGCACCGCGAGACCCGGCGGGTGGCGGGCACGCGCGCGTGCGTGGTGGGTACGGGACCGATCGGGCGGGCCATCGCCGCGACCCTGGAGGCGCTCGGTGTCACCACCGCGCTGGCCGGTCGCACCGCCCGCGACGGGGTGCACGGCCCGGAGGATCTGCCGCAGTTGCTCGCCGGGGCCGACTGGGTGGTGTGTGCGGCTCCGTCGACCGAGGAGACGCGTGGCATGTTCGACCGCGGCCGGTTCCAGCAGATGCAGCCGTCGGCGCGGTTCATCAACGTCGGCCGCGGCGATCTGGTCGTCGAGGACGACCTGGTCGAGGCGCTGACGAAGCGGTGGATCGCGGGTGCCGGGCTCGACGTGTTCGAGCAGGAGCCGCTGCCGGCCGACAGTCCGCTGTGGGACGCGCCGGGTCTGCTCGTCTCCCCGCACATGAGCGGGGACACGATCGGCTGGCGGGACGAACTCGGTGCGCAGTTCCTGGAGCTGTTCGAGCTGTGGGCCGCCGGGAAACCGCTCAGGAACGTGATCGACAAGCAGCGCGGATACGTACCGGGCCACTGAACTCCGGCGCGGTACCGGCGATCCGCGACGGCGCGGTGCGTGATCGGGCCGTGACTGCGGGTACCAATCTCCTCCGGCACATCTCTGGCAACCCCTCGGGAGGGCGGATGACCGAGCTCGGCGGACTGACCGCGGCACAGCTCATCGACGGATACCGCAAGGGCGAGTTCACCCCTGTCGATGCGACCCGGGCGGCCCTCGACCGGGTCGAGGGCACGGAACCTGCGGTGAACGCGTTCGTCCGGGTGGACGCGGAAGCGGCCCTCGGGCAGGCGGCCGAGTCCACGGACCGGTGGCGGCGCGGGGAGCCCGCCGGGCTCCTCGACGGCGTGCCCGTATCGGTGAAGGACATCCTGCTGCAGCGCGGCGGGCCCACCCTGCGCGGCTCCCTCGGCATCGATCCGGCCGGCAGCTGGGACGAGGACGCCCCTTCGGTCGCCCGGCTGCGGGAGCACGGCGCGGTGTTCATCGGCAAGACCACCACTCCCGAGTTCGGCTGGAAGGGTGTCACCGACAGCCCGGTGTCGGGCGTCACCCGCAATCCCTACGATCCGGCGCGCACGGCGGGCGGCTCGAGCGGCGGTGGCGCGGCGGCGGTGGCACTCGGCGCAGGGCCCGTGGCGCTCGGTACGGACGGCGGCGGCAGCGTGCGCATCCCCGGCGCATTCTGCGGGGTGTTCGCCCTGAAGCCGACGTACGGGCGGGTGCCGCTGTATCCGGCGAGTGCGTTCGGCACGCTCGCGCACGTGGGCCCGATGACCAGGGACGCGGCGGACGCGGCGCTGGTGATGGATGTGATCAGCGGTCCCGACGCCCGCGACTGGTCGCAGCTCGCGCCGCCGCCCGGCTCGTTCCGGGACGGCCTCGACGCCGGGGTGCGGGGCCTCAGAGTGGCGTACTCCCCCACGCTCGGCGGGCAGGTCCCGGTGCAGCCGGCGGTCGCGGCGGCGGTACGGGGCGCGGTCGAACGGCTCGCGGAGCTCGGGGCGCATGTGGAGGAGGTCGATCCGGACTTCAGCGATCCGGTGGAGGCGTTCCACACCCTGTGGTTCAGTGGGGCCGCCCGGGTGACGCAGCACTTCAGCGATGCGCAGCGGGCGGCGCTCGATCCGGGCCTGCGGGAGATCTGCGAGGAGGGCGCGAGCGCGAGTGCCCTCGACTACCTGGCGGCGGTGGACGTACGGATGGAACTCGGCCGCCGGATGGGCCAGTTCCACTCGACGTACGACCTGCTGGTCACGCCGACCCTGCCGATCACCGCGTTCGAGGCGGGAGTCGAGGTGCCGAAGGATTCCGGCCACCGGCGCTGGACCGGCTGGACCCCGTTCACGTACCCCTTCAATCTCACCCAGCAGCCCGCCGCGACGGTGCCGTGCGGTCTCGATCCGGCGGGACTGCCGATCGGGGTCCAACTGGTGGCGGCCCGGCACGCGGACCCGCTCGTCCTGCGGGCGGCCCACGCGCTGTACGCGTCGGGGGCCGCCGATGTGCCGGGTCCCGAACTGCCTACACCCGGCGGAAGCTGAGCGTCTCGCCGAGTGCGCCCGCGCGCCACAGGTCCTGACAGGCCTCGGCCATCCGGTCGAGGCCGTCGACCACCTGTCCCCAGACGATGCCGGGGACGTACCCCACGTCCGCGTTCAGAAGCAGGTTGTTGCGCTCGTAGAACAGCGCGAGGTCGACGACGGTCTCCTGCTGCGGGGTGCCGTATCCGTAGGCCTTGGTGGCCAGTTCGGTACCCGAAAAGGTGAAGTAGCAGAGGTCGCCGGGGATCGGGGTGATGGTCGGATTCTCCAGCGGCGGCTCCTGGGGGGCGAAGGTGGGCAGGAGGGCGTAGATCTCGTTACGGGCGTACTTGGCGTGATAGACGTCGCCGCCGAGCGGCAGCGCGTCCCAGACCGCCTGGCAGGTCACGGGTGCGCGGTCGTCGAGGAGTTTCGCCGTGCAGCGCACGTCCCGCTTGTCGAGCGAGACTTCGATGTGACGGTCGGTCATTTGCCCTCCTATCGATATCTTTGATGCCTCTGCGGACCAATACTGAGCCACCCGACAGGCCCCTGCATACCTCCTCCGGACGCGCGTCCATCTGCATCAAGGTCTGAAAACGATCGGCATATCTCGTCGCCGCTCGGGTAGCCGCGCGCCCATGGCTCCACCACAGGGGAACAACTCAGGAAGCACGAAAAGCGGGCTCCGGCGCCGCTCACTGCTGGCCGGCGCGGCAGCGCTCGGCGCGGTGGGCGCGGTCGGCGCGACCAGCGGATGCAGCCGGGTGGCCACCGCGGACACCGGAGACGGGGGGCACCTTCTCGATCAGCTGCGGGCCAAGGGCACTGTGACGCTCGGTCTGGCCGGTGAGCAGCCGTACAGCTACATCGGCACGGACGGGAAGATGACGGGCTCGGCTCCGGCCATCGCACGCCGCATCTTCAAGGAGCTCGGCGTGGACAACGTCGACCCCTTCGCCACGGAGTTCGGCTCGCTCATCACGGGCCTGAACTCGCTGCAGTTCGATGTGGTCGCGGCCGGCATGTACATCAACGAGGAGCGCTGCGGCCAGGTCATCTTCGCCGATCCCGAGTACCAGATGCTGGACGCCTTCATCGTGAAGGAGGGAAACCCGAAGAACCTCAACAGCTACAAGGACATCGCCAGGACCGGGGCCAAGATGGCCACCGGCATCGGCTATGCCGAGATCGGCTACGCGGAGGAGGCGGGGGTCAAGAACATCGGCACCCTCCCCGACCAGCTGGCCGGCCTGCTCGCCGTGCAGCAGGGTCGTATCGACGTGTTCGTCGGCACCGCGGTCACGGTGTTCAACGCGGTGGAGCAGGCGGGCAAGGGCTCAGGCGTCGAGGCGACGAAGGAGGTCCAGCCCTACGTGGACGGAGAACCCGTCATCGACGTGGGCGCCTTCGCCTTCCGTACGCCGGAGACCAACCTGCGCAACGCGTTCAACCGCGAGCTGCACAAGCTCAAGAAGAGCGGTGAACTCCTCGAGATCATGCGTCCGTTCGGCTTCACGAAGGACCAGATGACCACGATCCGCGCAGAGGAGAAGTGCAACCCATGAATGAAATCACCGCAGGTTTGTGGGGTCTCCTCTTCGACGGTCTCTGGATCACCGTCCAGCTCACCGTGTACAGCGCGGCGCTCGCCGCGGTGGTGGCCTTCGTCATCGGTCTGGCGAGGACGCACCGTCTGTGGATCGTCCGTTTCCTGTCCGGGGCCTACTTCGAGATCTTCCGCGGCACGTCCGCACTGATCCTGATGTTCTGGATCTTCTTCGTGGTGCCGTTGCTGTTCGGCTGGCAGCTCGTCCCGATGTGGGCCGCCGTGCTGGCACTCGGCCTCACCTACGGCGCATACGGCTCCGAGGTCGTACGCGGATCGGTCGCGGCGGTCGCACCGGCTCAGCGCGAAGCGGGGATCGCGTTGAGCTTCACCTCCGCGCAGCAGCTGCGGAAGATCATCCTTCCACAGGCCTGGCCCGAGATGGTGCCGCCGTTCAACAACCTGCTGATCGAGCTGCTCAAGGGCACCGCCCTGGTCTCGGTCGTCGGCGTCGGCGACATCACCCGGGAAGCGAACCTGGTGCGCAACGCCACCGGTGACAGCGCCCCGGTCTTCACGGTCATCCTGGTGATGTACTTCGTCCTCGCCTTCGTGATCACCCGCGGCATGCGGGTCGTCGAGCGTCAGGCCAAGGCGAGCATCGGCCAGGCACCGCCCAAGTCCGGCGGCATCACCGCCAAGCTCGGCCTGCGTCAGCAGGTCGAGACCTCGCAGAGCGCCGGAGGTTCCTCGTGAAGTGGGATTGGTCCGCAGTCGGCGATTTCATGCCGAAGTTCTGGGACGGTCTGCTGGTCACCCTGCAGGCCCTGGTCCTGGGCTCGCTGATCGCCTTTGCTCTCGGCCTGGTCTGGGCCCTGGCACAGCGCTCTCCGCTCAAGGCGGTGCGCTGGCCGGTCTCGATCGTCACCGAGTTCATCCGCAATACGCCGCTGCTCGTGCAGCTGTTCTTCCTGTACTACGTGCTGCCCGAGTGGGGCATCACGCTCTCCGCGATGACCACCGGTGTCATCGGTCTCGGCCTGCACTACTCGACGTACACCGCCGAGGTCTACCGGGCCGGCATAGACGGTGTCCCGGTCGGCCAGTGGGAGGCCGCCAAGGCGCTGAGCCTGCCGCGGGCGCGCACCTGGACCGCGGTGATCCTGCCGCAGGCCATCCGGCGTGTCGTCCCCGCACTCGGCAACTACGTGGTCGCGATGCTGAAGGACTCGCCGATGATCATGATCATCGGTGTGCTCGAAATGCTGGGCGAGGCGCGCCAGTTCGGCTCGCAGACCTTCCAGATGGCCGAGCCCGTGACCATCGTCGGCATCGCCTTCATCCTCATCGCCTACCCGGCTTCCCTTCTTCTCCGAGCCCTGGAGCGTCGTCTTGTCCGCTGACAGCACTCCCACCGACAACATCAATCCGGCCGTCGACGGCAGCGAGCTGATCCGCTTCGACAAGGTCACCAAGCGCTTCGGCAGCAATGTCGTCCTCGACAACCTCGACTTCTCGGTGAACTCGGGCAAGCACGTCACGCTGATCGGACCTTCCGGTTCCGGCAAGACGACGATCCTGAGACTCCTGATGACCCTGCTGTCGCCCGACGAGGGCACCATCAAGGTCGGCGGGGAGTACCTCACGCACGAGGAGCGCGGCGGCAAGCTGGTGCCGGCGGGCGAGAAGCACACCCGAGAGGTCCGCAAGAACATCGGGATGGTGTTCCAGCAGTTCAACCTCTTCCCGAACATGAAGGTGCTGCGGAACATCACCGAGGCCCCCGTGCACGTACTCGGCCTCTCCAAGGACGAGGCCGACGAGCGGGCCCGCGAACTGCTCGACCAGGTCGGGCTCGGCGACAAGGCCGACGCGTACCCCTCGCAGCTGTCCGGTGGTCAGCAGCAGCGGGTGGCGATCGCCCGGGCGCTCGCGATGCGCCCCCAGGTGCTGCTCCTGGACGAGGTGACCTCGGCGCTCGACCCGGAGCTCGTCGCGGGCGTCCTGGACGTGCTGCGGGACATCGCACACAGCACCGACATCACGATGCTCTGTGTGACGCACGAGATGAACTTCGCACGGGACATTTCGGACCAGGTGTTGATGTTCGACTCCGGGCGGGTCATCGAATCCGGGAGTGCGGAGAAAATCTTCGGGGATCCTGATCATGAGCGGACGCGGGAGTTCCTCAGCGCTGTGCTGTGAGTGCGGAACGTAATCACCGAGCTCCCGGCTTCAGCGTGTGACTGTGGCATATGCCAGGGTGGTGCGCTCCAGCGTATCGGGCGTGTCCCGTACGTGGAGCGCACCACCTTGTTCGTCAACAGCCCCTCCGAATCGGGTGCTTGGCCGCTATCGTGGTACGAGCCCAGCTGTCCGGAACCGGTCCATGCAGGGGGGATACCGTGGCGCTGAAGCCAGAGCCGACCGCGCCGTACCACTCGGTGCAGCACGCCCTGCGTGTTCTCGAAACTGTCTCGAGGCACGGCACGGGTGTGACCGACGTACAGATCGCCCGGGAGACGCACCTGCCCGTGAAGGCACTCGCCTCGCTGCTCCTGATGCTCCGACGCGAGGGTTACGTCGAGCAGGTCGCCGACGGCGCCTACGTCCCCGGGACCAATCTCGCGATGATGGCCGCCTCCGCGGGGCACGACGGCGTGATCGCCGAGCGTCTCCAGCAGATTCTGGACCGGCTGCGCGACTCGGTCGGCGCCGCCGTCTACATCAGCCGGTACGTCGACGGCGAGGTCAAGATCACCCAGTTCGCGGCGGGCCCCGACACCCCGGCGGTGAACGAGTGGGTGGACTTCCGCTCCGCGGCGCACGCCAGCGCGGTCGGCAAGAGCCTGCTCACCCAGCTGGATGTGAACGGCCGGCGGGACCACCTCTCCCGCCACCGCCCGGCCCGGCTGACCTCGCGCACCATCACCAATGAGCGGCTGCTCTTCAACCGCCTGGACTCCCAGCCGCCCACGGTCCCGGTGCTCGATCTCCAGGAGTACGCGGTGGGCACGGTCTGCGCCGCGGTACCGATCACCGCCGGCTCTTCGGTGGGCTGCCTGGCCCTGTCGATGCCGATCGAGCACGCACACCGACTGCGCCAGGCGGCGGACACGCTGAACCGGGGTGCGGCACCGGTACTGCTGTCACTTGCCCTGTGAGCCTGGGTGAACCCGAACCCACCGGGGCCCGACGGGCCTAGGCCGGCCTGACGGCGAACATTTCCAAGTGGCCGCATTTGGGGCACCGGTGGGCGTCGATCTGCCACCGGGGCCGGCCCATCCGCTTCGCCCCGCCGAACACCCCGCGCTCGAGCGCTCCCGCGATCCAGCGCGAGTAGCCGCGGGCCCCCTGGCCAAGATCCTCCACGAAACCGGGCTCGAGCCCGGTCGTCCCGCACTGGGTGCACCGTATGCCGCTCATCGGGGCAGTGTAGGGCGCGGGCCAGGCGGGCGGGAGGCTCGGTGGCGGACGCGAAGAGCATGAGCAAGGGCCCCTCGGCGAACCGAGGGGCCCTTGCTGTCAGTCTGTCGGCGAATCGCTCGCCCGTGCGCCGTCAGGGACTCGAACCCCGGACCCGCTGATTAAGAGTCAGCTGCTCTAACCAACTGAGCTAACGGCGCCTGCTGACCGGTAAATAGTACCCGCCCGTGCGGGGTGCTCCTGACCACCCGGGGCGTCCGATGCCTGGTCAGCGGCCGAGCAGGTCCTCGCGGGCGTGTGCACGGTACTCCGCGAGCAGCGTCGCCCGGTCCTCGTCGGTCAGGCGCCGGTACGCGGCCGAGCCGGGCGGCCGCCACCACACCGGGTCCGGGCACCTGAAGCCCGCCCGGCGCAGCACGGCCCGGTGGATCTTGTTGGTGGCGGTGACCGGAAGCCGGGGCAGGATGCGGACGAAGCGGGGCACCATCTTGGGTCCGAGGTCCGGCTGCTCGTCGAGGAAACGACGGAAGGACCCGGGGTCGAAGGCGGTCGCCGTCCCGCCGGGCTCCTCCCCCGGGCCGAGCGCGAGAGACGCCATCACCTGGTCGCCCGCCACCGGATCGGGCACGGCATGGACGGCGACGGACTCGGCGGGCCCGTACCGGGCGAGGATGTTCTCGATCATCGCCGCGGCCAGATTCTCGCTGTCGACACGGAGCCGGTCGTCGTCGCGGCCCGCGAAGTACAGATAGCCCTCCGGGTCGCGGAAGAAGAGGTCCCCGGTCCAGTACCAGCCGCCGCGGAGGCGGGCTGCGTCGGCGTCGGGATTGCGCCAGTAGCCCTCGAACGGGCCCCGGCCGCGGTTGACCAGTTCGCCGATCGCCTCCGACCCGTTCAGGAGACGGCCGTCCGGGGCCAGTCGCGCGGGCGGGCGTTCGCGGCCGGTCTCCGGGTCGACGACGGCGAGATCGCTGCCTGGGGCCGCGCGCCCGATCGCGCCGGGCGGGGTGCCCGTGGTCCGCTGGATCGCGGCTCCGCCCTCGGACGACCCGTACCCCTCCACCAGACGTACGCCGAAGCGCTCGGCGAAGCGGCCCGCGTCGACCGCGCCCGCCTCCGTGCCGAAGCCGACGCGCAGCGGATTGTCCCGGTCGTCGGGCCGCTCCGGGGTGGCCAGGATGTACTGCACCGCCCGGCCGACATAGGTGAAGTAGGTGGCCCCGAAGGCCCGTACGTCCGGCAGGAAGGCGGAGGCGGAGAAGCGGCGGCGCAGTGCGATCGAGGCGCCCGCGGCGAGGGCGGGTGCCCAGTCGGCGAGCACCGCATTGCCGTGGAACATCGGCATGCAGATGTAGTGCACGTCATCGCGGCGTACGCCGAAGTGACCGGCGAGCGAGCGGCCGGCCGCGGCGAGGCGGCCCTGGGTGCAGATGGCGGCCTTCGGCGCGCCGGTGGAGCCGGAGGTGAAGTAGAGCAGGATGCGGGCACCGGGGCCGACCGGTGCCACGGTGGCCTCGCCCGGCAGGGCTCCGGCGCAGGAGGCGAGCAGCCGCGCGTACTCGGGTGTGCCGGTCACCAGGATGCGTACGCCCGGGAGTTCGAGGCCGTCGAGCAGGTGGAGGTGGGCGTCCTCGGTGATCAGGAGGCGGCAGTCGGTGTGCAGGATGTCGCGGGCGAGCTCGGGGCCGCGGCGGGTGGGGTTGATGCCGGCCACGGCCGCGCCCGCGAGGGCGGCGGCGCTCAACCACAGGGGGTATTCGGGGGTGTTGTCGAGCAGCACGCCGAAGTGCGGGGGCGCGTCGGCGGGCAGGAGTCCGGCGAGCAGTGCCGCCCTGGTCGCGGCGCCCTCGGCGACCTCGTGGTGGGTCAGCGCCCGGTCCTCGAAGCGGAGGCCGGTGCGGTGGTCGTTCCAGCGGTCGCGGACCAGGTCGGCGACCGTGCGGGCGGGGGCGGGGTCGGACGCTGCTGCGGTGCGTGCCTGCGGCTCCATGGGGCGGCACGATAAATGACGCATCGTCAGAAGTGGAGATTCCCGACGGAGTTTGACCGTACGGAGGGCGCCTCCGCGCGCGCCGCGGCCGTCGCCGGC
>NZ_QUAK01000092.1 GCF_003429565.1 Streptomyces triticagri
GGCGTCGGGCGCCGCCCGGCCGCCGCGGCGTGCGGTGCTCCGCGAGGGAGCGCCGGGCCGACCGGGCGGCCAGCAGGGCGAGTCCGAGGGCGCCAAGGACGGCCAGGCACACCGACATGGGATCCATGCCCGTCGTCGAGTGGCCCTCGGAGTCCGGTGCCGCGGCCCCACGGGGGAGGAGGTCGTCGGCGGCGGTCGCGACGGCGCCCGAGGCGTCCCCGGCGTGCGCGCCGGCACCGGAGGAGGCCGCGGCGTGCGCGCCGGCATCGGAGGAGGTCGCGCCGTCCAGATCGGTCGCGGCCATCTGGGCCGCCGGAGCGTGGTGCGCGGTCGCGGCGGTGCGCCCGCCGTGGTCCCGACCCGTCGCATGCTCGCCCGGATGACCGAGCGTGTGCATGGTGACGATGCCGAACAGGAGCGCGGCGAGCAGCAGCAGCCGCGGAGTGTTCGGATGCGTGGGCGTCACGGGCGCCAGGATAGGGCCTCGCGCGCCCGAGACCCCCGGCGGGCCTCGGCCTCAATCGCCGGAGGGACTCCGGCCGCGCCCTAGGATTCACCCCACTATGTCCCGCTTCGAGCCTTCGCAGTCGTCGCCGTCGGCCTCGCCGCCCCCGCGAACGCCACCCGCCGAACCGCACTCCGCCGAACCGCACCCCGGCAGACCGCTCCGAGCCGCGGACGTCCTCCTCCTGCTCGGCGCGGTCGCCTACAGCGCCTGGCTCACGGAGATGTTCGTCGCGACCGGGCTCGACCCCCTGCGTACCTACGTCAGCGAACTGGCCGCCGAAGGAGAGCCGCTCGGCCGACTGCTCCGGTCGACCGACCTGGCCGCCGGACTGCTCCTGACGGCGGCCGCCGCCACCGCGCTCGCCGCCGGCCGAAGGCCCCGGAGCCGATGGGCCGTCACCGGCCTGACCGCCCTCGCCGTCTTCGGTGCGGCGACCGTCGCGGACTCCCGCGTACCGCTGAGCTGTACGCCCACGGCGGACCCCGCCTGCGCCGAGCGCGAGGCGGCGGGCCTTGTGCCCGGCACCCATGTCGCCCACACGTACACCAGCTCCCTCGCCGTGACCGCCGCGCTCGTGGCGATGGTCGCCCTGACCCTGGCCGTGCGCCGCGGCCGTCGCCGGGACCTCCTGGCCCGCACCGGCCCTTGGATCGTGGCGGCCGAACTGGCCGCCTCCGCCTGGACGCTGGCGTCCGTCGCGGCCTTCGAAGCGGGCGACGGCACGTGGCTCCTGGGGCTCGCACAGCGCCTGCAGGTGCTGCTGATCGCCCTGTGGCTCGTCCTGTTCGCCCGCTCGCTCGCCAAGGGGGCCGCCCCGTGAGCGCGTTCGTGCGGATCGGTGGCGTGCCCCACCACGTCGTCGTCCAGGGGCACGGGCCGGTGTGCCTGCTGTCGGGTGGCCTCGGCCAGTCGTGGTTCGACTGGGACGCGGTGACGCGGCTGCTCGCGCCGCACCGCACCGTCGTCCGCTTCGACCGGCCCGGGCTCGGACTCAGTGCCCACGCGCGCGTGGCACCCTCCCTCCTCGGCGAGGCCGACCGCATCGCGCGGGTGCTCGACGCCTGCGGTGCGGCCGGACCGGTCACCGTGGTCGGACATTCGCTCGCCGGCCTGCACTGCGAGGCCTTCGCCCGGCTCAGCCCCGAACGCACAGCGGCCCTGGTCCTGGTGGACTCGAGCGTCGAGGAGGGCGCACGGCAGCGTCCCGCCCCGGCCCTGCGCACGGGTGTCACGCGCGCGTGCGGCACGCTGCTCGTCGCCGCCGGACTGCCGGCCGCCCTCGGCCCGGCACTGCGCCGCGCGGCCGTACGCCTGTCCCGCACCGGAGGCGGAGATCCCGCCCCGCGCGACCTCGTACGCCGGGTGTACGGCACCGGCCGAACCACCCGCGCGATCCTCGCCGAGTACGCCGGCTACCGGGACGTCGCCGCCCAACTGGTCGGCGTACGAAGGCAGTTCCCGCTGCCCGACGGGCTGCCCGTCACCGTGCTCGCGGCCGGAGCGGGCCGGCGCTGGCTGGAGCGGCAGATCTGGCTGGCCCGCACCCTGGACGCACGCCTGCGCATCGCGTCACGCTCGGGCCACCTGGTGATGCTGGACCGTCCGCAGGATGTGGCCCGCGCCGTACTCGATTCGGGGGCGGCCGGGTCGGCTCACCGCGAGCCGCCCTGCGACGCGTAGCCGTACAGAAAGGCCCGTACGCCCGCGGTGACCGTCTCCTCGATGCTCTCGCCGGGGACGGCACGCCCCGCCACGGACGCGGCGCCGGCCGAGACGAGCAGGCTGAAGTGCCGTGCCGCACGGCGTGGTTCGGGAGCGTGCAGCAGGCCGCGGGAGGTCAGCTCGCCGAATCGGAGGGCCAGTTCGCTCTGGACCCGCCGGGGTCCCGCCGCCTGCCACGCCTCGACGGCCGCGGCCGGGATGTGCTCCACCTCCGCCTGGACCTGGCGCACCAGGGCGGAGTGGTCGGCATAGTGCTCCGTGGGGGAGATCCAGTCGGTGCCGAAGGCCACGAGGTCCTGTTCCAGGTCCGTGATCTCGCCCAAGTGGCGTCCGATCAGCGCGATCTGGGCCTCCGCGACCCGGGTCGCGCTCTCCTGGATGACGGTCTCGAAGAGCTCCGCCTTGTCCCGGAAGTGGTTGTAGACGGTACGCGTGGACACCTCCGCGGTACGGGCGATGGTGTCGATGCCGGCCCGGGTGTAGCCGTCCCGGGCGAACACCGTGAGCGCGGCATCGAGGATCGCCCGCCGCTTGGCGAGCACCCCGCCGCGCGGCCTGCCCTTCGTCGCCCGGGCGGTCCCGCTCCCGGACTCGTCCGTATCGCCCCTGGTCATCCCTGGTCCTCCAGTCGATCCATCCACGCGTCTCCATTTTTCTGCATGAAACGTTTTACTTTCTTGCACTTATCGTTGTACTTTACTCGTGTCCGCCGCGGATGCACCGACCGAGGCGTGGACCACGCCAGGACCTGAACAGGACATCAGCAGGACCTCAGCAGGACACGAGAGGGATGAACACCATGATCCGTATCGCCATCGTCATCGGAACCACCCGCCCCGGCCGCCGCAGCCCTACCGTCGCCGCTTGGGCCCATGAGGCGGCGGGCCGGCACCCGGCGGTGAAGGAGGGCCGCGCGGAGTTCGACGTCGTCGACATCGCGGACCACGCACTGCCGCTGCTCGACGAGGAACTCCCCGCCGCCTGGGGCCACTACGCCCACGAGCACACCCGCCGCTGGGCCGAGCGGATCGCCGGCTACGACGGCTTCGTCTTCGTCACACCCGAGTACAACCATGCGCCCCCGGCCGCCCTGAAGAACGCGATCGACTTCCTCGCCGCCGAATGGCACAACAAGGCCGCAGGATTCATCAGCTACGGCTCGAGCCTCGGCGTGCGCGCCGTCGAGCAGCTGCGCACGATCCTGGGCGAACTGCGGGTCGCGGACGTGGCCTCCCAGGTGGCGCTCTCGGCGTTCACCGACTTCACCTACGCCGACGAGACCGACCCGAGCACCTGGACCTTCACCCCCGCCGCCCACCAGGAGGCAGCCCTGGAAGAGCTCTTCGGCGACGTCGTCGCATGGGCCGGCGCCCTCGCCCCGCTGCGCGCGGCCCCGGCGACCGTCGCGGCGTGAAGCGGTCCGCGCGCACCGTGCGGTCTCACCCCTTGCGCGCTGCCGCGCCCCGCTTCTTCAACAGATCGGCCATCAGGTCCAGTTCGGACTTCTGGGCGTCCACCATTCCCTCGGCCAGGGACCGTTCGACACCGACCGTGCACCGCTCGACGCAGCCCCGCGCCATGTGCACCCCGCCCTTGTGGTGCTCGGTCATCAGCTGCAGATAGAGGATCTCGGCCGCCTCGCCCTTCGCTCCCGCCAGGCGGTCGAGTTCGCTCTTCGTGGCCATCCCCGGCATCAGCGAGCCGTCCGCCTCCGCCCCCGGTGAGTGCTCCATGCCCATCCACTTCATCGGCTTGTCCGCGGTCACCTTCGGCAGGTCCCACAGGTCGAGCCAGCCGAGCAGCATGCCGCGCTGATTCGCCTGTGTGTTGGCGATGTCGTACGCGAGGCGCCGTACCTCCTCGTCGTCGGTGCGGTCCCGTACGACGAAGGACATCTCGACGGCCTGCTGGTGATGGACCGCCATGTCGCGGGCGAACCCCGCGTCGGCCGGGCCGGGCGAACCGGCGCTGGCGGCGGCCGGCCCCGCGTCGTCCGCACCGGTGTCCGGGTCGCCCGCGAGCGCCGCAGTCCCGCCGACCGCGGCGGCCAGTACGACGGTGGCGCAGACCGCGGCCCACCCGGAACGCCTCACTTCCCGACACCCCCGGTGCACGCGGCACCCGGCTCCGGGGTCTGCTTGCCCTGCACGTACTTGCCGAAGAAGCTCTCCACGCGCGGGTCGGCCGCACCGTCCACGGTGACCTGCTTGCCCCAGGCGCTGAGCATGATGGCGCCCTTCTGCTCGGCGACCGGGCTCATCAGCGAGTACGGCGTGGCCTTCACCTTCGCCTCGAGCTTCTTCAGATCGCCCTTGGACGCCTTGTCGTTGTACGTGACCCAGACCGCGCCGTGCTCGAGGGAGTGCACGGCGTGCTTGTTCGGGATCTCCTCGGTGTACACGTCACCGTTGCAGTTCATCCAGACCTGGTCGTGGTTGCCGCCCACCGGAGGAGTCATCGGGTAGCTGACCGGCTTGGTCACATGGTCGCGGCCCAGCTTCTTCGCGTCCCAGGACTTCTCGTCCGCGATCGGCTTCTTCGCGGCCTTCTCCCGGTTCTTCTGCTCCGTCTCGACCGCCGCCTGCTCCTTGTCCTTCTTGTCCTGCTCCTTGAGGAAGAGGTACGACCCGAAGCCGACGAGGCCCGCCACCACCGCGGTGCTCGCGACGATCGCGATCAGCCGGTTGCGGCGCTCCCGTGACTGCTCCGCCCGGCGCATCTCCTCTATGCGGGCCTTGCGGGCGTTCGAACCGGACTTGCTTGAACTCATGGCGTGTCCTTCTGGAGGGGGACTGGCTCGGAAGGGGACAGCAGGGCGGCCGGACGGGCAGCGTGCTGATCGTAGTGGCCCGCAGGATGCCCCGGGCCAGGGGGAGTGCGTAATCTGGCGGAAACCCCGGGTCGTGATACTGGAGCCCTCACCCGCAGCCCGCCCGGTGTGCACAGGCCGTCTGAACTGCAAGGATGTAGCTATGGACAAGCAGCAGGAGTTCGTGCTTCGCACACTTGAGGAGCGCGACATCCGGTTCGTGCGGCTGTGGTTCACCGACGTACTCGGCTTCCTCAAGTCGGTCGCGGTGGCCCCCGCCGAGCTGGAACAGGCCTTCGACGAAGGCATCGGATTCGACGGCTCCGCGATCGAGGGCTTCGCGCGGGTCTACGAATCGGACATGATCGCCAAGCCGGACCCGGCGACCTTCCAGATCCTGCCGTGGCGGGCGGAGGCCCCCGGCACCGCCCGGATGTTCTGCGACATCCTGATGCCGGACGGCTCCCCGTCCTTCGCCGACCCCCGTTACGTACTCAAGCGGGCGCTCGCCAAGACCTCCGACCTCGGATTCACCTTCTACACCCACCCCGAGATCGAGTTCTTCCTGCTCAAGGACAAGCCCGTGGACGGGACCCGGCCGACTCCCGCGGACTCCTCCGGCTACTTCGACCACACCCCGCAGAACGTCGGCATGGACTTCCGCCGCCAGGCGATCACCATGCTCGAATCCATGGGCATCTCGGTCGAGTTCAGCCACCACGAGGGCGCCCCCGGCCAGCAGGAGATCGACCTGCGGTACGCCGACGCGCTCTCCACCGCGGACAACATCATGACGTTCCGCCTGGTGATGAAGCAGGTCGCGCTCGAGCAGGGCGTCCAGGCCACCTTCATGCCGAAGCCGTTCTCGGAGTACCCCGGCTCCGGGATGCACACCCACCTCTCCCTCTTCGAGGGCGACCGCAACGCGTTCTACGAATCGGGCGCCGAGTACCAGCTCTCCAAGGTCGGCCGCTCCTTCATCGCCGGTCTGCTGCGGCACGCCGCCGAGACCTCCGCGGTCACCAACCAGTGGGTGAACTCGTACAAGCGCATCTGGGGCGGCTCCGAGCGCACCGCCGGCGCGGGCGGCGAGGCCCCCTCGTACATCTGCTGGGGGCACAACAACCGCTCCGCCCTGATCCGCGTCCCGATGTACAAGCCCGGCAAGACCGGTTCGGCCCGAGTCGAGGTCCGCTCGCTCGACTCCGGCGCGAACCCCTACCTCTCGTACGCGCTGCTGCTCGCCGCCGGCCTCAAGGGCATCGAGGAGGGCTACGAGCTCCCGCCCGGCGCCGACGACGACGTGTGGGCGCTCTCCGACGCGGAGCGCCGCGCGATGGGCATCGAGCCGCTGCCGCAGAACCTGGGCGAGGCCATCGCCCTGATGGAGCGCAGCGAACTCGTCGCCGAGACCCTGGGCGAGCACGTCTACGACTTCTTCCTGCGCAACAAGAAGCAGGAGTGGGAGGAGTACCGCTCCGAGGTCACCGCGTTCGAGCTGCGGAAGAGCCTGCCGGTGCTGTGAGGCGCAGGGCGCTCCCCGCTCGGACGGGGAGCGCCGTCACGCGGCCGCCGGGACCAGGGTCGGACATGCGGGCCCGAGGACGTCGCGGTAGCCGGTGAGCCAGCTGGTGCGGTGCCGGTCGACGGGGGCGTCTCCCCCCCCAGGCCCGCCGGATCAGGGTGTTCGCCCGCATGCGCGCCCGGCCACATCGCGGCCGGCTCGGCTGGCGCGGGAGTGCGCTGCCAGAAGGCCTCGCCGAGCAGGACACGGCAGCCCGGGCGGACCAGGCGCCGCAGGGCGTGCAGCGCGGCCGGGCGAGGCCGCGCGCCGCGGCGTTCGCCCGGCCGCGGGCCAGATGCTCGCCATTGAGATCGATCCCCACACCCGTCGCCCCGTCCACCGCCGCCCGTGTCCGGAGCATCAACTCGCCCCAGCCGCACCCGATATCGAGCACCGTCGCCGGCCGGGCGAGGGCGAGCCGCGCGACGATCCGCCGCGCCCGCTCCTCGGAAAGCGGCCCGTGGAAGGCGAGCCTGGTAAGCCGCGGAGGGAGATCACTGGGGGGCAGGGAGCGCAACGGTAGGGCGTGCGGGGCGGGTGGGGGAGTGGCGCACGGCGCTCACGGTGCCGCTTGCTGGTCGTCGTCAGTTCGGCGTCAGTTCGTCGTCAGGGCCGCGGTGATCTGGCGGGTGGTCGCCGCGGCGATACGGGGTTCTGCAGCGGCGTACGCGGTGTAGGCGGTGAGGCCGGTGGTGAGGGCCCAGGCGCGGCCGCGGGTCCAAGTGGCGTCGTCCACACCGAGAGTGGCGCGGAAGACGGCGCGGCTCCCGGCAGACATCAGGGTGTACGCGATGGTCAGATCGCAGGCGGGGTCGCCGATCCCGAGTCCGCCGAAGTCGATGACGGCGTTGAGCCGGCCGTCGACGGTCAGCAGATTCCCGGTGTGGAAATCGCCGTGGTACCAGACGGGCGGGCCCTGCCACGGCGGCGTGCGCAGCGCCTCGTCCCACAGACCGGTCATCGCGGCGGCGTCGAAGACCCCTGCCGTCGCGGCGATGGCGGCGCGGGTGGCGCGGTCGCGGCGGGCCAGCGGTGCCGGGGCGAGGTCCGGCCGGGTGGCGAGCATCGCGGCCTCCTCGGGTGCGAACTGCTGCAGCGCCAGGAGGAATTGGGCAAGCGTGCGGGCGGCTTCGAGCGAGTCGCCCAGGGTCTCCACGGTCGCCACCTCGCCGTCGAGCCAGCGGGTGACCGCCCACGGCCACGGATAGCCGAGGTCCGGCTCGCCCACGGCGACCGGCTCCGGGATCGCCAGCGGCAGCCGCGGTGCGAGCCGCGGCAGCCACTCCGCCTCCTTGCGGGCCTGGCCGATCGCACCGGCGTGCCGGGGCAGTCGTACGGAGAGCTCGTCGCCGAGCCGATGGATCACGTGATCGGAGCCGGCCGGGTGGAGGTGGCTCAGCGGCAGCCCGGACCACTGCGGGAACTGGCGGTCGATCAGCCGTCTGACGAGGCCGGTGTCGATGTGCGGGCGGGTGTCGGTGGTGCGGTCGGTGGCGCTCCGAGTGGTCAAGCGCGGCTCCTGCCGTGGTCGGGTGGCGCGCGGTGGGCTGCGCCCGGGACATCACAGCGTGCCCGTGGCGGAGCTGTCACCCGATTTCCGGCGCGTCAGAGCCTCCGCAGCCAGTCACCCAGAGCCGCGAAGTCCTGTGCGGTCAGGCCCAGTCGGGCGTCCACCCGGTGGAGCAGCGACGGACCGGTGTGGTGGGCCCGCACCCAGGTCCGGTCCACGTCGCGGATCTCGTCGTCGACCCAGACGAACGGCCGTCCCGCGGCCCACGCCACCATCGCCGGAACCTTCCAGTGCGGGGCCGCGCGCCCGGGTCCGTCCTCTGCCTGTGCATCCGGCTCGTCGAGCACCGGCAGCCGGGGCAGCCCGAGCAGCGGCGCGATGCTGTCGTTCGCCTCGTCCATCCACGTCGTCGCCCACACGAGCTCGCACGGCAGGGCCGCGAGCCCGGCACCGAGTGCGGGATCGAGCCTGGCGAGCAGCGGGTTGGCGGAATCGTCCGCCGATTGCGTACCGAACAAGGGGTCGTGCCCGCCCGGCAACTGCTCCGCAGCCGCACCGAACGGGATCAGCGGACCGTCGACATCGAGGAAGAGCAGCGGGCGGCCGGGGAAGCCAGGCGCCCCGCCGCCCGCGGCGGACGCCACCGTCAGATCGCGCTGCGCAGCGGCTGCGAAGCCCGTACGCGGTACTCCTGGATCGCCCAGCCGTTGCCGTCCGGGTCCTTGAAGTACATGAACGTCGCACCGTCCGTGTCGCCGTACGACACCGGCTCGGTGACCTCGAGCCCGCGCTCCGTCAACTCCTGGTGCGCGGCCTTGATGTCGGCCACGCACAGCTGCATGCCCTGGTACGAGCCGGGGGCCGGGGTCGGGCCGTCCATCGTGTCCCAGATGGTGTCGCTGAGTGCGATGGAACAGCCCGAACCGGGCGGCGTCAGCTGGACGATCCGCATGCCGGGCATCACCTCCTGGTCGATGTCGACATGGAAACCGACTCTGTCGCGGTAGAAGTCCCTGGCCCGGTCGACATCGCTGACGGGGAGCAGCATCACTTCGAAGGTGTAGTCCATGGTCCGTCCGTCTCCTTGGGTACGAGGTGCTCGCCGGCCGAAGCGCCGGCGGGTCTGGCCGAGGTGCCGGCCGGCCTCCGGCGAAGTCGCCCCTGCCGTAGCCGAAGGCCGTGGCCGGAGCGACCGCGAAGACCAGCGAAGTCCACCGTCTCCCGCGAAGGCCTCCGCACGCATCCGGAAACCCCGAACCCGGCCGCCCGGGCTGCTGAAGCGCCCGTCGGGTTCGGCGGGCGGATCGCCACCGGGCATCGCGCCTCCCAGCGGTCCGGGACCGATGGCGCCTACGGGAGGCCGCCGCACCCCCCCCACGCCCGCCGGCCGCCTTCGTCGAACCTGTCGGTGCAGACCGACCCGCGTCCGCCCCGGCTCCGGCAGACACCCGCCACGCCTCCGGCGGATAGGCTCGGACCCGTCGCGGGCGCGGCGGCCGGGCGAGTTCGACGAATTCGTCGATACGGCGCGACGCGAACGCCCCGACCGGACAGGAGGCCCAGATGACAGCGCCGGGGCGCCGGAGCAGCACCTTCACCCGCCTGCTGCGGCACGGCTTCACGGATCCGTCCACCGCGGCCCGACTCCTGGAGAGCCCCGAACTGGCCGGAGTGAGTACCGACCCGGTGCTGCTCGACGCGCTGGGCGCGACCGCCGACCCGGATCTCGCACTGCTCAGCCTGGTGCGCCTGGTCGAGGCGCAGCCCGAGGACGACCGCAGGGCCCTGATCGACACCCTGATCGCCGCGAAACCGCTGCGCGACCGGCTCCTAGGCGTGCTCGGAGCCTCCGAGGCGCTCGGCGACCACCTGGCACGCCACCCGCGCGACTGGCACGCCCTGGTCCGCTACGAGCACGCCGATCTCCACCCGGGCATCGAGGAGTTCGAGAGCGGCCTCGCCGAGGCCGACGATCCGGTCTCGCTGCGCGTCGCCTACCGACGCTGTCTGCTGTCCATCGCGGCGCGTGACGTCTGCGGCACCACCGACGTCGCCCAGACCGCCGCGGAGCTGGCCGACCTCGCCACCGCGACCCTGCGCGCCGCCCTCGCCATCGCCTCCGCCGCGGCCCCCGAGGACGCGGCCGCCTGCCGGCTCGCGGTGATCGCCATGGGCAAGTGCGGCGGCCACGAGCTGAACTACGTCTCGGACGTGGACGTCATCTTCGTCGCCGCGCCGCCCGAGGGCGCGGCGAGCGCCGACGAGACCAAGTCCCTGCAGGCCGCCGGACGGCTCGCCGCCCACCTGATGCGCATCTGCTCCGACACCAACATCGAGGGCACCATCTGGCCCGTCGACGCCAACCTCCGCCCCGAGGGCCGCAACGGCCCCCTCGTGCGTACCCTCTCCTCGCATCTCGCGTACTACCAACGGTGGGCCAAGACCTGGGAGTTCCAGGCCCTGCTCAAGGCACGCCCGGTGGCCGGCGACAGTGAGCTCGGCGAGGAGTACGTGGCGACCATCGCGCCCCTGGTCTGGCAGGCGGCCGAGCGGGAGAACTTCGTGCCGGACGTGCAGCGGATGCGCCGCCGAGTGGTGGACAACATCCCTGCCGCCGAACTCGACCGCGAGCTCAAGCTGGGCCCCGGAGGCCTCAGGGACGTCGAATTCGCCGTCCAGATGCTGCAGTTGGTGCACGGCAGGTCCGATCCCTCGCTGCGCAGCGGTAGCACCCTCGAGGCCCTGCAGGCACTCGCGGCCGGCGGCTACGTCGGCCGCGCGGACGCCACTCGGCTCGACGAGGCGTACCGCTTCCTGCGGGCGATGGAGCACCACATCCAGCTCTACCGGCTGCGGCGCACCCATCTGGTGCCCGACGACGAAGCCGATCTGCGGCGCCTCGGCCGCTCCCTGGGACTGCGCACCGACCCGGTGGCCTCGCTCAACCAGGCGTGGCGCAAGCATGCCGCGGTGGTCCGCCGGCTGCACGAGAAGCTCTTCTACCGGCCGCTGCTCGACGCCGTGGCCCAACTGGCACCCGGCGAGATCCGCCTCTCCCCGGACGCCGCCCGCGAGCGCCTCGTGGCACTCGGCTACATGGACCCCGCCGCCGCCCTCCGCCACCTCGAGGCGCTGGCCTCCGGGGTGAGCCGGAAGGCCGCGATCCAGCGGACGCTGCTCCCGGTGCTGCTCGGCTGGTTCGCGGACTCGGCCGATCCGGACGCGGGTCTGCTCGGCTTCCGCAAGGTCTCCGACGCGCTCGGCAAGACGCCCTGGTATCTGCGGCTGCTGCGCGACGAGGGGGCCGCGGCGGAGAACCTGGCGCGGGTGCTCTCGGCCGGCCGGCTCGCCCCCGACCTGCTGCTTCGCGCCCCCGAAGCGGTGGCGCTGCTCGGCGACCCGAAGGGCCTGCTGCCGCGCGACCGCGCCCACCTCGAGCAGGAGATCCTCGCCGCGGTCGGCCGCGCGGACGACGCCGAACAGGCGGTCGCCGCGGCACGCGGTGTCCGCCGCCGCGAATTGTTCCGCACCGCGGCGGCCGATCTGATCGGCAGCTACGGTACGGAGGGCCCGGCACCCGACGGCGAGGCGCACCCCGCGCAGGAGCCGCCCGGACACGTCGGTTCCGAGGAGCCGGCCGACCCCGGCGACCTGGTCGACCTCGTCGGGGGCGCGGTCTCCGACCTGACCGCGGCCACGCTCGCCGGCACGTTGCGCGCGGTGGTGCGCGCGGGCTGGGGCGATGAGCTGCCGACCCGTTTCGCGATCATCGGCATGGGCCGCTTCGGCGGCCACGAGCTGGGATACGGCTCCGACGCGGACGTCCTCTTCGTCCACGAACCCCGCGAAGGGGTCGACGAACAGGAGGCCGCGAAGGCGGCGAACGCCGTCGTCGCCGAGATGAGCAGACTGTTGCAGATCCCGAGCGGCGACCCACCGCTGCTCATCGACACCGATCTGCGCCCCGAGGGCCGCAACGGCCCGCTGGTCCGCACCCTCAAGTCGTACGCGGCGTACTACCGGCGCTGGGCACAGGTCTGGGAGAGCCACGCCCTGCTGCGCGCGGAACCGGTGGCCGGCGACGCGGATCTCGGGCGGCGCTTCGTCGATCTGATCGACCCGTTGCGCTACCCGGTCGAGGGGCTCGGGGACGACGCGGTCCGCGAGATCCGGCGGCTCAAGGCCCGCATGGAGGCGGAGCGACTGCCACGGGGTGCGGATCCCACGCTGCACGCGAAGCTCGGGCGCGGTGGCCTGAGCGATGTGGAGTGGACCGTACAGCTCTTCCAGTTGCAGCATGCGTGGGCCGAGCCGGGGCTGCGGACGACCAGGACCCGGGAGGCGCTGGCCGCGGCGTGCGCTGCGCGGCTGATTCCGGGGGAGGAGGCGGAGATCCTCGACGAGGCGTGGGTCCTGGCCACGCGGGTGCGGAATGCGGTGATGCTGGTGCGGGGGCGGGCGGGCGACACGTTTCCCTCGCATACGAGGGAGCTGGCTGCGGTCGGGAGGTATCTCGGCTACGAGCCGGGGACGGTGGGCGAGATGATCGACGACTATCGGCGCGTCACGCGCCGGGCGAGGGCGGTCGTCGAGGACCGCTTCTACGAGTAGCCCGTCCGGCATCATCTTCGCGTCCTACGTCGGCCCCGTCCGGCGTCATCATCTCGTCCTACCTCGGCCCGTTGGGCCACGTTCAGCCCGTCCGGCATCATCAGTTCGTCCTACGTCGGCCCGTCGGGCACCTTCAGCCTGTCCGGCGTTTGAGGACATCTTTCAGCCGGTCCGGCGTTTGAGGACGAGGCCGTTCAGGCCAATATCAAGCCCGTCCGGCGTTTGAGGACGAGGCCGCCAGGCCGATGCCTGGAACCGCAACGGCCCTGAACGGGCCTTGTCCTCAAACGCCGGACGGGCTGAAAGATGCCCTCGATCGCCGGACGGGCTGAGATTTGCCCGGGACGGGCTGAAAGATGTCCTCAAACGCCGGACGGGCTGGAGGGTGCGCCGGACGGGCTGGAGGGCGTACCGGTCGCACGGGGAGAGGCGGCGGTCGCGCGGGGAGAGGTACCGGTCGCACGGGGAGACGTGCCGGACGCACGGGGAGACGTGCCGGACGGCGGCGGCGCCGCCGAGGGCCCGGGAGTGATGCCGGACGGGCTGACGCGGGGCAACCGGTGTGGAAGCACCCCGTACCACACCCTCACCGCCGCGAACCCCGCGGCAAGGCAGAGGACCCCGCCCACCGCGTCGAGCCAGAAGTGGTTCGCCGTGGCGACGATGACGACCAGCGTCGCGACCGGGTACAGGAGCCCCAGGATCCGTACCCACGGCAGCTTCGCCAGGGCGAAGACCATCAGGCCGCACCACAGCGACCAGCCGATGTGCATCGACGGCATCGCCGCGTACTGGTTGGTCATCTCCTTGAGGTCGCCGGAGGCCATCGAGCCCCAGGTCTGGTGGACGACGACCGTGTCGACGAAGTCCGGGCCGCTCTCCATGAGCCGCGGCGGCGCGAGCGGGAAGAAGTAGAAACCGACCAGCGCGATCCCGGTGGTCACGAACAGCACCGTGCGGGACGCCGCGTACCGCCCGGGATGGCGGCGGTAGATCCACACCAGGACGCCGATGGTGATGATGAAGTGCAGCGTCGCGTAGTAGTAGTTCATGCCGACGATCAGCCATGTCACCGAGTCCACGGCCTTGTTGACCGAGTGCTCGAAGGCGAGGCCGATGCTGTGCTCGGCCTGCCAGATCCAGTCGGCATTGCGCATGGCCGCGGACTTCTGCTCCGGCACCGCATTGCGCACCAGGGAATACAGCCAGTAGCTGACCGCGATGAGGGCCAGTTCGTACCAGATGCGGGGGCGGCCGGGGGTGCGCAGACGGCGCAGCACGGTACGCGCCGTACGGTGCTCCTTGTCGCCCCCGACGCCGGTGACGAGTCGGATGTCCTCGTCTCCGGCTTCCTTGACGGGTGACGGGCCGGCGGCCGTACGGCCTTCCGCTGCGGTCACAGTCGTCTCACCCATGAGGAAGAAGTCTGCCAGATTCCCGTCTTCGCCTGATCATCCCTCGGTTGGGTCCTTATCGCATGTTCTACACCCTGGGGACGAGCCGGACATCGGGGTTGCCCCCGGGCTGCTCTCAGGGCCCCGGCCCGGGCGCCCCGCGTACCCGTCCCGCGGCCGAGGCGGTGGAACCGCGGACCACCAGCTCCGGCAGGAAGACGTACTCGCTGTGCGGTGCCGGCGTGCCCGCGATCTCCTCGAGCAGTGCGCGCACCGCGGCGAGCCCCATCGCGGTGACCGGCTGCCGGACGGTCGTGAGCGGAGGGTCGGTGAACGCGATCAGCGGGGAGTCGTCGAAGCCGACCACCGACACCTCGTCCGGCACCGCGAGCCCGCGCTGCCGCGCCGTCCGTACGGCACCGAGTGCCATCAGATCGCTTGCGCAGACGATCGCGGTGCAGCCCCGGTCGAGCAGTGCGGCGGCCGCGGCCTGTCCGCCCTCCAGGCTGTACAGCGAGTGCTCGACGAGGAGTTCGGCCTCCGCGGGGTCGATGCCGCGCTGTTCGCGCAGGGTGGTCACGAACCCCTCCAGCTTCCGCTGGACCGGTACGAAGCGCTGCGGGCCGAGCGCGAGTCCGATCCGCTCGTGCCCGAGGGACAGCAGGTGGGTCACCGCGAGCCGCATCGCCGCCCGGTCGTCGGGGGAGACGAACGGCGCCCGCACCTCGGGCGAGAAGCCGTTGATCATCACGAACGGGACGCCCTCGGCGCGCAGCCGGTCGTAGCGCCGCATGTCCGCCGTGGTGTCCGCGTGCAGCCCCGAGACGTAGACGATCCCGTCCACGCCGCGGTCGACGAGCATCTCGGTGAGCTCGTCCTCGGTGGCGCCGCCCGGGGTCTGGGTGGCCAGGATCGGGGTGTATCCCTCGCGGGTCAGGGTCTGCGCGACGACTTGGGCGAACGCCGGGAAGATCGGGTTCTCCAACTCTGGTGTGAGCAGCCCGACCAGGCCCGCGCTGCGCTGCCGCAGCCGTACCGGTCGTTCGTAGCCGAGCACGTCGAGGGCCGCGAGGACGAGCTGGCTGGTGGTGGACGAGACGCCCGGCTTGCCGTTGAGGACCCGGCTGACCGTGGCCTCGCTGACTCGGGCCTGGGCTGCGATGTCGGCAAGTCTCGCGGTCACGGAACGGGACTGTACCGGTCGCACCGGCCGCTTCCCACCGGTCCGGGAGCTTCCGGGCAGAGCGGGCTCCCGCCCGAGTGCCGCACTCCCTTGCAAGATCTTACGAAAGCTGAACTGCCGTGTTTCCTTCCCATGGCCCCTGTGTGTCCTAGGTATTGACCGTGACGAGGGAGGCTTCTACGGTCTGGGGCGCAGCAGCTTGCAGTCATCTTGCTGAAAAATCATGCAAGCTCGCCGAGCTCTGCAAGTACGGCAAGGAAATGTCCAGGCCCGCTCTCCCCCCACGTGCAGGAGGAAACATGGCCAGAAGAACCCTGGCTGCCGCCTTCGCCCTGGCCGCCGGTGCCGCGGCCGCCCTCGTCGTCCCCTCGTCCGGGGCCGAGGCCGCGCCGCCCGGCGACAGCGACGTCACCGCCGTGCTCTTCGAGTGGGACTTCGCCTCGGTCGCCGGGGCGTGCACGGACCAACTCGCCCCCGCGGGCTACGGATCCGTCCAGGTCTCCCCGCCCCAGGAGCACATCGCGGGCGAGCAGTGGTGGACCTCGTACCAGCCCGTCAGTCACAAGATCGCCGGCCGGCTCGGCGACCGGGACGCCTTCAAGAGCATGGTGGACACCTGCCACGCGGCGGGCGTGAAGGTGATCGCGGACTCGGTCATCAATCACATGGCGGCCGGCGCGGGCACCGGCACGGGCGGCACCGAGTACCAGAAGTACGAGTACCCGGGCCTCTATTCGGGCGCGGACATGGACGACTGCCGCGACGAGATCACCGACTACGGGGACCGGGCGAACGTCCAGAACTGCGAACTCGTCGGCCTGGCCGATGTGGACACCGGCGAGGACCATGTGCGGACGGCCATCGCCGCCTACCTCGACGATCTGAGGTCGCTCGGCGTGGACGGATTCCGGATCGACGCGTCCAAGCACATGCCGGCCGAGGATCTCGAGGCGATCAAGGCCGAGTTGAGCGATCCGGGCGTGTACTGGAAGCACGAGGCGATCCACGGCGCGGGTGAGGCCGTCTCGCCCGACGAGTACCTGGGCAGCGGTGACGTCCAGGAGTTCCGCTACGGCCGCGGTCTGAAGGACGCGTTCGGCGGCGGGAACCTCGCGGGTCTGCAGAACTACGGCGAGGGCTTCATGGAGTCCGGCAAGTCCGCGGTCTTCGTGGCCAATCACGACACCGAGCGCGGCGGCGACACCCTCAGCTACAAGGACGGCGCCTCCTACACGCTCGCCCATGTCTTCATGCTCGCCTGGCCCTACGGATCGCCCGACGTGCACTCCGGCTACGAGTTCTCCGACGAGGACGCGGGACCGCCCGGCGGCGGTTCGGTGAGCGCCTGCAACAGCGACGGCTGGTCCTGCCAGCACGCCTGGCCGGAGATCTCCTCCATGGTCGGCTTCCGCAACGAGGCGGGCGACACCGCGGTGAGCGACTGGTGGGACAACGGCGGCGGACAGATCGCCTTCGGCCGCGGCGACAAGGCCTTCGTGGCCATCAACCACGAGGAAGGGGAGCTCGACCACACCTTCCAGACCTCGCTGGCCGCCGGTGAGTACTGCGACGTGCAGAGCGGCGATCCGATCACCGTCGACGACTCCGGACAGTTCACGGCGACGCTCGGCGCCCACACGGCACTCGCGCTGCACACCGGCAAGCGCAGCTGCTGACCGCACGCACCGATCCGTACGGCCAGATCCGTACGACGTGATCCGTACGGCCTGACGGTACGGCCGGATCCGTACGACCCGAGCACGGCCGCTCCCTCCCCCGCGCCGTGCTCGGGTCGCCCTCACCCTCAAGGAGCCCCACCGTGAAACGCCCGAAGCCGCGCAGAACCGCGGTGTCCCTCGCAGCCCTTGCGGCGCTGCTCGTCCCGCTCGCGCCCGCGGCCACCGCAGGCTCCCCGGCCCCGGCCGCCGCCGCGAAGGAGGCCGCGGACGACCAGGCCCAGTGGATCGACCGGGACACCGTCGTCTGGCAGGCGCCGGGCACGGGCGACGCCCGCCACCGGCTGCTCTACACCGAGAGCGGTGCCCTCCCGGCGAAGAAGGGCGCACCGGCCGGCGACGGCGTCCGCGCCATCCGGCTCCTGCCGGGCACTCTGAGCAAGGCCCAGCGCGCCAAGTACCCCCATCTGAAGGACCGTTCGGCCTTCCGCGTGGACCCGCGCGACCGCGCCAAGGTCCGCTCCGCGCTCCGCGCCCGGCTGCTCGCCGTCCAGGACACGCCGGGCGAGCCGGTCACCGCCACCACCGAGGTCCAGATCCCCGGTGTGCTCGACGACCTCTACGCCACGAAGGCCGACCTCGGACCCGTCTTCCACCACGGCCGCCCCACCCTCTCCGTCTGGGCGCCCACCGCACGCGACGTGGACCTCGAACTCGACGGCCGCACCGTCGAGATGAAGCGCGACGCCCGCACCGGAGTCTGGTCGGTCGACGGCGACCGCGACTGGCGGGGCAGGAGCTACCGCTATGTCGTACGGGTGTGGGCCCCGAGCGCAGGGAAGTTCGTCACCAACAAGGTCACCGACCCGTACTCCGTCGCCCTGACCGCGGACTCCGAGCGGAGCGTCCTCGCCGACCTCGACGACCGCGCGCTCGCCCCCGCCGGCTGGGACCGGCTGCGCAAGCCGGAGGCCGTGCCGCTGCGCACCGCGCAGATACAGGAGTTGCACATCCGCGACTTCTCCGCGTCCGACCGCACCGCGAGCAACCCCGGCACCTACCTCGCCTTCGCCGACCGCGACAGCCGCGGCACCCGCCACCTCCGCGAACTCGCCGAGGCCGGCACCTCGTACGTCCATCTGCTGCCGGCCTTCGACATCGCGACCGTCCCCGAGCGCGAGCAGGCCACCCCCGACTGCGACCTGGCGTCGCTGCCCGCCGACTCCCCGCGCCAGCAGGAGTGCGTCGGTGAGACCGCCGCCGACGACGCGTACAACTGGGGCTACGACCCGTACCACTACACGGTCCCGGAGGGCTCGTACGCGACCGACCCCGACGGCACCCGCCGCACCCTCGAATTCCGCGAGATGGTCAAGTCCCTCAACTCCGACGGACTGCGCGTCGTCATGGACGTCGTCTACAACCACACCGCGGCGAGCGGGCAGGACAGGACCTCCGTCCTCGACCGCATCGTGCCCGGCTACTACCAGCGGCTCCTCGACGACGGCAGCGTCGCCGACTCCACCTGCTGCGCGGGCACCGCGCCCGAGCACGCCATGATGGGCCGCCTGGTCGTCGACTCGATCGTCACCTGGGCCAGGCAGTACAAGATCGACGGCTTCCGCTTCGACCTCATGGGGCACCACCCCAAGGCCAACATCCTCGCCGTACGCAAGGCCCTCGACGCCCTCACCCCGGCCCGCGACGGCGTCGACGGCAAGAAGATCGTGCTGTACGGAGAGGGCTGGAACTTCGGGGAGGTCGAGAACGACGCCCGCTTCGAGCAGGCCACCCAGAAGAACATGGCCGGCACCGGCATCGCCACCTTCTCCGACCGGGCCCGCGACGCGGTCCGCGGTGGCGGCCCCTTCGACGAGGACCCGGGCGTCCAGGGCTTCGCCACCGGCCTCTACACCGACCCCAACTCCTCGAAGAACAACGGCACCGAGAAGGAACAGAAGGCCCGGCTCCTGCACTACCAGGACCTGCTCAAGGTCGGCCTCACCGGCAGCCTGGCCGACTACACCTTCACCGACACGAGCGGCCGCACCGTCACCGGGGCCGACGTCGACTACAACGGCGCACCCGCCGGCTACGCGGCCGCCCCCGACGACGCCCTCTCCTACGCGGACGCCCACGACAACGAGACCCTCCACGACGCCCTCGCCTTCAAGCTCCCGGCCGGCACCTCCACGGCCGACCGTGCCCGTATGCAGGTCCTGGCGATGGGCACCGCCGCGCTGTCCCAGGGGCCGGCGCTCTCCCAGGCCGGCAGCGACCTGCTGCGCTCCAAGTCCCTGGACCGCAACTCCTTCGACAGCGGTGACTGGTTCAACGCCCTGCACTGGGACTGCCGGGACGGCAACGGCTTCGGCCGCGGACTGCCGCCGGCCGCCGACAACGAGGACAAGTGGCCGTACGCGGCGCCCCTGTTGACCGGCATCCAGGTGCCGGGCTGCGCGGAGATCGAGGGCGCTTCGGCCGCGTACCGGGATCTGCTGAGGATCCGCACCGGGGAGCGGGCCTTCGACCTGCGGACGGCCGGCGAGGTGCAGCGGAAGCTGTCCTTCCCGCTGTCCGGCAAGGACGAGACGCCCGGCGTGGTCACCATGCGCGTCGACGGTCTGGTGGTGGTCTTCAACGCGACGCCGGAGCGGCAGGAGCAGCGCGTGACCGGCCTCGCCGGGTCCCGCTACGGGCTGCACCCCGTGCAGCGCTCCGGCGCCGATCCGGTGGTCAAGGACGCCTCGTACGACGCGGATACGGGGACGTTCGGTGTGCCGGCCCGGACGGTGGCGGTGTTCGCCGCGGACGGCCGGTGATCCGGGGGCCGTCCGGGGGGTGACAGTCTCCGGGCGGCCCGTCGTCAGCCGGCCGGGGCGAGGGCGGCGAGCCGGACCAGCAGGTCGCCGAACGGCCCGTCGGCCGGCTCGTCGCCGAGCACGCGCCGCAGTATGCCGGCCATCTCCTCGTCGTAGGCCGCGCTGACCGCGGCGAGCGCCGCGAAGTCGTGCACCAGCTGGAGCTCGAGCTCGGCGCGCGGCACCCGGCGGCCGTCCAGCCAGATCAGGGCCGTGGACTCGGCGAGCGACACCCAGGAGCGGACGACCAGTTCGAGCCGGGCCGGCGGCTCGGGCTGCTCCAGATGGGAGATGATCTCCTCGTACGCGGCCTGGCGGACCGAACCGATCAGGGCGTTCGTCGCCGGCGTGCCGGTGAGTGTCGTACCGCCGCCGCTGGGCAGCACCGCCGGGCCGCCGCGCATCAGCGCCGAGAACCCCGGTCCGTGCTCGTCCACGAAGTCGAAGAACCGTCCCATCACCCGCAGCAGCCGGGCGCCGAGCGGCCCCTCGTGCGGCTCCACGAACCGGCCCGCCAGATCGTCCGCCGCCTTGCGCAGGGCGGCTTCGTACAGGCTGAGTTTGCCGGGGAAGTAGTGGTAGACGAGCGGCCGCGAGATGCCCGCGGCCGCGGCTATCTCGTCGATGGACACCTCGTCGGGGGAGCGGTGGCTGAACAGCTCGAGCGCCACGGCGATCAGCTGCTGCCGCCGCTCCTCGACACCCATCCTGCGGCGCACCCCGGTCGTCATACGAACACCCTAGCGGCCACCCGGGGGTGGTCCGCAGCACAGGTCGCTCACAGGTCGAGGACCAGGCGCCCGCCGCGCGCGCGGGAGACGCACAGGAGCATGGAGTCCGTCCGCTCCGCGTCGTCGAGCAGTTCGTCGCGGTGGTCGATCTCACCCTCGACGACGCGCTGTTGGCATGTCCCGCAGAAGCCCTGCTCGCAGGAGTACGGCAGATCCGGCAGCTCGGCGCGCACCGCGGCGAGGACCGTGGAGTCGGCCGGCACCTGCACGGTGCGCCCGCTGCGCCGCAGTTCGACCTCGATCGGCTCGTTCCCCTCGGTGGCGGCCGCGGGTGTGAAGCGCTCCAGATGCAGCGGGCTGCCGGCCGGGAGCACCGCGGCCACCGCGTCCATCAGGCCCTCCGGACCGCAGCAGTACACCGCCGTGGCCGGCGGCACGGCGTCGAACAGGCCGCTCAGGTCCGGCAGTCCCGCCTCGTCCTGGGGGACGACGGTGACCCGTCCCCGGCCCGCGTCCAGCTTCTCGATCTCGGTGAGGAACGGCATCGACGCGCGCGTGGAGCCCCCGTACAGGAGCCGCCAATGCGCGCCCGACGCCTCGGCCGCGCGGAGCATCGGCCACAGCGGGGTGATCCCGATGCCGCCGGCAACGAACACATAGGCGTGCGAGGGCACCAGTGGGAAGCGGTTGCGCGGGCCGCGCACCTCGACCTCGGCGCCCTCGTGCAGCTCCTCGTGCAGTTCGCGCGAGCCGCCCCTGCCGTCCGCCACCAGGCGCGCGGCCACCGTGTACGAGGACACCCCGAAGGCGCCCGCCGGGCCGGGCTCCCCGCACAGCGAGTACTGCCGCATCCGGCCCGAGGGGAGCAGCACGTCCAGATGGGCGCCGGGCTCCCAGGCGGGCAGCTGCGCGCCCGGTGAGCGGGATTCCAGGCGCAGTTGGACGACCCCGTCGGCGATCGTCTCGCGGGAGGCGACCGCGAGGCGCATGGCACGCGCGCGTGGCCGGCCCGAGACCGGTACCTCGAGCGCGGGCAGCGGCCACAGCGGCGAGCGGGCGATCCGCCGCCGCAGGGCACGGCGGGCGAGCAGCGCGGCCCCGGCGACGGCGGCCGCCGTACGCAGTCCCGGCATCAGCCGACCCCCTTCTCGCGGGCCTCGGCGGCGGTGGCCGCGGGCGAGCTCGCGAGGTACGCGGCGGCCTGCCGGGTGGACCCCTCCTGGGAGGGGTGGTACGAGCGCGACAGATAGCGCGGGATGGAGCGCGCCATGGACCCTGTGGTGGGTAGTACGCCCTCGCGGCCGCGCTCCATGAAGGTGCGCATCGACACCCGGCGGTCGGTCAGCGTCGGGTCGTTCGCCATGAAGAAGCGGGTGCCGCGCTGCCAGAGGAAGACCAGGGCGCCGAAGGCGGTGGCCCAGGTGCGCATCCGCCGTGCGTACGAGCCGTCCACGTGCATGAAGAGCTCGAAGGCCACCGAGCGGTGCTCGACCTCCTCCGCGCCGTGCCAGCGCAGCAGGTCGAGCATCGTCGGATCGGCCTGCCTGCGGTCCAACTCGTCCGCATTGAGCACCCAGTTGCCCAGGAACGCCGTGTAGTGCTCGATGGCGGCGATGGTCGCGACGCGCTCCATGAGCCACCACTTGCGGGCCCGGCCCGGCGGCAGGGTGCGGTCGCCGAGCAGCTTCTCGAAGAGCCAGTCGACCTGTGCGGTGTACGGGGTGGGGTCGAGGCCCTGCTCCCGCAGATGCGGCAGCACCTCGTCGTGCGCCTGCGCGTGCATGGCCTCCTGGCCGATGAACCCGATGACGTCGGCGCGCAGATCGTCGTCCTTGATGTACGGCAGGATCTGCTTGTAGACGTGCACGAACCAGCGCTCGCCGGCCGGCAGCAGCAGATGCAGCACATTGATCGTGTGGGTGCTGAACGGATCGCCGGGAATCCAGTGCAGCGGCGTCTCGTCCCAGGCGAAGGAGACCTGCCGGGGCTTCAGGGCTGTCTGCTCGGACGCGACGGGCTGCGGCAGCCGGGCCTGCGTATTAGACATGCTGTCAATGTACTGAGGGGTAAGCGCTCGGCGCACCCCCTGTGCAGCGGAATTCCTGCGGGACCGCACCTCAGGGAATGTCGCGGAATGTCGCGGACCGGCCCCCAACTGCCTCAGCGGACCGGCCCCCAACTGCCTCACCTGAGTGCCGAGATGGCCGAACCGTCCGAGAGCGTGCCGCGCAGCGACGCCGTCGCGCCCTTCTCGGTGCGCACCGCGAGCAGCCCGCCGCGGGCCGAACCCTCGGCGTCCCCGGCCGCCGTCACGGTCGCCAGCTGGCGGCTCCCGCCGGCCAGCACGTACCAGCCGCCCGCTCGCGACTTCCACAGCACTCCTGCCAGCACCCGCGGCTGCCGGGGGCCGCAGGCCGGCGAGTCCTGGGCCCTCGCGGCGATCGCCGCCGGGCCCTCGCCGGGCGCCTGGAACTGGGCGAGCGTGCGCGATCCGGTGCCCCGCCAGGTCTCCGCCCGGGTGCACACCCAGGTCGCCGAGCCGTTCGCCTCGGGCAGCCGCTGGGTGGCGTACGCCCAGGAGTTGACCGAACGCACGCCGTGCGAGCGGACCGTGGCGAGCAGGCACGCCGTCCGCGACCACTGCTGCCGCTCCGCCGCACCCGAGACCTCTCCCGGCGCCTCGGGGCGTCCCGAGGTCAGTCGGGCCGGGGACAGCTCGCCGAGGTCGGTGAGCAGCCGGGTGGCGCCCCGTTCGCGCACCTCCAGGGCGGTCCAGGAGGTGCAGTCCCGCTGCTGTACGGGGCTGGCGAGCGGGCCCGTCACGCCCTGGTCCGACACCGCGAGCGGGCGGGCGCCGCCGGAGGGCTTCAACAGGTCCCGCACCGCGGCCGAGCGGACCCAAGGGGCCGTCAGATAGCGGACGTTGCTGCGGCCCCTGCCGACGATCACCGCGCTCGCCGAATCCTCCTCGGCGTGGTCCACGCGCGCGAAGTCGAGGGCGACCGGACCCCCACCGGCCCGCGGCTCCGCGTACCGGGCGATCCGCAGGCCGTCGTGCAGGACCACGACTCGGCTGTCGCCCAGCCTTCCCGCGTAGAGCAGTCGGGCCGGCCCGGGCGGCGGGCCCGTCGCCGTGCCGGGCGTGTGGGACGTCCGCACCGAGCCGTCCGGCCGTACCCAGGCGGTCAGGGCCCGGCCCAACAGGTCCTGGTCCTCGGTGAGTTCACCGCGCGCGGGCCACACCGAGAAGTCCCGGCGCGCGGCCTGCTTCCAGTCCCCGGCGCCGGCCCTGGCCAGCCGGCCGGGGTCGAGGGCCGCCTCGGCGGCCGGACCGGTCGCATGCACGGCCGGCGCGTCG
>NZ_QUAK01000094.1 GCF_003429565.1 Streptomyces triticagri
GGGTGCGCGCCTCGGCGCCGCACTGCAGCCGCTGAGCAGCTACGCGCCGGGCAGGCCTGCGCCCGGGCGCGCACGGCCCGACGACGAGCCCGCCCCGGACGACCGGGCCCCGGCCGAGCACTCCCGGGACCACGACGAGGCGGACCGCACCCTGGTGACGACCGCACCCCCACCCGCCCCCGACCGGCGCATCCCGGCGAAGCCGCAGGTCGCAGGGGTCAGCGCCGCTGGGCTTCCGGTACGCAAGCGCCGCAACCCGGCCGAAGGAACCACCCCGGGCCGGCCCGAGCCCCGACGCCCCGCAGCCCCCGCGAAGAAGGCGCCCACCCGCCGCGACTCGCGCCAGGTGTCCGACGTACTGGCCGCCTACGCCCAGGGGATCAGCAGGAGCGCCGACAACCGCGGCCCCGACGCCACGGCCGCCAAGGGGCGCACCCCAAGGATCGCACCGGCCGACGACACGACACAACGGAGCACGTCATGACCACCCCACCGACGGCCAGTTCACTGAGCTGGCTGCTGAGCGACTTCGCTCGCCGCACCCCGGAAGTCACCCAGGTGATCGCCATCTCCGTGGACGGGCTCGCGCTCGCCTACGCCGGTCTGGAGCGCGACGACGCCGACCGGCTCGCGGCCATCGCGTCGGGCGTGGTCAATCTGCTCTCCGGCGCGGCCCAGCAGCTCGGCAGCGACCCCGTCGAGCACAGCCTGACCGCGATGGAGGGCGGCTATCTGTTCTCCATGGCGGTCTCCAGCGGCGCCTCGCTGCTCGTCGCCACCACCAGGGACGCGGACATCGGCGAGGTCAGCTACATGATGTCCGAGCTGATCAACCAGGTCGGCGACGCGCTCACCCCCGAGGCCCGCGACGCGACGCCGACCTCGTGACAGCGACGCCGACCTCGTGACCGCGCCGCGGTCCTCGCGCCCGGCGCAGCCCCCGCGCCCGGCCCCCGTCATCCCGGACAAGTCCCCCTTCTAGCCCTCGAGTTGGAGCACTTCGTGACAGTCAGTACCGCACGCATACGGCCGGCCGCCCTGCCCGGAAGACACCGGGCCGTCGGCGCCACCGCACTGACGCTCGCCCTGGTCGGGGTCAGTGCCTGCGGCGGCGGAGGGGGCGCGGGAAGCGGTGGCGACGACACCGTCAGCATCGGCTTCCTCGCCTCCCTGTCGGGCACCTACAAGCCCGTCGGCACCGACATGCGCAAGGGCTTCGAGCTCTACCTGGACACGCACGGCAACAAGCTCGGCGGCAAGAAGGTCAAGCTGACCGTCGGCGACGAGGGCGACGGCCCGCCCACCGCCGTACCGGCCGCCACCAAGCTGCTCAAGAAGGACAAGGTCGACGTGCTCACCGGCATCGTCGCCAACGGCTCGTACAACGCCGTCCTGCCGCTGGTGAAGAAGGCCAAGGTCCCGCTGGTCTCCACCGGCGGCCGCCCCGAGGTCAAGGACCTCGACGGCCTCTGGCACACCTCGTTCCTCTCCGACGAGCCGGGCGCCGCCATCGCCCCGTACGTCAAGAAGCAGGTCGACGGCCCGGTCTACGCGATCGGTCCGGACTACCAGGGCGGATACGACGAACTCCGCGGCTTCACCGAGACGTTCAAGAAGGAGGGCGGCAAGCTCGCCAACCCGGACGGCAAGACCACCTGGACGCCGTTCCCCAAGACCACCAACTTCCTGCCGTACTTCTCGAAGATCGCCAAGACCGACGCCAAGGCGGTCTACTGCTTCTACGCCGGCAAGGCGGCGATCGACTTCGCCAAGCAGTACGCCCAGTCCGACGTCTCGCACCTGCCGCTGTACTCCGCGTTCCTCACCGAGGGCAGCGTCCTCGACGCCCAGGGCAAGGCGGCCAAGGACATCTACTCGGTGATGAACTACGCGGCCGACCTGGACAACGAGGCCAACCGGAAGTTCACCGCCGACTGGACGGCCAAGCACGACAGCCAGCCCACCACGTACTCGATGTCCGGCTACGACGCCGCCGCCGTCCTCGACAAGGCGATCACGAGCCTCGACAAGGACGGCAAGGACATCACCCCGGACAACATCAACAAGGCCATCGACGGCCTCGGCCAGATCGAAAGCCCGCGCGGCACCTGGGAGTTCACCAAGGACCACGCGCCGGTGCAGAAGTGGTACCTGCGCCAGGTCCGGCCCGACGGCAAGAAGCTCACCAACGTCATGGTCCAGGACCTGGCCACGCTCGGAGGCTGACACCCTTGCCGGTCCTCGACGCCCATCTGGTGCCCGCGATCGACGGCGTGGCCTACGGGCTGCTGCTCTTCGTCGTCGCCGCGGGCCTCAGCCTCGCCTTCGGCACGGCCGGGGTGCTCAATCTGTCGCACGGTGCGCTCTACGCCATCGGGGCCTATCTGGGCGCCGAGTTGAGCGACGGCACCTGGGGCGGGCTGCTGCTCGGCCTGGTCGTGGGCACCGCCGCGGCCTGCGCCGCGGGCGTACTGCTCGCCGCGGCCACCGCACCGCTGGCCGGACGCGGGCATCTCGCACAGGCGCTGCTGACCTTCGGGCTCGCGCTGGTGGTGGGCGACCTCCTGGTGGAGATCTTCGGGGCCGACGAACTGCCGGTGCACGTGCCCGGTGCGCTCGACGCCTCGGTCTCGGTGCTCGGACACCGCTATCCCGCGTACCGCCTCACCTTCATCGGCATGGCCGTGGCCCTCGCGCTCGCCGGCACCTGGGTGCTGACCCGCACCCGGGCGGGCGCCGCGGTCCGCGCCTCCGCCGACGACCCGCAGATGCTCGCGGCGACCGGCATCAACCCGCGGGCCGTGCACACCGGCGTGCTCGCCGCGGCCGGTGCGCTCGCGGGAGCGGCCGGTGTGCTCGGTGCGCCGATCATCGGGCCGGGACCCGACGCCCCCGACACCGTCCTGATGCTGTCCCTGGTCATCGTGGTGCTCGGCGGGCTCCGTTCGCTGTGGGGCGTGCTGCTCGCGGCGATCGGCGTCGGACAGGTGCAGACCCTCGGGGTGTCGGTGGCACCGGACTTGGCGCCCTATCTGCTCTTCGCGTCGATGGCCGCGGTGCTCGTACTGCGCCGGGGCGGGGCGATGGCCGCGGAGGGCGGCGCCGGACCGGAACTCGGGGGCGGTGACCGGTCGGTGTCGCTGCGCCGGGTGCGCGACCGGATCGGTGCGGGCGTCGCACGGGCCGGTGCGGTGCTGCGGCCGGTCGCGGGGCGGCGCGGGGCGCAGGTCCGTGCGGTGCGGCGGATCCTGCCGTACGCGGTGCTGGTCGGGCTGCTCGCCGCCGTGCCGTCGCTGCTCGACGCGTACAGCGTCTCGCTCGTCGGGTACGGGCTCGCGCTCGGCCTGGTCGCGGTGAGCGTCACCGTGCTGACCGGCTATGCCGGGCTGCCGACCCTCGGCCAGACCGCGCCGTTCGCCGTCGGTGCCTACACCACGGCGCTGCTCGCCGACGAGGGCATCACCGTCGGGCCGCTCCAGGTGCTGCTCGCGGCACTCGCGGCGGCCGTCTTCGCGCTGGTCACCGGGCCCGCGGTGATCCGGGCCCGGGGCACCACGGTGCTGATGATCACGCTCGCCGTCGGTGAACTCACCAGCACCGTCATCGGCCAGGCCAAATCCCTCACCGGCGGCACCGACGGCCTCTACGGCTTCCCGTCGACCGAGCCCTTCTGGGGCAGCGAGCCGCTGGCCGACGAACGCAGCGCCTACGTCTACGTGTTGACCGTCGCCGCCCTCGCCGTCGCCGCGACCTGGCTGTTCCTGCGCTCGTCCGCCGGGAGACTGCTCACCGGCACCCGGGGCGCGGAGGAGCGGATGCGCGCCTCCGGCCACCCGGTGGCCCGGTATCTGATGGTCGCGTACGTCGGTGCGGGCGCCCTCGCGGGCATCGGCGGCGCGCTGCTCGTCACCGTGCAGGAGTACGTCTCGCCGGCCGACGCGGGCTTCGAGATCGCCGCGCTCGCGCTGCTCGCGGTGGTCATCGGCGGGGCCACCTCGGTGGTGGGCACGCTGTTCGGCGTCGGCCTCATCGTCGTCACCCGGGACTGGCTGGCCGGCATCTGGCCCGGTCACGGCCAGTTGCTGCTCGGCATCCTGTTCGTACTCGCCGTGTATCTCCTGCCGCGCGGCCTCGCGGGACTGCGGCTGCCGCGTGCGCCGGGCGCCGCGGACGGTCCGTCGGGCGACACTCCGTACGGCCGGCCTCCGGCGCAGCGCACGGCGGGCGCAGGCGCGACAGAGAAGACGGGCGGCGCCGCGACCGAGGAGCAGGACGACGCGAAGGACCGGACGATCGAGGCCACTTCATGACCCCCACTCCGTCCGCGCCCGCGGACCGCGCGCCCGCGGACCCCGTGCTCGCGCTCACCGGCCTCACCCGCCGCTACGGCAGCCTCACCGCGCTCGACGACGTCGGCCTCACCCTCGGCGCCGGCGCACGGCACGCCGTCATCGGCCCCAACGGCGCCGGCAAGACCACCCTGCTCAACCTGATCGCCGGCACCGAACGCCCCGACGGCGGCAGCGTCGTCCTCGACGGCCGCGACCTCACCCGCACCGCGCCCGCCCGCCGCGCCCGCCGCGGAATCGCCCGCAGCTTCCAACAGCCTTCTGTGATCCCCGAGTTGACCGTCCTGGACAACCTCGTCCTTGCGGGCTGGCGCCACCAGGAGCGGCTCCCCCTGCTGGGAGGAGGCCGAGCCCGCCACCGTACCGCCGTCGCACACGAGCAACTGGCCGAGGTCGGCCTCGCGGACGTCGCCCATGAGCCGGCCGCCCGGCTGTCCCACGGCCGGCGCAGGCTCCTCGACATCGCCGCCGCGCTCGCCGCACGCCCCCGCGTCCTGCTGCTCGACGAACCCGCCGCGGGTCTGACCGACCGGGACATCGTGCGGCTCCTCGACGTGCTCGACGGCGTCGACGCCACGGTCGCACTGCTCCTGGTCGAGCACCACACCGAGGTCGTCGCGCGGGTCGCCGACGAGGTGACCGTCCTGGTGGAGGGCCGGACCCTGGTCACAGGGCCGGTACGCACTGCCCTCGACCACCCCGCCGTACGCGAGGCCTACCTGGGGGTGTCCGACTGATGCTCGAACTCGAAGGCCTGACCGCCGGATACCACGGCGGCACCGTCCTGCACGGCGTCGACCTCACCGTGCCGCCCGGCACCGTGCACGCGGTCGTCGGCCACAACGGCGCCGGCAAGAGCACCCTGGTGCACTCCGTCGCCGGACTGCTGCGGCCCACGGCCGGCTCCGTACGCCTCGACGGCACCGAGGTCGCGGGGCGGGCCGCGCACCGGATCGCGCGGGCGGGGGTCGGTCTTGTGCCGCAGGGGCGGCGGGTGTTCGCGGGGCTCACCGTGGAGGAACATCTGCGGCTCTCGTACCGGGCGCCGTCCGGCGGGGCGGGCAGTGTGCCGTCGTGGACCCCGGCACGGGTCCTGGAGCTGCTGCCCCGGCTCGCGGAGCGGCGCGGCCACCGCGGTGCGGATCTGTCCGGGGGCGAACAGCAGATGCTGGCGCTGGCGCGTGCGCTGCTCAGCACGCCGCGGGTGCTGCTGCTCGACGAGCCGACGGAGGGCCTTGCACCCGTACTGGTACGTCAGATCCACGAATTGATCGGCGCGCTCGCCGGCGACGGGATCGCCGTGCTTCTGGTCTCCCCGAGCCCTTCGCTGGCCGCGAGCTGTGCGGACGAGATCTCCGTCCTCACCTCGGGCCGCATCACGACCCGGCTCAGCGGCTCTTCGGCCCGCGAGGACCCCGCACCCCTCCACGAGGCCCTGTCCCTCAGCCGGACGGGCACATAGAGCCCGTCTGGGGGTCCCCCGGACGAAGTCCGGGGGAGATTGAGGACATCTTCGAAAGCAAGGCGCCCCAGCGCCGAGGCTGAAAACCCCGATCAACCGGCGGAACGCCGCAACGCGTGCCCACCAAACCCGCTGTCCCCCTCAGGACTCTGAGTCTGCTCGCGCCACCAGGACTCGAACTCGGGCTGGCCCATCGCAGCCCAGTCCGGCGTCCGCTCGACCTGCGCCCGCCCGAAGCGCCGCCCGAGGCCGACCATCGCCGAGCCGACCGCCGTCCGGTCCCGCTCGTACGCGTCCGCGATCTCCTCCCAGCTGTCTGCCGCCCGCCACGCACCCTCCAACACCAGCGCGTCCTGCAGGGCCTTCACCGCGCCCCCGCCGACATGCGGACGTACCACCGTCGCCGCGTCACCGGCGAGCAGCAGCCGGCCCGTGGCGTAGTGCGGCACCTCGAGGTCGTAGATGGGTTGCATCAGCGTCTCGTCCGGCGGCGTGCTCAGGACGGCCTCCGCCCAGTACGGCGGAAAGTGCTTGGCCACCAACGACCGCAGCGACTCGGTGAGTTCGGGCGTGAGCTCGGCGGGCGGACCGCTCCGGGGGCCGTCCGGGGCGTCGTCGGGCGGCACGGTGTAGAGCACCCAGTTCGTCCGGTGCCCGCCCGAGCCGTCGGGGATCGTGTAGATCATGCAGTGGCCGCCGGGGAACCCCACCACCGTGCCGGCCTCGCTGAACTCCGCCGGTGCGGCCGCCTCCATCAGCGCGCCGGGCGAGGTGCCGCGCCAGCCGAGATAACCCGCGTACGTGGGGCTGAGGTCGGGGAACATCGTGTCCCGCACCAGGGAGCGGTAGCCGTCCGCGCCGATCACGGCGTCGAATCGTTCGCGCCGGCCGTCCGCCAGGCCGAGTACGACGCCGTCGTCGGCCGGCTCCACCGAGGTGACGACCGCGCCCGAGCGGTAGTCGACCTCTTCCGGTACCCGGCGCCGCAGTTCGCTCCAGAGCGAGCCCCAGCCGTAGCCGCGGAAGTCGAAGGGCCGCTGTTCCGCGATGGTCCGGCCGCGCTCGGACTCGCCGTCGGCCACCACCCAGTCGCGCCGGCTCATCCGCGTCCACGGCATGTCCGCGTGGACGTACCCGGCGGCCTCCAGCTCCGTGTAGCGGTCGCTCTGCATGGCGATCCCCACGCCGCGCGACCGCAGTTCACCCGTGGTCCGCTCCAGGACGCTCACCTTGTCGGCGCCTCCGCGTAAGGCCGCGAGGGCCACTGCGCATCCCGCGATGCTGCCGCCCACTACGGCGACATTGCCTCCCTGCATGAACTCCGCTCCTCCGGCCCGCAGTTGAACTCTTTTCCGCTGTCGGGGCACATTGTTCCAGAGGTGTTCGAACGGTCAGCCACGGAGGTCGTCGAGGACGGACTTGACCGTGTCGACCGGGATGGCGAAGCCGAGGCCGACGCTGCCCGCGGTGGAGCCGGTGGCCGAACTGGGGGAGTACATCGCGGAGTTGATGCCGATGATCTCGCCGTTCATATTGATCAGGGCGCCGCCGGAGTTGCCCGGGTTGAGCGAGGCGTCCGTCTGGATGGCCTTGTACGTGGTCTTCGACGAGCCGGTGTCGCCGTTGAACTGCCGCCCGTCGAACTCGAACGGCCAGTCACCGCGGCCCTGCCCGCCCTGCCCGCCGTCCTGCCCCTGACCCTGCTGCTGATCCTGGTCGCCGTCCGTGGAGACCGTCACGTCGCGGTCGAGTGCGGAGACGATGCCGCTGGTGACGGTGCCGGTCAGGCCCTCGGGCGAGCCGATCGCGACGACCTCGTCGCCGACACCGACCTTGCTCGAGTCGCCGAGCGAGGCGGCCTGCAGGCCCGAGGCGTTCTTCAGCTTGATCAGGGCCAGGTCCTTGGAGGCGTCGGTGCCGAGCACCTCGGCGGTGTGGCTCTTGCCGTCGTCGGTGGTCACCTTGACCGTGGAGGCGCCGGACACCACGTGGTTGTTGGTGATGATCTCGCCGTCCTTGCTGATGATGACGCCGGATCCGGTGGACTGGCCGGCGGACGAGGTGGCGCTGATCTCCACGATGCTCGGGCTGACGGCATTGGCCACGCCGCGCACGGTGCCGGTGCCGGCCGCGGAGGCGTTCGTCCCGCTCACGCCGGCCGACGCGCCGGTCTCCTGGCCGCCGAACAACTCCTGTGCCGCGTACGCCGTACCGCCACCGACCGCTGCCGCGACCAGGGCGACGGTGGCGAGCAGCGCGACGGGCCGCTTGGCCCGCCGGCGCGGGGCGGCCGGGGGTTCGCTCGGCGGGGGCGGGTAGGCCATCGGCTGGGGCTGCGGGTCGCCGTACTGGCGGAAGGTGTCGGTCATACGTACAGCGTTGCCACGCTGGATGAGAGGGGCCTGAGCGGCCCCTGAAAACCGTCGCAATCTTTGCCCCGGGCGCCCTTCAGCCCGTCATCTCTCAGCCCGTCATCTCTCAGCCCGTCCGGCGTTTGAGGACATCCTTCAGCCGGTCCGGCGTTTGAGGACGAGCCCGCCAGGGCGAAAATCAAGCCCGTCCGGCGATTGAGGACAAGGCGCCCCAGCGCCGGGGCTGGAGACGGAACGCTAAGCGCATCCGCAGGATTGACGCAGAACCAGCCGGGACGGAAACAGCCGCAACCGCTCTCGTCGGGACCCGACGACCCGCAGCCCGTCGTCAAGGACGAGGTCGACCGCCGCCCGAGCCATCGCCGGCCGATCCGACGACACCGTCGTCAGCGGCGGATCCGTGAGCGCCGCCTCCTTCACATCGTCGAAGCCCGCGACGGCCAGCTCGCCCGGCACATCGATCCGCAGCTCCCGCGCGGCCCGCAGCACCCCGATCGCCTGGTCGTCCGTCGCGCAGACGATCGCCGGCGGCCGGTCGGGCCCGGACAGCAGCCCCAGGGCGACCTGGTACGCGTCGTAGCGGTTGTACGGCGCGGAGAAGACCCGCCCCTCCGTCGGCCGCCCCGACTCGCTCATCGCGCGCCGCCAGCCCTCGACATGGTCGTGCACGGGGTCACCGGAGGTCGGCGTGGACTCGACGCCGCCCAGGCAGGCCACGTACTCGTGACCGTGCTCGAGGAGATGCCGGGTGGCGAGCTGGGAGCCGCCGATGTCGTCCGTGACGACCGCGACGTCCTCGATGGCGTCGGGCCGCCGGTGCAGCAGTACGACGCGGGCGTCCCACGCGTCTATCTCCGCGGCAGCGTGCTCGCTCGGCCCCTGGCTGACCAGGATCAGGCCGGAGACCCGCATCCCGAGGAAGGCCCGCAGATAGTGCACCTCGCGCTCGTCCAGATAGTCCGAGTTCCCGACCAGGACCATCTTGCCGCGCTCGGCCGCAGCCTGTTCGACCGCGTGCGCCATCTCCGCGAAGAACGGCTGCCGGGCGTCCGGCACGATCATGCCGATCAGATCGGTACGCCGCGAGGCCATCGCCTGCGCGACCCGGTCGGGCCGGTACCCGAGCTCCTTGATCGCGGCGAGTACCCGCTCGCGCGTGGCCGGGGCGACCGGCCGGGGTCCGTTGTTGATGACGTAGCTGACGACCGCGGTCGAAGTACCCGCCAGCCGCGCCACATCGTCCCGCGTCACCTTGGCCACGCGCGAAGTCTACGCGTGCAGAGCGCCCCCTGAGCAGGCCCTACGAGACGTTCTTCGGCCCGGGTGGCCGAAGTGTTATGTGCGGCGCCGGGCGACGCGGCCGTCCCGCCGCGACCACCACGGCGGGACGAACCGGTACCGGCCGGTGCAGTACCGCCGGTACCGGACCGCCCGGCACCACGGCTACGCGCGCGTGGCTCCCGATCGCGTGTCCGCGCCCGCCGTGCCCTCGGCGCCCTCCGTCGCGCGGGCCCGCTCGCGCTCCGCCTCCGAGCGCTCCGCCTTGGCCTTCGCCTCCGAGGGCCGCTCGGACTTCTCGGGCATCACGAAGCGGTAGCCGACGTTGCGCACCGTGCCGATCAGCGCCTCGTGCTCGGGCCCGAGCTTGGCGCGCAGCCGTCGTACGTGCACATCGACCGTGCGCGTACCGCCGAAGTAGTCGTACCCCCAGACCTCCTGCAGGAGCTGCGCGCGCGTGAAGACCCGGCCGGGGTGCTGCGCCAGGTACTTCAGGAGCTCGAACTCCTTGAAGGTCAGGTCCAGGACCCGGCCCTTGAGCTTCGCGCTGTAGGTCGCCTCGTCCACCGACAGATCGCCGTTGCGGATCTCCATGGGGGAGTCGTCGCCGGTGATCTCCTTGCGGCCCATCGCGAGCCGGAGACGGGCCTCGACCTCGGCGGGACCCGCGGTGTCGAGCAGGACGTCGTCGATGCCCCAGTCGGCGGTGACGGCGGCCAGGCCGCCCTCCGTGACCACCAGGACCAGCGGGCAGCCGGGCCCGGTGGAGCGGAGCAGCTGACAGAGGCTGCGGACCTGCGGCAGGTCGCGGCGGCCGTCGATGAGGATGACGTCTGCGCCGGGGGTGTCGACGAGGGCGGGGCCCTCGGCCGGTGCCACCCGGACGTTGTGGAGCAGAAGGCCGAGCGCGGGCAGCACCTCCGTCGACGGCTGGAGGGCGTTGGTGAGGAGCAGCAGAGAACTCATCGCCGCCCACCTGCCCGGGTCGGCCTGTGCTTCTTCGTGTTTCGCTCGCCCATGACGTCGGTTCCTCCTCGGTCCCTGCGTGGGGCACCTCCCGCGTCCGTGCGGCGGATCGCGGGAGTCTGCGGCACTGCTTCGTACGGTGCGGATCCCCGCGCCCCGGGGGTCCGCGGGTGTCCGGGGGACACCCTCTGCGCCTGCCACCCGGGCTCGCACACGAACCTCGCGGTATACGAACGGGCCGCGACCGCTCGTATACGAACCCTGCCGGAAAGCACAAAAGGACCCGGGGGCTGCGTCGCCCGGATCCTTCACCGAGGAGAATAGCCCACATGACTTTCCGTGCGGCAGGCCGCGAGCCGGGTTCTTCTGTGCAGCCGATCACGCAGGTGGTCACCACAGGTGCCCGCCGCACCACGCTGTGTACGGCGGACGGGGTGCGGATCGACGCCTCGTACGAGCCGGGGACGCAGGGCACGGACGGGCCCGTGGTCGTGCTCGCGCACGGGTTCACCGGAGACCTGGAGCGGCCTCATGTGCGCCGGGCCGCTGAGGCGTTCGCCCAGCGTGCGGCCGTGATCACCTTCTCCTTCCGCGGGCACGGACGGTCCTCGGGGCACTCGACCGTGGGGGACCGTGAGGTGCTCGATCTGGCCGCGGCGGTGGCGTGGGCGCGCAGCCTCGGCCACGCGCGCGTGGTCACCGTCGGGTTCTCGATGGGCGGTTCGGTGGTGCTGCGGCACGGCGCCCTGCACCGGCCCGGACCCGATGGGGTGCACGAGGGGCGCACCGGCGAACAGGGGCGCACGGAGGCGTGGGCGGATGCCGTGGTGGCGGTGAGCGCCCCCGCCCGCTGGTACTACCGGGGCACGGCGCCGATGCGCCGGCTGCACTGGCTGGTCACGCGGCCGGTGGGACGGGCGGTGGGGCGGCATGTGATGCGGACCCGGATCCACCACCGGGACTGGGACCCGGTGCCGCTCTCGCCGGTGGAGGCGGTGCCGCTGATCGCGCCGACGCCGCTCCTGATCGTGCACGGCGACCGCGATCCGTACTTCCCGCTCGACCACCCGCGGATGCTGGCCGCCGCCGGTGGCGAGGACACGGAGCTGTGGCTGGAGCAGGGCATGGGCCACGCGGAGCACGCGGCGGACGACGGCCTGCTTGCACGGATCGCCGACTGGGCGGTGAGCGGACGCCGGGCCGGGTGACGTGCGGTCCCGGCTAACCTGAGGCAGCGGAGTCGAGGAAGGGAGCCGCAGATGGCAGCGGGCACGATCCGCTACTGGGCGGCGGCCAAGTCCGCCGCGGGCGTGGCCGAGGAGCGCTACGAGGCGGCGAGCCTCGCCGAGGCGCTGGACGCGGCGCGTGAGCGGCACCCCGGTGAGCTGGTGCGCGTCCTCGAGCGCTGCTCCTTCCTCGTCGACGGTGACCCCGTGGGGACCCGCGGGCATGAGACCGTACGGCTGGCCGAGGGCGGCACGGTCGAGGTGCTCCCGCCGTTCGCAGGAGGGTGACCGCACAGCGATGAGCAACGATCCGCACCAGCAGCCGTACGACCCGGACGATCCGTACCGCTCGAGCGATCCGTACCGTTCGAGCGATCCGTACCAGCAGCAGCCCTACGACCCGAATCAGCCGTATCCGAATCAGCCGTATCCGTACGGGGATCCTCACGGGTCCTATGGATCGGGTTCCTATGAGTCGGGTTCCTACGGATCGGGTTCCTACGGGCAGCCCGCGCCCGAGCCGTATGGGCAGGACCCGTACGGGCAGCAACCCCAACCCCAACCCCAGCCCCAGCCCCAGCCCCACCCCCACCAGTGGCCGCAGGGCTCGCACGTCCCCGAGGACCCGCAGCAGTTCACCCAGACCTGGCACGGGCAGACCTGGGACACCCAGGTGCACTCGGTGCAGTCGGTGCCCAGCACCACCGAGACCGCGTACCTGCCGCAGCAGAGCTTCGACGGCCCGCCCGAGCAGTACGGAGCCCCCGGGAGTGCGCACCACGCGCCGTCCCCCGAGCCCTCCGCACCCGCGGAGCCCGCACCCGCGGAGCCCGCTCCCGCCTACGGCCCCGCCACCACCACCGGCAACGCGCGGATCACCGACGCCCAGCGCGCCCGCGCCGAAGGACGGTCGCCGGTGATAGCGCCCGGCATGCAGCCCGCCCTGCTCACCGCGGGCCTCGGCGCGCTCCTGGCCGGTGGCGCCGCGATCGGCACGTACGGGCTGCTCGTCCCGCTGGTCGTGCTGCAGGCGCTCACGGCGGCGGGCTGGTTCCGGCTGAATGGCATGTGGCCCGCGCGCCAGGGCATCGCCCTCGCCTTCGCGGGCGGACTGGCCGCCGACGCCGCACTCCTCGCGGCAGGCCGCGACCACGGCCCTGCCGCGATCCTCGGCACCCTCGGCGTCTGGGTCCTGCTCACCCTCGTACTCCAGCTCCGCAGCCGTGCCGACGCCGACGACCGGATGGCCGGTCTGATGGCGACCGTCGCCTCCGCGGCGCTCGCGATCATGGCGGCGGGCCATCTCGCCGCGCTGCCGGCCGCCGTGTCCGTCGGCGGTGTCGCGGTGGCCGCCGCCGTGGTGGCCAGGGCGCTGCCGCTGCCCGAGGCGGGCTCGCTGCTCGCGGGGGCCGTCGCCGCCGCCGGCGCGGGGCTCGTGGTGGGGCTGCTCACCGACATCGGGTCCGGGGGCGCGCTGCTCGGCGTCGGTGCCGGTGTCTGCGCACTGATCGGACTGCGGGTGGCGAGCTACGACTATCCGTCCCGTTTCGTACACATGACCGCGGGCGTCGCCCTGCCGCTCACCGCGGCCGCTCCGGCCGTGTACCTCCTGGGCCGCGTGGTCGGCTGACCTGGGTGAACCGACTGTCACAGCTGGTCGACGGTTCCCCCGCCGCTCACCGTGGCGGGGGAACCGTCGTTTAGGCTCGCGATCGTCGACCGCTGAGGTGGGGGGAATTTCCGAGCATGCGCGCGTTGCGAATAATCCTGATCATTGCCGTGATCCTGGGCGGCCTGTTCGTGCTCGCCGACCGGCTCCTGGTCGGCTTCGCCGAGGACAAGGCCGCGGACCAACTGCGCAGCAGCGAGGGCCTGGACAAGACGCCGGACGTCTCCATCAACGGATTCCCCTTCCTCACCCAGGTCGTCGGCGGTGAACTGGACGAGGTCGAGGTCGGCATCGACGGCCTGAACGCCACACAGGACGGCGAGTCCGTCCGTATCGCGGAGCTGAAGGCCCGGATGACCGGAGTCGAGTTCTCCAGCGACTTCAGCTCGGCGACCGCCGCCGAGGCCTCGGGCTCCGCGCGGATCACCTACGAGGAGCTCCTGAAGGCGGCGAAGGTCAAGCCGGTGGAGCTGGCTCCCGGGGTGACCGCCCAGGTGGTCGGCCTCTCCGACGGCGGCGACGGCAAGATCAAGGTGTCCGTCGAGGCGACCGTGCTCGGCCAGAAGGTCCCGGCCGAGGTACTCAGCACGGCGGACGTCAAGGGCGGCAACACGGTGCGGGTGCACGCCGATGCGCTGCCGAAGCTCGGGGCCGTGCCGATAGCCGACAAGAAGATGCGCGAGATCACCGACTTCGAGCAGAAGATCGACGAGCTGCCCGCCGGGATCGACCTGGACAAGGTCGAGGCGGAGGCGGACGGCGTCTCGATCGCGGTGAAGGGGCAGGACGTCAAGCTCGCCGGGTAGCGGGTAGCGGGTAGCGGGCGGCGGGACCCGCCGGGACCGGCCAGGACCCGTGCCGAGTCCGCGTGAACGGCAGTGGTCCGAGGGGCGAGACAGGCCGTCCGGACTGTAGATGCACGGCTCCCCTCATCCGCCCGCGTGCCCCGCACCACGGCGTCCGAGCCGTACACATTCCCGTAATGCGGACGATCCCGTCTCAGAATACGACACGCCGGTGACAGCCCCGGCGATCCGTCCTTACGATCGGTGCCATGAAGCGACAGGCGGATCTCACGAAGCGGCGGGCAGTGGACCTGTGCCGCGTCGCCGCCATGCTCTGTCGCGCCTGCTGAGCGGGATCCCGACACCCCCGCATCCCCCAGGCCCGTGACGCCCCCGGGCGACATCCCGGCCCGTCCCCCCTTCTCGCGCCGAGTACGCATCGGCATCCGACGCGTACCCGCACGCCCCTTTGCCTGGCGCCATCCCCGCCGAAACTGCCCCGGAGGAGAAACAGCATGAGCCGCAGCGACGTCCTGGTCGACGCAGACTGGGTCGAGGCCAACCTCGACAACCCGAAGGTCGTCATCGTCGAGGTCGACGAGGACACCTCGGCGTACGACAAGAACCACATCAAGAACGCCGTCAAGATCGACTGGAAGACCGACCTGCAGGACCCGGTCCGCCGCGACTTCGTCGACCAGGAGGGCTTCGAGAAGCTGCTCTCCGAGCGCGGCATCGCCAACGACGACACCGTGATCCTCTACGGCGGCAACAACAACTGGTTCGCGTCCTACGCCTACTGGTACTTCAAGCTCTACGGCCACGACTCCGTGAAGCTCCTGGACGGCGGCCGCAAGAAGTGGGAGCTCGACTCCCGCGACCTGGTCGGCGAGGTTCCGCAGCGCCCCGCCACCCAGTACAAGGCCAAGGCGCAGAACACCGCGATCCGCGCCTTCCGCGACGACGTGGTCAACGCCATCGGCAGCGACAACCTGGTCGACGTGCGCTCCCCCGACGAGTTCAGCGGCAAGCTGCTCGCCCCGGCGCACCTGCCGCAGGAGCAGTCGCAGCGCCCCGGCCACGTGCCGAGCGCCCGCAACATCCCGTGGTCCAAGAACGCCAACGACGACGGCACCTTCAAGTCGGACGAGCAGCTCAAGGAGCTCTACGCCGACGAGCAGGTGGACCTCGCCAAGGACACCATCGCGTACTGCAGGATCGGCGAGCGCTCCGCGCTGACCTGGTTCGTCCTGCACGAGCTGCTCGGCGTGGAGAACGTGAAGAACTACGACGGCTCGTGGACCGAGTACGGCTCCCTGGTCGGCGTCCCGATCGAGCTCGGCTCGAACTGAACACCCCGACCATCAGGAGGACTTGACCATGTGTGGAGCGAAGACCGGCGGACCGGACCTGGCAGGGGTCGACGTGGCGAGCGAGACGATCATCCAGGGTTCCGTGACACGTGACGGCGAGCCCGTCTCCGGTTACGTGCGGCTGCTCGACGGCGGTGGCGAGTTCACCGCCGAGGTGCCGACGTCCGCGACCGGTCAGTTCCGGTTCTTCGCGGCGCCGGGTACGTGGACGCTGCGGGCCCTTGTGCCGGGTGCGACCGCCGACCGGACGGTCGTCGCGCAGCAGGGCTCGGCCGCGGACGTGGCCATCGCCGTCTGACCGACGGCACCCGACCGTTCCGTACGGTCAGAGACGGCCGGAGGGCCGTGCCCCTGGGGGTTGGACGCTTACCAGGACGCGGGCACGGTCCTCCGGCTTTTTCCGGATCTACCCTTGAGGTATGTACGCCCATCGGCGGCACGTGTACTTCGTGATGATGGGCACCTGCCTGGTGCTCTTCGTGGTCGGTTGCGCCGTGGTGCGGCTGTGGTCCGTGCCGGCGGCCGTGGGGATGTGCGTGGTCGCCATGGTCATCCCGCCGATCGCCGCGATCGTCGCCAACCGCCGTGGCCCGGACGACCGTTGGTGGGACGATCCCTCCGGGGATCCCAAATCCGACGAGTGGTGGGACGAGCTTGACGGGAAGCGGCGCAGGCGGTGACCGCAGAGTGCATCAGGCGGGGGCGTAGCGCTGCAGGGTCACCCCACTGTGGAACGCCTTGCTGTCCAGCAGCCGCAATTGCGGGATCTCGTACCCGTCGGGGAAGAGCCGCCGGCCGCGGCCCTGCACCGCCGGATACACGAAGAGGCGGTACTCGTCGACGAGGCCGGCCTCGATCAGCGCGTGCGACAGCGAGATGCTGCCGGTGAGGACGATGTCCTTGCCCTCCTGCGCCTTGAGCGCGGCCACCTCCTTCGCCGGGTCACCGGTCAGGACCGTGGAGTTCTCCCAGGCCGGGTCGTCCAGAGTGGCGGACACCACGTACTTCTGGACCTGGTTCAGATAGGCCGTGATGCCGGTGGTGTCGTCGGTCTGTGCAGGCCAGTAGCCGCGGAAGTCCATGAAGGTCTGCCGGCCCAGGAGCAGGGCGTCGGCCTCGCGGTCCTGGCGGTGGCTCTCGGCCAGTACGTCGGATCGGTCCACGCCGTCCTGGGGCGCCGGGTCGAACCAATCGGTGAGCATCTCGACGGAGCCGTCGACGGTGATGTTCTGGGTGATGGCGAGGGTGCGCATGGCGCTGCCTCCCGTACGGGTACCGGGTCACCTCTTACGACCGCGCCCGGACCCCGAACTCATCGGTGCGCCGGACTCATCGGTGGGCCGGACTGATCGGTACCGCCGCCCCGAGGGCGGCTCAGTACACGAGCGCCTGTACGCCGTCCCCCGTGACCTCGCCGACGAAGACCTGCGCGCCCGCGATGCGGACACCGTCCAGGACGTCGTCCTCGCCGATGTCGCGGCGGGCCGCGCACTGCGTGCACAGCGTGACCGTACCGGCCGCCAGGATCGACTCCAGGAGGTCGGGCAGCGGCGCCGCGTGCGGTAGTTCGAACTCGGCCGCCCGGCCCGGCAGCGCGAACCAGGCGGACTCGCCGGTCAGCCACAGCGAGATCTCCACCCCGCTGGCGGCGGCCACGGCCGCCACCGTGAAGGCCTGCGAGCAGCGCTCGGGTGCGTCGGCCCCGGCAGTCACCTTGATCACGAGCTTCTTCGCCATGCCCGCACTGTAATCAACACCGCCCGCGGGCAACGCGGCCGTCGCCCACCTCGCCGAGAACGGTGCGGCGGCACCCTCTAAGGTGGTAGACGGTCCGTTTCGCCGTCCCAGCTCATCGAAGGGCAATCCCGTGCTCGAGGCATTCTTCTCAGCTCTGCTGGTTCTCGTCTGCGTCGGCGTTCTCGCCTTCACCGGACTGGCCGTGAAGAAGCTGTACCAGGGCCAGCGCTGACCGAGCGCGCCGGCTCCGACCCCCACCGCCTAGTACAGATCGACTGAGTCGCTGATGATCGAGATCCCGTCCGACCTCAATCCGGCCCTCGTACCGCTCGCCTTCCTGCTTGGCGACTGGGCGGGCGCGGGCGTATCGGACTTCCCCGGTGCCGAGAAGTGCAACTTCGGGCAGGAGGTCAGCTTCAGCCACGACGGACGCGACTTCCTCGAGTACCGCTCCCGCACCTGGGTCCTCGACTCCGAGGGCAACAAGGTCAAGCCGCTGGAGACCGAGTCCGGCTTCTGGCGCATCGACGACGAGCGCAAGGTCGAGGTCGTCATGGTCCGCGACGACGGCGTGGTCGAGGTCTGGTACGGCGAGCTGGCGGACCAGAAGCCGCAGATCGACCTGGCCACGGACGCGGTCGCACGGACCGCCGCCTCCGGCCCGTACAGCGGTGGCAAGCGGCTCTACGGGTACGTGAAGGGCGACCTGATGTGGGTCGGCGAGAAGCAGACGCCCGAGGTGCCGCTGCGGCCGTACATGTCCGCGCAGCTCAAGAAGGTCGTCTCGCCCGAGGACGTGCAGTCCTGGGCCAAGGACCTGGGTGATCTGCCCGACGACGGTATCGCCTTCTTCAAGTAGGCGGCCCGATCGGCGGGCGGTACGCGCGCGGGGTCGGCTTACACTGGCCCCGTGGTGGGCACCGACTGGAAAAGTGATCTGCGGCAGCGCGGTTACCGGCTGACGCCGCAGCGGCAGCTCGTGCTCGAGGCCGTCGACACCCTCGAGCACGCGACCCCCGACGACATCCTCGGCGAGGTCCGCAAGACGGCATCAGGGATCAACATCTCGACCGTCTACCGGACCCTGGAGCTCCTCGAGGAGCTCGGCCTGGTCTCGCACGCCCACCTCGGGCACGGCGCGCCCACGTACCACCTCGCCGACCGGCACCACCATCTGCACCTGGTCTGCCGGGACTGCACGGGCGTCATCGAGGCCGATGTGGAGGTGGCGGCCGAGTTCCGGGCCAAGCTCCTCGACACCTTCGGCTTCGACACCGACATGAAGCACTTCGCGATCTTCGGGCGCTGTGAGAAGTGCTCGGGGTCGTGAAGCGGTCATCCGGGTCGTGAAGTACTCAGTCGTGAAGTACTCAGGGGAATAAGGGGATCCGTCCGCGGGTCGTACTGTGAGTGGATATGCAGCAGCAGTCGAAGCACAGCAGCAGCCCATTGCTGACCCTGCCGGGCGCCGTGCCGGCCGAGGGCGCGGACGACGGTGTCGCCGCGCACTACGGCGAGCTCTTCCGCGAGCAGCGGGCCCTGGCCGACGGCACCGGATTCGTCGACCTCTCGCACCGCGGGGTCGTCACGGTCAGCGGTGACGACCGGCTGAGCTGGCTGCACCTGCTGCTCACCCAGCACGTCAGCGAGCTGCCGGCCGGGCAGGCCACCGAGGCCCTGGTGCTCTCGGCGAACGGCCACATCGAGCACGCGCTCTACCTCGTCGACGACGGCGAGACGGTCTGGGTGCATGTCGAGCCCGGCACCCAGGAGGCGCTGATCGCGTACCTGGAGTCCATGAAGTTCTTCTACCGGGTCGAAGTCGCCGACCGTACGGCCGAGTTCGCCGTGGTGCACCTGCCGGCCGGTTCCATCACGACGGTCCCGGACGGTGTCGCCGTACGGGAGACCGCGCACGGCCGTGACGTGTTCCTGCCCCGGAAGGACCTGGAGTCCTTCGCCTCGGCGAACGGCCCGGCGGCCGGCATCCTCGCCCATGAGGCGCTGCGCGTGGAGGCACACCGGCCGCGGCTGGGCTTCGAGACGGACCACCGTACGATTCCGCACGAGCTGGGCTGGATCGGGACCGCGGTCCATCTGCAGAAGGGCTGCTACCGGGGCCAGGAGACGGTCGCCCGGGTGCACAACCTGGGCAAGCCCCCACGGCGCCTGGTCTTCCTCCACCTGGACGGCAGCGAGGTCCACCTGCCCGCGCACGGCACGGAGATCCGGCTGGCGGCGGACGGCCCCGAGGGCCGCAAGCTCGGCACGGTCACCACGTCCGCCCGCCACCACGAACTGGGCCCCATCGCCCTCGCCGTCATCAAGCGAAACGTCCCCCTGGACGCACAACTCCTGGCGGGCACGACCGCCGCCGCGCAGGAGACGGTCGTCGAGCCCTGAGGCTCTATCAGAGCCCCTCCGGCGATTGAGGAGGCCCGTCCGGCAGGACTTTCGGGAAGGGGCGGGCCTGGGGACTCACACCTCCACCAGCACGGTGAACGGCCCGTCGTTCGTGAGCGAGACCCGCATCCGAGCCCCGAAGCGCCCAGCCGCCACCACCGCTCCGAGCGACCGAAGCTGCGACACCACCTCATCCACCAAGGGCTCCGCGAGCCCGCCCGGCGCCGCCGCGTTCCACGTGGGCCGACGCCCCTTCCGCGCATCCCCGTACAGCGTGAACTGACTCACCACCAGCAGCGGCGCCCCCGCATCGGAGCAGGACCGCTCCCCGGACAGGACCCGAAGGGTCCACAGTTTCCGAGCCAGTTGAGCCGCCTTCTCCTTGTTGTCGTCGTGCGTCACGCCCACCAGGACGCACAGACCCTCACCCGCGATCTCACCCACGACCTCGTCGTCCACGACGACACTCGCGCCGTCCACTCGCTGTACCACCGCTCGCATGGGAGCCATCATGCCGTGCCCCGCCGTGGCCCCGGGATCCGCGCCCCGGAGGAATCCGCCACCTAACGCCATGCCCTGTTCGGGCGCAGATCGTGTGCACTACGCCACATCCCGGGCAGATGGGGTGGCACGATGCAGGTATGCCGTGCGCCGCACGGGCCGAGGGGACGGTTCCAGATGAGCAGCACACCCAGCACCGGGCAACCCCCGGGCTCCGTACCGGTGGTCACGGGGGCGGTCACCGGCGCCGCGCGGCCGCCCGCGCAGCGGACCGACAGCCCGCTGCCCGAGGTGCCCGAGCACGATCTCGGGCTGCTCCGGCTGCCCGAACTGCGCGCCCTGCGCCGCACCTCGCAGCAGGACGAGGCCGATCTGAGCTATGTGCGCCGGCTGATCCAGGGCCGGGTCGACATCCTCCGGGCCGAGCTGGCCAGGCGCCGCGACCCCGCCTCGCCGCTGCCCGAGGAGGACCTGGTGGAGCGGCTCCCCGAGATCCTCACCGACGGGCCGTCCCGGCACCGCAGTTCCGCCCGGCACGTCACCCTGGGTACGCCGCACGGCGAGCAGTACCGGCTGCTCGCCGCCGAGATGCTCGCCGAGATCCAGCTCTCCGACCTCGCGGCCCGCACCGATGACGAGCTGCACGCCGCGATGGGCCGGCTCGCGTCGTACGAGAAGCATGTCTCGCGCAATCGGCAGCTGCTGCAGCGCACGGCCGACGATTGCAGTGCGGAGATCGCCCGCAGGTACCGTGAAGGCGAAGCACAAGTAGACGACCTGCTCGCCTGACGCCCCTGCCGCGGTCCACCGCGGGCCCCGTGGCGCGGCGCGGTCGCCGCACCACGGAAGGCCCGCCCCATGACGTCCACCGCCGCCGGCAGCAACGACGCCTCGCCCGCGATATCCCACGGCCCCGCCGAGACTCCGGACCCGGCCCCGGTGCTCGCCGAGGTCGTACGGTCCGGTTTCGTCGAGGGACGGCACCGGGGATCGCTGGTGCTGCTCGCGGCGGACGGCGGCGTCCAGGCCGCGTACGGCGATGTGCAGGCGCCGGTCTTCCCGCGCTCCTCGAACAAGCCGCTGCAGGCCGCGGCCGTGCTGCGCAGCGGACTCGAGCTGGCCGGCGAGCGGCTCGCGCTCGCCGCGGCCAGCCACTCCGGCGAGGCCTTCCAGCTCGATCTCGTACGCAAGATGCTCGCCGAGTACGGGATCGACGAATCTGCCCTGCAGTGCCCGGCCGATCTGCCGCTCGACCCGGTGGAGAGCGAGGCGCGGCTCGTCGCCGGGGGCGGCCGCGACCGCATCACCATGAACTGCTCCGGCAAGCACGCCGCGATGCTCGGCGCCTGCCTGCGGGCCGGCTGGTCCACCGGTGACTACCTGGACCCGGCGCACCCGCTGCAGCGACTGGTGCACGAGACGGTCGAGGAGACCGCGGGCGAGCGGGTGGTGGCGACGGGCGTCGACGGCTGCGGTGCACCGCTGATGGCGATCCCGCTGGTCGGGCTCGCACGGGCCTTCCGGCAGCTGGTGCTCGCGGAGCCCGGCTCGGCCGAGCGCCGGGTCGCCGATGCGATGCGCGCCCACCCCGAGTACGTGGCGGGCACCCGGCGGCCGGACACCTGGCTGATGCGGGAGGTCCCGGGCGCGCTGTCCAAGATGGGCGCGGAGGCGGTGCAGGCCGTCGCGCTCCCGGACGGGCGCGCGCTCGCGTTCAAGGTCGACGACGGCGGCCTGCGCACGCTCGGCCCGGTGCTGGCCCGCGCCCTCGCCCTGCTCGGTGTCGATTCGCCGGTACTCGACCGGATCGGCCGGGCGCCGCTGCTCGGCGGCGGGCACGAGGTGGGCGAGGTGCGGGCGGCCTTCTGAGGCCGCGCCGCCGCCTCCACGGGCGCCGCGAAATTGCGGTGCGGGCGGGGTGGGCCGCGCCTAGCGTGACCGTATGACCGTCGATGTCGATGTCCGTACGCTCACCGAAGCCGACTACCCCGACTGGCTGCGCACCCTGCACACCGGGTTTCTGCGCCCTCCGGTGGCGACCGACGAGGATGTCGCGGACCGCCTCTCGTACACGCTGCTCGACCGCACGCTCGGCGCCTTCGACGACGGGCGGTGCGTGGCCACCTTCCGTACGTTCCCGCAGCAGCTGACCGCCGTCGGCGGGCGCGCGGTCGCGGCCGATGCGATCTCGAACGTCACGGTGCTGCCCACGCACCGGCGCCGCGGCCTGCTCGGCCGCATGATGGCCGCCGATCTCGCGGCCGCCAAGGAGCGCGGCGAGATCGTGGCCACGCTGATCGCCGCCGAGTACCCGATCTACGGGCGGTACGGGTTCGGGCCCGGCGCCTGGGCCGCGGAGTGGGAGATCGACGTACCGCGCACCGGGCTCGACCCGCGCTGGTCGGGGCCGGGCGACGGCGGCCGGATCGACCTGGTGGACGGCGCCGAGGTGCGCCGGATCGGCCCGGCGCTGCACGAGCGGCTGCGCGGCCGGCAGCACGGCTGCGTGGACCGGTCCGAGCGCGGCTGGCGGGTGGCCACCGGGGTGGAGGGCGTCCGCGCGCCCGGCAGCTGGACCGAGCCGTACTACGCGGTGTACCGCTCGGCGGACGGGGAGGCGGAGGGCCTCGCCGTGTACTCCGCGGAGGGCGAGTGGTGGGGCGACACCGCGCAGCCGCACTGCACGGCCCGGGTGCGCGATCTGATCGCGACGAGTCCGGCGGCCGAGCGGGCCCTGTGGCGCTATCTGTGCTCGGTCGACTGGATCACCAAGGTCCGCAGCGGGCCGCGGGCGCCGGACGATCTGCTGCCGTACGCCTTTCCCGATGTGCGGGCCGCGCGGATCGTGACGCTCGCGGACTGGCTGTGGGTGCGGCTCCTCGACGTGCCGGCGGCTCTGGAGGGGCGTACGTATCCGGTGGCGGGGACGCTGGTGCTTGAGGTGGCGGACCGGCAGGGGCTGGCCGGCGGGCGGTTCCGGCTGGATGCGAAGCCGGCGGGTGCGCAGTGCGTGCCGACCGAGGAGCCGGCCGAACTCTCCCTGGGCATCGGCGAGTTGAGCACGCTGTGGCTGGGGGACGAGTCGGTGGGGCGGCTCGTCGATCTGGGGAAGGCGGTGGAGCTGCGGTCGGGCGCCGCCGCCGTTGCCGACGCCCTGTTCCGTGCGCCCAGGCGGGCCTGGTGTCCGGATCTGTTCTGACGGTCTGTTCTGACGGGGTGCGTGCGGGCGGCCGGGGCCGCCACGGTCAGAGGGTGGGGCGGGCCACCAGCAGGGTGAGGACGATCGCACCCATCGAACTGCAGGTCGCACTGCGGGTCTTGACCCCGATGCTGAGCAGCAGCAGGCCCACGACGCCCATGGGGCCGTAGTGCCACTGCACGAGCTCTTCGAACCCGATCACCAGGACGGCGGCGAGGAAGGCGATGACGGTCATGGCGGTCTCCTTGCAGGTGGGGGGGGGAGGGGAGCGGGGTGCGTGCTCGATGAAGTCCGTTCGTCGGTACGGGTGTTCGGGGCGTGCGTCGGTCGGGTGGCCGTGCGTGGCTGTGGCCGGCCGCGGCGGGGGACCGTGCGTCGGGGCGCGGAGGAACTGGTTCAATACGCGGTGGCGGCAGGCCAGTAGCAGGCCATTAGCAGACAAGTTGCAGACCAGTAGCCTCGATACGCGGCTCCTCCGGGCGGTCCGGAGTGGGCAGCGGGACCTATGGACGGCCCCAGTGGAAGACGTTCTCCGGAACTTGGTCGGCGGTGCGCAGAGCGTCCTCTTCGACTTCGACGGACCGCTCTGCCGGCTCTTCGCGGGGCACCCCGCCGAGGACGTCGCGGACGGTCTCCTGGACTGGCTCGACGATCGCGGACAGTCCGGATTCCTGACCGCGGCGGAACGCCTGGCGCGCGATCCGCACGCGATCCTGGCCGCGGCCGGCCGCGCCTTTCCGGGCAGCGCCCTGGTGGCGTCGCTCGAGGGCCGGCTCTCCGACGAGGAGGCGCTCGCCGCGAAGTCGGCCGCGCCGACTCCGGGCGCCGAGAGCCTGGTCAGGGAGTGGCACGCCGCCGGGGTGCGGCTCGCCGTCGCCAGCAACAACTGCGCGGAGGCGGTCTTCCGCCACCTGGAGGGCCGGGACCTGCTTGAGTGCTTCGTCGGCGGCCTGCACGGCCGGGCGGGCGACCCGCAGCTGCTCAAGCCGCACCCGGACTGTGTGCACCGGGCGCTGGCCGCACTCGGGCAGCGGGCCGGCACCGCCCTGATGATCGGCGACTCCCCGAACGACCTGCTTGCGGCCCGGTCGGCCGGTGTCGCCTTCCTCGGCTACGGCCGGGACGAGCGGCACGAGCGCCGGCTGCGGGAGGCCGGTGCCGGGTGCGTGGTGAGCTCGCCGGCGCCGGTGCTCGAGGTGCTGCGGGAGCTGCGGGTGCGGCTGTGACGGCGGCTGCGGGTGTGGTCGCGGGGGCGGCGGTGGCTGCGTCCGGTACGACATCGTGCTCTCCNTGGTCGCGGGGGCGGCGGTGGCTGCGTCCGGTACGACATCGTGCTCTCCTCTGCCAATCACCTTCAAGTACCCAACTGCTCTGCCAATTGGGCTGGTTGACGTGAATTGGTTGTCCCCGCGATGGGTGATCGCTTAACCACCTGCCCTCAACTCGTTTCCGGCCGACCAATGTGACTGAAACCGGTTTGCCGTCGCGTGTACGGCGGTACGGTCGCGGTGTGTCCAAGGGAAGAGCCGGGGACGGCGGCGGCAAGGAGTTCCAGCGCGTGTCCGACGCGCTGCGGGCCAGGCTCGCCGACGGCACGTACCGCTCGGGCGCACGCCTTCCGGGTCAGCGCGAGCTGGCCGACGAGTTCGGCGTCAGCCGCGACACGGTGCAGCGCGTGCTGCGCGACATGGCGGACGAGGGCCTGATCGAGTCCCGGCAGGGCAGCGGCTCGCGGGTGGTCGGCGGCCGCCGGATCCCCGCACCCAGCGCACCGCGGCAGCCGGGCGGCACCGGACGGGTCACGCTCGGTTCGCTCGTCGCGGACGCCTTCGCGCAGCCCGAAGTGACCCTGGACGTCTTCACGTTGACATCCGAATCGCTCGACGCGCACATCAGGATCCAGGCGGAGAACATCCGGGCGGGCGTCGTCACCGCCCCCGAGCGGATCGCCGTACGCCTGCTGCTTCCGGCGCACGACCTGCGCCTGCCCTACCCCCGCCCCCTCGGCGACGCGGACGACCTGCGCCTCCAGGAGCGACTGCACACCATCAGCCGCCGGTACCTGGTGACGCTGCGCGACGCGCTCGAGAATCTGCAGGCCCAGGGCTTCGTGCCGACCGTGCGGATGGAGGTGCGCCGGGTCCAGCTGGCGCCGACGTTCAAGGTGTACCTGTTCAACGGCACGCAGGCGCTCCAGGGGCCGTACGAGGTGGTGGAGCGGCCGATCCGGCTCGATTCGGGGGAGCAGATCGAGGCCCTCGACGTGCTGGGCGTGGGCTCCACCCTGACGCACTACGTGATCGACGACGATCCCCAGTCCGGGGGTTCGGTGTTCGTCCGCAGCACGCAGGCCTGGTTCGACTCGCTGTGGCGGTATGTGTCCGTGCAGGAGGACGCGGACCGGCCGCCGCAGTCGGTCCAATTGGGCTGATTGCGGCGGCCGTCGGGGAGCCTGCGGGCGTGTAGTGGCTCGGTCGGCGCGGCGGCTCAGTCGGTGCGGCGACTGAAGAGGGCGGCCGCGATCAGGATCGAGACCGTGGCGATGCCCGCGCACCAGGCGAGTGCCACCCAGGCTGTGTGGCCGATCGATTCGCCGAGCAGCAGCCCGCGCAGCGAGGTGATCACGGGGGCGACCGGCTGATGCTCGGCGAACCCCTGCAGCCAGGACGGCATCGTGTCGGTCGGCACGAACGCGGGGCTCGGATACGGCAGGAAGCTGACGAAGAAGCTGAACCCGCCTGCCGCCTCGGGCGACTTGGCGATCAGGCCGACCGCCGCCGCCAGCCAGGAGATCGCCAGGATGTACGCGATCAGGATGCCGAGTGCGGCGAACCAGCCGGCGGCCGAGGCGCCGGGGCGGAAGCCGATCGCGAAGGCGAGGGCGAACACCAGCGAGGTGGCGGCCAGATTGCGGGCGGTCGATGCGAGCACGTGCCCGGTGAGGATCGCCGTACCGCCGATGTCCATGGAGCGGAAGCGGTCGATGATGCCGCCCTTGAGGTCCTCGGTGACCGCCATCGCGGTGTTCGCCGATCCGAAGCCGGCGCAGAGCAGCAGCACGCCCGGCACGACGTAAGTCACGTACTCCGTACCGGTGTTGATGGCTCCGCCGAAGAAGTAGACGAAGACGAGGAGGAGGATCACCGGGAGGGCGATCGCGGTGATGAGCGCGTCGATGTTGCGCCGGCTCAGGCGGATCGAGCGGCCGGTGAGGGTGAGGGCGTCAGCGGACATGGGCGGCCGCCTCCTTGGGCTCCGGGCGGGGTGTGGGGGTGCCGGTGAGGGCGAGGAAGACGTCGTCGAGCGTCGCGGTGTGCAGGCTGAACCGCTCCACCGCCGTGCCGTCCGGGTCGAGTTCGTCCAGCAGGGCACGGACGTGGCGGGCGGTGCCGTCGGTCGGGATGCCGAGGGTGAGGGTGTCCGGTGCGTGGTGGACGGCGTGAGGGGTGAGGCGCAGATAGTCGGCGCGGTCGTGCAGTACGAGGTCGAGGCGGTGGTCCGCGACTGTGCTCTTGAGTGACTGTGCGGTGCCTTCGGCGACGAGCCGGCCGGTGTGCAGGACGCCGATGCGGTCGGCGAGCCGGTCGGCCTCCTCCAGGTACTGGGTGGTGAGGAACACCGTGGTGCCCTGCACGGCCAACTCCCTGACCACCGACCAGAGTTCGCGGCGGCTGCGCGGGTCGAGTCCGGTGGTCGGCTCGTCCAGGAAGATCACGTCCGGGTCGCCGACCAGGGAGGCCGCGAGGTCGAGGCGGCGGCGCATACCGCCGGAGTAGGTGGCGACCAGGCGGTCCGCGGCGTGGCTGAGCTCGAAGCGTTCGAGCAGGTGGTGGGCGCGGTCGCGGGCCGAGGCACGGGAGTGGCGCGCGAGGCGGGCCATCATCCGCAGGTTCTCGGCGCCGGTCTGGCGCTCGTCGACGGCGGCGAACTGGCCCGTGAGGCTGATCGCCCGGCGTACGGCGGTGCGTTCGGTGCGGACGTCGTGGCCGGCGACCTGTGCGGTGCCGGCGTCCGCGGTGGTGAGGGTGGCCAGGATGCGTACGGCCGTGGTCTTGCCGGCGCCGTTCGGTCCGAGCAGCGCGTGCACGGTGCCGGGCGGCACGGTGAGGTCCACGCCGCGCAGGACTTCCACGGCGCGGGCGCCGCTGCCGTAGGTCTTGCGCAGACCGGTGGCCGCGATCGCGGGTTGCTCGGGCATGGAGGCTTCCCCTCTACTGCGTATGGCTCTATTGCGTATGGCTCTACTGCGTATGGGCTACTGCGCACGGCTCTATTGCGTACGGACTACTGCGCACGACTTACTGCGTAAGGTTTACGCGCTTCTGTTTAAGGGTTACGCAGAAAGGGGTGGGCGTCAAGCGGATCGGCGTGGATGCGGGCCGCTTCTGCTTATGGGGTACGCATCACTAGGCTGGTCGACGGGTCGTACATGTGAAGGAGGCGGTGGGGCGTGGCGCGCAGGGAGTCCGGGGCCGGCGGTGGCGGCGAGGAGACCGCGAGCGGTCTGCCGGTGAGTCTCGAACGGGCCTGGGGCCTGCGGGAACGCCCGGTCAAGGGCCCCAAACCCGGGCTGACACAGGACCGCATCGTGGACGCGGCGGTCTCACTCGCGGAGGCGGAAGGCCTCGCCGCGGTCTCCATGGGCCGGGTCGCCAAGGAACTCGGCGCCTCCACGATGTCCCTGTACCGCTATGTGGCCACCAAGAACGAGCTCTACCTGCTCATGCAGGACGCGGCCTCCGACGATCCGCCGTCCATTCCGCCCACCGACGGCGGCTGGCGGGCCGGCCTCACCCGCTGGGCGCTGGGCCTGCGGGCGATGTACCACAGCCACCTCTGGATGCTGCGGATCCCGCTCTCCGGACCACCGGCCAGCCCGAAGTCGGTGGCATGGATGGAGTACGCGCTCGCGGCCCTGGAGGGCACGGGGCTCGACGCCGGTGAGCAGCTGGGCACGGTCACCCTGCTCAGCGGCTACGTCCGCCATGAGGCGACGCTGATGTCCGACCTGGACGCGGCGTACGCGGCCGAGGGCCGCACGCCCGACGAGGTGATGAGCCGCTACGTCCGCACGCTCACCCACCTCACCACCCCCGAGCGCCACCCGGCGGTGACCCGCCTCCTCGCCACCAATGTCTTCGCCTACACCGAAGGACCCGAAGAGGAGGCCGACTTCGACTTCCACTTCGGCCTGGAGCGCGTGCTCGACGGCGTCTCCGCACTGGTGGACCGGCGGGCCGGAGCGGGGAGTTGAGCTCTGGCGGGGTCAGTCGGTGCTCGGGCGGCGGTGCCCCATAGGCTGGGGTGATGGATGAGATCGACGGGGTGGAGGTCATCGGGTTTTCGGATGCCGAGGCGTTCGAGGAGTGGATCGACCGGAACCACACGCGGCAGGAAGGCCTGTGGATCCGGATGGCGAAGAAGAAGTCCGGGATTCCGTCGGTCACGGAGGACGAGCTGGTCGACATCGGGCTCTGCTACGGCTGGATCTCCGGCCAGCGGCGAGGGCTCGACGACCGGTACTACCTGCAGAAGTACGTGCCGCGCCGGCGCCGCAGCCTCTGGTCGCAGGTCAATGTGGACAAGGTCGCGATGCTGACGGCCGCGGGCCGGATGCGGGAGCCGGGGCTCGCCGAGGTGCGCAGGGCGCAGGAGGACGGCCGATGGGACGCGGCCTACGAGTCCCAGGCCAAGGCGACGACGCCGCCCGATCTGGCGGCGGAGCTGGCGGGCGACCCCGCGGCGGCGGAGGCGTTCGAGCGCCTCGACCGGACGGGTCGGTACCTCGTGATGCTGCCGCTGCTGCAAGCCCTGAATCCCGATGCGCGCAGCGCCCGGCTGGCGAAGATCCTCGAACTGCTCCGCAACGCCTGACGGTCGATCCTCGGGGCTGACTCCCCTGACTCCCCTGACTCCCCTGACTCCCCTGACTCCTCTGATCCCTCCGACTCCTCCGATTTCTCCGATTTCTCGGACGGGGCGGTGCTCCTGTTGCGGCGGCCCGGGCATCGCGTTTGAGTGGGAGGGTCTCCGTTCCTCGGGATCCCCGGGTACCCGGACGGCTCCGAGGGCCAGCGAGGATCGCCTGCCGTGGCCGGCAGGTCCGTCAGGGAGCAGCCATGGGGCATCACCACAAGTCGAATCAGGCCGTCGAAGGCGATCCGGAAACGGGTCACGGACGGGGCATGCCCCGTCGCCCCGACGAGCGCGAACTCGAGAGGCGTACGGAGGAGGACCGCCGGGAAGCGGGGCTGGTCGCAGCGGCGGACGAAGCGGATCCCTGGGGCTCGGGAGGTTCGTCCCCGTACTCGGGAGGTCCGTATGAGCGGTGAATCCGTGCCCGCGGAGGGCCCCGCACCGATCAGTGAGGCGGCCCGCCGAGGCCTCGAGCAGGAGGTCGCCGGACTTCGCGAGGAGCGCGCGAAGGTCGCGGCGACCCTGGAGGACTCGGACGACGCGGTCGGCGATCGGGGCGACGCGGCGGACGAGGTGCAGCGGGCGGACGAGCTGGACCGCCTGGACAATCGCATCGGCGAACTCATCCGTCGGCTGAGCGAGGGCGCCGCCCAAGGGCCGCCGCCCACCGAGGAGGTGGGGGTGGGCAGCACGGTCACGGTCCGGTTCGAGGACGGGGCGGAGGAAACGCTTCAGGTCGCGGAGGTGGCGGAGGCGGGGACCCCCGATCTGGTCACTGCGGACAGCCCGTTGGGCCGGGCTCTGATCGGCGGTCATACCGGCGACACGGTCAACTACCGGAGCCCGGCGGGCCGTTCGACGGTCACCGTCGTGGCCGTCGGGGGGTGAGCCGGGCCCGATATCAGCCCGTCCGGCGTCTGAGGACAAGGCCCGTTCAGGCCGTGCCGGTTCCAGGCCCGGCGGCCTCGCCCCGGACCCCGGGGCGGGCTCACAGCCCGCCCCGTAGCAGCGCCGCCTGCCGCCGAACCGCGTCCGTCGTACGGACCTGGTCATCCGTGGCGAGCAGATCGAGCAACGCACCCCGCAGCACCGCGAGCGCCACCGTCCGGTCCGCGGCGCCCGCCGCACCGTCCCGCTCCCGCGCAGGCTGGTGGGAGGCGAGCACGGCGAGCCAGTCGTCGACCGTGGCGCGGGCGAACCCCGCCCAGGCGCCGTCCGGTTCGACCAGGGAGCGAGCGTATGCCTCGGCCCACAGACGCAGCAGCGGCCGGTGCTCCGCGGCGGCGAGCCAGGACCACACGTGCTCGACGGTGTCGGCGAGCCGGTGGTCGTCCTCGCCGGGACCCGGGTGCTCGCCGAGACGGTCGAGGAAGGCCAGTTCGTCCCGGCGGGCCCGGGCGAGCAGGGCCCGTACCAGGCCGTCCTTGTTCCCGAACAGGAACATCAGAACCCGCGGACTGGACCCGATCGCGGTGGCCAGCGGCCGCAGGGACAGATCGGCGAGGCCGTGCTCGAGCGCGTACCCGTAGGCGGCCTCGAGGAGCTCGGTGTGGCGGGCCGACGGGGCGGGGGCAGTGCTGGACGCCGGGTCGGTCGGGGTTGTCGGTTCCTCGGGCATGGGGCTAGCCTAAAGCTACTGAAACAGTCGTGTCAGCGAGGGCCGCACAGTGTCACAGCATGTACGCACCCACACGACCGCGTCGTCGAACAACCCGCGGATCAGCCTGCGCCGCGCCGATCGCGCGGGCGATCTGGGCTGGGTGGTGATGGCCCACGGGGAGGTCTACGACCGGCAGTTCGGCTGGAACACCGACTTCGAGGCACTCGTCGCGCGCATCGTCGCCGACTACGCGGACGCACACGACCCGGCCGCCGAGGCGGGCTGGATCGCCGAGGTCGACGGCCGGCGCGCGGGCTGCGTGTTCCTGGTGTCCGGCGACGAGCCCGGCGTCGCCAAGCTGCGCATCCTGCTCGTCACCCCTGAGGCCCGCGGCCTCGGCCTGGGGGACCGCCTGGTGACCGAGTGCCTCGACTTCGCACGAGCGGCCGGCCATCGGAGCGTGACCCTGTGGACGAACAGCGTCCTGACCTCCGCCCGCCGCATCTACGAGGCGCACGGCTTCACCCTCACCGCCGAGCACCCACACGACAGCTTCGGCACCCACCTCACGGGCCAGACATGGACGTTGACGCTGTGAACCAGCGAGTGCCGGCTGTGAATCGCTGTGAACCAGCGAGTGCCGGCTGTGAATCACCGAGTACCAGTTGTGAAGCAGCGAGTGCCGGCTGTGAATCATCGAATACCAGCTGTGGACTAGCGCGTACCGCAGCTCATCGGCAGCAGCTCCGGGCGTTTCGCGACGCGTGTGTCGCCGGAGGAGCGGCCTCGTATCCGCCGCCCCAGCCAAGGCCCGAGGAACGTGGCGGCCCATCGCAGCTCCGCCGCCGCGACCTGGCGTGCCGCGGGTGCCGGCAGCGGCGGCAGCGGTCGGGTCCAGGAGTCGTCGCTGCCGGGGAGGCCGAGGGCGTGAGCCGCAGCGGCGGCGATCCGCTCGTGGCCCAGTGGCCCCGCGTGCAGACGGTCCGAGCTCCACAGCCTCCGATCCGTGGCCACGGGGTGCAGGGCGGTCTCGGCGACCACGACCCCGTGGCGGGCGGCCGCGGCCCGTATCCGGTCGTTGAGCTCGAACACCCGGGACCGTACGGGCCGGGCCAGCGGCGCGATCCGTGCCACATCGGGAGTCGTCAGGGTCACCACCTGTGCCCCTGCCGCGGTCAGCGCGGCGAACATCTCCTCCAGATGCCCGGCCACCTCGGCCGCGTCGAAGCGGGGCCGCAGCAGGTCGTTCACCCCCGCGACCACGGTCGCGAGATCGGGCCGCAGGGCCAGGGCCGGCGCGAGCTGCTCGGCGCGGACCTGGGCGGCGAGCCGTCCCCGTACGGCCAGATTCGCGTACTGCAGGCCGGGACTTGCGGCGGCGACGTGCTCGGCGAGCCGGTCGGCCCAGCCGCGCAGGCCGGTGCCGTCGTCCCCGTCGCCGACGCCCTCGGTCTGGCTGTCGCCCAGGGCGACGAAACGGTGGTACTCAGCTCTCGGCACGGGCCGTGCCCCCTTCCTCGGTGCGGACCGACCGCTGCTCGGTACGGGCCGCCCCCCGCTCGCGCAGCACCGCGGCGGTGCGCAGACACCAGTCGCGGTGCTCCCGCTCGAAGGCGAGGCCGCGCAGACAGGTCAGATACGGGCCGATGCGCGTCCCGGAGCGCAGGAACTCGTCCTCGTCGAGGGCGCCGCGCATCTTCACCAGCAGGGAGTCGAGCAGAGCGGTCTTCGCCTCGGCGGCGGACGCCCGGTCCGTCAGTTGCTCGATGAGCGTGCCGCTGTCGATGCGATCGGCGGCGTGGATCTTGACGAGCAGATCGTCGCGGATGAACGAGGGCTTCGACGTCGCCGTGGCGAACGCCTCGAGCTCGGCGAAGCCGGCGTCGGTGACGTGGAAGAGGCGCTTGTTGGGCCGGGTCTCCTGGACGACCTGGCGGCCGGCGATCAGGCCCTCGCGCTCCAGCTTGGCCAGCTCGGCGTACAGCTGCTGGGGCAGGGCGTGCCAGAAGTTCGCGACGCCGATGTCGAAGGCCTTGGCCAGCTGGTATCCGCTGTACTCGCCGTCGACGAGCGCGGCCAGTACCGCATGTCGCAGGGCCATCGGCGGGCTCCTCGGTGTCGGTGGCGGGCCCTTCCACTTTCGGGCCGTCGGGTGCATCATCGTACTCAAGAATCTGACTAGTCAATTTATTGAGTACGAGTGTGAGGGCAAGGGCGAGGACGAGTACGAGCCGTGCTCGGAGTGCCTGACCGGAGAGCGGGAGACCATGGACGACAGCGCAAGGACGACGGCCGCACGTTTCCGCACCGCCGTCGAGAAGCGTGAACTCGGCGCGCTGGACGAGCTGTTCACCGAGGACGTCCGGCTCTACAGTCCGGTGAAGTTCACGCCGTTCGACGGCCGCCCCGCGGTACTCGGCCTCTTCGGCGTGCTGCTGCGCACCTTCGAGGACTTCCGCTACGTAGGGGAGTTCGAGGGCGCCGCGGAGACCGGCCGCGACGGCAGCCGGGCGGAGTCGGAGATCCTGATCTTCCGGGCCAGGGTGGACGGGAAGGAGATCCACGGCATGGATCTGCTCCAGTTCGACGAGGCGGGCCTGATCAAGGAGTTCACGGTGATGGTCCGCCCGCAGTCCGCCGTACAGGCGCTGGGCCAGGCCGTCCTCACGGGGCTGATCGCGGACGGCCTGGCACCGGAGCCCGGCACCGCGTAGGGCGCTCAGCCCTTCACGTACTCGGCGAGATGCTCACCCGTCAGCGTCGAGCCCGCCTCGACGAGCTCCGCCGGTGTGCCCTCGAAGACGATCTTGCCGCCGTCGTGCCCCGCACCGGGCCCGAGGTCGATGATCCAGTCGGCGTGGGCCATCACGGCCTGGTGGTGCTCCACCACGATCACCGACTTCCCGGAGTCGACGAGCCGGTCCAGGAGCCCGAGCAGCTGCTCGACATCGGCGAGATGCAGACCGGTCGTCGGCTCGTCCAGGATGTACACGCCGCCCTTCTCGCCCATGTGCGTGGCCAGCTTCAGACGCTGGCGCTCGCCGCCGGAGAGCGTGGTGAGCGGCTGCCCGAGCGTCAGATAGCCGAGTCCGACGTCGGAGAGGCGCTGCAGGATCCGGTGCGCGGCGGGGATGCGCGCCTCGCCGGTGGCGAAGAACTCCTCCGCCTCGTCCACCGACATCGTGAGTACCTCACTGATGTCCCGCCCGCCGAGGTGGTACTCGAGGACCGAGGCCTGGAACCGCTTCCCCTCGCACTCCTCACAGGGACTGGACACGCTCTGCATGAACCCGAGGTCGGTGAACGTGACCCCGGCGCCGTTGCAATTGGGGCACGCCCCCTCGGAGTTGGCACTGAACAGCGCCGGCTTCACGCCGTTGACCTTGGCGAACGCCTTGCGAATCGGCTCCAGCAACCCCGTGTACGTGGCCGGATTGCTGCGCCGCGACCCGCGGATCGTGCTCTGGTCGATCGACACCACACCCGCCTCGGCCGCCGCCGGGTCGTTCACGAGGGAGCCGTGCACGAGCGAGCTCTTGCCGGAACCCGCGACTCCGGTGACCACGCACAGCACGCCGAGCGGGATGTCCACGTTCACGTTCCGCAGGTTGTGGGTCTTCGCCCCGCGGATCGGCAGCTTCCCCTCCGCCTTGCGCACGGTGTCCTTGAGCGTGGCCCGGTCGTCGAGATGCCGGCCGGTGACCGTGTCCGCCTTCCGCATCCCCTCGAGCGTGCCCTCGTAGCAGACCGTCCCGCCCGCCGTACCGGCGCCGGGTCCGAGATCCACCACGTGGTCGGCGATCGCGATCGTCTCCGGCTTGTGCTCGACCACCAGGACCGTGTTGCCCTTGTCCCGCAGGCGGAGCAGCAGGCTGTTCATCCGCTGGATGTCGTGCGGGTGCAGACCGATCGTCGGCTCGTCGAAGACGTACGTGACATCCGTGAGCGAGGAGCCCAGGTGCTGGATCAGCTTGACGCGCTGCGCCTCACCGCCGGAGAGCGTGCCGGTCGGCCGGTCGAGGGAGAGATAGCCGAGCCCGATCTCCACGAACGAGTCGAGGCTGTGCCGCAGCGCCGTGAGCAGCGGCGCCACCGAGGGCTCGTCGAGTCCGCGCACCCACTCCGCCAGGTCCCGGATCTCCATCCGGCACAGGTCCGCGATGCTCTTCCGCTTGATCTTCGAGGACCTGGCGCCCTCGGCGAGCCGGGTGCCCTCGCACTCGGGACAGTCGGTGAAGGTCGCCGCCCGGTCCACGAACGCCCGGATGTGCGGCTGCAGAGCATCACGGTCCTTGGAGAAGAACGACTTCTGCACCTTCGGGATCAGGCCTTCGTACGTCAGATTGACGCCGTCCACCTTGACCTTGACCGCCTCGTGGTACAGGAAGTCCTGCATCTCCTGCTTGGTGTACTTGCGGATCGGCTTGTCCGGGTCCACGAAGCCCGACTCGGCATAGACCCGCACGGTCCAGAAACTGTCCGACTTCCAGCCCGGGATGGTGAAAGCGCCCTCGGACAGCGACTTGGAGTCGTCGTAGAGCTGGGAGAGGTCGATGTCGGAGACCGAGCCGCGGCCCTCGCAGCGCGGACACATGCCGCCGGTGCGCGAGAAGGTCGCCTTGACCGCCTTCTTGTTGCCCTTCTCGACGGTGATCGCGCCGGCCGCCTTCACCGACGGGACATTGAAGGCGAAGGCGGCCGGACCGCCGATGTGCGGCTTGCCGAGCCGGCTGTAGAGGACGCGCAGCATCGCGTTGGTGTCGGTGGCGGTGCCGACGGTGGAGCGCGGGTCGGCGCCCATCGGCTGCTGGTCGACGACGATCGCGGTGGTCAGGCCGTCGAGTACGTCCACCTCGGGGCGCCCGACATTCGGCATGAAGCCCTGCACGAAGCTGCTGTACGTCTCATTGATCAACCGCTGCGACTCGGCGGCGACCGTGTCGAACACCAGCGAGCTCTTGCCCGAGCCGGAGACGCCCGTGAACACCGTGAGCCGGCGCTTCGGGAGCTCGATGCTCACGTCCTTCAGGTTGTTCTCGCGCGCCCCGTGCACGCGGATCAGGTCGTGGCGGTCGGCGGCGTGCGTCGCGGGCGACTGGGTGTCCGTCCTCTTGGCCATGCGCGTTGTCTCTCCCTGTGATCGTGCGGTCCGCGTGATCGTGCGGACCGCGCTCGCGGACGCATCGCCGGGCCCCGCGGCGCATGGATCGCGGCGCGGCTGCGTCGTGCGGCCCGTGCCCCACACGGTATGCGGGCCCGGGCAGCGCGCGCTTCTCGAATCCTGATCCTTGGGGAGGGGGGTGGAGGGGCGGAGGGGGAGCGTACGGGTCCGTCGGGCCGGGGTGCGGCGGCCGAGCAGCCCCGGTACGAGTACGGCGGGCACCGCGAGATGCATCAGAGCCAGGGCGGTACGGGTGCCGCCGGACATACCCGCGCCGGTGAGCGGGAGGAACGAGACGGCCAGCACGAGCAGAGCCGCGGCGACCCACACCTGACGGGATCGCCGGGTGAACCGCTCGAGGACCGCGAGGACCGCCCATCCCGCCGCGCCGATGGACAGGGACACCATGGCCACCGGTAACAGGCCTATCTCCAGGGTCTGTCGGGAAGATCCGTCGCCCTCGGTGATACGCAGGTCCTGCCCGAGGAGCGGGTCGGCGACAAGCCAGACGGCCAGGGCGGCGCCCGCGGCACCGAGCACCGATGCGGTCCTGCGCCGGCGCCGGGTGGGCGCGAGGTCTTGCGTCGCGGCCGTCATGCGGACTCCGCCGGGGGCGGGGTGGTCAGGGCGCCGTGGAGGAAGACGTCCACCAGTTCCGCCGCGGTGAGCTGGGGCTCGTCGTCCTTGCGGGGCTGAGTGAACAGCAGCCCCAGGAAGAGCGCGGCGATCTGCTCGGCGGGCAGACGCAGCGAGCCGTTGTCGGGCGCGAGGAGCTCCGCCACCGAGGCGCGGAGGGTGGCCAGGGACTCGTCGCGGCCCGCCCCCCTGGGCTGTTCGCCGGATCGCCCCTCGCGTCTGCGGTGACCGGACGCGTGCAGCGAACCGACCACCATGCCGATGCGGGCGAGGTGGGCCTGCAGGGCTTCCGCGGCCTCCGACAGGCGGCCGGCCAGAGGCTGTTCGAGCGAGATCGAGCCCAGCTCACGGACCGCGTGATCCGGTCGTACGGCCTCGGCGACGCAGGCCGCGAGCAGCTCATCCTTGTCCGCGAACACCCGGAAGACCGTGGCCTCGCCGATCCCCGCGGCGGCCGCGATCTTGCTGGTGGTGACGGCCGCTCCGTACTCGCCGATCAGCGGGATCGCGGCCTTGATGATCATCTCGCGCCGCTGCTCGGGGCTCATGCCGGGGGCTCGGCGGCGGGGGGTGGGTGATGTTGTCATGGCTCGACAGTACGGAGTGAGTACTCACTCCGTCACGGCTGGAGTGAGTGCTCACTCCAGCCCTCCATGCGACGCTGAGTCCACCGGGAAGGAGAACCGACATGGCCACGCACCCGACGGCAGCGGAGCAGCCCGACAACACCGCGGTACGGACCGCCCTGTGGCGCGCCGCCCACCTCCGGCTCGACCCGCCGCCGCACGTACTCGAGGACGAGATCGGGCTCAGGATCGCGGACCCCGGGGACGACTGGCTGCGACGGCCGGACATGGACCCGGACACCACCCGCGGCTTCCGGGCGTCCATCGTGGCCCGCGCCCGTTTCATCGAGGATCTGATCGCCGAGCAGGCCGGCCGCGGCATCACGCAGTACGTCATCCTGGGCGCAGGCCTCGACACCTTCGCCCAGCGGCGGCCCGAGGTCGCCTGCCGCCTGCAGATCTTCGAGATCGACCAGCCGGGCCCGCAGGCCTGGAAGCGCCGTCGCCTCGCCGAGCTCGGCCTCGGCATCCCGGACGGACTGCACCTGGTGCCGGTCGACTTCGAGGCGCACGAGGACTGGCTGCAGAAGTTGACGGAATCCGGCTTCGACCCGGGCCGGCCGGCGGTCGTCGTCTCGACCGGCGTCACCATGTACCTCACCAAGGAGGCCACCGCGGCGACGCTCCGCCAGGTCGCCGGACTCGCGCCCGGCTCGCTGCTCGCGCTGACCTTCCTGCTGCCGCCCGAACTCATCGACGCCGCCGACCGCCCCGGCCTGCGCAGGAGCAAGGAGGGCGCGCAGGCATCGGGCACGCCGTTCATCAGCTTCTACGCGCCGGACGAGATGCTCGCTGCGACCCGCGAAGCAGGCTTCGCGGACGTGCGGCACGTGTCGGGCGCCTCGCTCGCCGACCGCTACTTCGCCGACCGGCCGGACGGCCTGCGCCCTTCGAGCGGCGAGGATCTGGTGCTTGCGACCGCCTGAAGGGGCACGGCGCCACCGGGCTGTCTACGGCTCCGTCACGTCGGCGACGACGCAGCTGATGTTGTCGGGGCCGCCGGAACCGTTGGCCAGGGTGATCAGTTCGCGTACAGCCTGGCGGGGGTCGTCGGTGTCGGTGAGTACCTGCCGGATCTCGTCGGCCGGGACGACCGTCGACAGGCCGTCCGAGCAGAGCAGGTGGCGGTCTCCCGGCCGGGCGTCGTACAGGCGCATGTCGGGCGTGGCATCCGCTCCGGGGCCCAACGCCCGTATCAGGAGCGACCGCTGGGGGTGTGAAGCGGCTTCCTCCGGGGTGAGGCGGCCTGCGTCCACCATCGCCTGCACTCTGGTGTGATCGTGCGTGATCTGGAACAGCTCTCCGTCGCGCAGGAGATGGACGCTGGTGTCTCCGATGTGGACGAGTGCCAACTGCGAACCGGTCCAGAGCATCGCGGTGAGCGTCGTACCCGCGTCATCGGGCGCGGAGGCGGCGGCGATGCCCTGCACGGCCTGCTTGGCCTGTTCGACTGCCTCCTCCAGGACGTTGAGCAGGTTGCCCGCAGGGATGCCGTCGGCGTCCAGCTGCTTCAGCGCATCGACCGCCGCCGCGCTCGCGGGGGCGCCTGCGCTGCCGAAGCCGTCGGCGACGGCGAGCAGTCGGGCGCCGGCGTACGCGGTGTCCTGGTTGCTCTCGCGCACCAGGCCCTGGTCGGACAGGGCGGCGTAACGGATGGCCAGGGGCTGTGCGTTCGAGGACATGGTCGGGTCCTTCCGTGACAGATGGTCGATGAGGAAGCCGGCCAGATCCCGCCGGGCGGCGGTGTCGGCCTCGACCTGCGCCCAGAACGCACGGATCTCCCGAGCTGCCGGGCCCGCCTCCAGCGCGCAGACGTGCCGGATACGCGACAGGGGCATGCCGAGGCGCCGGAGCCAGGCGACGAGCCGGGCCTGTTCCAGCTGTTCCGGTGCGTACAGGCGATATCCGGTCACGGGGTCGACGCGGGCGGGGGTCAGCAGCCCGAGCTCGTCGTACAGCCGCAGCGCCTTCGGCGAGAGCCGGGACGCCGCCGCGAACCTCCCGATGGTCAGCAACTCCATGCCCACTCCTCCTCATACCGGACGCTCCGCCCGGCCCCTCCGATGCTGCGGCCTCCCCCAAGGTGAAGGTCAACGAGCTCGAACGGGCCGATCAGGCCGACGAGATCACCCAGGTCGGCCCGTCCACGATCCCTTGCTGAAGCGCCGCCCCGACCCCGGCTCGGTCCCATCTGCCGCAGCACCACACCCCGGCGGACATGACGCCCGCCTTCGCAGCAGATGATCACGTCCCGCTGCCCGTACAGGTCACCGGTCGCAGAAGCCATGATCCGGACGCCGGGCCAACGCCACGCTCGCCGCCACGAGTTGCCCGGCCTCGAGCGAACTTCGTGTGTCGTACGACCGCTTCGCCGTCAGGACCGCGTCGTGCGGAACGTGAGGTACCGGTCGAAGGTTTCGTGGCTGTCCGGGGTGAAGCGCCACTCGAGCAGCGCCGACCGCAACTCCGGCTCGGTGAGCCGGCCGTGCCAGGCGACCTCATCGGGATCGGCGGTCACCTTGTCCGGTACGACGGCTTCGTGCACGCCGAGCCAGTGCGGGCTCAGACCGCTGCGATTGAGGTACGTGAACAGCAGACGCGGCAGCACCCGGATGCCCAACTCCTCGGCCAACTCCCGTGCGGCGGCCCGTTCATAGGACTCGCCGACCCCCACGGCGCCACCGACCACAACCTCATGGAGCCCGGGGAAGCGCGACAGCCGCTCCGCCCGCCGGTGAACGACGTACCGCCCACGCTCATCACGACACACCGTCACGGCAACCCTGTGCAGCCACCCCTCCCGTACGGCCTGCCGGCGGCTGACCACCCCCACCACCCGATCTCGCCCATCGACACGCTCCACCATCTCCTCCGCCTCCGCACCCACACTCCGCACCCTGCCAGAGCCCTCTGACAACGCCACCTCCCGCCGATTCGTGGGACCTCTAGGATCTTCGTTCCGGAACTCCACTCGTCGGCCCGGAGGTGCGATGTCTCTGCAGATGAAGTTGGGCGCGATAACGCTCGACTGCTTCGACCCGTCGGCTCTGGCGGCGTTCTATCAGCAGGCCACCGGCCTTGCGCCCCATCCGAAGTCGAACGCCGATTTCGCCGCTCTCACCTGCGAGGACGGACTCTTCATCGGCTTTCAGCGGGTCGACGGCTACCGGGCTCCGTGCTGGCCCGGACAGAGCGTTCCCCAGCAACTGCACCTCTGCTTCGACGTGGAGGATCTGGACGAGGCAGAGGCCCGGCTGCTGGAGTTGGGCGCGGGCAAGCCGGATCACCAGCCGCATGAGGCCGCCAGGGCGCGGGTCCTCACCGATCCGGCTGGTCATCCCTTCTGTATCTGCCGACGTTGACAGGGTCGTCCTCGTCGTGCTCCCGGGGTCGATTCAGCGGCAGAGTTCCATCATGGCGTCGTCGAAGCCGGGGAACTCCTGTGTGGCCTGCTCGATGATGGTCACTGCCGGTGCGCGCCGGTCTGGTGCGAACTGCTCGGCGACAGCTGCCAGTTCATGATCGCGGCGGGGGACCCAGCCGGGTTCGGGATCGTGTGCGGTCGCGGCCTCCCATGGCCCGAAGCCGTCGGCCAGCAGCCACAGGAAGGCGGCGAGATTCCGGGCGACGACGCCGGTCTCGCCTTCGGAGCCGAGGAAGACGATGGGCTGCTCGACCAGTGGCCGACCTGGGCGGATCAGCCAGACTGTGGCGTATCCGCCGGTGCCGTCCTGGCCGAACACGCGGAAGTCGTCGCCGTTCAGCGCGCCATTGCCGGTCCAGGCCCGGAACCAGTCGGTCGTCTCGTCAGCGGTCAGGAATGATTCGAAGGGTTCGAAGTCGACTCCGTCAGCGCCGATGCGGTCGAGTCGGACCGCCATGGCAGCCGCCAGTGCCGCCGGGAAATGGAGGTCCTCATCCGCTGCCATGCGAGCAGGTTAGCGAGGCAGGTCGTCCTGTCTCGGATACGTCCGGGCATCATGCGGTGCCGACCTCCGGTGCTGACCTGCGGTGCCGACCTGCGGTGCCGGGAACTCAGGTTTCGGCAGGCGCGGGGTCGAGCGTTGCCGGGTCGAAGCCGGCGTCGGTCAGGACGGCTGCTGCCACTCCGCGGCCGACCCGGGCAAGACCGATCAGCAGGTCCTCGCAGTCGATGCGGTCGGATCCGTGCTGCTCGGACCGTGCCTCCGCGATGTCGACGGCCTTGCGGGAGTAGGGGGTCCAGGCGATCCGTTCGGCCGCCTGGGAAGCCCCCATGCTCAGCCGGGTTCCGACGGACTGGTGGACCGTTTCCGGTGAGACGCCGGCGGTTCCCAGGAGCCGAGTGGCGCTGTTGTCCTCCGCGGTCAGCCCCCAGAGCAGGTGCTCGGTGCCGATGTAGTTGTTGCGGTGGTGCACCGCCGCCTGCTTGACGTGGACCATCGCCTGGCGGAGGTCGTCGGTCATCTTCTCGGGGCTGTAGCGCTTGTGCGGGGCGTGGAAGCGTTGCTGGACCGCTTGCCGGGTCACCCCCAGGGACGCGCCGATGTCCGTCCATGAGTTGCCGTGCATCCGGCAGTGCTCGACGTAGTCCTCGACCAGGTCGTCTGCCATGGCTTGTAGTTCGCCTGCGAGTTCGGCGGCGACCGTGAGCAGGGCGAGCCAGTCGGGCTGTTCCTGTCCGCCGGGGCGGTGTGCGGTGTCGCATCTCCGGTCGACTTCCGCGATGAGATCGTCCAGGTCTGGAAGAGTCATGAGGCAAGTACGTCTTGACAGTTTTGAATTGTCAAGACGTACTTGCCTCAATTGGATGTGCCGGAGTGCGTGCTCTTCGGGAGGGCTGGAGGGTTGGAGGGCTGCAGGACTGGAGGGCTGGAGAGCTCCGGGGCTCCGATCCGCTCACCCCGGGCGCACGTCCACCACGGTCGTCGTGAGTGGCGTGTAGCACTATTGCAAGCGTCTGCTTGCAATAGTTAGCGAGGGTGCGGCACCATCGGGGCCATGGCATCGCTCAACGTCGGCAATCTCGGTGAGTATCTGCGCGAGCAGCGGCGCAATGCGCAGCTGTCGCTGCGGCAGCTCGCCGATGCCGCCGGGGTGTCCAACCCGTATCTGAGCCAGATCGAGCGCGGCCTGCGCAAGCCGAGTGCCGAGATCCTGCAGCAGCTGGCGAAGGCGCTGCGGATCTCCGCGGAGACGCTGTACGTGCAGGCCGGGATCCTCGACGAGCGTGAGCGTGACGAGGTGGAGACCCGTGCCGCGATCGTCGCCGATCCGACGATCAACGAGCAGCAGAAGCAGGTGCTGCTGCAGGTGTACGAGTCGTTCCGCAAGGAGAACGGCTTCGGTCCCGACCAAGGGGCCCGCCGCAAGGACACCGCCGACACGGCTGGCATCACCGACACCGCCTACACGGCTGGCATCAACGACACCACCGACACCACCGGGCCGACCGCCGGCGACGACGCCGGCCGTTCCGGAAGCGGCCCCCGCACGGCCGACGGCAGCGATGCCGAACCCTCGAACTGACCAGGAGGAACACTGCCATGGCCATCAAGGAAGACATCCGCAAGACGCTCAGCGACCCGACCCCGCTGTACTTCGCGGCCGGCACCGCCGACCTCGCGGTGCAGCAGGCCCGCCGGGTGCCGGAGCTGATCGAGAAGATCCAGGCCGAGGCGCCCGCGCGGATCGACGCGGTGCGTCAGACCGACCCCAAGGACGTCCAGGAGAAGGCCGCGGCCCGCGCCAAGGAGGCGCAGGAGCAGCTGCAGAACCGGGTGAACGAGGTGTTCGGCAGCTTCGACACCGACCTGCGCAAGCTCGGTGAGACCGCCCAGGACCTGGCCCTGCGCGGCGTCGGAGTCGCCGCCGAGTACGTGATCAAGGCCCGTGAGACGTACGAGAAGGTCGCCGAGCACGGCGAGCAGACCGTACGGACCTGGCGTGGCGAGGCGGCGGACGAGATCGCCGAGGCGGCCGTGGTGGTCGAGCCCGAGCCGAAGCAGGTGCCTTCGCCGAAGGCGGCGCCGGCCGCGGAGTCGAAGCCGGCTGCGAAGGCCGAGGCGCCCGTGAAGAAGGCGGAGGCGCCGGCCGCACCTGCGAAGAAGGCCCCGGCGAAGAAGCCGGCGGCCAAGAAGACCACGGCGAAGAAGAGCACTCCGCCGGCCGGAAAGTGATTCCCGCGGCGGCCGTGCGGCGGTGACGCCGGGCGGCCGCCGGGCCGGAGCCCTTGCCACCGGCCCCGTGTCGGGCTCGGGCACCATCGGCGTGCGTGGGGCGTTGTACGGGTACGGTGACGGCGTAGAGACGTGTATCGAGACCTGCGCCGAGACGTGGCGCAGTAGCAGCGCACACGTGGTGCACACGTGGCGAAGACGCCCGACGACGTAGAGAAATCAGGTGGTGGGTACCGTGTTGATGACCGGTTTCAGCAGCCTCATGTCGCTGATCTTCCTCGCCATTCTGGTGCTGGCAGTGGTGGCCCTGGTGATGGCGGCACTCGCCCGCCCGGACGCCTACTTGGCGGCGAACAAGCAGAACAAGAACTTCTGGCTGATCATCCTCGGCATCACGGTGCTGGTGAATCTGGTCGTGCCGATGATCTTCCTGCAGATCATCGGGCTCATCGCCACCATCGTCTTCATGGTGGACGTGCGCCCGGCACTCAAGGAGGTCTCCGGAGGCCCCCGCCGAGGTGGCGGCAGCAGCAGCGACGGCCCGTACGGTCCGTACAACGGCGGCCGTTGACTCCCTCGACGCTTGCGCACCAGCGCTTGCAGGCCGGCCCTAGAAGACAAGCATTCGAACCTTAGAAGATGAGCATTCGAACCCTAGAAGATCAGCTTTCGAATACCCCGCCCGCGGCCCGGTTCTGCCGGGCCGCTCGGCGTTTCTCGGGAAGGATTCCGGCGGCGATGGGCCACCGGGATCCCCGGCCGGCCCGGCCGGATCAGCGGCCGTTCCGGTCGAGGAGGAGTACGGCGACGTCGTCGGTGAGCTCGCCGCCGTTGAGGTCGCGGACCTCGTTCACCGCCGCTTCGAGCAGATCGTCCCCGCGCAGGCCCTCGGCCAGCTGACGGCGGACCATGGCGACCATGCCGTCCTGGCCGAGGCGCTGATTCCCCCGGCCGATACGGCCCTCGATCAGGCCGTCGGTGTACAGCATCAGATTCCAGGCGCCGCCGAGCTCGACCTGCTGGCGCGGCCAGCGGGCGTTCGGCAGCAGTCCGAGGGCCGGGCCGCCGTTCTCGTACGGCAGGAGCTCGGCCCGCCGGCCGGCGCGGGCGATCAGCGGTGAGGGGTGGCCCGCCAGGCACAGGCCCGCGCGGCGTCCGTCGGGGGAGATGTCGACGGTGCACAGGGTCGCGAATATCTCGTCGTCCGGCCGCTCGTGCTCGAGGACCTGCTGCAGTGTGGACAGCAGTTCGTCGCCGCACAGGCCCGCGAAGGTCAGGGCCCGCCAGGCGATCCGTAGCTCCACGCCGAGCGCAGCCTCGTCCGGGCCGTGCCCGCAGACGTCGCCGATCATGGCGTGCACGGTGCCGTCCGGGGTGCGCACCGTGTCGTAGAAGTCGCCGCCGAGCAGCGCCCGGGAGCGTCCTGGCCGGTAGCGCGCGGCGAACCGCAGCGGCGAACCCTCGAGCAGCGGCGTGGGCAGCAGACCGCGTTCCAGGCGGGCGTTCTCCTGCGCGCGCAGCCGGGACTCGGTGAGCTGGCGCTGGGCCATGTCCGCGCGCTTGCGTTCCACGGCGTACCGGATCGCGCGGCTCAGGAGACGGGCGTCCAGCTCCTCTCGGAACAGGTAGTCCTGCGCGCCCACACGTACGGCCTCGGCGGCCCGCTCCACGTCACCGGAAGCGGTGAGCGCCAGGACGGCGTGCCGTGGCGCCAGGCGCAGCACGTGCCGGAGCGTCTCCAGCTCGTCCCGGTCGTCGTCGGCCTCGGCGCCCGGAGCTTTGGCCGCCGCCGTACGGCTGCTGCCGCCCGCACCGCCCGGTGCGGGCAGGGCCAGATCGAGAATGATGCAGTGCACGTCGTCCGTGAGCAGCCGCTCGGCCTCGGTGAGGTTGCGTGCGGTGCGGATACGGATCGGCTTGCCCGCGGTGTCGAGCAGCTCGGGCACGCGCAGTGCCTCGGCCGGGTCGTCCTCGATGACCAGCAGGGTCAGTCCGGTACTTGTGCTGCTTGTGGTGGTGCTCGTCGCGCTGTCGGTGCTCCCGTTGTCCTCAGTTTTTGTCGTGCTTGTCGTGCTTGTCGTGCTTGTCGTGCTCGGTGTGCTTCTTGCGGTTCCGTCGCCTGTGGTGCTGGTCTCGGCACCCGGCGGCGATGCGGGCACGGATTGAGCCTGACCACCTTCCGCGGCCGGGATCGCTCTCTGCCGCGGTATGGGTACGGGCATCGGCTGGTCCTTCCCTCCCCCCGAGGGCACGGTGGAACGACGTTCGACGCTCCACCCGACGGGGACCATAGCGGTAGCCGCCGCCGGTAGGGAATGGCGCGCCCAGAAGAGCCGGTGTCATATGCCGCATCCCGTACCGCAATTGGCCACTGCGGGCCCCTGCCAGGGATGACGAACATCACGCCGCGCAGGTTGTCCGGGTGGGGCAGGTCACGTGACACGGGCCACGCGGTGGTCGGTCGACGCCCGGCCCGCGATCACTCCGGCCCCGTACGACCTATTTGTCCGGCCGGACCACGCCCAGGATCGGCATCGAGCCCGCTCCCGCCATCGTCACGTCACGGCCGGGGCGCGGAGCGTGCACCATGGCGCCCTCTCCTATGTAGAGCCCGACGTGGCTGGCGTCCTTCTGATAGATGATCAGGTCGCCCGGGCGCATGTCCTTGATGTCGATACGGGGCAGCTGCTTCCACTGCTCCTGGGAGGTCCGCGGGATCACGCGCCCTCCGGCCACCCAGGCCTGAGAGGTGAGCCCGGAGCAGTCGAACGAGTCCGGACCCTCTGCGCCCCAGACGTACGGCTTGCCGATCTGTCCCGTGGCGTACTCGATGGCCTTCTTGCCCGCGGCGGTCGCCCGGCCGTCGATCTCCTTGAGGATGCCCGAGTCGAGCCAGGCGGTCTGCGCCTCGAGCTGCGCGGCCTCCTCCATCTCGCGGAGCCGCTTGCGCTCGTCCTTCGCCAGCTTCTCCTCGAGCTTCTCGGCCGCCGCGATCCGTTCCTTGATGCGCTTCTTGGCGGTGGCCTTCTTCTTGCGGTTCTTCTCGAGCTTCTTCCACTGTGCGGTCGCGCTCTTGGCGTAGGACTCCAGATCCTCCTGGGTCCTGGTCAGTTCGCCCATCAGGCCCTTGGTGGCCTTCTGGCCCTGGCGCAGCCGGCCCGCGCTCTCCATGAACTGCTGTGGATCGTCGCTGAGCATCAACTGCGCCTGCGGCGGCATCCCGCCGCCCCGATACTGCGCGCGGGCCGCGGCCCCGGCGCGCTGCTTCAGGCTGCTGAGCTTCTTGCGGCCCTTCTCCAGGTCCTTGGCGAGGCGGACGATCTCGGCCGACTGCTTGTCGGCCTTCTCCTCCGCCAAGTTGTACGCGTCGGTGGCCACGGCCGCCTGGTGGTAGAGCCGCTCGACCTCTTTGTGGACTTCCTCAAGTGTCTTGGGAGTGGCCGGAGTCCGCGGCTCCGGCTCGGCGACAGGTCTGCCCCGGGGGTCGGCCGAGACCGGGCCGGACGCGGCCAGTACCGTCGCCGCGCACAGGAGCGCGGCGGCCGTCATGGTCGATGAACGCCTGCCGATCACGCTGTCCCCCTAAAACTGATGTCGCGTCAGTAACATCCGTCATTCCCCGGGATGGTGCCACGCTCCGGTCCAAATCGACAGACCGGCACACGGCTCCGAACCCCCGTCCGCCACTTCTGACGTACGACCCCGGACAGACGTTCCCCGCTTTCGGGCTGCCACTCGTGTGGGTTACGTGAAGTACGGGGCGGGCGTGGCTCATGGGATGCCGTCGGGCCGCATTCACGGGGTGACGGGCGTCAACCCGGCGCCGACGAAGCGTCAACCTCGGGGCGCCAACGCCGCCCACGCCACCGTGACTTCCCCCTGCCGCCACCGCGAACTCCGGTCCACCACCGGCCAGTCGGCGGCCAGTTCCGTCACCGCCCGCACCCAGCGCTGCCGCGCCCCGTACGCCGCGTACGGCGCCGCACCGGCCCAGGCCCGGTCGAAATCGCGCAGGAACGCATGCACCGGCTCGCCCGGCACGTTGCGGTGGATCAGCGCCTTCGGCAGCCGTTCGGCGAGGTCGGAGGGGCGCTCGAGCGAGCCGAGCCGGGTCGCGAAGGTCACCGTGCGCGGGCCCTCCGGCCCGAGTGCCACCCAGACGTGCCGCCGCCCGATCTCGTCGCAGGTCCCCTCGACCAGGAGTCCGCCGGGCGCGAGCCGCCCGCGCAGCCGTTCCCAGACGCCGGCGACCTGCTCCTCGTCGTACTGGCGCAGCACGTTCGCGGCGCGGATCAGCAGCGGCCGGCGTTCCGTCGGCACCTCGAAGCCCCCGTGCCGGAAGGCCAGCCCTTCGGTCGCGTACGGCTGGGCCGCCTCGACCCGGGCGGGGTCGATCTCCAGGCCGACGACCTCGACCGCGGGGGCGGTGCCCCGCAGCCGGTGCAGGAGCTCCACCGCCGTCCACGGGGCGGCGCCGTAGCCGAGATCGACCGCGAGCGGGTCGCCGGCCCGGTGCAGCGCCGAGCCGTGGACGGCTGCGATCCAGCGGTCCATGCGGCGCAGGCGATTGGGGTTGGTGGTCCCGCGCGTGACGGTCCCTACCGGACGGGTGCGGGCCATGCGTCCCAGTATCCGGGCGGTCCGAGGCCGATCCGCAGCCGGCCGGGGTGCCGCCCGTCAGGCGTGCGTCCTCAGTGGGGCCGGAATGGTTGACAAGAAAAGGCAATGATTTGGCAAAGCGGAAATGGAGCGGCGGGCTCCGGTGTTCCCGCCTTGAAGAGTGCCTCACGTCCGCAAGGAGGACCGCCACGTGGGCCAGTACGGGACCGGGCTCGGCGAACGTCTCGGCGTCAGCACACCCTCACGGCTCCGCATTCCGGGCGGCCACCGAAGGCCACGCCGGGTCGCCATGCTCAGTGTGCACACCTCCCCGCTGCACCAGCCGGGCACCGGCGACGCGGGCGGGATGAACGTCTACATCGTCGAGCTGGCCAAGCGGCTCGCCGCGATCGACATCGAGGTCGAGATCTTCACGCGTGCGACCACGGGCGGCCTCCCCGCGCGCGTGGAGCTCGCTCCGGGGGTGCTGGTCCGGCACATCGACGCCGGTCCCTATGAGGGCCTCGCCAAGGAGGAGCTCCCGGCCCAGCTGTGCGCCTTCACGCACGGCGTCATGCAGGCGTGGGCAGGGCACCGCCCCGGCCATTACGACCTGGTCCACTCGCACTACTGGCTGAGCGGCCATGTCGGCTGGCTCGCCGCCGACCGCTGGGGCGTCCCCCTGGTGCACGCCATGCACACCATGGCCAAGGTCAAGAACGCCGCACTCGCCGAGGGCGACACTCCCGAACCGGCCGCGCGCGTGATCGGCGAGACACAGATCGTCGACGCCGCGAACCGACTCGTCGCGAACACCGACGAGGAGGCCGACGAGCTCGTACGCCACTACGCGGCCGACCCGTCGAAGGTCGCCGTCGTGCACCCCGGCGTCAATCTCGACCTGTTCCGCCCCGCCGACGGCCGCCGAGCCGCCCGGCAGCGGCTCGGACTGCCGCAGGACGCCGTCATCCCGCTGTTCGCCGGCCGCATCCAGCCGCTCAAGGCCCCCGACGTCCTGCTGCGCGCCGTGGCGGAGCTGCTCGGCCACCGGCCCGAGCTGCGCAAGCGACTCGTCGTCCCCGTCGTGGGCGGGCCGAGCGGCAGCGGGCTCGCCAAGCCGGAGGGCCTGCAGAAGCTCGCCGCACGCCTCGGTATCGCCGATGTCGTGCAGTTCCGGCCGCCGGTCGGCCAGGCGCAGCTCGCGGACTGGTTCCGCGCCGCGTCCGTCCTCGTGATGCCTTCGTACAACGAATCGTTCGGCCTTGTCGCGATAGAGGCGCAGGCGGCCGGCACGCCGGTGCTCGCCGCCTCGGTCGGCGGTCTGCCGGTGGCCGTACGGGACGGCGCAAGCGGGTTCCTCGTGGAGGGCCACGAACCGGCTTCCTACGCGCGCGTGCTGGAGCGTTTCGCCGACGACGAGCACCTCACCGACCGGATGGGCGAGGCCGCGGCCCGGCACGCGCAGTCCTTCGGCTGGGGCACCGCGGCCTCGGCCACGGCCGACGTCTACACGGCGGCGATGCACGAGTTCGCGGCCGCCAGGACGGGCCGGCTCCGTCGCGTACGCTCGCAGCATGGCTGAGACAGCGGCGGACGCACGGGGCACGACGGACCTCGAGAACGCGGCCCGCAGAACCGTGGAAGCGGCACTCACCGACGCAGACGTCGAGTGGGAGAGCCCGGAGCCCGGCTCCTACGTCGCGAAACTCCCCGGCACCCGCAAGCTGTCCACCACGGTCTCGCTGCTCGTCGGCCGCCACTCCCTGTCGGTGAACGCCTTCGTGATCAGGCACCCCGACGAGAACGCCGAGGGCGTCCACCGCTGGCTCCTGGAGCGCAACCTCAAGCTCTACGGCGTCAGTTACGCCATCGACCCCCTCGGCGACATCTACCTGGCCGGCAAACTGCCGCTGGCCGCCGTCGCACCCGACGAGGTCGACCGCCTGCTCGGCTCCGTCCTGGAGGCCGCCGACGGCGCCTTCAACACCCTCCTGGAGCTCGGCTTCGCCTCCGCGATCCGCCGCGAGTACGAATGGCGCGTCTCCCGCGGCGAATCCACCCGCAATCTGGATGCGTTCAGCCACCTCACGGAGCCTCGGCAGCGGTAGCAGCAGCTCCCGTGGCCGGCGATCAGGCGGCCCGCTCCACCGCATCGGCATCGGCCGGTTCCTGCGGCTCCCGGGGCGGCCGCACCGGCGCCACCGGCTCCGGCAATCCCCGCATCAGCAGCCAGTAGCCGAGGGCGGCCAGGGATCCGAGGGCCGCGCAGCCGGCCCAGAGCCAGTCGGCGCCGAAGCGGTCGATGACCGTACCGGCGAGCAGGGGTGCCGCGAGGGCCGCCACCGCCCAGGAGAGCGAGTAGACGCCCTGGTAGCGCCCGCGGCCGTGCAGCGGCGAGAGGCGGACCACGAGGCCCATCTGGGTGGGGGCGTTGACGATCTCGGCCAGTGTCCAGACGACCACCGTCAGGGCGTAGACCGCGACCGAGCCGGCGAAGGCGGTGAGCCCGAAGCCGTAGCCCGCGAGCAGTGCGGAGATGATCAGCAGCTTCTGCGGGTCGCGGTGTTCGATGAACCGGGTCACCGGGATCTGCAGGGCCACGATCAGCAGGCCGTTGACGGCCATCGCGAGACCGAAGTCCGAGGACGAGAAGCCCGCGTGACCCATCGCCACCGGCAGACCCACATGGGCCTGCATGAAGATCAGAGAGATCAGGAACGACAGGCCGACGACGCCCATGAAACGGCCGTCCTTGAGGACCGTGCCCAGACCGACCGGCGGTTCGTCCGGGCCGTCGTCCGCCCCGCCCGTCCGCGCCGGCCGGGATTCCGGCAGCTTCAGGAAGACCAGCACCGCGCAGATCAGGGTGAGTACGGCCTCACCCAGGAAGCCCGCCAGATAGCTGTACTCGGCGACGAAGCCGGCGCCGACCGAGGACAGCGCGAACCCGAGGTTGATCGCCCAGTAGTTGAGCGCGAATGCCCGGACCCGGTCCTCGGGCCTGACGATGTCCGCCATCATCGCCTGCACCGCGGGACGCGAGGCGTTGGAGGCCATGCCCACCAGGAAGGCCACGGCGGCGATCGACAGCGGCTCCGTCATGAAGCCGAGGAGCGCCACGGACAGGGCCGTGGACACCTGGGCGATCAGCATGGTCGGGCGCCGTCCGAGCCGGTCGGTGAGCACACCGGCGCCGACGGAGGAGACCACCCCGCCGAGGCCGTGCAAGGCCGCCACCAGACCCGCGTACGAGGCCGAGTAGCCACGGTCGACGGTCAGGTACAGCGCCATGAAGGTGGCGACGAAGGCGCCGAGGCGGTTGACGAGGGTGCTCGCCCACAGCCACCAGAACTCCCGGGGCAATCCCGAGACGCTCTCTCTCGTGGCTCGTCTGAGAGATGCGACGGACAACTGTGTTCTCCCGGAAGCCGGCGGACGGAACAGGCCTGGTCACGCGACAGCGGCACGCGCGCGTAACAGGTGATTCGGACCCGCGCAGCTTACGGTCACTCGGCGCGGCGCACCAAGGGATTTCCATTAGGCTCGGACGTATGGCCGACGCACCGTACAAGCTGATCCTCCTCCGCCACGGCGAGAGCGAGTGGAACGCGAAGAACCTGTTCACCGGCTGGGTGGACGTCAATCTCAACGAGAAGGGCGAGAAGGAGGCGGTCCGCGGCGGCGAACTCCTCGCGGACGCGGGCCTGCTGCCCGATGTCGTGCACACCTCGCTCCAGAAGCGCGCGATCCGCACCGCGCAGCTGTCCCTCGAGGCCGCCGACCGCCACTGGATCCCGGTCAATCGCTCCTGGCGCCTGAACGAGCGTCACTACGGCGCTCTGCAGGGCAAGGACAAGGCACAGACCCTCGCGGAGTTCGGCGAGGAGCAGTTCATGCTGTGGCGCCGCTCGTACGACACCCCGCCGCCGCCGCTCGAGGACGGCGCGGAGTTCTCGCAGAGCGACGACCCGCGCTACGCGGACATCCCGCCGGAGCTGCGCCCGCGCACCGAGTGCCTCAAGGACGTCGTCACGCGCATGCTGCCGTACTGGTACGACGGCATCGTCCCGGACCTGCTCGCGGGCCGTACGGTCCTGGTCGCCGCGCACGGCAACTCGCTGCGCGCCCTGGTCAAGCACCTCGACGGCATCTCCGACGAGGACATCGCGGGCCTGAACATCCCGACCGGCATCCCGCTCGCCTACGAGCTCGACGCCGACTTCAAGCCCGTCAACCCGGGCGGCACCTACCTCGACCCGGACGCCGCAGCGGCGGCCATCGAGGCGGTCAAGAACCAGGGCAAGAAGAAGTAGCCTTCGCGATCGATCATGCCTCCCGTCTGCGCACAGGGCGCGGGCGGGAGGCGTTTTCGTGCGCCGGTCACGCTCCGGAACCGGGGACCTAGGGGGGCGTAGGGGCGTCTCCGTCTGGGGCGGTGCCAATCCGTCTAGGGCCCCGCCAATCCGTTCTCGGGTGTCAGGCCGCTGAGCTTGTCGGGATGCCCGTGTAGCCGGCGCCGAGCACGACAATGCGGTGTTCGTTGCTCATCTCGATCTCCCTGGGTCGGGCACCGGCTTCGGTGCCGGTGACGACCATGGGACAAGCGACCCGCACGGGAAGTGACAGCCGCTCGATGTGACCCGCATCACATCGAGCGTTACGTCGCGTCTGTACCGGCGCGAACGGCGCCCGACGGCAGCCCAGTCGGGGTGCCCACTCCGTCGGCCAGGGACGGAACGGACGGGTCAGCCCGGGCGCTTGAACTCCGCCGGGCCCGCGTTCAGCTCGATGGCCCCGTCCACGTGCAGGACCGGGCGGCGTTCTGCCATACGGCCGCCGTAGGCCTCGATGTGCTGGATCGAGGCGCCCTCGGGGACGGTGAAGTCGACCAGGGCGATGGCGACCCAGTACCTGGTCTTCGCGTTCTCGAACAGCGGCACTGTGACCGTCGAACCACGGCCGTCGGTGACCACCACCTTGGCCCCGAAGCTGCGGAACGAACCGAAGCCGTTGCTCACCGCCGAGTAGGCGCAGAAGAGCACATAGCCCTGCTCCTCGGGACGGGAGATGCGGACGGTCTCCACGCCCGGCTCCAGGGCGTCGCCGTCGAGCCGGATGTACGGAGCGGTCTGCAGGGAGCCCAGGTTCCGGTAGTAGACCGCGTTCGAGCCCTCGCCCTTGGCCGGCCGGCGGACGTCGCGCTGCGGCGCGATGTCGGGTACCGCGGGGTCGCCGTGCGGGGTGTGCCGCTTGACCAGGGAACCGGGCGCGACGTGGCCGCGCAGCGCCTCGGCGGCCGGGACGAACAGGGCGTACAGATCGAGGTCGGCGCCCGCCTTGCGGCGGCGCTCGCTGCCGCCGTCCCACTCGAGGGTTGCGGTGACGACCAGCTCAGGGTCCTTCTTGTCCAGGCTGATCGCGACCCGGCTGCCCTTGTCCAGACTCACGGCACCGAGCGGCGGCTTCGTGAGATTCGGCCGTGCGACGGCGGCGGGGGCAGGGGCGGGCGCGGCGGCCTGTGCGGGCGCCGTGGGCTCGTCGACATGGACCCCGAAGTCGGTGGCGAGTCCCGCCAGGCCCTCCGCGTACCCCTGGCCGATGGCGCGCACCTTCCAGGCGCCGGCCCGCCGGTAGAGCTCCAGGAGCAGCACGGCGCGCTCGCCCGCGGTGAACGGCGGCGGCCTGAACAGTACGGGCTCGGCCGCCGGCGCCGTGACGCGGACCGAGATCGCCGGTACGTCACGGAAGGTGCGGCTCGTGTCCCCCGGGTCGCAGCCGGCGACCAGCATCACCCGTTCCACATCGGCGGGCAGCGCGCTCGGTTCGAGCTCGATCCGCTCAGGGCCCGCGGCGTCTGCGGCCAGATGATGCACCGCGTCGGCCGCGGCCGCGGGCTGATTGCGGAAGACCAGGTCCGCGTCGGACCTGACCTTGCCGTCCGCGCCGAGGAGCAGGGCACTGAGGTCCAACGGTGCACTCGGCGGGTGCAGTTCGGCCGTGATGCGCCCCGCGTCCAACGGTGCGTTCTGGCCTCTGCTGAGCTCTGGCATGAGTGCCCCCCCCGGATTCGTCAGGTCCAGGCGGCCGCCCATCCCTGCGGGCGCCTGCCGGCACATCCTTGCACCGGAGACCGCCCAGCCGGAGCGGGGCGCCGGGACTACGGTGGGTGGCAGAGGGAGGCGCCATGACCGGAAGCACCGATTCCACGGTCGCAATGCCGGACCCGGAGGCACTGCACCGCTCCTTGCTCGCGAGCTGGAACGCGCGCGACGCCGCCGGATTCGCCGGCCACTTCACCGAGGACGGCACCAGCATCGGCTTCGACGGCAGTACGGTCCTGGGCCGCGAGGCGATCGAGGAGCACCTGACCGGCATCTTCGACGACCACGATCCCGCCGCGTATGTGGCCCTGGTACGGGAGATCCGCCCACTGGGGGCGGACAGCGCCCTGCTCCGGGCCGACGCAGGCATGGTCCCGCCGGGCGGCACGGACATCGAGCCCGCTGCGAACGCCGTTCAGTCCCTTGTCGCCGTACGGGACGGGGCGGCGGACCGGTGGCGCATCGCGCTGTTCCAGAACACACCGGCCGCCTTCCACGGTGACCCCGAGGCCGCCGACGACCTGACCCGCGAACTGCGCGAGGCGCTCCGCGCGGAGCAGCTCTGACCTGCCCCCGCGGCTCCTGACCTGCCCGCCACAGATCCGGTCGGCGCCTCCGCAGCGGCTGGTACGTCAGCTGCTGATACGTCAGCCTCTGGTACGTCAGTCGCCGCTACGTCAGCCGCGTCCGCATCACCCGCCGCACTGGCAGGGCGCCCCCTGCTGGCAGCCGCAACCGCAGCCCGAACCGCAACCGCAGGCGCCTATCAGCGGGAGATGCAGTGCCTCGGCCGGCTCCGCCGTGGACGCGGACTCCTGTGGGGTGTCGGGCGTGGGGGTGTCGGCCATGGGACCCTCCTCGTCGGGCGCCGCGAAGGCGCGGTTGCCTACGCCCAGTTCATGCCCAGCTTCCGAGGCGCATCAACGGCGCACGGAGGCTCTCGCCGCCGCCCTCGGCCGCCCCGCACGCCCCTGACCGACGACGTACCGCGTACCGCCGAAACGGCTTCAGGCCCCTTCCACCGGCTGCGGCCCACCCGCCTGGATCTCGTCCGCGTGCTCACCGGTGACCAGGTACACCACCCGCTTCGCGACCGAGACCGCATGGTCCGCGAACCGCTCGTAGTAGCGCCCGAGCAGCGTCACATCGACCGCCGTCTCGATGCCGTGCTTCCAGCGGTCGTCCATCAGGTGCTGGAACAGGGTGCGGTGCAGCAGGTCCATCTCGTCGTCGTCCTGCTCGAGCTGCATGGCCAGATCGATGTCCTTGGTGATGATGACCTCCGCAGCCTTGGCCATCAGGCGCTGGGCGAGCTGACCCATCTCCAGGAGCGTGGCATGCAGGTCGTGCGGCACCGGCGACTCGGGGAAGCGGAGCCTGGCCAGCTTCGCGACGTGCTGCGCGAGATCCCCGGAACGCTCCAGGTCGGCACTCATCCGCAGCGAGGTGACGACGATGCGCAGATCGGTCGCCACGGGCTGCTGCCGGGCGAGGAGAGCTATCGCCCGTGCCTCCAGGTCGTGCTGCAGATCGTCGACCTTCTGGTCGGCGGCGATCACACTCTCGGCCAGCTTCAGATCGGCGTCGAGCATGGCCGTGGTGGCGCGCCCGATCGCGGAGCCGACGAGCCGGGCCATCTCGACGAGGCCTTCGCCGATCGAGTCCAGTTCCTCGTGGTACGCGTCCCGCATGGATGTCCCTCTCTCGTACGTCCGGGGCTCTGACTCCCCACGCTCCCACGGTGCGGTCCGAACGCGACCGTTACCGGCACCCGGTGTGAATCAACCTTGTCGTCGAGGTGAACTCTGGGCGACGCGGAACGTCCCCTACCGCACCTCCCGCGCGCGGGTGCCCCGTTTCGCCTCCCGGCCGGGCCACCCAAATGAACCAACCCCGTACCACCGGTGAACTCTCGGCGACGAGTGTCCGAGATGACAGGCGGACGGCTGTGGCCTGCCCCGGACCCGTGCCTAACCTGGAGGCATGGACGTGAACGCGGCGGTCGCCGCAGCGGCTGCGATCGCCGGCGTGTGCACCGGGGTGATCGCCATGCTGGCGTTCCGCTGGAGCGAACGCGAACAGAAACGCCCCACCCGAACCTCCCTGCACACCGACCCCGTCCTGCCTCCGGGCGTGGACACGGTCCTCTCCGTACTCCGCTCCTCCGCCGTCGTGCTCGACGAGGCCGACGCCGTCGTCAAGGCCAGCTCCGCCGCGTACGCCCTCGGCCTGGTGCGCGGCGGCAAGCTCGCCGTCGATCCGATGCTCAAGATGGCGCGCGACACCCGCAGGGACGGCGAGATACGGCAGGTCGAGCTGGACCTGCCGCGCCGCGGCACCGGCCGGGGCGAGGCACTCGCCGTCTCCGCGCGCGTGGCGCCGCTCGGCTCACGGCTGGTCCTGCTCCTGGTCGAGGACCTCACGGAGGCTCGCCGCATCGAGGCCGTACGCCGTGACTTCGTGGCCAATGTCAGCCATGAGCTCAAGACTCCCGTGGGCGCCCTCTCGCTGCTCTCGGAGGCCGTCATGGACGCCGCCGACGACCCCGAGGCCGTGGAGCGCTTCGCCGGCCGCATGCAGGTCGAGGCGACCCGGCTGACCAATCTGGTCCAGGAGCTGATCGACCTCTCGCGCGTGCAGAACGACGACCCCCTGGAGGACGCCGAGCCGGTACGCGTGGACGAACTGGTCGCCGAGGCCATGGACCGCTGCCGCCACCAGGCCACCGCCAAGCAGATCACCATGGCCTCGAACATCGGCAGCGGGACCGACGGACGGCACACCCCCGGCGGCCTCCACGTATGGGGCCACCGGGGCCAGCTGGTCGGCGCACTCGGCAACCTGGTCGAGAACGCCGTCAACTACAGCCCGGCCCGCACCCGCGTCGGCATAGCCGCCCGCCGCGTCACCGCCCCCGGCGGCGAGCTGATCGAACTGGCCGTCACCGACCAGGGCATCGGCATCTCGGACAAGGACAAGGAGCGCATCTTCGAGCGCTTCTACCGGGTCGACCCGGCCCGCTCCCGGGCCACCGGCGGCACCGGCCTCGGACTGGCCATCGTCAAGCACGTGGCCGCCTCGCACGGCGGGGAAGTCACCGTGTGGAGCTCCGAGGGACAGGGCTCCACCTTCACCCTGCGGCTGCCCGAGGCGGGCTCCGCACGCGACCGCAAGCCGTTCCACCACGAGGACGCGGATCTCGACGGACTCAACGAAGAGGACCGCCCCGCAGACCGCTCGACCAACCGCATGACTCGCGAGACCCGCGAGGCCATTCCTGCCCCGGAGGTCCTTCCGTGACCCGAGTGCTCGTCGTCGAGGACGAGGAATCCTTCAGCGACGCTCTGTCCTACATGCTCCGCAAGGAAGGGTTCGAGGTCGCCATAGCCGCCACCGGGCCCGACGGGCTCGACGAGTTCGAGCGCAACGGCGCCGACCTGGTCCTGCTCGACCTGATGCTCCCCGGCCTGCCGGGCACCGAGGTCTGCCGTCAGCTGCGGGGCCGTTCCAACGTCCCGGTGATCATGGTGACCGCCAAGGACAGCGAGATCGACAAGGTCGTCGGCCTGGAGATAGGAGCCGACGACTACGTGACCAAGCCCTTCTCCTCACGCGAACTGGTCGCCCGCATCCGCGCCGTACTGCGCCGCCGCGGCGAGCCCGAGGAGGTCACCCCCGCGGCGCTCGAGGCCGGACCGGTCCGGATGGACGTCGACCGCCACGTGGTCACCGTCTCCGGCTCCAAGGTCGACCTGCCCCTCAAGGAGTTCGACCTCCTGGAGATGCTGCTGCGCAACGCCGGCCGCGTACTGACCCGGATGCAGCTCATCGACCGTGTGTGGGGCGCGGACTACGTGGGTGACACCAAGACCCTGGACGTCCACGTGAAGCGCCTGCGCGCCAAGCTCGAGCCGGACCCGGGCGCACCGCGCTACCTGGTGACCGTGCGAGGCCTGGGCTACAAGTTCGAGCCGTAGAAAGCACATTGCCGAGACAGGCCGAGGGCCCCACCGCTTGTGGCGGTGGGGCCCTCGGCG
>NZ_QUAK01000120.1 GCF_003429565.1 Streptomyces triticagri
GGCCGCGGCCGCCGGGCGGGCGAGCGCCACGGCCGCCGCCGCGGCACCGCCCAGTCGCAGAGCGCTTCGACGCGGCAGGTCGTACAACATGGCACCCTCACAGGAACGTGCGTCGGAGACGATAGGCCGAATGAAAGGTTTCACTCAGGTGCGCGGAAGGCTATGACTGCCCCTTCGGGGGCGTCAATACGTTCAACGACAGCTAATGCGCGGTGCATTGAAACGTTCAAGGGTGGCCATGCCACTGTCCGCCGACAGTGCGGGCAGGGTTCGCGCCCTCGCGCCGCATGCGACGCCTCACTCCGCCCGCCCCACCTGACCCCGCCCCGATCACCGAACGTCACCTGCGATCACAGCACAGACAACCAACCCCACCTTCCGAATAAAGGCTCAATCAACCCATCACATGGGATATGCCCGGAATGGTGCTACAGTGAGCTTGTGAATGTTTTCACGATCTCTCTGGAGGTGGCCCCGTGGTCACAGAAGCGGAATCCCAGGTCGACGCGCTCGTAGAAGCCGCCCGCAAGGCGCTCCTGGACTTCGACTCGCTCGGGCAGGCCGAGGTCGACCGAATAGTCGGCCAGGCGTCGCTCGCGGCCCTCGCCGCCCACGGGGAGCTCGCCGAACTGGCCGTGCAGGAGACCGGCCGGGGCCTCTTCGAGGACAAGGCGGTCAAGAATCTCTTCGCCTGTGAGCACGTCTCGAATTCGCTGCGCGGCCTGAAGACCGTCGGCGTCATCGGCCGCGACGAGCTGACCGGCATCACCGAGATCGCCGAGCCGGTCGGCGTCGTCGCCGCCCTCACCCCGGTGACCAACCCGACCTCGACCACGGTCTTCAAGGCGCTGATCGCCCTCAAGACCCGCAATCCGATCGTCTTCGCCTTCCACCCCTCCGCGCAGCGCTCCAGCGCCGCGGCCGCCCGTGTCGTGCGGGATGCCGCGATCGACGCGGGCGCGCCCGCGCACTGCGTGCAGTGGATCGAGCACCCGTCCGTCGAGGCCACCGGCACCCTGATGAACCACGACGGCGTCGACGTCATCCTCGCCACCGGCGGCAATGCGATGGTCAAGGCCGCGTACTCGTGCGGCAAGCCGGCCCTCGGCGTCGGCGCGGGGAACGTCCCGGCGTACGTCACCAAGTCCGCGAAGCTGGGCCGCGCCATCCATGACGTGGTGCTCTCCAAGGCCTTCGACCACGGAATGATCTGCGCCTCCGAGCAGGCGGTCGTCCTCGATACCGAGGTGTACGAACGCGGCATCGCCGAGCTGCGCCGCCTGGGGACGTACGTGGTGACGGCCGAGGAGAAGGTGCTCCTGGAGGACTTCGTCTTCCCGGGCGGGGCGAGCGGCCGGAAGCTGAACGCGGCGGTGGTCGGCAGGTCCGCCCGCTGGATCGCCGAGCAGGCGGGATTCGGCGTCCCCGAGGACACCCTCGTACTCGCCGCCGAGGTCGCATCGGTCGGGCCCCAGGAGCCGCTCACCCGCGAGAAGTTGTCCCCGGTGCTCGCCGTGCTGGAAGCGGGCAGCACCGAGCAGGGCATTCGACTCGCCCAGCAGATGGTGGAGTCGGGCGGGCTCGGGCACTCCGCCGCGATCCACACCGAGGACGAGGAGCTCGCCGAGGAGTTCGGCCGGCGGGTCAAGGCGATCCGGGTCATCGTCAACGCCCCTTCCACCTTCGGCGGCATCGGTGACGTCTACAACGCGTTCCTGCCGTCGCTGACCCTCGGCTGCGGGTCTTACGGACGCAACTCGGTCGCCGGCAACGTCTCCGCGGTGAATCTGCTCAACATCAAGCGGGTGGGGCGGCGGAACACCAACATGCAGTGGTTCAAGGTCCCGCCGCGGATCTACTTCGAGCGCAACTCGCTGCGCCACCTCGGCGAGATGGACGGAATGGGCAAGGTCACGGTCGTCACGGACCGCACGATGGGCGAGCTGGGCGTGCTGCGCAAGGTCACCGATCTCCTGGCCGGCCGCGAGCAGCCCGTCACCGTCCAGGTCATCGACGACGTCGAGCCGAATCCGGAGCTCGCCACCGTCGAGGCCGGCGCGGCCAGGATGCGGGACTTCGGACCGGACACGATCATCGCGCTGGGCGGCGGCTCGCCGCTGGACGCGGCGAAGGTGATGTGGCTCCTGTACGAGCACCCCGAGGTCGCCTTCGCGGACACCAAGGAGAAGTTCTTCGACATCCGCAAGCGCACGTACACCTTCCCGAAGCTCGGCGAGAAGGCGCGGCTCGTGGCCGTACCGACCACCTCGGGTACCGGCTCCGAGGTCACCCCGTTCGCCGTCATCTCCGATCCGGTGGCTGCGCAGAAGTATCCGCTCGCGGACTACGCGCTCACCCCGGACGTCGCGATCGTCGACCCGGTCCTGACCAGGACCCTGCCGCCGAACGTCACCGCCGACTCGGGCTTCGACGCGCTGACCCACGCCACCGAGGCGTACCTCTCGGTGTACGCGAGCGACTACACCGACGGCCTCTGTCTGCAGGCCATCAAGCTGATCTTCGGGAATCTGGAGCGCTGCGTCACCGACGGCGCGAACGACCCGGAGGCACGCGAGAAGATGCACAACGCCTCGACGGTCGCGGGCATGGCCTTCGCCAATTCCTTCCTCGGCCTGGTGCACGCGATGGCGCACACCCTGGGCAACACCTTCAAGGTCCCGCACGGCCGCACCAACGCCCTGCTCCTGCCGCACGTCATCCGGCACAACGGCACCGTCACCGGCAAGGCCACCCCCTGGCCGAAGGCCGAGACGTACCGGGCCCCGGAGCGGCTGCAGCAGATCGCGCAGATGCTCGGGCTGCCCGCCGCCACCCCCGAGGAGGGCGTGGAGTCCTACGCCGCGGCGGTGGAGGAGCTGCGTGCCAAGTGCGGGATGCCCGCCTCGTTCGCCGAAGTGGGCGTGGTGGAGCGGGAGTTCCTCGACGCCCTGCCGCAGCAGATCCGCAATGCCTACGCGGACCAGTGCGCCCCCGCCAACCCGCGGATGCCGATGCTCGGCGACATCGAAACCCTCATGAAGCAGGCCTACTACGGCACGGCCGCCCACGACAGCGAGAAGGATGCGTGACCCGGCGATGACCACCACACCCGCGGAGAAGAGCAGCACCGGCGCCTGGGACGGCTTCAAGGGCGGCCTGTGGCGCGACGCGATCGACGTCCGCGACTTCATCCAGCAGAACTACACGCCGTACGAGGGCGACGCGGACTTCCTGGCGGGTCCGACCCTGCGCACCCGGATGGTCTGGCAGCGCCTTGCGGCGATGTTCCCGGTGGAGAACGAGCGCGGCATCCACGACGTGGACGTGCACACCCCGTCCCGTATCGACGCCTTCGGCCCCGGATACATCGACCCGGACCGCGACCTCATCGTCGGCCTGCAGACCGATGCCCCGCTGAAGCGGGCGATCATGCCGAACGGCGGCTGGCGGATGGTCGAGTCCTCACTGCGCGACTACGGCTACGAGCCGGACCCGCGAGTGAAGGAGATCTACACCAAGCTCCGCAAGACCCACAACGCCGGCACCTTCGACGCGTACACCCCGGAGATCCGCGCCTGCCGCAGCTCGGGCATCATCACCGGGCTGCCGGACGCGTACGGCCGCGGCCGCATCATCGGCGACTACCGCAGGGTCGCGCTCTACGGCGTGGACCGTCTGATCGAGGCCAAGGAGGACGAGAAGGCCGCCGTCGGCGCGCACTGGCCGACCGATGCCAACATCCGGGACCGCGAGGAGCTCTCCGAGCAGATCGCGGCGCTCGGTGAGCTCAAGGCGATGGCCGCCTCGTACGGTTACGACATCTCGGGCCCCGCCACCAGCGGCCGCGAGGCCGTCCAGTGGACGTACTTCGCCTATCTGGCGGCGGTGAAGGAGCAGAACGGTGCCGCGATGTCGCTCGGCCGCACCTCCACGTTCCTCGACATCTATCTGCAGCGGGACATCGAGCGCGGGCTGATCACCGAGGAGCGGGCGCAGGAGTTCATCGACGACTTCGTCATCAAGCTGCGCATCGTCCGTTTCCTGCGCACCCACGACTTCAACCAGGGCTTCTCCGGCGACCCCACCTGGGTGACCGAGTCCATCGGCGGTGTCGGCGAGGACGGCCGGCCGCTGGTCACCCGCAACTCCTTCCGGTTCCTGCAGACCCTGTACAACCTGGGTCCGGCGCCCGAGCCCAACCTGACGGTCTTCTGGTCGCCCCGACTGCCGCAGGGATTCAAGGAGTTCGCCTCGAAGGTGGCCATCGACACCTCGGCCATCCAGTTCGAGTCGGACGAGCTGATGCGGCCCAAGTACGGCGACGACACCGCCATCGCCTGCTGTGTCTCGCCGTCCGCCACCGGGAAGCAGATGCAGTTCTTCGGCGCGCGGGTCAATGTCGCCAAGGCACTCCTGTACGCGATCAACGGCGGCCGGGACGAGAAGTCTGGCAAGGTCGTGGCGGAGGGCTTCGAGCCGATCACGGACGAGATCCTCGACTACGACACCGTCGCGGCCCGCTACGACCAGCTCCTCGACTGGCTGGCCCGTACCTATGTGCATGCGATGAACGTCATCCACTACATGCACGACAAGTACGCCTACGAGCGCATCGAGATGGCGCTGCACGACCATGCGCCGCTGCGCACGATGGCGTTCGGTGCCGCCGGCCTCTCGGTGGCCGCGGACTCGCTCGCGGCGATCAAGTACGCGAAGGTGCGGCCCGTCCGCGACGAGAGCGGCCTAGCCGTCGACTTCGAGATCGAGGGCGACCACCCGGCGTACGGCAACAACGACGACCGGGCGGACGAGCTGGCCGTCAGGATCGTGCAGGACTTCATGGCGAAACTGCGCCGGTACCCGACCTACCGCGACGCGGTGCACACCCAGTCGATCCTCACGATCACCTCGAACGTCGTCTACGGAAAGAAGACCGGCAACACCCCGGACGGCCGCCGCGCCGGCGAGCCGTTCGCCCCGGGCGCGAACCCCATGAACGGCCGCGACGAGCACGGCTACATCGCCTCCGCGCTCTCGGTCGCCAAGCTGCCGTACGACGACGCGGAGGACGGCATCTCGCTGACGAACACGGTGACCCCGGACGCGCTCGGGCGCACCCAGGAGGAACGGATCGGCAATCTCTCGGGCGTCCTCGACGGCTACATGCAGTCCGGCGGCTTCCACATGAACGTCAACGTCCTGGACAAGGCCATGCTCGAGGACGCCATGGAACACCCGGAGAACTACCCGCAGTTGACCATCCGGGTCTCCGGCTATGCGGTCAACTTCGTCCGCCTGACCCGCGAGCAGCAGCTGGACGTCATCAACCGCACCTTCCACGGGGCGCTGTGATGACGGCGACCACGCTCGACGCCGTGACTCCGGCCGGGGCGGCCGCGCGCCGCCCCGTCTCGGGCACGGTCCACTCCTGGGACCTGTCCACCGGGGTCGACGGGCCCGGCAGCCGCTTCGTGACCTTCCTGTCCGGCTGTCCGCTGCAGTGCCTGTACTGCCAGAATCCGGACACCCTGCGGATGCGCAACGGGCGCCGGGTGGCCGCGGACGAGATCGTCGCGGAGGCCGCGAAGTACCGGCGGTTCATCCGTGCCGCGGGCGGTGGCGCCACGATCAGCGGGGGTGAACCGCTGCTGCAGCCGGTGTTCGCCGGCGAGCTCTTCCACCGTTTCAAGCACGAGTTGGGCTATCACACGGCGCTCGACACCTCGGGGTACCTGGGCGCCCGCGCCACCGACGCGCTGCTGCGCGATGTCGATCTGGTGCTGCTCGACATCAAGTCCTGGGACCGGGACACGTATCGCAAGGTCACCGGCCGCTCGCTCGAGCCGACCCTGGACTTCGCCCGCCGCCTGGCCGATCTCGGCAAGGAGGTGTGGGTACGTTTCGTCCTGGTGCCGGGCCTGACCGACGACCCGGCGAACATCGAGCGGGTGGCCGCCTTCGCCGCCTCTCTCGGCAATGTCTCCCGGGTCGACGTACTGCCCTTCCACAAGCTCGGCGAGGCCAAGTGGGCCGCGCTCGGCATGGACTTCGCGCTGCGCGACACCCCGTCGCCGACACCGCGGGAGGTCGCCGAGGCGCGGGAGATCTTCGCCTCGCAGGGGCTCACCGCCGTCTGAAGCGTCGCAGGGCGGCCCTGCGCGGTCCGCCTCCCGCCCCGTGACGTACTCGGAGGCAGGAGGCGTACGGTCCCGGGTCAGATCGCGCGGACGCCCGCGAGCGCGCCGTGCGGGTCGAGGACGTATTTGCGGCTCGCGCCCTGGTCGAACTCGGCGTAGCCGCGCGGGGCGTCCTCAAGTCCGATCACCGTGGCGTTGACCGCCTTCGCGATCTGCACCTTCTCGTGCAGGATCGCCTTCATCAGGGCGTGGTGGTACTGCATCACGGGGCACTGGCCGGTGGTGAAGCGGTGGCTCTTGGCCCAGCCGAGGCCGAGGCGCACCTTCAGGGTGCCGGCCCGTGCGTCCTGGTCGACGCCGCCCGGGTCGTCCGTGACGTAGAGGCCCGGGATGCCGAGTGCACCGCCAGCCCGGGTGACGCCCATCAGGGCGTTCAGGACCGTCGCGGGCGCCTCCGGGGAGTCCTCCCCGTGGGCGCGCGCCTCGAAGCCGACGGCGTCCACCGCCGCGTCCACCTCGGGTTCGCCGAGGATCTGCGCGATCTGGTCCTCCAGGCTTCCGGCGGTGAGATCCACGGTCTCGCAGCCGAAACTGCGGGCCTGGGCGAGGCGTTCGGCGTTCAGATCGCCGACGATCACCACGGCGGCGCCGAGGAGCTGGGCCGATGCGGCGGCGGCGAGTCCGACCGGTCCTGCGCCCGCCACGTACACCGTCGAGCCCACGCCGGCGCCGGAGGTGACCGCCCCGTGGAAGCCGGTCGGGAAGATGTCCGACAGCATCGTGAGGTCGAGCAGCTTGGCGCGTGCGGCGTCCGGGTCGGGGAAGCGCAGCAGATTGAAGTCCGCGTACGGGACCATCACGAACTCGGCCTGACCGCCGACCCAGCCGCCCATGTCGACATAGCCATAAGCCGCCCCGGGGCGGGCCGGGTTGACGTTCAGACAGATGCCGGTCTTGCGCTCCTTGCAGTTGCGGCAGCGGCCGCAGGCGATGTTGAACGGGACCGACACGACGTCGCCGACCTCGAGGGCCTCCACGTCGGGTCCGCGTTCGACGATCTCTCCGGTGATCTCGTGCCCGAGTACCAGGCCCTCGGGGGCCGTGGTGCGGCCGCGGACCATGTGCTGGTCACTGCCGCAGATATTGGTGGCCAGGACCTTGAGGATCACCCCGTGCCGGCATTTGCGGCCGACGTTCTCGGGGGCCACCCCCGGTCCGTCCTGGAGCTCGAGAGTCGGGTGGTCGATGGTCCTGACCTCCACGGTTCCCGGCTTGAGATAGGCGACTGCCCGGTTTCCGCTCATGGCTCGCTCGCCGTCCCTTCGGCTTTCGGCAGCAGATGCTCGGCCCCCGCAGGGCGGAGTCTGCTACCGAGTGCGGGGTCCGGCCAGGGGCCGCGCACGCATCTGCTGCGCTCGTTCCGGGGGTACGACGAAACCGCGTACCGTGCCCCGTCGGGTGGGTGGACGGGGCACGGTACGCGGCGGATCTCACCGAGTGCTCCGAGAGAGCGCCCGGTGCCGGGTCAGCAGCTGAGGTTGTCGCCCGGGGTCGTGCCGAGCAGCTGCACGAAGCGCTGGTACAGGTCGATGCGGCTCTGCACCTGGCCCGGGTTGCCGCCGTCGCACTCCAGGGATCCGTTGATCGCGCGGATCGTCTCGCCGAAGCCGGCGCCGTTCACCATGGCGTCGTGCGGGGTCATGGTGCCGGGGCCGGACTGGGTGTTCCAGTACCACAGGCCCGTCTTCCAGGCGACGGCCGCGTCCTGCTCGACCTTCCACGGGTCGTTCAGGAGGTCGATGCCGAGGGCGTCACCCGCGGCCTTGTAGTTGAAGTTCCAGCTGAGCTGCACCGGTCCGCGGCCGTAGTAGGCGTCATTGCCCGCGGGGCAGCCGTAGGGCTGTGAATCGTCGCAGTAGTGGGGGTAGTTGTCCTGGTTCTCCTCGACGATGTGGACGAGGCCACCGGTCTCGTGACTGACATTGGCGAGGAAGGCCGCGGCCTCGCGCTTCTGTGTGGTCTCGTCGCCGGTGGTGGCGAACTCCGGGTAGGCGCTCAGGGCGTCGGTGAGTCCGCTGTAGGTGTAGAAGGAATTCCTGTTCGGGAACATCTCGTTGAACTGGGCCTCGCTGACGACGAAGTCGGCGGCGGCCGCCTTCTCCTTCGCGGGCTCGTCGACCGTCGCCTGCGAGGTCATGGGCATGACAACCAACAGCGCACAGGCCGCCACCAGGGCGGTCAGCAGTGCGCCCAGGCGCTTCTTCGGCATTCGAACCATGCGTGCACTCCTTGCTCGTGGGGGTGGCAACACCCAAGCCCATTGGTCTGGACCAGGTCAAGGTGTGGGGTGAAGTTGGCATAGTCGGCGCCGGATTCCGCTTTACGGCAAAGGCGTTCGCACACAGACATTCGCGCAAAGACGGTGCCGCAAAGGCCCGCGCCGCCCCGGACGTGGTGGGGCGACGCGGGCCGAACGGGCTTGACGCGTACGTCAGTTGAGGGTGTCGGGGTCGGGACCGGTGCGCAGGTCCCGGTCGAGCCCGGTGATGGCGTCGATCTCCGCGGGGCTGAGCTCGAAGTCGAAGACGTCGAGGTTCTCGCGGATCCGGCTCTCGGTGACCGACTTGGGGATGACCACATTGCCGATCTGCAGATGCCAGCGCAGGACGACCTGGGCCGGCCTCTTGCCGTGCGCGGCGGCGGCCTCGGTGATGGCGTCGTCCTTCAGGACGGCACCCTGCGCGAGCGGGCTCCACGCCTCGGTGGCGATGCCGTGCCGGTCGTGGAAGGCGCGCAACTCCGCCTGCTGGAGGCCCGGGTGGAGCTCGATCTGGTTCACCGCGGGGACGACGGAGGCGCTGCCGAGCAGCCGCTCCAGGTGCGCCGCCTTGAAGTTGGAGACTCCGATCGCACGGGTGCGCCCGTCGGCGTACAGCTTCTCCAGCGCGCGCCAGGTGTCGGCGTACAGATCACGGGCGGGGGTCGGCCAGTGGATCAGATACAGGTCGACGTGGTCGAGGCCGAGCTTGTCCAGGGAGGCGTCGAACGCGGTGAGCGTGCTGTCGTAGCCCTGGTCGGCGTTCCACAGCTTGGTGGTGATGAACAGCTCGTCGCGGGCGATTCCGGAGTCGGCGAGCGCCCGGCCCACGCCGCGCTCGTTGCCGTAGATCGCGGCGGTGTCGATGCTGCGGTAGCCGGCCCGCAGGGCGGCGGCGACGGCGGGGGTGGTCTCCTCGTCGGGGACCTGGAAGACGCCGAAGCCGAGCTGGGGCATGGCGACGCCGTTGTTGAGGGTGCGGGTGGGGACGGAAGTCACGAGGGGGCTCCTTCTCGGTGGTACGTGATCTGTAGTGCGTGTTCTGTGGCGTGTGATCGGTGGTGCGTGATCGGTGATGCGTGATCGGTGATGCGTGATCGGTGATGCGTGATCGGTGATGCGTGATTAGTCGTGATCAGTGGTGTGCGGGGACGGGGCGTTCGACGGGGATCGGGACCGTCACCGGCGCGGGGGCGCGGCGATCGGGTGCGCGGCGCTCCAGGGCGCTGGAGACGATCGCGAGGACCAGGGCCGCGCCGGCCAGTGCGGCGCCGACCCAGTTGGGCGCCGTGTAGCCGAAGCCCGCGGCGATGACGAGGCCGCCGAGCCAGGCCGCGAGGGCGTTGCCCAGGTTGAAGGCGCCGATGTTCACGGCCGACGCCAGGGTCGGCGCTCCGTGCGCGAAGTCGAGTACCCGCTTCTGCAGCGGCGGTACGGTCGCGAAGCCGAGCGCCCCGATGAGGAACACGGCGACGGCCGCGGTGATCTTGTTGTGGGCGCAGGCGGTGAACAGGGCGAGGACCAGGGCCAGGCCGCCGAGCGCCGTGAAGAGCATCGGCATCAGCCTGCGGTCCGCGAACCTCCCGCCGGTCAGGTTCCCGGCCACCATGCCGAGTCCGAACAGCGCGAGCAGCCAGGTCACGGAGGAGTCCGCGTAGCCTGCGACCTCGGTCATCATCGGCGCGATGTAGGTGACGGCGGCGAAGACTCCGCCGAAGCCGAGCACGGTCATCGCCATGGCGAGCAGCACTTGCACATTCTTGAACGCGATCACCTCGTGGCGCAGCCTGACGCCCTCCGGCTTGGGCAGATCGGGTACGAGCCGGGCGATGCCGGCGAGGCCGAGTACGCCGAGCGCGGCGACGACGAAGAAGGTCGCGCGCCAGCCGGCCCCCTGGCCGATGAACGTGCCGAGCGGTACGCCGACGACGTTGGCCACGGTCAGGCCGGTGAACATCATCGAGATGGCGGCGGCCTTCTTCTCGGGTGCGACCAGCTCGGCGGCGACGACGGCTCCGATGCCGAAGAACGCTCCGTGCGCCAGTGAGGCGACCACGCGGCCGACGAGCATGACGCCGAAGACGGGGGCGACGGCCGAGACGACATTGCCCACGATGAACAGGCCCATCAGCAGCATGAGCATGTTCTTGCGGGAGATCTTGGTGCCGAGGGCGGTCATGAGCGGTGCGCCGAACATGACACCGAGGGCGTATCCGGTGACGAGGAATCCGGCGGTGGGCACCGAGACGCCGAAGTCGGCGGCGACATCGGGCAGCAGGCCCATGATGACGAATTCGGTGGTGCCGATGCCGAAGGCCCCGATGGCGAGGGCCAGGAGCGCGAGAGGCATGGGGGTGGCCTTCCAAGCGAACGTTGCGGTAGCGCCTTACGAGCGAAGACAATAATTGCACACGCGGGCTAATTGCAAGCGCGCTATAGTGGCGTACGCCGCATCAAGCCTCGGAGGCCTTCACCGGACTCCGCGGACAGCCCCAGGAAGGACGCGTGACCATGACCGCCACCGACCCCGCGCTCACCGCCCTCGCCCAGGGCTGGTGCGCCCTCTCGCTGCTGCACGGCAGGATCGAGGCGCACATCGAGCGCGCGCTGCAGGCCGGGCACGGCCTCAGCGTGCGCGAGTACTCCCTGCTCGACGTGCTCAGCCGCCAGCACGACGGGGAGGGCGGCCATCTGCAGATGAAGCAGGTCGCCGACGCGGTCGTCCTCAGCCAGAGCGCCACGACCCGCCTGGTCACCCGCCTCGAGGACCGCGGGCTGCTGTCCCGGTACCTGTGCCCGACCGACCGGCGCGGCATCTACACCAATGTCTCCGAAGCGGGCCTCGCCCTGCTCGAAGAGGCGCGGCCCACCAACAACCGCGCCCTGCGCGAAGCGCTGGACGCGGCTGGCGGCGAGCCGGATCTGGCCCCGCTGGTCCAGGTCCTGGACCGGATGTCGGTCCCGGGCGGCCAGGCTGCCTGAGCGCGCTGGGGCTGAGTGCGCTGGGCGTCAGCGTCCGTACGGGAAGTTCCTTCGGACGTATGGGAAGTCCCGCCGGACGTACGGGAGTTCGGGGCGCCGGGGCGAGGAGTCGCCGGGCTCGGGTCTCGGGGTGAGGAGGCGGGTGAGGTGTGCGGCGGAGGCGTCCCAGGTCCACATCCGCTCGACCCAGCGCCTGCCCGCCGCGCCCATCGCCGCGCCCTCCGGTGTGCACAGCAGACGTCCGACCGCGTCGGCCACGGCCCGTACGTCTCGACCGTCGACGACCGTGCCGGTGCGGCCGTCAAGGACCGCGTCCGGGGCCCCGCCGGAGTCCCCCACGACCACGGGCAGACCGCCGGCCGCGGCCTCCAGATAGACGATCCCGAGTCCTTCGGCCTCCAGGCCGCCGCGGCGCGTACGGCAGGGCATGGCGAAGACGTCGGCGGCGGCGTAGTACCCGGGGGTCTCCGCGTGGCGTACGCCGCCGGCGAAGACGACCGATCCGGGCGGCTGTGCGTCGGCCAGGCGTCGCAGCCGGCGTGCGTCCGGGCCGTCGCCGACCACGAGCAGCACCGCTTCCGGGACGGTGCGCCGGATGATCGGGAGCGCCCGGATGAGCATGTCCTGGCCCTTGCGCGGGACCAGGCGGGCGAGGCTCAGGACGACCTTGCGCCCCTCGAGACCGTGGCGTGCCCGCAGTGCGCGTCCCTGCTCGGCCACGGCGTCGCCGCGGAACGCCGGCGGGTCCACGCCGGGGACGAGGCGGCTCATCCGGACGTCGGGATCCAGTGCCGGGGCGATCCGGTTACGGGTGTGGTCGCCGAGGTACGTGACGACGTCGACGCCGGAACCGATGCGCCTCAACAGGCCGCGGGCGCCCGGGACTCGGGCCCACCAGATCTCGTGGCCGTGGGTGGTCGCGACGATCCTCCGTACACCGGCCCGGCGGAGCGCCGGGGCCATCGCCCCGAGCGGGGCGGCCGCACCGAACCACACCCGGTCGCAGCCGTACTCCCGCACCAGGTCCAGCGTCCGGGCGGTGGCACGCGGAGTGGGCAGCAGGGTGCGGGCCGGGTCGCGGATCACCGGGAACGGCAGGGTGGCGTCGAATGCGGACGCGCCGGGCTCGGAGGAGGTGTGCACGACCACATCACCGCCCGGGAAGCGCGTGGCCATGGCGTGGACGAACGTCTCGATCCCGCCCTGCCGCGGCGGGAAGTCGTTGGTGACGACGAGTGTGGTGCTCAAGACGGCTGCTCTCCTCGGAGTCCGCACGGTGGCGGGCGATCGGGTGTCGGGGTTCCGGACGGGGTACGGGCCGGCGCGCCGGTGTCGCGATACGCACCCAGGCGACGAGGACCAGAGGCAGGACGAAGTAGCCGAACCGGCCCGCCGGCGCGCACAGGAAGGCGATGCACAGGCCTGCGGCGAGCCGGTCGACGGCCGTGAACGCGTCGGCGGGCGGGCGCAGCACCAGCGAGACGCCGACGGCCACACCGCCGCACACCAGCAGGGCGATCGCCGCGTACCAGCCGGGCGGGCCCAGATCGGCGAGGAGCCGGCCGGGCAGCGGGCTGTCCGCGGGTGTCGCGACGGCGGCGCGACCGGTCGGGAAGGCGACCACCTGGTCGAGCAACGGGCCCGGCGCGGCCAGGGCGAACGGCACCACGGCGGCGAGCACTCCGGCCGACCAGGCCGCCAGGCACCGGGTTGCGGCCCGGGCTCCCGACCGGGACGCGAGCAGGGCGCAGGCCACCGTGACAGCCGGTAGCGCCGTCCACTTGAGCGCGCAGGCGGCCGCGAGCGCCAGTCCCGCGGCGTACGGCCGGTCGCCGGCGGCGAGCGCGAGGCCCAGGCAGCACAGGCCGACCAGCGGCAGGTCCACGCCGCTGACGCAGAGCGGGAGCGCGACGAGCGGCGACGCGACGAGAACGCTCAGGGCGGCCCAGGGCGTCGAACTCCCTCGAGTTGGAGGCTTGTTGGGGCGGTGGGCTGCACCGCGGCGCAGCACCGCGCAGGCCCCCGCCAGGCATGCCACCAGGACCAGGGCGCACCACAGCCGGGGGTCGCCGAACAGACGGGCCGCCGCCGATTCCTCGCCGAGCAGGGCCGCGGGCAGGCCGAACAGGCTCATCCCGGGGAGGTACGGGTTGTAGTCCGTGACGGTCGCCGGGTCGGCCAGATACGGCGATCCGGTGGTCCGGAGCAGTGCGGCGGATCGTTCCACCACACCTACCTCGCTCTGCGCCCGTCCGGTGAGCGCCAGTTGGAGGAAGGGGACCGCGACCGCGCCGGTAAGGGCTGCGGCCGACGAATACGTACGGGTGCACCGTCCAGGGAGCACATGGGCGAGCAGGGCCGCGCTCAGATAGCCGATGGCGGCGGTCCGGCCCCAGAGGCGGTGCGGGGCGGGTTCGGCGAGCAGACCGACCGCCGCCGCGCAACAGGCCGCCGCCGCCCAGCCGATGGCCCACAGGGCGCGCCGGCTAGGGGCTCGCACGAGTCCGGCGCGGGCGGTGCGGACGGTGCGTGGTGGGGCGGGAGGGGTGGTGAGGGCGAGTGTTCCGACGGGTCGCTGAGGCACGCTGCCAGTCCAGCCGGGCGCGGGGACAAGGTCATGACAGCTGGGTCGAGACCTCGCGGTCGGGTTTCCCCGACCCTCGCGGCGGCCTCCGGTGCGTGGGCTGGCCTCCGGCCGGCCGGCGGTTGCGGTTTCCCGCAGCTCGAATCCCGCCGCTTCCGCTACGCGCGGGGCGCGGCTCTCCGCCGGCTCGGGCTGGGGCTTTTCGCTGGCGCAGACTGCGGTTTTCCGCCAGCCCGGGCTGCGGCTTTCCGCGCACGCGGGTTGGGGTTTTCCACCTGCACATGGGTGGTTTTCCCTACCGACAACGCCCGGTTGTGCGCACTACGTTGTGGACGATCACAGACGCGGGCGGCTCCGACGCCCAGGACGGTACGCGCTGCGCGGCGGCGCGGCGGGAAAGGCACAGCATGTCCACGGCGAAGGGACCCGGCGGGCCAGGCGGCCCCGACACGGCGGTGCGGGAGGCGCTCGCGCGGCGGCCGCGGCGCTTTCTGTTCTCGCTGTGGCCGCTGCTCTGTTGGGCCCACCTGTTGAGCGGGACGCTGTTCGGACTCGGGGTGCTCCTTGCACTCACCGTGCTGGTCTCGCTCGGCGCGATCCTCTCCGTGCTCGGCGTCGGCCTGCTGCTGCTCGTCTGCACCGCGCTGCTCGGCGTCCCCGTGGCGGCGGTGGAGCGGCACCGGCTGCGCCTCGTCGCCCCGGTGGCGATAGCCGATCCGTACGAGCGGCCGCAGGACGGCACGGCCTGGCACCGCCTCCGGCACCGGCTCACCCAGCGGGCCACCTGGCGCGAGCTCGGCTATGCGGCCCTGCTGGCGATCGTCTTCGCCGGGGCCGGTCTGGGCGTGCTCGTCCTCCTCGTCCTCAGCGCGATCCTCGTGTCCGTACCGGTGCTGGTGTGGGCGCTGGCGCCCGAGGCGGTGATGGTGATCCCGGGGCATGCCATCCCCAGTCCATGGGCCGCCGTCCCGTTCACGCTCGTGGGGCTCGCCGGCGTCGCACTGTCCGCGTACGCGGCCGGCTGGCTGACCTGGGCCCAGGTGCGTATCGCCTGGCTGTTGCTCTCACCGCGCCAGGACGAGACCTCGAGGCACGTCGTCGAGCTCACCCGTTCCCGGGCCCGGCTCGCGGACGCCTTCGAGGCAGAGCGGCGCCGCATCGAGCGCGATCTGCACGACGGCGCCCAGCAGCAACTCGTCGCGCTGACCATGACGTTGGGCCTCGCCGAGTTCGAGCTCGGCGACGCGCATCCCGAGGCCGCGGCCCTGATCGGCCGGGGCCGCGCGGAGGCTCGGCGCGCCCTTGACCAACTGCGTGATCTGGTCCGTGGCATCCATCCGCAGGTGCTGACCGATCACGGTCTTGCGGCCGCCGTGGCGGAGATCGCCCTGCGCACGCCCCTGGAGGTCACCGTCGGCATCGATCTGCCGAATCGCCTGCCCGGACCGGTCGAGACGACGGCGTACTTCACCGTGGCGGAGGCCTTGGCCAATGCGACCAAGCACAGCGGTGCGGGCCGCATCGAGATATCCGGCCGCCTCGACCGGGACCGGCTCGTCCTCGTGGTCACCGACGACGGGATGGGAGGTGCGGACCCGTCGAAGGGCACCGGCCTGTCCGGACTCGCGGACCGCCTGGCGATCCTCCGGGGCCGCCTGACCGTGGCAAGTCCGGTCGGTGGCCCGACCCGTGTCCGAGTGGAGGTCCCGTGCTCCGCGTAGTCCTCGCCGAGGACGCCGTCCTGCTCCGCGCCGGACTCGCCGAACTGCTGCACCGCGGCGGCCATGTGGTGGTCGAGGCGGTGGGCGACGGTACGGGCCTGGCCCGGGCGGTGGACGACCACCGCCCGGACGTCGTGATCACCGATGTACGGATGCCGCCCGGCTTCCGCGACGAGGGGCTGCGTGCGGCGCTCGAACTCCGCGCCCGGCACAGGAGTCTGCCGGTCCTCGTGCTCTCCCAGTACGTCGCGACGGCCTACGCCACGCAGCTGCTGAGCGGGGGCGGTCCGGGGGACGGCGGGCTCGGGTATCTGCTCAAGGACCGGGTCGGCGAGGTCGCAGAGTTCATGGACGCGGTGCGCCGGGTCGCCGGAGGGCAGACGGTGATCGACCCGGAGGTCGTACGGGTGCTCCTGGCGCAGCAGACCGCGGAGAAGCCGCTGAGCCGGCTCACGCCGCGCGAGCGCGAGGTGCTCACGCTGATGGCGGAGGGTCTCAACAACCAGTCCATCGCCCGCAGGTTGACCGTCACCGAGGCCTCGGTGGTCAAGCACTCAGGCAACATCTTCATGAAACTGGACGTCGATCCGACGGAGGGGAACCGCCGCGTCCTGGCCGTACTCGCGCATCTCCGCGGGGAGGAGGCCTGACGCACGTCAACGGCCGGCACGGCCGCACACCGGCCGGAGGACAGCTCGCCCGAGGACAGCGCGCCGGACGTCCGGACATTCCTCGCGGACTCTCGGCCATGGTCGCGGGTCGCCCGGCACGGCCAGGGTTGCCGTATGACACATGCGAACATCACGACAGGCACCGGCCCGACGACTGACACGAAGGCGGCGACGGACGCGGCCGGTAGGCCCGCCGTCGGCACGGTCCTGGTCACCGGTGGCACCGGCAAGACCGGCCGCAGGACCGTGGCGCGGCTCCGTGAGCTCGGCGTGGACACGCGGGCGGCGGCACGGTCGGGAGACACCCTGTTCGACTGGACGGACCGCGCCACCTGGGCCCCCGCACTCGACGGGGTCGACACCGTCCACATCGTCCCTCTCGACACATCGCCGTCCCCGACCCCGGCCTTCGTCGAGCAGGCCGTCGCCGGCGGTGTGCGGCGCATCGTGCTGCTCTCGGCCCGCGGCGTGGACGTGCCCGGCTACTTCGGGCCCGACCTCGCCAACGGCGGCCCGCATGCCGAGGGCGAAGAGGCCGTCCGGTCCTCCGGCGCCGCCTGGACGATCCTGCGGCCCGGATGGTTCGCCCAGAACTTCAGCGAGGGCTTCTTCCTCGACGGCGTACGGGCCGGCGAACTGGCCCTGCCCACCGGCGAGGGGAAGGCCGCCTTCGTCGATGCCGAAGACATCGCGGCAGTCGCCGTGGCAGCCCTCACGGAGGACGGCCACGACGGCCAGGCGTACGACCTCTCCGGCCCCCGAGCGCTCGGCATCGCCGACGCACTCGACGAGATCGCGAGAGCGACCGGCACCCGCGCTGCCCGCTATGTGCCCGTACGGGACACCGAGTTCCGGGCCGGCCTACTGGCACAGGGCGTCTCCGCGGAGGAGGCCGCGCTGTGGACGGAGGCGATGCGGCTGATCCGGACCAGCCAGGAGGCCCCGGTCGTGGACGGCGTACAGCGGGCACTCGGCCGCCCACCACGTGACTTCACCGCATTCGCCCAAACCGCGGCGAGGAACGGCGCCTGGAGCTGAGAGGGCGGGCCCCGGGAGGACGGGCGAGGGCCGGGTGCCGGGGCGTGGCCCGCACCCGGCCCTCCCCTCCGGCACCGCACACCCGCCCATCCGCCGCCCGACGCCTGCCCGCACGTGCTCGGACGCTCACCCCGCCGGCACCGCGCGTCCCGGCACCCCGCTGCCGCCCGCACCCTGCCGGTACGCGCTCGGGCTCTCACCCCGGAGCCGCTTGAACGCCGCGCTGAAGCCGAACGCGTCGGCGTAACCGACTCGCCGCGCCACGGCCGCCACCGTCAGTTCCGGGCGGGTCAGGAGATCGGCGGCCAGCGTCATCCGCCACTCGGTCAGATACGCCACGGGGCCGTCACCGACCAGTTCCGTGAACCGCTTCGCCAGGGTCGTCCTGGACGCTCCCGCCCGGTTCGCCAGCTCCGCCGTGGTCCACGGATGCGCGGGATCCGCATGGATCGCCCGCAGGGCAGGACCCACCACCTCGTCGCCGAGTGCGCCGTACCAGCCGGGCGGTTCGGCCTCCGGACGATCGAACCAGTCCCGCAGCGTGCACACGAGCAGCCAGTCGAGGAGCCGGTCGAGCACGATCTGGTGGCCCGGCCGCCCACCGCCGATCTGCGCCGCCAGATAGTCCCGCAGCGGAGCGCAGTCCTCCGTGTCGGGCACCACCACGACCGGCGGCAGCGCACGCAGCAACCGCTGCGGGACCTGCGCGCGTACGTCGTAGGCGGCAGCCAACAGCACGGTGGAGCAGTCCAGTTCGACGTCCAGGTCCACCGGCTCCGGCGCGTCCTCGCCCCAGTGCACCTCCCGGGCGCCGGTCACCTGCGCATCTCCCGGACGGGGCGCCGGATCGTCCGTGAAGGAGAACGGCGCCGGCCCTCGGACGATCGCCGCCTCACCGACCGCGATGTGCCGCGGCTCTCCCGTCTCCGGCACGATCCACCCCGCTCCCCGCAACGGCAGACACAACGTCAGATACGCACCGTCGGTGAACCGCAGCGACCACGGCGCCCACAGCACCGACCGCCCGAACACCGCACCCCTGCCCCGCACACCCTGCAACAGCTCGTCCACCAGGTCCATGCCGCCCACGATAGGCAGAGCCTCCGACAGTACGGCGCACGTCCCGGACGATCACCCATGCACGGCGGACGGACGCCCATGGTCCCGGCGCCGGCCCTCGGATGCACTGGTGCCATGACACCGACCACGCCCACACCCGCCCCCACGCCCACACGCACGACCGGGCAGCGCGCCTCCTCCGACATCCTCGTCCTCGGAGCCACCGGCAAGACCGGCCGCCGGCTCGTCGCCCGGTTGCGCGACACCGGCGGCGCACGCGTCCGGGCCGCCTCCCGCTCCGGCGAGACCGCCTTCGACTGGACCCGGCCCGACACCTGGGAGCCGGCGTTCGCCGGCGCCGGTGCCGTGTACCTCGTGGCGCCCGACGACCCTTCTCCCGTACGGGAGTTCGTGCAGCGCGCGACGGAGTCCGGCGTACGCCGCTTCGTGGCCCTGTCCGGCCATGGCATCGAGAAGGCGGGGCCCGACTTCGGCCAGGGCATGGTCGCCGGCGAGGAGGCCGTCCGTACCTCCGGCGTCGAGTGGACCGTCCTGCGGCCCAACAACTTCTTCCAGAACTTCGACGAGGATCTGTGGCTGCCACCGCTGCGGGCAGGCCGGCTCGCCCTGCCGATCGGGGCGATGCCGGAACCGTTCATCGACGCCGACGACGTGGCGGCGGTTGCGGCGAAGACACTGACCGAGGACGGTCACGCGGGCCGGGTCTACGAACTGTCCGGCCCGCGCGCCCTCACCTTCGCCGAGGCCACCCGGACCATCGCCGAGGCGGCCGGCCGGCCCATCCGCTACGAGGAGCTCACGCCCGCCGCCCACCGCGCCGAACTCGTCGCCGAAGGCTGGCCGGAGGCCGCCGCCGATGCGCTCGGCGCCATGTTCGCCCTGCACCGGGCGGGCCACACGGCCGAGGTGACCGACGACGTCCACCGGGTGCTCGGCCGCCCGCCCGCCGACCTGGCGCCCTGGGCGCAACGCGTCGCGGCACAGGGGACCTGGGCGCCCTGACCGGGTCTCACTTCCACGTCAGGACGGGGCCCGAGGCGGTGAGCGTGACGGGGGTGGCCGCGATCCGCCAGCTGCGGCCGTTGTCGTCGTTGCCCTGGAAGAAGAGATAGCGGTCGCCGTTGTGGACGAGCGTGCCGGGGTGGCCGCTCTCCGAGGAGTTCCAGGTGCCCGGTGCGCCGTTGGGGAGGAGGGGCTCGGTGCTGCCGCGCTCCCAGGTGGCGCCGTCGGTGCTGGTGGCCCAGCCGATCTGCTGCGGGGCGTTGTTGTAGGCGCCGGCGTAGAACATGCCGAAGCGTTCGCCGTCCCAGGTCAGGGCGGGTGCCTCGATGCAGTCCTGCTCCCAGGGCAGCTCGGGTCGCAGCGCCGGCCCGTCCGGCGTCAGATGGGTCCATGCCTCGGGGCCGAACCCGCTGTCGGCCGCGGCGGTCGCGGTGCCGACCATCTGCACCCGCATGTCCGGGTCGCGCGTCGCGTACGCGAGCAGCAGCCGGTCCCCGTACAGCACCGCGTCCGCGTCGATGGCCCGCCCGCAGGACCAGGCGAGCGGGGCCCGCAGCACGGGATTGCCCGGATGCGGGGCGAAGTCGATTCCGTCCGCGCTGCTCGCATGGCAGATCGCGTCGCGGCTGCCGGTGCCGTACGTCTGGAAGAAGAGGTGCACACGGTCCCCGATGACGACGGCGCCGGGCGCCGCGGCCCCGGCGGCGTCGTACTCCCCGAAGGCGCCGAGCACCCGGACAAGTGACCAGTCGACCAGGTCGTCGCTCTCGGCCACGCCGATGCTCCAGCGTTCGCCCTCGCCCGCCGAGCGGCCCGGCGGCAGTGTGAGGTAGAGCAGAAAGCGGCCCCCGAACCGTACGACCGAGGGATCCTTGGCGAAGGACCGGCCGTCCGGTCCTGGGGCGCCCCACGGCTGTCCCAGGGTGTGAATCTGCTGCTGCGTCACCATCGTTGTCAGCCCGCCTTGACCTCGAGTGCCTGCTCGTACTCCGCGCGCATCGCATCGCCGCCGCGCCGCCGCCACCGCCGGACCGTCTCGGGCCAGGCGCTCACCTTGGCCCGGCCGAGCAGGACGTCGTTGGTGGTGTCGTCGATGAACTTCCCCAGGAGTTCGCCCTTCTTGGAGGAGGTGGGTGAGTACAGTCCGTGGACCGGCCCGGGCTTCATGCCGGGCGTCACCGCCTTCAGGTTGCGGTACATCTCCTTGGTGCCGTCCGGGAATCCCGGCAGGTAGAGGGGCTTGGGGGATTCGGTGAGGTACTGGATCGGGAAGTCGCCGAGGCCGGTCTCGCTGTTGCCGACGGCGGTCATCCGCGGATCGCCGTCCTTGACCGTGTGGTGGATGCCCTCGATGCCGTACTTGCGGAAGGTGTACTCGTCCGTGCCGATCGGTGCCGAGCACCAGTTGAGGAAGTCGAGCAGCATCTCGATGCGCTCGGGTGCGGCGCGGCTGACGCCCGTGATGGCGTTGTTGGGGTTGAGGTACCAGGGTTTGGCGGGTGCCCCGTCGGGGCCGGGCACGATCGGCAGGCCGATCTCGAAGTCACCCTTGGCCTGTTGGTACAGGCCGGCGAGGGCCGAGTAGGTGTCCTGCATCATCGACACCGCGCCGGACTGGAACCAGGCCTTGCCGTTGTAGGAGGTGATGCCGTCCGGGTGGGCCAGCTTCTCCCTGACCATGCGCCGGCTGATGTCCAGGACCTCGAGCCATTCCTCCGTCTCCTTGAAGTACGTGAGCTTCCCGCCGTGCTCCGCCCAGTCGTTGGAGATGCCCATCATCGTGCAGAGAATGCTGGTGGGAACGGAGGCGAAGGCCCAGCGGTTGTTCCGGTCGTCGGACATGCTCCGGGCGACGGACATCAGCTCGTCCACAGTGGAGAACTCGGGGTCCACCCCGCGCTCACGGAACAGGTCGGCGCGCACCAGGAGCGCGAGCGCCGACAGCGCGCCCCGGGGCACTGGCAGCGCGAAGATGCGCCCCGAGAACACACAGCCGCGCCACGAATCCGTCGGAATGCTCGCCAGGAAGGGGTACTTGAGGATCGCCCGCCCCGACAGATACGGAGTGAGGTCCTGCGCCTTCGCCTCGAGCAGCTGCGGCAGATACGGCGTGCGGTCGGGGATGGTCCAGATGTCGCCGAGTGCGTCGCCGGCCACCTGGGTCTGGAACTTGTCGGTGTGGTCGGCGTGCGGGGTGATGGTCAGGCCGAGGTTCAGATTCGTACGGGCGTTGAGCTCCTGCCAGTACCGGTTGCGGTCGGGTGGCGGTGGAATCGGGGTGTTGATGGCCACCGAGCCCTTGACCTCGGAGCCGTCCCCGGGCTTGCGCGAGTACGCCCGCTCGGTGGTCCGCGGATAGCGCAGATAGGCGTCCGGCACCAAGGGGTTCACCGTGGGGAGGTCCGGCTCGGCGCCCTTCCAGCGGCGGTACACCGGGAGTTCGGCCGGTTTGTTGATGGCGGCGACGTCCGTGGACCTGGAGACGGTGGAGCAGCCGGTCAGGGCACTGGCCCCGAGCAATGCCCCGCCCACGAAGGTGCGGCGGCTGAGACGGTGCGGCACGGTCATCCTTTCACCGCCCCGGTCAGCATGCCCTTGGAGAAGTGGCGCTGCAGGAACGGATAGACGAGAAGGATCGGCACGATGGAGATGACGAGGATCGCCATCTGGATCGACTCCTGCGGAGGCAGCGCCTCGGCGCTCGCACCCAACTGCGAGCTGCCCAGCTGCGCTTCGTTCACCACGAACGTGCGCAGGACCAGCTGGAGGGGCCATTTCGCGGTGTCGTTGATGTAGAGGAGGGCGTTGAAGAAGTTGTTCCAGTACCCCACCGCATAGAAGAGCCCGATCACGGCGAGCACCGCACGTGACAGGGGCAGTACGACCCGCCAGAAGATGCCGAACTCGCCGGCGCCGTCGATGCGGGCGCTGTCGATCAGTTCTCGGGGGATGTTCATGAAGAACGACCGCAGCACGATCACGTTGAAGCCGCTGACCGCGGTGGGCAGGATCAACGCCCAGAGGGAGTCGAGCAGTCCGAACTGCTTCACCGTGAGATACGTCGGGATCAGGCCGGGGGTGAAGAGCAGGGTGAGCAGCACCAGCAGGAGCATCGCCCTGTTGCCCACGGTGCCGGAGCGGCTGAGCGCGTAGGCGAGCATCGTCGACAGGGTGAGGCTGACGAAGGTGCCTCCGAGGGTGACCAGACCGCTGACCACGAGGGCCTGGGTGACCACTCCCCCGGCGAACAGCGTGCGGTACGTGGACAGGTCGAGGGAGGTCGGCCACAGCACGAAGCCGCCGGCCTGGGTGACCTCGTGCGGGTCCGCCACGCTCGTCGCGACGATGCCGACGAAGGGGACGACGACGATCGCGCACAGCACGGTCAGGACGACACCCTTCAGGCCGCGTACGGGCAACGACGGTGCGTCCAGGGGGCGTTCACCCCGAGGGGAGCGCCGCGAGGGTTTCCGGGGCGGGCGGGAGCGCTCCCGCGGATCCGTAAGAGTGGTCATCGCTTCTCGTACACTCCCGACTCACCGAAGACATGGGCGACCTTGTTCGCGCCGTACACCAGCGCGACTCCGACGAGTCCCTTCACCAGACCGACGGCCGCGGCCACTCCCCACTGCCCGCCGACGATGCCGTTGTTGTAGACGTAGGTGTCGAGGACTTCGCTCGCCTCCCGGCCGAAGGCCTTCTGCTGGAGCAGGATCTGCTCGAAGCCGACGGTCAGGGAGTCGCCGAGCCGCAGGATCAGTAGCATGATGATGATTCCGCGCATGCCCGGCAGGGTGACGTGCCACAGCTGCCGCATCTTCGAGGCCCCGTCGACGCTCGCCGCCTCGTAGAGCGTCGGGCTGATCTGGGCGAGGACCGCGAGGAAGAGGATGGTGGCCCAGCCGGTGTCCTTCCACATCACCTGGCTGGTGATCACGGCGATGAACGCGTCGGGGTTGCCGAGGATGTTCACCGTGCCCTGACCGGCCGACCGCAGCGCGTTGTTGAGCATTCCGCCGCCGCCCAGCATCTGCTGGAAGATCGCGACGACGATCACCCAGGAGAGGAAGTGCGGGAGATACAGGATCGACTGCACGATCTTCTTGAGCCGCTCGGACATCAGGGAGTTGAGCAGCAGTGCGAGCAGGATCGGCGCCGGGAAGACGAACACCACCTGCACCAGGGTGATCGTCAGGGTGTTGCCCACGGCGTTCAGGAACTCCTGGTCGCCGTTGAAGATGACCGAGAAGTTGTCGAAGCCGACCCAGGCGCTGCGGCCCAGCGGGACGAACGGCAGGTACTCCTGGAAGGCGATGAAGTTGCCGAGCAGCGGCAGATAGGCGAAGGCCAGCATCACCCCGAGACCGGGCAGGGCCATCAGCAGGACGACCCGGTCCCGGACGATCCGCCGCAGCAGTCCTGCCCTGGGCGCGACCGGGATGCCCGGCTTCGCCGGATCGTCGCGGCCGCGCGCCGGCCCGTCCCGCCCGGTCCGCGGGAGCGGCACGGGGTCCGCGCCGGCCGGACGGCCGACGCCGCGACGACGTACTCCAGAGCTCATGGGTGTCTCGCTTCCGAGATGGCACGGGGATGACACGGGGATGGCACGACGCACTCATGTGAACGTTCATGTGAACGACCATGTGAACGTTCACTTGAGCGCAGAAGGTACAAGCGCTTTCTCCGGGGGTCCAGATGTGCGACGCCGCGGTCCTGCTTGCCGGTTCAGGCGTCGATCACGGCCTGCGCGGTGTCACCACGGCAAGCCATTGAGGTGAGTCGCGGCACGCTCGTGGTCCCAGGCGCCGTCGGCGACGACGACGCGATAGCGGTACGCGAAGGACTCCCCCGCCGGCAGTTCGAACTCCTCGAAGAACGCCCAGGAGAACGCGACCGACGGAATGGGCGTCGACCGCACGAACCAGTGCGAGGCGTGCACGGCGTCCGGCCCGAGATTCTCGGGCGCGTGCGCGAACAGGAGCGTGGAGTGGGCGTCGACGTCATCGTGCTCCGCGGTGAAGCCGACCCAATCCGCTTCGGTGGCCGCGGCGCCCATCGTCTCCTCGTCGGTGGCCGGTCCGGCGGGCGTCAGGACCTGCCCGCCGGTGAAGTCGCGCGGACCGCGCCACTGCAGACCGGTGTAGCCGGCCATCTCGCGCCCTGCGGTGGTTGGGGAGCCGAAGCGCAACGGGCCTGCGTCGGCACGGGTGTTGGTGAGATGGATGGACCAGTCGACGGCGTAGGCGCCGGCGTCCGGGTCGACGGAGTGCACCGTGATGCCGCGCCGCTCCCGCGCCCATTCGGCGCCGCCGTTCTCCACCCAGGTGAGGTGGGAGGCGAGCACCACCCGCTCGCCGGTGGCCTGCACCGCGTCGAATCCGTCGTGCCGCATGGCGCCGACCCGCTCGGGCAGCCGCTGATAGCCCTGCTCGGGACCGAGGTAGCTGACCCCGCCCCAGAAGTTCTGGCCGGACAGATGGCTCGCGGTCATCTGCAGGCCCTTGTGCCAGCGGTGGTCGTTCGGCCGGTAGCCGGAGGCCAGGCGGCCGGCGAGGGTGCGCAGCGGGTGGATGTACGGCTTGCGTGCCTCGTACGGGTCGGGGTCGGGGCGGTAGACGTAGGAGAGGATCTCGGTGTCGCCGGCCCGGACGGTGAGCCGGTCGCCGACGGTGTGGACGATGCTGAGCGGGGTGGTCACTGCTGCTCCTCGGTGGCTCGGCGCGCATGGGGCGCCCGGAGTCTGGGTGGTCGCCGTGCGTGGACACGGCGCACGGGATGGCTTGGCCCGGCCGGCGTTCACCGGATTGCCGGTGAACGCCGGCCAGCGCCTGACACGGCACCGGTTCAGGGCGGCGGGCGGATTCGAGCGCGCGGCCGGCCTCGGCTCAGCCGCGGCCGAACCGCAGCGTCACCATCTGGAACGGCCGCAGGGCGAGCGACCATCCGCCGCCGTCGGCCACCGCGGGCTGTGGGGCGTCCGCGAGCGGGCGCTCCAACAGGTCGGTCGGTACGGGGCGTTCGGCGGCGAAGCCGTCCACGCGGACCGTGGCCGTGGCCCGCCCGCCGTGCGCCTCGTAGAGCCGTACGACCAGGTCGCCGCTGCGGTCGTCGGCCTGCTTGACCGCGCTGATCACGACTGCTTCGTCGTCCACCGTCACAAGAGGGGCGATATCGGCGGCGGTTCCGGTGACGGTGTGCTCGGGGAGGTTGATCCGGGCGCCCTCGCGGACCGCGTCACCGATCGTGGCGCCCGGTACGAGTGCGTGCCGGAAACGGTGGACACCCTGGTCGGTCTCCGGGTCCGGATAGCGGGGCGCCCGCAGCAGGGACGCCCGCACGGTGGTCGTCGTCCCCGCGTCGGCGCCGTCGCGCACCGTGCGGGTGACGTCGTGGCCGTAGGTGGCGTCGTTGACGAGGGCCGCGCCCCAGCCCGGTTCCTCCAGGTGTACGAAGCGGTGGTTGCAGGCCTCGAACTTGGCCCACTCCCAGCTGGTGTTCTGGTGTGTGGGCCGGTACACGTGCCCGAACTGTGTCTCCGACGCGTACCGGTCGGCCTTCACATCCAGCGGGAACGACAGCTTCAGGAAGCGCTCGGTCTCGTGCCAGTCCACCAGGGTGTCGATGTCGAGCCGCTTGGCGTCCGCCGGCACCGACAGGAGCTGGGCGACGTACGAGTCGCCGAAGACGCGCTCGACGCGCACCGAACTCCCCTCGACACTCAGGTCCTTGACCTGGGTGAGGTCGCTGCCGGTGTTCCGGTAGAAGGAGTCGACGTCCCAGGCGTCCCACTGATTGGGGAAGTCCGGGTGCAGCTGCAGCAGATTGGCCGCCTCGCCCGGCGCCACGGCCTCCCGGCGGGCGGCGCGGTCGTACACGGAGACCACCAGGCCGCGGGCGTCGATCTCGACCCGCAGCAGACCGTTGTCGAGGACGTACCCGCCGCCCTCGCGCGGGACGGGGGTGACTGCGCCGCCGTCGCCGGGCCGGGCCGAGGCGCCGCCGGCCCGGATGCCGCGGCGGGTGTGCGGGGCGGAGTTGAACACCAGCTCCCGTCCGCCCGACGGGTCGCCGGCCAGGGCGCTCTGCGCCTGACCGATGATGTCCTGCAGTTCCTCGGCGATCCGCGCATAGGTCTCGCGCGCCTCGCGGTGCACCCAGGCGATGGAGGAGCCGGGCAGGATGTCGTGGAACTGGTGCAGCAGGACCGTCTTCCAGATGGCCTCCAACTGCTCGTACGGGTACGTGTATTCGGTCCGTACGGCCGCCGTGGTGGCCCAGAGTTCGGCCTGGGTCAGGAGGGATTCGCTGCGCCTGTTGCCGCGTTTCGTGCCGGCCTGGCTGGTGAGGGTGGCGCGGTGCAGTTCGAGGTAGAGCTCGCCCACCCAGACGGGCGGGTCGGGGTACTCGGCCTCGGCCTCGGCGAAGAAGTCGGCCGGTGCCGCCCAGTCGACCTTCGGTGCGCCTTCCAGATCGCGCATGCGCGCCGCCCGGGCGACCATCTCACGGGTGGTGCCGCCTCCGCCGTCGCCGAATCCGGTCGGCGCGAGGGACCGGGTGGCGACGCCCTTCTCTTTGAAGTTGCGTACGGCATGGGCGAGTTGAGCACCCGTCATCTCGCAGTTGTAGGTGTCGACGGGCGGGAAGTGGGTGAAGACGCGGCTGCCGTCGATGCCTTCCCAGGAGAAGGTGTGGTGCGGGAAGGGGTTGGTTTTGCTCCACGAGATCTTCTGAGTGAGCAGCCGGGTCGCGCCGGCCGCCCGGATGATCTGCGGCAGCCCCGCGGCGAAGCCGAAGGTGTCGGGCAGCCAGGCCTCGTCGGTCTCCAGGCCGAACTCCTCCAGGAAGAAGCGCTTCCCGTACACGAACTGACGGGCCATCGCCTCCGACCCGGGCATGTTGGTGTCCGACTCCACCCACATTCCGCCGGCCGGTACGAACCTGCCGTCCGCGACCGCCTTCTTCACCCGCGCGTACACCTCGGGCCGGTGCTCCTTGATCCAGGCGAACTGCTGGGCCTGCGACATGGCGAAGACGAAGTCGGGATCGTCCTCGATGAGCGCCGTCATGTTCGACGCCGTACGGGCCACCTTGCGCACCGTCTCGCGCAGCGGCCAGAGCCAGGCGGAGTCGATGTGCGCGTGGCCGACGGCGGTGATGCGGTGCGCGGTGGGGGCGGCGGGAGCGGCGAGCACGCCCGCGAGTTCGTCCCGCGCGGCCGCCGCCGTCGCGTTCACGTCCTGCAGGTCGAGGGCGTCGAGCGACCGGCTCACCGCGCGCAGGATCTCCCAGCGGCGGGCCCCGTCGACGGGCAACTCGGCCATCAGCTCGCCGAGCACCTCCAGGTCCACCACGAGGTTCCACACAGTCTCGTCGAGGACGGCGAGCCGCATCTCGCCGAGCACGTACAGGGGCGCGTCACCCGCGGTCGCCTTCTCGCCGAGCAGGGTCGGCTGGAACGGTACGCCGCTCGCCTCGAGATCGGGGTTGGAGGCGGCCTCGATGCGCCAGTGCACCTCTTCGCCGCCGGCCACCGGAGAGCCCACGCGTACCTGGGAGTTGAGCGGATGGATGCCCTTGACCGGGGTCCCGTCGGGCAGGTGGACGAGCCCTTCGCACTGGAAGCCCGGCTGGCGGGTCGTGAAGCCGAGGTCGAGGACGGCCTCGACGGTGCGGCCCGCCCACTCGGCGGGCACCGTGCCGGTGACCTTGAACCAGCTGGTCCCCCAGGGCGCGCCCCAGGCGGTGCCCGCGGTGATCGGCCGGGTCGGCGCGGCCAGTCCGTCGGCCACCGGGACGGGCTCGCCCGGAGTGGACCAGATCTCCACGTCCAGCGGTGTCGTGGCGGGGTGGATGGCCGGGCGGATGCGCTCCCGGAGGACGCGCTCCAGACGCCCTTCGACAAGCTTCCGGTCGTCGTGCATGAATGCATCTCCTGTGGCTGCGAGCGTGCGTGATGAGCCCGGAAAACCGGCTGGTCGATCGCGACCCTAGGATTCGAGTGAACGATCACACAAGGGTCGCGACACAGCTTTTCCAACGTTGGAATCGCCAGCGCCACCACCGCGCCCGGCGACCGGTCGGCGCACGTCGGCAGCCGATCGGCGCACCCGGACCACCGGCCGTCGCACCCGGGCCACCGGCCGACGCGCGTGGACCGTCAACCGGCATGCGTCGCCGATCAGTTCGTACGGGTCGGGGCCGGACCGGTCGACTCCCGCGGGATGAACCGGTGCAGCGCACCCGCCTCCACCGGCCCCACCGGCGCCTCTCCGCCGAGCCGGGACAGGAGCCGGCGGACGGTCTGCCGGCCCTGGCGTTCCCGGTCGACGCTGACGGTGGTCAGGGTGGGGCGGAAGTAGCTGCCGATCTCCCAGTCGTCCCAGCCGCAGACGCTGATGTCGCCGGGCACCTCGACACCCAGGCTCTGCAGCCCGCTGATCACACCGAACGCCAACTGGTCGGAGGCGGCGAAGACAGCCGTCGCACCGCAGTCCGCGATCACGTCCTTGGCCGCCTCCCAGCCGGACTGCACACTCCACTCGGCCTCGACCACGGCGCACGACTCGAGCCCCAACTCGTCCAGCGTCGCCTCGTACACGGCACGCCGCCCCTGGGCAGACAGCCACTCCCGCGGTCCCGTGACATGGGCGAATCGGCGGTGCCCCAGATCCGCCAGGTGCCGCACCACATCGGCCGCGATCGAGGCGTCGGCGAAGGCGCCGCGCGAGCGCATCTCGTCGTCGTACACGCCGTCGATCACGATGGGTACGCCGTACTCGGAGTCCTGCGCCAGGCCCTCGCCGAGCGAGGTGAAGGACAGTACGCCGTCCGTCCCTTCGCTCTGCAGCAGCGCCTCGAGCCGTGCGGTCCGCGCCGCGGCATCGCCCTCCAGGCTGACGACCTCGAGCAGATAGCCGGCCTCGTGCGCCTCCGCGGCCGCGCCGCGCAGCAGGGCGGGCGACATCCGCTCGGAGGTGCCGGGAAGGATGAGAGTCAGCCGGTTGGAGCGACGGGTGCGCATCGTCCTGGCCGCCTGGTTGAGCCGGTAGCCGAGCTCCTCGACCGCGTCCGCCACCTTGCTCGCCGTCTCCGGTCGCACCGTGGGGTCCTCGCGCAGAAACCGCGAGACCGTCTGGTGCGACACACCGGCCAGCCGCGCGACCTCCCGAATCGTCGGCCGCTTCTTCGCACCGGCCCCCCGGAGTACCGGCACCTCCTCCGCCATGGTCCTCACCTTTTCACGCGGCACCGGCGTCCGGAAGCCCTCTCATCAGGGGGCGCACGGCGGGCCCGGACTACGGGTACGGGCGGCTCGTGACCCGAACGGCATGTGACCGGCGTGTGACCGCAGGTGGACGGGCGGGACCGTATCGCGGCCTTTGCTCCGGTTCTCTGTTGCCGGAGGCCGGCAGTCGCGTGATGAACACGCACAACTGTTGGGCACCGCACGGGAGTTGGCAACGATGACATGTACGCGGCCGGCCCATCGGGCAGGCCGTGAGGCTCCCTTCCCCACCTCTCGCCAGACAGGAGTTCCCTCCACATGTCATCCATCCCGTCCACGTCACCCACCTCACCCGTGTCGTCCACCCGGCGCTTCAGCAAGCGCCGCCTCGGTCTCGCCGTGGCGGCCGCGGTCGCCGTCACCGCCGCAACCACCGCCGTCGCTCTGCCCGCCGGTGCGGCCCCCGCCGAAGGCGTCGTGCTCGGCGCCGGTGCACCCGGCGCGGTCGAGGGCGAGTTCGTCGTCCTGCTGGACGGCAAGGCCGGCACCGCGGCGAAGAAGGACCTCGCCCGACAGTACGGAGGCGAACTCGACCGCAGTTTCTCCTCCGTCAACGGCTTCTCCGCCGAGCAGCTCAGCCCGGCCGAGGCCCGGAGACTGGCTGCCGACCCGGCCGTCGACAAGGTCGTGCAGAGCAGGACGTTCACCGTCGACACCACCCAGCCCTCCCCGCCGTCCTGGGGCCTCGACCGGATCGACCAGCCCGACCTGCCGCTCGACGACGCGTACACGTACCCGGACAGCGCGGGCGAGGGCGTCACCGCGTACGTCATCGACACGGGCGTGCGCGTCAGTCACAACGACTTCGAGGGCCGTGCCAGTGACGGCTACGACGCGGTCGACGACGACAACGAGGCGCAGGACGGCCACGGTCACGGCACACATGTCGCGGGCACTCTGGCCGGTGCGGAGCACGGCGTCGCCAAGAAGGCCGACGTCGTGGGGGTACGCGTACTCAACGACCAGGGCTCCGGCACCACGGCCCAGGTCGTCGCCGGCATCGACTGGGTGACCGAGAACCACGAGGGCCCCTCCGTCGCCAACCTCAGCCTCGGCGGCGGCCCCGACGAGGCCATCGACACCGCCGTCCGTGCGGCCGTCTCCTCGGGGGTGACCGTCGCCGTCGCCGCGGGCAACTCCGCGGACGACGCCGCCAACTACTCCCCCGCCCGGGTCACCGAGGCGCTCACCGTCGCCGCGAGCGACAGCGCCGACGGGCAGGCCTACTTCTCCAACTACGGCAGCACGGTGGACCTCTACGCCCCCGGCGTCGACATAGTCTCCGACTTCAACACGGGAGACGACGCCACCACCACGTACTCGGGCACCTCGCAGGCCACCCCGCACGTGGCGGGCGCCGCCGCGATCCACCTCGCCGAGCACCCGGAGGCCACACCGGAGGAGGTGGCCGACGCCCTGAGCGCGAACGCCGCCGAGGACCGCATCACCGACCCGACCGAGGGCACCCCCAACAAGCTCGTCCAGGTCACCGAGTAACCGCCCGGCGTGTGGGGGCCGCCCCGTCCGACGGCCCCCACACCCACACCGCCTCCCCGACGGGGCGGCCGACGGCCCGTGGGGGTGCCGCCGGCCGCCCACCCCTTTCGGGATCGCAGGGCTCCGCCCCGGAATGCATTCCAGCCACGCGGTTCGCCCTTCGCGTCGGATGATGTCGGTACGTCGGGCGCGGATCTGTCCGTGGCAGATGCCGAGTAATGGGAGCCACCTGCGTCTTTCCGCGAGCAGCAAGCCCGGTGTGTTCCGATGGTTGACCGCTGTGCACGGCGGCTGCAACTCTGGATTCGATTCCAGGAGTTGACCACCAGAGCTGCGCCCCCGACCAACGGCACGACCGCCATCGTGGAAAGGCACCTGCCATGGCCCGCACCCCCTCCGGACTGACGCGACGCACCTTCCTGGGCACCACAGCCGCAACGGGAACGGCCGCACTACTCGGTTCCCCCGCATCGGCATCGGCACCGACTGCGGCGGACGCAGAGGCCTGGCCGTCGTACCCGGACGGTCGCCCCGTCGCGACCCGGCGGCTCGACGCGCAGGACGCCGGCCCGGTGCTGCGGCACGGCGACGGCCCGGACCGCTGCGACATCCACGGCGCGCGGGACGTCTGGGTGTACCGCTACCGCGGCACCCTGTACATGCACTACGACGGCGCCGGCGACGAGGGCTGGCTCGCCTGCCTGGCCACGAGCAGGAACGGCACCGACTGGACCAAGCACGGCCCGGTCCTCGAGCTCGGCGCACCCGGCTCCGACGACAGCAAGTCGGCCAGTTACGGCGTCACTTACCGGGCGGCACCCGGCGACTGGCACCTGTACTACCTCGGCACACCGAACGCCTCACCACCGCCCGACCGCGTCCCCGCCTTCCCGTACCTCACCATGAAGGCACACGGCCCCGGCCCCACCGGGCCATGGACCAAGCAGCCGGACGTGGAGCCGTTCCGCCCGCAACCGGACACCTACTACTCGCTGACCGCGAGCCCCGGCCACGTCGTCCGCCACCGCGGCGAGTACCTGCAGTTCTTCAGCGCCTCCGTACAGGACTCCACCAGTACGAAGCGGACCATCGGCATCGCCCGCACCCGCGACCTCAACGGACCGTGGCAGCCCGACCCCGAGCCGATCGTCCCGCTGGACGAACAGATCGAGAACGCCTCCCTCCATTACGAGCACGCGAACGACACCTGGTTCCTCTTCACCAATCACGTCGGGCTCGACGAGTCCGGCGAGTACACCGACGCGATCTGGGTGTACTGGACGCGCGACCTGAACCAGTGGGACGCACGGGACAAGGCGGCCGTCCTCGACCGGACCAACTGCGCCTGGTCGCCCTACATCATGGGACTGCCCTCGGTCGTCCCCCTGCACGGCCGCCTGGCGCTCTTCTACGACGGCCGCGCCGCGCGCGACGTCTCACACATGGGTCGCGACGTCGGACTGGCCTGGCTCGACCTGCCCCTGTGCCCGCCGTAGGCGCACCCCCCTACCTCCAGGCGCCCTCGGCGGGTTAGGTTAGGCATACCTAAGTTAGCCGCCCAGGTCTCGTCCACGCTCTGGAGCACCGGAATGCGCACCCCCACCACTCGCGCCAAGCAGCCGACCGCTGCCGAACGCGTCCATTCCATCCTGTATGCCGCGCAGTCGATGACCGTCGTCACCGACGGCGCGCACAGAGCCGTGCACCGCCTCGACGGTTCGGGGGCCATGGGCCACATCCATCTGCACCCGCCGACCGGCGAACCACCGGTGCACTCGGGGCCTCAGTCACGTATGCCGGTGCGCCTGGAGTTCACCGATGTCGCGCCCACCTCGGTCCGCGACCGGATCCGCGCCCGCCTCACCGTCACGGGTCTGCTCTGCGAGCCGTACGCGGACGACGAACCGGAGGGCACCTGCATGGAGTTCGGGCAGGCGATGCTCCAGGACACCACCGGCCGCCACTTCGTCACCCTCGACGAACTGAGCTGCTCCGCACCGGATCCGCTCGCGGCCCACGAGTCGGCCATGCTGACGCACCTCCTGGACGGTCACCGCGAACTCGTCCCGCTGCTGGTCCGGCTCGTCCGCCCGCGCCCCGCGAAGGGGATGCTGCGGGCGGTTCCGCTCGCCATGGACAGGTACGGACTGACGCTGCGCCTCGAATACCCGGCGACGCACGCGGACGTCCGGCTGCCCTTCGCCACCCAGGCACGGAGTCCGGAGGAAGCCGGACCGCGGGTCCGCGGGCTGCTCGCCGCCGCCCGGCGCGCCTCGCACCGCAACCGCCTGGGCGCCTGATCCGGCCGCCCCCACCGCTCCTCACCGCATCGCCTCGGCGCGGTCCGCAGCGTCCTCCTCGGTGAGGTCGTCGTCCTGGGTGAGGTGCAGGCGCCAGTAGCCGGTGAAGGCCACGGCGGACCTGTCCATGCCGCGGTCGTTCACCAGGTGGCGCCGTACGGACCGTACGAGCGAGGCCTCACCGGCGACCCAGGCCTGGCCGTCACCGGCGGGCAGTTCGGCTCGGCGCACCGCTTCGAGCAGGGCCGATCCCTGCCCCGCCGGATCGCCGCCGCGGTGCACCCAGCACACCTCGGCGTCGCCCGCGGTCCGCCATCGCTGTTCCTCGGCCGCGTCCGCCACCTCCGCGTACACCAGCGCACGCTCGCCCGGCGCCAGGGACTCGACGAAGGCGCCGATGGCCGGCAGCGCGGTCTCGTCGCCGACGAACAGCCGCCAGGATTCCCGCCGTTCGCCCCACGGGCGCGCCGACGCGGGACCGTACATCCAGGTCATGTCCCCCGGCTTCGCGGCCGCGGCCCACTTCGAGGCCGGACCCGCCCCTCCGTCCGCGCCGTGCAGCACGAAGTCGATCTCGATCTGCCGGCGCTCGGCCAGATGGCGCCTGACCGTGTACGAGCGCATCCAGGGCCGCTCGGCATCGGGGACGGCCAGATAGTCGCGGTACCACCGGGCGATGTCGCCGTCCTCCGGCGCCGGAGGCACCCTGAGCGGCTGATCGCCCTTCGCGAAGAACAGCTTGACCTGCTGGTCCGGCGCCACCGATGTGAAGTCGCGCAGGCCGGCACCTTCGAAGGTGATGCGCCGCATACGAGGGGTGAGATACGCGGCGCCGACGACGCGCAGTTCGGTGGAGATCATGGATCGGGTCATGACGGTGTTCCTCCGGCTGGCGTGGCGCGACCGCCTCGGTTCATGGACACGGGAGCACAAGCATCCTCACTCATTTACGACAGCTTGTCACTAAGTCGAGACCCGAGCCGCCACACGCACGGAGCATCGTGACCAAGGTCGCCCTTGCTTATTAATGACAGTGCGTTGCAAACTATGAGCGCCCGCTGAACTGCCGCGTACCGCAAGGAGCTTCCGCATGTCCGAGGAGTCCATCGCCCCGCCCGGCTCACCCCCTTCTCCGGGCGAGGCACCCCGCACTCTCGGCGCGCTGACCGCCCGGGTACGTCCACGGGTCGTCGCCGCCTCCGTGCTCGCGGCCGTGGCGGGGCTCGCCTCACTGGTCCCGTTCGTCGCCGTGTACATGCTGGCGAAGGCGCTCACCGCGGCCGAGCCCGACCGCGGCGAGGTATGGGTCGTCGTCGCCGTGACGGTCGCTTCGGTGGTCGTGCAGTTCGTCTGCCACGGTGCCGCCGTCTCGCTGTCCCACACGGCGGACATGGAGATGCAGTTGCTGCTGCGCCGCTCCATGGCCGCGCGGCTCGCCCGGGCGCCGCTCGGCTGGATCTCCGAGCGCGGCGCGGGGCGGCTCAAGAACACGCTCCAGGACGACGTCGAGGACATGCACTATCTGGTGGCGCACGCGCTGCCGGACTTCGTGGTGGCGGTGTCCACTCCACTGGCCGCGACCGTCTATCTGGCCTTCGTGGACTGGCGGTTGACCCTGATCTGCCTCGTCGGGATCCCGTGCTACCTGGTGGGCCACCGCGTCATGGCGCGCGTCGCCGGGTCCCGGATGGGGGCGATCGGCACGGCGATGGGCAAGCTCAACAGCGCCGTCGTGGAGTTCGTCCAGGGCATCTCCGTCGTCAAGGCGTTCGGGCAGACGAAGCGGGCGCACAGCCGCTTCGCCCGCGCCGCGGACGACTACCTGGAGGCGTTCAGTACGGCCAACCGCCCGTTGCTGCGCATCCAGTCACTCAGTACGGGACTGCTCTCCCCCGCGGCCACCCTGCTGGTCGTGATCCTCGCGGGCACCCTCTTCGTCAGCCAGGGCTGGCTCCCGGCCGTCGACGTCGTACCGTTCGTGACGCTCGGCCTCGGCCTGACCGCACCGGTCCTCGTGGTGGGCCTCGCCGGGAACTCGCTGCGCTCGGCACGAGCCGCGGCCGAGCGGGTCGGCGACCTGCTCTCCGTGCCGCCCCTGCCGGAGCCCGAGGCGCCCCGGACCCCCGCCGACAACCGCGTCGAGCTGCGCCGTGTCACCTTCGGCTACGAGCCGGACGCACCCGTCCTGCACGAGGTCGGCGCCGTGCTCGAAGCCGGCACCGTGACCGCCCTTGTCGGGCCTTCGGGGGCAGGCAAGTCCACGCTCGCGACGCTGCTGCCGCGCTTCGCCGACCCGCAGTCGGGCCAGGTCCTGCTCGGCGGCGTGGACGTCCGGGACATCGCATCCGACGAGCTGTACCGGCACGTCGGCTTCGTCCTTCAGGACGCACGGTTCCTGCGTACGTCGATCGCGGACAACCTGCGCCTCGCCCGGCCCGCGGCGACGGACACCGAACTGGCCGAGGCGATCCGCGCGGTGGCTCTCGACGAGCGGATCGCCGGGCTGCCGCGCGGCCACGACTCCGTGATCGGCGAGGACGCGCAGTTCTCCGGCGGCGAGGCCCAACGCCTCTCGATCGCCCGGGCGTTGCTCGCCGACACCCCGGTCCTCGTCCTGGACGAGGCCACGGCGTACGCGGACCCGGAGTCCGAGGCGGCCGTGCAGCGGGCCCTGTCCCGGCTGATCGCCGGCCGCACCGTGCTGGTCATCGCCCACCGCCTGAGCAGCATCGTCGACGCCGACAACATCCTCGTACTCGACGAGGGCCGGGTCGTGGAGCAGGGCGGCCACGCGGCGCTCCTCGCCTCGGACGGCCTGTACGCCGCCATGTGGCGGACCCACCAGCGGCACACGGAGTCCGCGGACGGACGCGTGCGGGCCGTCGGATCCCCCGCAGCCGGGCACGGACACGCGCAGATCGGAGCCACCCCGTGATCAAGCAGCTCTTCCAAGTGGTCGGCCCGTCCCTGCGACGCCGCCTGGCCCTGCAACTGGCCGTGCTCCTCGGCTACAGCGTCCTGCAAGGGGTCGCCTTCGTCCTCGTGGTCCCCGTGCTCCGCCGGCTGCTCGCCGGTGACGCCGACGGTGCGTGGCCGTGGGCCTGGGCACTGGCCGGCGTCGCCCTGGCGACCGCGGTGACGTACTACGTCCAGCAGATGCTCAGCTTCCAGGTGGCCCTGGTCGCCTCGCACCGCCTGTACCACCGGCTCGGCGACCACGTCTCCGCCCTGCCGCTCGGCTGGTTCTCGGGTGAACAGGTCGGCGGTCTGGGCCAGTTGGCCTCGCGTGGCGTGCCGCAGGTGCGGTCCCTCCTGGCGCATCTGCTGCAACCGCTCTGCACGGCGGTGGTGACCCCGCTGACGGTGGTGGTGGCGATGGCGTTCCTCGACTGGCGCCTGGCACTCGCGACGGCGCTGGGAGCCCCGGTCATGTACCTCACGTACCGCTGGGCGATGAGCACGGTCGCACGCGCCGACGAAGCGGCGGACAAGGCGGCATCCGAGGCGAACGACCGCGTGGTCGAATTCGTCCGCTCCCAGCCCGTGCTGCGCAGCACGGGCAGCTCGGAACGGGGCCGTGCACTGCTCGAGTCGGCGCTGAGTGAGCAGGACGCCGCCGGACGCCGGCAGTCCGCCGCCATGGCACCCGGCCGTACAGCCTTCATCGCGGTCGTCCACCTGGCGGTCGCCGCGGTGGTGGTCGTCGGCGCCGTCCTCGGCCTGGACGGATCGGTGGGCGTCGCCGAACTGGTGGCTCTCCTGGTGCTCGTGGTCCGCTTCGCCGAGCCGGTCTCCGGGATGGCCGAACTGGGCGGCAGTCTGCGCGCGGCGCGCGGCGCACTCAAGCGGTTCGACGAGGTGCTCGCGGCACGCCCGCTGCCGGAGCCGGCACACCCCGGAAAGACACCGGCGGACGCCTCGCTCGAACTGCGCGACGTCCGCTTCTCGTACGGCGCCGGCACGGGCGGCCGGCCGGTGCTCGACGGTGTGTCGGCGCGTCTGCCGCAGCACACCACGACGGCGGTCGTGGGGCCCTCCGGCTCCGGGAAGACCACCCTCATCCGGCTCCTCGCCCGGTTCTGGGACGTCGACGAGGGAGCGGTCATGGTCGGTGGCCGGGACGTCCGGCACCTGGGCACGGACACGCTGATGGACCAGTTCTCGATGGTCTTCCAGGACGTGTACCTGTTCGACGGGAGCATCAAGGAGAACGTGCTTCTCGGCCGTCCGGCGGCGGCCGACGAGGAGGTCGAGGAGGCCGCACGGCTCGCCCGCGTCGACGAGATCGTGGACCGTCTTCCGCAGGGCTGGGACACCCGGGTCGGTGAGGGCGGGACCGCGCTGTCCGGTGGCGAGCGCCAGCGGGTCTCGCTGGCACGGGCGCTGCTCAAGGACGCACCGGTGATGCTGCTCGACGAGGCGACCTCGTCGCTCGACCCGGCCAACGAAGCTGCCGTACAGGAGACGTTGGACGCCCTGTCCGGCAAGCGCACCCTGGTGGTCGTCGCACACCGGCTGCAGACGGTGGTCGGCGCCGACCGGATCGTCGTGCTCGAGGAGGGACGCCTCGCGGAGAGCGGCACACACGACGAACTGCTCGCTGTGGGAGGCCGCTACGCCGAGTTCTGGCGGGAACGCAGCAAGGCCCACGGTTGGCGGCTGCGTCCCGAGGACGGCACTGAGCTCACCCTGGAGGGCAGCCTGTGACGGGCGGCGCCCCGCCGTCGTCGTCGCCGCCGTCGCCGTCGCCGGACGAGCACGGGGCGCGCGAGGAGGCGGACGCGCCACCGCGGCGCCGTCTCGGAAAGCGGCCCGGCCGGCGGCCGCTCGTGGATCGCCGCCGCGCCGTGGATGCCGTGGCCGACCTGGGTTTCCGGGACATCACGGTCTCCTCGGTCGCCCAGCGCCTCGGCGTGCGCCCCTCCACGCTCTACCGCTATTTCGCCACTCGGGAGGAACTCCTTGCGCAGGCCGTGGACGCCCGGTTCGAGGAACCGGAGCAGAGCCCGGAGCAGGGCCCTGGCGCCCGGCACTGGCGCGACTGCCTGGCCGCTCAGGCCTGGGCCCTGTGGGAGGTGTACGCGCGCCACCCGGGACTCGCACAGGCCGTGACGGCGCTGCCCACGACTCCGCCGGCGATGACACGGCGCATCGACCGCACGGCGGTCCGGCTGCTCGACCTCGGCTTCAGCACGGAGGACGCCGTCCTGGCCGTCGATGTGATCGGCGAACTGGCCCTGGACACCTTTCTGCTGGGCCGCATCACCGAGGCTCCGGATGCCGGGGACGGGGCCGGGGACGTGGACATGGACATGGACATGGACCTCCGGTCGAGTACGGCCGGCGCGGACCGCCGGGCCAGGGTGGCCGCCGCGGCACCTTTGCTCGACCCGCGCCTGCGGGGCCTGATCCAGGAGGCCGTCACCGCGGAGCCCCGCGCCTGGTTCGCCCGCAAGCTGGACCTCGTACTCGACGGCCTGTCGCTGCGCGCTCCGGGCGAGCAGGACACCGAGGACCGGGGTGGCCACGGTCGCTCCGTGGCCACCCCGTGACGGGCCGGGGAGAAGGACGGGCGTCAGGGCCTCGTCCGTACCTGCTCCCCGGCCCGGGGTGCCGCCGTCGTCCGAGCTGTGGGCGGCTCCGGCGAGGGCGGCACCTGCTGCTCCTGTACGAGGCGGGCCCAGGCCACAAGCCGGGGGTCGCGCGCGAGTTCGGCGACCTTGAACCGGACGCCGTACGCGCTCCATTTGCTGACCACGGTCATCAGGCCCACCGAGTCCAGCCCCTGGGCGATCAGGTTCGCTTCGGTGTCGACCTCGGACTCGGGGCAGCGCAGGGCCTCCGCCACATCGCGGCGCATCACGTCGAGGCCGAGTTCCGTCCGGCCTGCCGCGACGGCGGCGACGACGGTCCCCGAAACGCTGCGCAGCTTCTCGCAGGTCTCGGTGAACTCCCGCTCGGGCACGGACTGTCCGACGATCCCCGCCCCGGCCCTCAGCCAGGTCCGGCCCCCCTGCTGGTACACCGACCGCAGGACCAGAGCGGCGTCGAAGGTGCCGTCCTGCCCGACGGTGAGGACGGCACCGCCGTACAGCCCGCGGGGCTCGGACTCGTACCGGCGGATCGCTTCGTACGCCTCGGCCTTGGGGATGCCCGCGACCGTGACCGCGGGGAACAGCGAGGCCAGCGCGTCCCAGCCGTCCTGTCCCGGGCGGAGCCGACCGTACAGATCCGATCCCAAGTGCTGTGCCGTGCCCCGCGGTTTGACCGTCATGTAGTCGGTGACCTGGATCGTGCCCGGCTCGCAGACCGCCTCCAGTTCCTCGAAGGAGGTCCGTACGGTCACGGCGTGTTCGTACACCTCCTTGGGGTCGGCGAGGAGTTCGCGGCGCAGTCGCGCGTCGCCCTCGGCATCGCCGGTGAGCGCCCGGGTCCCGGCCAGCGGCTGGGTGCGTACGCGTCCGTCGGCGTCGACGGCCAGGACGATCTCCGGGCCGAACCCTGCGGCGCGCAGTCCGCCCAGGTGGAGCAGGAAGGATCGGGCGGGCGTGTTCCGCCGCCGGCCGAGCAGATATGTCGAGGCGAGATCGACCGGCTCGGTGATCTGCACGACCCGGGACAGGATGACCTTCCGCAGGGTGCTGTCCCGTATCTCGCGCACCGCCCCGGCCACGGCCTTGCGGTACAGCTCGCCCTCGCCCTGTTCCAGGTCGACGTCCACGAGCGGAGCCGAGGCCGGGTGCACCGGATCCGCCTCGTCGGACGCCAGCGCCGCCACGGCGTGCTGCGCCTCCTCCGGGTCCAGGGTGCGCACGGTGGCCGTCGAGCCCTGGATGCGGATCTCGGTGCGGGGTACGACGAGCCGCAACAGCACGGTGTCGGCGGGGAGTTCGTCGAACGCGGGGGTGCCCGCGTAGGAGAGCTCGAAGTCGACGGTGCCGTAGGCGCGCCAGTCCTCGACGGGCAGGTCCGACAGGAGTTCCCGCAGGGCCGGGGCGGGATCGTCGGTCCACGGCACGGTCCGTTCCCCGTCCGGGCCGGTGCGGCGGACGCCGGTGCGGGTGACCGTCACTTCGGTGATCGCGCCGAGGGCGACCGACCAGGTGTCCCCGCGCTCGTACAGGACGCACGGTCCGTCACCGGCCTGGCGGGTGACGCGTACGGCGGCGGACAGCGGGTCTCCCGCGACGGGCGCCGAACTGGTCCGGTACTGCAGGGTGTCGGGCCGGGTCGGCATGGAGGGCATCGAGAACATCGAGGATATCGAGGACATCGGGCACATGGGGGACTCCCTTGCTGGGTGAGGTCAGTGCGGGACGCGGGCGCGGGCGTGGTCCGCCGCGATGACCGTCAGAGCACGGCGGTCGATCTTGCCGACGCCGGTGAGCGGCCAGGCCTCGACCGTCTCCACCTGCTGCGGCCGCTTGAAGGCGGCGACTCCCCGGTCGCGCAGGAACTCGCCGAGTGCTGCCGCGTCCGGAGCGCCGGCGGGCTGCCCGGCGTCCGGGGCCGCATCCGGGGTCGTATCCGGGGCCAGGAGGAGGCAGGCGCAGACGCGCTCCCCCAGGACGTCGTCGGGTACGCCGATCACCACGGCCTGTGCCACGGCGGGATGCGCCAGGAGGTGGTGCTCGACCTCCTCCGGAGAGACCTTCTCGCCCGCCCTGTTGATCTGCTCCTTCACCCGTCCCTCGACCACGAGATCGCCGCCGGGTGTGCGCCGGACCAGGTCGCCGGAGCGGTAGAAGCCGTCGGCGGTGAATGCGCGTGCGTTGTGTTCCGGTGCCCGGTAGTAGCCGCGGATCGTGTACGGGCCGCGGGTGAGGAGTTCACCGGTCTCGCCGTCCGGTACGGCGGTGTCGTCGCCGGCGACGATGCGGATCTCGTCGTCGGACGAGACGGGACGGCCCTGGGTCGTCGCCACGGTCTCCGGCGGGTCGTCGAGGCGGGTGGCGCACAGCAGCCCTTCGGCCATGCCGAAGACCTGCTGAAGTGTGCAGCCGAGGGCGTCCGGCAGGATCCGGGCGGTCGGCTCGGGCAGACGTGCGCCGCCGACCTGGACGAGACGCAGCCCTGCGAGGTCGCAGCCCACCCACTCCACGGCCCGGCTCCACAGCGCGGCGAGGGGCGGCACCAGGGCGGTGACGGTGACCCGCTCCCGCTCGATCAGCGGGAAGACCTCCGGCGGGCTGGCGTTCTCGGCGAAGACGGTCGCCGCTCCCGACATCAGCGCGCCGAGCAGCCCCGGGCAGGCGAGCGGTAAGTTGTGCGCCGCGGGCAGGACCGCCAAGTACACGTCCGCCGGGCCGAGTCGGCACAGTTCGGCCATGCGGCGGGCGTTGTAGGCGTAGTCGTCGTGGGTGCGCGGGATGAGTTTCGGCAGCCCGGTGGAGCCGCCCGACAGCAGGAGTACGGCCGGGCCCGAGGGGTCGGGATCGGGCAGCCGCACGGGTTCACGGTCCAGCGAGCCGTACGCGATCGCTTCCTCGACACCGTCCGGATCGCCGATCACGACCGTGTGCCGCAGCGACGGGCAGACCTCGAGCAGCGCGCGTATCACCGGCCGGTGGTCGTGGCCCTCCAGCTCGTCGGTGGTCACGAAGGCGACGGCTTCCGAGAGTTCGGCCAGGTGCTTCAGCTCGCTCTCCCGGTGCCCGGGCAGCGCGAGCACGGGCAGGGCACCGAGGCGGAAGAGTGCGAAGAGGAGGACGGCGAACTCGACGCGGTTGGGCAGCTGGACGAGGACACGGTCGCCCGGCCGGATGCCCGACTCGGCGAGTCCGGCGGCGGTCCGGTCGGCCCGGGTGTCGAGTCCGGCGAAGGTGAGCCGCGTGCGCGCGTCGATGAGCGCCGTCCGCTCCCCGTGCTGCGCCGCCGCCTCGCGCAGCAGGTGCCCGAGCGGAGCTCCGCGCCAGTGGCCGGCGCTCCGGTAGCGGGTCGCCTCGGGTCCGGGCCAGGGTACGAATCCGCCGGCCATCAGACGGGCCTGGCCTCGATGAGCGATTCGGCGTCCGGCCGCAGATCGGCCCGGGACAGGGCGAGTCCTGCCTGCTCGAACAGCAAGCGGTACTGCTCCGGGGTCCGCAGGCGTGCCTGGAGCAGTACGAACATGTACAGGTCCAGGGCGCGTACGTAGTGCGTCCGGTCGTCTGCGGTGGGCATGTGCCCGACGATGACGAGCCTCGATGCGGGGCTCATCGCCTCGCGGACTCGGCGCAGGATGCGGACGGAGTCCTCGTCGTTCCAGTTGCCGATGACGCGGGACAGCAGGTAGACGTCGCCGCCTGTCGGGACCCCGTCGAAGAAGCTGCCCGCGGCGACGGTGGCCCGGTCGGACACCCCGGCGTCCGCAAGGAGTTCGGCGGCCCCGCGGACCGCGTTCGGCAGGTCGAAGACCGTGCCGGCGAGGTGCGGGTGCTCGGTCAGCAGGCGGGCGAGCATGGCGCCCCGGCCGCCGCCCACGTCGACGACATGGGCGCCTTCGGGGAAGTCGTACCGGGCGTTGACGGTGTCACCGGCGGCGGACTCGGCCATCGCCCGGTGGAAGGCGGTCGAGAAGTCGGCGTGCCCGGGATCGGACATGTACTCCCAGGCCGACCGCCCGTGCGCGGCGTCGAAGGCGGGGGCGCCCGTGCGTGCCGTGTGGGCGCAGTGCGCCCAGGTCCGCGCGAACTCCTCCATGCCGGTCAGCCGGCACATCTCCCGCATGCTGTCGGGGCTGTCGCTGCGCAGGACCGCACCGACGCCGGTGAGGGCGAATCGGCCGTCCTCCTCGGCGGTGAGCACACCGGCCGCGGCGGCCGCGTCGAGGAAGCGGCTGAGCGCCTCCGGTTCGGCGGAGGAGAGTGCGGCGAGTTCGGCGGCGGTACGCGGCCGGTCCAGGTGGTCGGCGATGCCGAGGTCGGCGAGCGCGGAGACGGCGGCGGAGATCCAGCCTGCCGAGACGATCTCGATCAGGCGCAGACGGGGTGGCAGGACGGACTGCTGCTGGGACATCGGGATCCTGTTCGTTCGGGGAGACGAATGCGGTCGAGTCGGGAATCGGACGTCTGGCTTCAGGTGTCGGGCGTCGCGTGCCTCACGGCGCGGGGACGGTGGACGCGGGCGCGGTCGAGGTGTCGGCCGCCTCCGCCAGGAACCCGGCCGGGGTCAGCCGCTGGTTCACATAGAGGCGGCGTACGGAGAGTTGGGCGCCGAGCAGGTCGCGCACCTCTGCCGCGGCGCGCATGAGGAGCAGCGAATCGCCGCCGAGGTCGAAGAAGTTGTCGTCGGGGGTGATGCCGTCGATGCCGAGCAGCCGCTCCCACACGGCGACGACCTGGTGCAGCTGGTGCAGTCGGTCGTCGCCGGTCGGATCCGGGACGGTCGGCGCCCTGCGCGTGTGCCGCGCCTCCGGGGCGTCCGGATCGCCGGTCGACAGCACCGGGCCGCCCTTCGGTGTCCGGCCCTGCTCGGGCGGGTCGATCCAGTACCGGCGGCGCTCGAAGGGATAGCCGGGCAGCGGCACGGGCCGGGGGCGTCGGGTGGGCGGCCCGCCGAGCCGCCACGTGTCGCGCGCCCCGTCGGCCCCGTGCCGCCAGAGGGAGCCGATCGCCTCCAGGAGGAAGGCCTCGTCGGTCTGTTCGGCATAGGCGTGGCGGATCGCGGTGACGGTCGCCGCTTCGGGGCCGAGGACCTGGCGGGCCAGTTTGCCGAGCCCACCGCCCGGTCCCGCCTCGAGGAGCAGCGGGCCCGGGTCGTCCGCGCCGAGCGTGCGCAGGGCGTCGGCGAAGCGGACGGTCCGGCGGCAGTGGGCGACCCAGTAGTCGGGATCGGTCGCGTCCTGCGCCGTCATCCATGTTCCGGTGACGTTGGAGACATAGGGGATCTGCGGTTTCCTGAGCGGCAGTTGGGCGACCAGTTCCCGGAACTCGCCCAGTACGGGGTCGAGCAGCGGGGTGTGGACGGCCGACGGAGTACGCAGTCGGTGGTGGTCGACGCCGGCTGCGGCAAGGCGCTGCTCCAGGGCGAGGACGGCCTCGGCGGTGCCGGAGACGGTGCACGTCTCCAGGGAGTTGACCGCGGCGACGGCCGTGTCCGGACTGAGCAGCGGGGCCACCGCCTGCTCGCCCAGGCGCACGCTCAGCGTCAGACCGCCGACCTCGGCGAAGAGTCGTTCACGTTCCGCCATCAGCGGCAGTACGTCCTCGAGGGCGATGACACCGGACAGACAGGCCGCGGTGTATTCGCCGAGACTGTGGCCGAGAAGCGCGGCGGGTGCGAGCCCCTTGCTCTCCAGGAGCCCGGCGAGCGCGTACTGGGTGGCGACGATCGCGGGGAAGGCGGCGGGCCGAAGTCCCGTCGCCACTCCGTCGATTCGGGCGGTGTGCTCCCCCGGATCCGTCCCGCGGCCGAGCCCGGGTCCGGCTCCGGGTCCGGTGCCCGCCGGCCCGTACAGCGCGGTGCGCAGATCGTGTCCGAGGACCGGGCGCAGGATCCGGGCGCAGTCGTCGATGATGTCGCGGAAGACCGGTTCCCGTGCGTAGAGGCCCGCGCCCATGCCGTCGTAGTGGACTCCGCCGCCGGGCAGCAGCAGGCCGAGGGGCCGGTGCACGGCGGGGCGCGGCTCGGTGCGCGGCGCGGCGCGCAGCTGCTCGACGGCCTGTGCCAGGTCCCGTACGACCAGCGTGCGGCGCCAAGGGTGCGCGAGGCGGCCGCTGTTGAGCGTGTGCGCGACGTCCTGCGGCTCGAGCTCGGGATGCGTGTCGAGGTGCGCGGCCGTGTCCCGGGCCAGGGTGTCGAGTGCGGCCGGGGTGCGGGCGGACAGGGTGAGCAGGGTGTACGCCTCGTCGTCCGCCGGCTCGCGGGGCGGTGCTTCCCGGTCGGTGGCGGGGTGCGGGCTCGGTGGCTGTTCCAGGACCGTCGGTGGCTGTTCCAGGGCCGTCGGTGGCTGTTCCAGGACCAGATGGGCGTTGGTGCCGCCGATGCCGAAGGAGCTCACTGCGGCTCGGCGTGGGCCGGGGAGCCGCCACGGGGAAGCGCTGGTCGCCACCTCGAAGGGAGCGTCGTCCCAGTCGAAGAGCGGGTTGGGACGGTCGTGGTGCAGTGTGGCGGGGACGGTGCCGTGCTCGAGGGCGAGGACGGTCTTGACGAGTCCGGCGATCCCCGCTGCCGCGTCCAGATGGCCGATGTTGGATTTCACCGAGCCGATGAGGCATCCGCCGGGATGGCCGCCGGCCTGGTCGAACGCCACCTGCAGTGCGGTGAGTTCGATCGGGTCGCCGACCGGGGTGCCGGTGCCGTGGGCCTCGACGTAGCCGATGCTCGCGGCGTCGACGTCCGCCTCGGCAAGCGCCGCGAGGATGACCTCGGTCTGGCCCTGCGCGCTGGGAGCGGTGAAGCCGACCTTGCGGTCGCCGTCGTTGTTGACGGCGCTGCCGAGGATGACGGCGCGGACGGTGTCGCCGTCGGCGAGCGCGTCGTCGAGCCGTTTGAGTACGACGGCACCGGCGCCGTCGCCCTGGCTCATTCCGGCCGCGTCGGCGTCGAAGGCACGGACCCGGCCGTCGGGTGAGTACGGGCCGTCCTCGACGTGGCGGTAGCCGAGCCGGGCGTGCGGATTGAGGGCGACTCCCCCGGCCAGGGCCAGATCGCAGCGGTGCGCGAGCAGGTCCTGGCAGGCCGCGTGGACGGCGACGAGCGAGGTCGAGCAGGCGGTCTGCACATTGACGCTGGGACCCGTCAGGCCCAGGAGGTAGGAGACCCGGGTGGACAGCGTGCCGGGCGAGTTGCCGGACAGCGCGGCCATCTGGTCCAGGGAGCCGGGCTGCGCGGCGTACCAGGGCGCGAGGTTGGCGGTGTAGTAGCGGCTGAGTCCGGCGCCGGCGTAGACGCCCACCGGACCGGGGTTGCGGGACGGGACGTGTCCGCTGTTCTCGAAGGCGTGGTGGGCGACTTCCAGGAAGACGCGCTGCTGCGGATCGAGCAGGGCGGCCTCCGCGGGCCGGTAGCCGAAGTAGTCGGCGTCGAACCGGTCCATGCCGTCGATCTCCCGTACGACACGGACGTGGTACGGATCGTCGAGGAGGGCGGGGTCGCCGCCGGCGGCCAGGTGGTCCGCGTCGGTGAGCCGGGTCAGGCTGTCGCGCCCGGCGACGAGGTTGTCCCAGAACGCGTCGACGGTGTCGGCGCCCGGGAAACGGGCGGCCATTCCGATCACCGCGACGCTGAACTCGTGCGCCGGGGGCGGCTGTTGGTTGTCGCTCGACGGCTGTTGGTTGTCGCTCGGCGGCTGTTGGTTGTCGCTCGGCGGCTGCCGAGTGTCACTCGGCGACTGTCGGCTGTCACTCATGTGCGGGAACCTCCTCCGTGCGAGGTCCTGCGGGCGGCGGCGCGTCCCCGGGCGGCCCGTCGCCGTTCGACACGGGCCTCCTGCCCGGTGGCCGTGGGTGCGGGGGTGCCGTCCGGGCGGCTGTGGTCCGGCGGGCTCTCCGGGGTGTCGAGCAGGCGGGCCAGATCGCTCACCGTCGGGTGCGAGAAGAGGTCGACGACGCGGATGCTGCGGCCGAGTTCGCGTTCCAGGGCGGCCTGGACGCGCAGGGTGAGCAGGGAGTGGCCGCCGAGGTCGAAGAAGTTGTCCCGGGCGCCGACCCTGGGCACGCCGAGCACTTCGGCCCACACTCCGGCCACGACCCGTTCCAGGCCGTCCCGCGGGGCGAGGTACGGGGCGGCGACCGGGACCGCGGCCGGAAGTTCGGCCAAGGCGGCCCGGTCCACCTTGCCCGACGGCATCAGCGGGAACTCGGGCAGGATCTGCACCGAGTGCGGCACGGCGTACTCGGGAAGCCGTTCGGCGGCGAAGTCGCGCAGTTCGGTCTCCTGAGTGGCGGGCCGGTCCGCGGCGGCCAGGCAGTATGCGGCGAGATGGCCGGCGCCCGGGCTGTCCTCGCGCAGCAGGACCACGGCCTGCCGCACGGCCCGGTGCCGGCCGAGGACCGCTTCCACCTCGTCCAGTTCGATCCGGTAGCCGCGGATCTTGATCTGCCGGTCGGCGCGGCCGAGGAACTCGATGACGCCGTCGGGCCGGTAGCGGCCCAGGTCACCGGTGGCGTACAGGCGGGCGCCGGGCTCGGTGGCGAACGGGTCGGGCACGAACCGGTCCGCGGTCCGCCGGGAGTCACCGAGGTATCCGCTCGCCACCTGGACGCCACCGATGTGGATCTCGCCCGGGACTCCGGGCGGCACCGGGCGCAGTCCGGGAGCGAGCACATGGATCCGGGTGTTCGGGTTCGGCGTGCCGATGGTGACCCCGGTGCGGCGGCTCTCGCCCCGGTAGACCTCGCAGCTCACCCCGATGGTCGCCTCGGCCGGCCCGTAGCCGTGGTACATGGTGCTGTCCGGCAGACGCTCGCGGAAACGGGCGAAGAGTTCCGGGGTGAGCACCTCTCCGCCGCACCACACGTGGTGCAGGCTCGGTGCGGCCGCTTCGATGCCGGGGCGCTCGAGCATGGCGTCGAGCATCGTGGAGGTGACGTAGACGAAGTTGACGCGCTCCGCCGCCGTCACGGCGATCAGGGCGTCCGGATCCTTGTCGGCGCCCGGCGGGGCGAGCACCAGCCGGGCGCCGCAACTGAGCGGCAGGAAGATCTCGTTGACGGAGATGTCGAAGCCGAGCGGGGCCTTGTGCAGCACCGCGTCGCCGGGTTGCAGGGCGAGCAGCTGCGCCTGCCAGGGCAGCCGGTTGCGGATGGCCGCATGGGAGATCATGGCCCCCTTGGGGCGGCCGGTGGATCCCGAGGTGTGGATGACGTACGCGAGGGTCCCCGGCTGATGGACCGGGGCCCGGTCGCCGTCCTGCGGCGTGGCTCGATCGTCCTCGGTCGGATCGAGGACCGGGATCCCGGACCAGTGGGGCGCGGACGGCTCCGCCCGTGACAGCACCGCGACCGGTGCCGCGTCCGCCACCACCTCCGCGATCCGGCGGGTCGGCCAGGAGGGTTCCAGCGGGACGAAGGCCGCTCCCGTCTTCAGGGTCGCGAGCAGGCCTACGACCAGGGCGGCGGAGCGTTCCAGGTGCACCCCGACCAGCCGGTCCGGCCCTGCGCCCGCACGGGCGAGGCGGTGGGCCAACCGGTTCGCGGCCGCGTCCAGCTGCCCGTACGTCCAGCGGTGCCGGCCGTCGACGAGCGCCTCGGCCTCCGGATCGCTGCGCACGCGGTCCTCGAAGAGGCCGTGCAGGGTGCCGGGCGCCAAGAGCTCGGGCCGTGCGGTCGCGTTCCAGCCGTGCACGATGCGGTGCCACTCCTCGTCGGAGAGCATCGGCAGCTCGTCCACCGGGGTGTCGGGGTGCTCCGCGGCCGCGGTGAGCAGTCGCTCGAGATGCTGCAGGAGCCGCTGCACGGTCTCGGGCGTGTACAACTCGGTGCGATAGGTGGCGCCCAGTTCGGTGCCGGATCCGGTGTCCACCGTCTCGACGGCGAGGTCGAAGCGTGCGGTGCCGTTGTGGACGGACAGTTCCCGAGCCTCGATGCCGGGCAGGTCCAGGGCCCCGATGCCACTCGTACGGGACGAGAACATGGTGTCGGCCAGCGGAGTGTGCCCCGCACTGCGGTGCGGGCGGACGGCCTCCACGACACGGTCGAACGGCGTGCTCTGGTGCTGGTACGCGGCGAGGCACTCGGCCCGTACCCGCCGCAGCACTTCACGGAAGCCGGGCCGGCCGGCGACGTCGATCCGCAGGACGATGCTGTTGCCGAAGTTGCCGACGAGATCGCGCAGTTCGGGCGCGTCGCGATTGATCACCGGGGTGGCGACCGTGATGTCGGTACGGCCGGTGCAGCAGCGTCACGTATCCGGTGAGCAGCGCCATGTAGGCAGTGGCCGACTCGGCCCTGCCGAGCTCGGTGAGCCGGTCGTGCACTCCCGCCGCGAGCGGCCGGGTGGCGCGGGCGCCTGCCTCGCCGGGGACGGGGGGCCTGGGCAGATCGGCCAAGGGGGCGGCCGGCGCAGGCGGAGGGGTGAGCCTGTCCCGCCAGTAGTCAAGTCCCTCGTCCGGTTCGGTCCCTGCCCGGTCTTCCTCGTATGCGTGGTCCCCGTACTGGAACGGCAGCGGCGCGAGGGACGGTGTGCTGCCGTCGGCCGCGGCGCGGTAGGCGGCGGACACCTCGGTGAACAGCGGCCGCCAGCTCAGGTCGTCGCAGGCGACGTGGTGCAGGACGACGGCCAGGAGATGGTGGTCGGGGGCGAGGCGGTAGAGGTGCAGCCGCAGGGGTGTGTCGACGGCCGGATCGAAGGGGCGCGCGGCGTCCGCCGCGGCCGCGGCGCGCGCGGCCCGCACACGGGCCTCGGCGTCGGCTGCACGGTCCGTCAAGTCGTCCACGGCCAGCGGCACTTCACTGTCGGCCAGGACCTGCTGGACCGGCGTGCCGTCCGGGCCCGCGCGATAGACCGTACGCAGGATCTCGTGGCGCCCCGCCACGGTGCTGAAGGCTGCTTCGAGGGACGCCGTGTCCAGCGGACCGGTGAGCTCTGCCGCGACGGCCAGGTTGTACGCGGCACTGTCGGGACGGGCGTGCTGGTGGAACCACATGCGGTACTGGGCGGAGGACAGCGGGGTGGCATCGGGGTCCCGTCCGTCGCCGACTGCCTTGTTCCGTACGGGAGTCGAGGCGTCGTGCTGCGCCAGCAGGGTGCGCAGCAGCCTGCGTCGGGCCGCTTCGCCGCCTTCGGCGCGCGGCAGGGGTTCGGGGGTGTCGGCGGTCATGGCTGCTCCTCGCCGGGTGCTGTGGTGTGCGCGGTGGTGTCGCTCAGGGCGCGGCCGACGTCCTCGTCGCTGAGCCCGGCCAGCTCCCGATACAGGCGCGCCACCAGGTCCAGGCGTCCAGGGGCGCTCTCCTGGCGGCGCATCTCGGCCGCCATGCCGGTGACCGTGAGCGTGCCGAAGAGCGAGCGTGCGGTGAGGTGTTCCCCTTCGAAGATCGCGCGGAGGTGGGTGAGGAGCCGGGCGCCGAGCAGGGAGTCGCCGCCGAGCGCGAAGAAGTCGTCGTCGACTCCGACGTGTGCGAGTCCGAGCAGCCGGGCCCATTCCTCGGTGAGCAGGTGTTCCAGGGGCGCGGGCGGGGCGTCGCCCGCCGCCTCCGGCGCATGGGCGAGGTCCGGAGCGCGGGCCGCGAGTGCCGCGCGGTCGACCTTGCCGTTGGCGGTGAGCGGGAAGTCCTGCACGGACGCGAAGGTCGCCGGGATCATGTGCTCGGGGAGCCGCTCGCCCAGGTGTCGGCGCAGTTCCCTCGGCGTCGGCGGGGTGGCGTCCGGCGCGTGGCGCACATGTGCGGCCAAGGCGCTCGGTCCGCTGCGCCCGGGGATCGGCACGCCGGTGACGACGGCGCGGTCGACTGCGGGGTGGGCGGTGAGTGCGGCTTCGACCTCGCCGGGTTCGATGCGCTGTCCGCGCACCTTGATCTGAAGGTCGGCGCGGCCGACGAACTCCAGGCTCCCGTCGGGCAGATGGCGTCCGAGGTCGCCGGTCCGGTAGAGCCGCTCGCCGGTGACCGGGTGCTTCAGGAAGGGCGAGTCGGTGCCCCCGTCGTCCTGCAGATAGCCGCGCGCGAGGCCCACGCCCGAGCAGTACATCTCGCCCGTCACACCGTCGGGCCGCTCGTGCAGCCGCTCGTCGAGCAGGTGGTAGACGGTGTTCGCGATCGGTTTCCCGTACGGGATGCTGGGGCGGGCCGGATCGGTGGGGCCGACCGGATGCCAGATGTTCCACAGGGTGGTCTCGGTGGGACCACCGACGCTGACGAGCCGGGTGTGCGGGGCAAGCCGGGCGAGGGTGCGGGCGGTCTCGGGCGGTATCCAGTCCCCGCCGGTGAAGGCGAGTCGCAGGGTCCGCAGCGCGGGCGCGGCGTCGGGGTGGTCGAGCAGCATCTCCAGCATGGCCGGCACCGAGTTCCACAGGGTGACGCCGTGTTCGGCCATCAGCTGCGCCCAGTGGGCGGGGTCGCGGACGGCGTCGGCGTCGGGCAGTACGAGGGTGCCGCCGGCTCCGAGGACGCCGAGCAGGTCGAAGGCGGCCATGTCGTGGTGGAGTGCGGTCAGTCCGAGCACCACGTCGTCGGGGCCGATCGCGAAGGTCTCCGCCGTCTCCCGCAGGGCGTTGGCCATGCCCCGGTGCTCGATCATGACGCCCTTGGGGGTTCCGGTGGATCCGGAGGTGAACAGGACGTAGAGCAAGTCGTCGTGTTTCTGGGCCAGTTGGTCCGGGCCGGGTGGCACGGCGTCCGGCAGCGGGCCGTCCACGGCCAGCGCGTGGGTGCCCTCGGGCAGGGCGATCGGCGCGGCCCCGCTCCGGGTCAGGACGGTACGAACGCCGGCGCGTTCCAGCAGCTTCGTGATGCGGGCGGTGGGCTGTGCGGGATCGAGCGGCAGGTAGGCGGCGCCGGCGAGCAGGACACCGTGGACCGCGACGGCCTGCTGCCATCCCTTCTCCACGAGGACGGCGACGACATCGCCCGGCCCGCTCCCGCGAGCGGTGAGCGCGGCCCCCACCCGGGCGGCGCCGTCCAGGAGTTCGCCGTACGTGAGCGTGCGCGTGGGTGTGATCACGGCCGGGTGGCCGGGGCGGCGCTCGGCCCACTGCAGGAAGTCCGCGTGCACCGGCGCCTCGGGCAGTGGCCGGACGCGGCCGCGTGCCGCGGTGCGGCGCGCCCGCTGCTCGGGCGGCAGGACGTCCGGCTCCCGGCTCGTCCACACGTCCTCGTCGTGGGTGAGCCGGTCGAGCAGCAGCCGGAACGCCTCGAACATCGCGGCGGGCATGCCGTCGGGAAACAGCTCTTCCACGACGTCCCAGTTGTGCACGAGACGGCCCTGCCGCTCGTCGAGCTGCACGTCCAGGTAGACCTGCGGAGTCTGCGAGAGGCCGTACACCTGGGTCAGGTCGCGGTCGAGTGCGGTGTCACCCGCCTCGGCCCAGGCCAGCGTGCTGGTGAGCACCACGGGCATCTGGGCGTGCTCCATCCCGCCCTGGACCCGGGCCAGTTCACGCAGCATCCAGGCGCCGCTGACCTCACAGTGGCTGAGGTCCTCCCACAGGCGCTGCTGTATCCGCTCGGCGCGCTCGGCGAAGGTGTCTGCGGCCCGCTGGTCGACCTCGATCAGCGAGAAGGAGGCGAACTCACCGACGAGCCGGTCCACTTGGGGGTGGGTCGGCGTCCGGTTCATCCGCGGGACGTTGAGCGTGAAGCGGGGTTCTTCGCTCCAGGCGGCGAGGACCTCCGCGAACGCCGCGAGCAGCAGCGCCGACGGTGTGAGTCCGGCTTCCCGGCCCCTCGCCTTGAGGGTGTCCCAGTCGGTGCGCTCCAGGACGGCCTCGTGGCGTACGAAATGCGGCTCGGCGACGGTCGCGGGGTCCGCGGCGAGCGGAAGACGCGGGGGGCCGGGCAGGTCCGCGACGCGCTTGCGCCAGTACGCCTCCGACTCCCGGCGTTCCTCGCTGTCGTCCGCGGCCTCCGCTTCGAGCACGTACGCACGGAAGCTGGTGGTGAGCGCCGGGAGCGGCGCGGCCGGGTCCTCGTAGAGCCCGGCCAGCTCCCCGTACAGCACATGCCAGCTGGCGAAGTCGCAGACGAGGCCGTCGAATCCGATGAACACCCGGACCAGGTCGTCGCGGAGTCTGGCGACGGTCACACCGAAGAGCGGCCAGCGGCCGGCCGGCCGCACCTCGTGCGAGAGCCTGTCGCGCAGGGCGGCGAGTTCACGGTCGCGTGCCGGCTCGCTCAGCTCTCGCAGATCGACGACGCCCGGGGTGAAGGCCGGTGCGTCGGGGAGTACGCGCTGGGTGAGCGTGTCGGGGTCGATGACGGCGCGGAGCATGTCGTGGCGTTCCACGAGCAGCCGCCATGCGGTCGTGAAACGGCCGAGGTCCGGATCGCCCTCGAACTCGAAGTAGGCGTGGGTGGACACGTTGCCGAGTTCGAAGACGTCTCCGCGGCCCAGCAGATAGGCGCGTTGGGTGTCGGTCAGCGGGAACGGCTCGAAGCGGTCCGTGGTCGATCGCCGGAGGGGTTCTGTGGTCATCGCGCGCCCCGCTGCAGTTGCGGACGCGGATCGGGCCAGAGCCCGGCGATGCGGTCCAGGCAGGCCTCCCGGGTGTCCGGCTGTCCGACCGCGTGCCAGCCCCGTGGAAGGGCACGCGCCGCGTCCCACACGGAGTACTGACCGTCGCCGTTGACCACCACCGTCCAGTCGGCGCCGGCCTTCGCTTCGCTGCGCACCGGTGCGCCGGCTCCCGTGTGGAACGGGCAGTGCTCTCCCGCAGCAGCGGGGTTGTTGTCGTCCTCCAGGAAGTACTGACGCCACTCACGGTTGTCGTCGTCGCCGTACGCGCCGAGGAAGGGCGAAGGGTCGACGGCGTCGTACTTGCGGAGCCTGGACCGGATCGTCCTGCGCGCGGCCGCACCACGCGGGGTGTCCGCCTCCAGTCCCTCGAACACCCACCGCGGCTGGAACGTGATCATGAACTGGTCGGCCCTGCGGCTGCGACGGCGGTCGTGGGCCGGTGTGTTGCACACGACGAAGACGGGTGTGCCGCCGAAGGCGAATTCCCACATGCTCTCGTCGGGATCTGCGGGCAGATCCGCCGGCCACGGCTGCGAGTCCTTGGCGACCAGATAGCGCAGCACCGACCAGAACCGTTCCCGATAGGCGTCCATCGGCAAGGGTTCCTTCTCGGGCCGGAACAGCACCACGAGAGAGGTCTCCTTGCTCAGCGAGCGGTACTCCTCCAGATACCGGCGCAGCAGATCGGGCAGCCGCGACCAGTCGTCCTGCCGGTCCGTTCCGTCGACGTATCCGAGGCGCAGGGTCTTCTTCCGTGCCGCCGCGACGCCGAAGGTGCACGGGAAAAGGTCGGTCTCGGAGAGAACGGACCGCAGGAACTGCTCGGCGCTCCGTGCACCCCATTCCGGGGTGTCGCCGATGGTGATCTCCTGAATCGACTCCAGGGCCGATTCGATCTTCTCTCCACTCGAACGTTTCTTGTTTTCGGGCATGCCGATGCCACACTCCGCTCGCACGAGAAAAAGGCAGGGAAAGGACGGGAGTCCGGTCAGTCGGTGACGAACTCCCGGAACATTTCCTCGGGAATGATCGGCTGGTGGTACACACAGGTTCCGGAGAGGACCACCGATCCGTGCAGCCGCGAGGTGGGAATGAGGAGCTTGTCCCCCTCGGAAAGGGCGATGCGATGCGTGACGTTGTTCCAGAAGTGCATCTGCCCGCTCTCGACCATCACCAGGCGGTGCTCGTCGTGGACGTGTGTCGTGGAGGTCTCCTCATGGGTCTCCACGAACGTGTCCAGATCGACCTCGATGTTCTCGGTGACCAGCTTGTGCTGGATGCCTTCCGCAGCGGTCTTGTAGTCCTCGATGCGGTCGGCCCAGACGAGCTGCTCGGTGAGGTCGTCGTCCCAACGGGCGGCGATCCGCGCGGCGTCGGCGAACCCCCGGTGGAAGGAGGTGACTACGTTGTCGCCGAAGCGCTCGGGCAGCGGTCCGAGGAAGCGCTCGACCAGAGCGGCGGCCTCCTGGGGGCCGATGGCCGCGACCTTGTCGAAGTAGGCGGCACCCAGGTCGAGGGCGTCGCGCAGCGCGTCCCGCAGCGGCGCCGCCGAGGCGGCGAGGTCCACCAGGAGATGGGTGACGGCGCCGAGGAACTCGGGCAGCCGGTCGCCGGCGAGCGCCAGGCCGAGCAGGTGGTTGCCCCGGGCGAGCGAAGTGCCGAGGGAGAACTGCCAGTACGCGGCGGGCGAGCTCGTGAGCCCCGCGTCCTCGAACATCGACCGGTAGTCCGGGGCCGCGAGGACCCAGCCGCGCCGGATCTCCTCGAGTGCGGCCTGCAGGCCGGGGTGCGCGAGCGTGGTCTCGGCGAGCGCGCCCCGGCCGATGGCGTGGTGCACGGCCGGCAGGAAGACGCCCGACTGGATCAGCAGGAAGGTGGCGGCGCTCCGTGCGTCCTTGCGGCCGGCCGCGGTCGCGAAGGCACGGTGCGGCTCCGCGGTACGGCGCTCGCAGTACTCCCGCACCACGTCCTGCACCGCCCCGACGGTCGGCTCGGCGAGCTCCGTGCGGTCGTCGTCCAGGTGAGCGAAGAGATGGTTCTCCAGGACCGGCCTGGCCAGCATGCCGAGCAGGCGGTTCTCGTACGAGCGGAACTGCTTCCCGTCGGCGGCGGCGGCCGCGTCGGCCCGCCCGGGCAGCAGCGCGTTCTCGGCGTCGTAGACGTTGCGCAGCATGCGGTGCCCGAGCAGTCCGCTGAGCAGCAGCTGGCGTTCGGCGGGAAGCACCGGGGCGTAGTCCAGCCACGCCAGATCGTCCGGCCGGACCGGGCGCCTGAAGGGGTTGTCCGGGGTGGTGAGTTCCTCTGCGGTCGCGGCGCGGAAGGCCGCGTTCGCCGTGTATGCCTTGAGTACGGAGTTGGGGTCGGCGGCGAGCTCGCCGAGAATGCGCGTGACGGGGTAGGGGGTGGTCTCTTCAGGCTGACAGGGCCTTTCACTGACTTCAGTGTGCTGTGGAGGACTGAGGTCGCGCTGAACAGACGAAGGCAGCCGGGACACCGGATCCGGGCATGCGCACAGGGACGCGCACACCGGACGTATCGCCGAACACCTTGATGGGAACGACCGCGGTACGGCCGACGGGAGAGCCGGTGTTTCCCGGCGAACTCGAACAGAACAGCCGCGTGGGCGCGGCCGGTGAATGTCGCTCCGCAATACCTGCCGTATGCGAAAGCCGGCGGCCCCACCGATTCGAGAACGAATCAGGCAGTGCGGGCCGCTGCAGCGACATGAGATGTGGATGACCGAACGCCATTTCGGGCGAACACCCATCCGACACCGGGAAGCATATGCACACTCAAACGCCGAACACAAGGATCGATCCGAACCGTGGACCGATCCCGCGACCACCGCCGACGGAATCCATAATTCCGCTGCGCGATCCGTCCAACTCCCTACACCTGAGGGCGATTTCCGGTCAGCGGGAACGAGCCCGCGATTCCGTCGAGAATCACTTCGATCTTGCGGTTGAGCCAGTCCTCGGGGCGTCCGCCGATGACCCGCTCGAAGGCGTCCGCCACCGGCCCCGGCGCTTCACCCCTGACGTCCTCGAGCATCCTGCGCCGCAGCTGGGCGGTCTCCTCCGCGCCCGTCGCCGGCCGGCCCTCCTGCTGCCCGGCGAGGAAGTAGAGCAGCACCTGTTCGTTGACCAAGTCCTGAGCCAGGACGGCGGATTCGGGATCCATCCCGAGCTCCACGAGCACGGCCGTGGCCCGAGCACCCTGGCGCGCGTACTCCACGAGCCCTCCGCGCAGCGCCGCGACATGGAGAGCCAGACCGGGGTGCTCGTCGAACATGCGGAACGTGGTACGCACCAGCGCCCGCAGATACGGTCGCCAACTCGCGTACGGAGGCGGCCACTCCATCGAGGCGACCACATGGTCCGCGGCAGCCGCGAGCAGCGCCTCCTTCTGCGGGAAGTAACGGTAGAGCGTGGAGTGCTTCACCCCGAGATGCCGGGCCACCGCACTCATGCTGAGCTCCTCGAACCCCACCGCGACGGCTGCTTCCACGATGGATCGCCGCCCCACCTGGGGCGGGCGGCCGAGCTTGGGGACGTGCAGCCGGGCACTGAGCTCGGCATGCGGACGCTGCCGATCGGCCGGTGGACTCTGCGGGTCGGCGGGACGACGGTGCGGGTCGGCGGGAGTACGCGACATACGGCCATTGTCTCCGAGCCGGAACCCTGGCGGTAACCGGGGCACACCCCCTCGCGGGGACTGGATCCGGCCATTTAATTACAGCAAGTCGCTAATAAGTTAGGGTACCCGTGGTAGCTTGCCGGTTGACTGCGATCGCACCTGCCGCGGCCGCATTCACCAGCCCGCCCACCCATGACGTCCCGACCGCCGAGGAGGCGACACTTCCGGCGGTTCGGCCCCGGAGCAGCAGGTCACGACAGCAGGTCAGGACAGCACAGAGGGGAAGCATCGGATGACCCGCACGACGCGCCGCCGACTCCGTCCGCCACCGGGTGCGCTGCACGCGTGTCCATGCGATCCGACACCGATGCCTCCGGACCGGCCCTGCCCGCCGCCCGACGCCGCCCGATGAGTGCATCGTCACGTCCCCTCGAAAACCCGCAGCAGCCAAGGACAACCGGCGTCCACCGGGCGCCCGTTCACGCCCACCCCACGGCCCGCTGGGTCCGCTGTCTGCAACCCCGCCCGGACGCCACCCTGCGTCTGATCCTCCTGCCGCACGCGGGAGGCGGTTCGGGCTTCTTCCGTATGTGGCCGGCGCTGCTGCCGGACAGCATCGAACCCTGGGCCGTGCAGTACCCGGGGCGCGAACGCCGCGCCGCGGAGCCGCTCCCCGCGCGCCTCGTGGACGTCGTGGCCGACGCCACCGCGGAGTTACACCCACTCCTCGACCGCCCCACAGGTTTCTTCGGTCACAGCATGGGCGCGACGATCGCCTACGAGATCGTCCACCGCCTCGCGACCGAGCACCCCACCGCATTCCGCCAGGTCGCCCACCTCTTCGTATCGGCCCGGCAGGCTCCGCACCACCCACGCAGGGGCATGATCCACACTCTCCCCGACGACGAGTTCGCCGAGGTGCTGCGCCGGCACGGGGGCACCCAGGACGCCGTACTCGACGACCCGGAGATGTGGGAACTCTTCCAGCCGATCCTCCGCAACGACTACCGCATGGCGGAGACCCATCGGCCGACGCCGACGACGCCCCCTCTCCCCGTGGACATCACCGCTCTGACGGGAGATGACGACCCGTCCGTGCACTCCCCCGCCGCGGCACGGTGGTCCGATGCCGGCGACGGCGAGTTCACTCACCGCCGCTGGCCCGGAGGACACTTCTACCTCGTCCCGTACGCCGCCGAAGTGGCCGCGACCGTCGCACGACTGCTCCGGGATTCGGCGGAACGCGGGGCTTCCGCTGCTACTTGACCGCCTTGAAGACTGCTACTTGACGGCCTTGAAGGACGGGGCCAGCTCGTCGAGGAGCCAAGGGATCCCGAGGATCGACGGGTTGCGCAGCTCCGTGATGGTCGCGTTGTCCACCGGCGCGTAGACCCCCGTCGTCTTGACCTTGGTGAACGAGGGGCCCTTCTCCAGCGTGTTGCGCACCTGCGGCGAGGTGAACCCGATCACCGTCAGATCGGAGGCGAGCTTCTCGGCCTGCTCAGGACTGAGCATCCCGGGCTGGGTCTTGCTCGCCGACTTCTCCGTGCCCTGCAGCGTCGGATTCACCTCGAGGCCGAGCGCCTGCAGGAACTTCACGGCGAAGTCGTCGGGCGAGGCGATCGTGGCGATCTGGGTGGCCGAGTAGGCGTACGAGGCGGAGAAGGTCCTGCCCTCGAGCTTCGGGTACCGCCTCGCGGTCGCCGCGATCAGCTTCTCCGTGTCACCCACGGCCTTCTTCGCCTCGTCCGGCTTGCCGAGGGCCTTGCCGATCTTCTCTTCCCGGCTCTGCCAGGAGTCCTCGGCGGCCGACTTGCCTGGGGCGAGGGTGGGCGCGATCTGGCTGAGCCTGGCGTAGTTCTTGCTGATGCCGTAGTCGCCGGTGGCCAGGATGAGGTCCGGCTCGAGGGCCGCGATCTTCTCGAAGGGCATGTCCGGCGTCGTGTTGATCAGCTCGGTCTCCGAGTCGAGCTTGTCGGAGAGCCACGGGCTGACCCCTGACTTGGCGAAGGGATCCTTGGCCGCCCCCACGGGCTCGACCCCCAGCGAGATCGCGGCATCGAGATCCATCGCGCTCAGGGCGACCACACGCTTCGGCGCGGACGCCAACTCGGCCTTCCCCTGGGAATGCTGAAGAGTCACGGGAAACGCGCCGGCACTGCCGGTTTGCGAGTCCTTGCCGGTCTTGGCCGAGTCGTCATCGTCGGACGACCCGCACGACGCCAACCCGACGCACAGCACGCCGACCGCCAGCAATGCGCCGCCTCGTCGCGGTAACGACGAGGCCCGACGCATGCCCCCACCCTCATACCCCGCTCGCGCCGTGCGCGTCTGTCTCATCTCTCCACCCCTCGTCGCAGTTGATGCGGCCACTTTAAGACAGCCTGTCTTTAATAAGCAAGGCTTGCCTAATTGACTGGCTTACCTGATTGACCTTCATGGGCTGCGTTCTGCCGGCCATGGGGCGGTGGCGGTCAGGCCCGCGCACGGCGTCGGGTGAGAAGCCACGCCAGATAGACGCCCCCACCGAGCCCTGTGGCCAACCCGGCCGGCACTTCCACCGACGGCACCATCCACTGGACCGCGACATCGGCCCCCTGGAGCAGCACGGCCCCGGTCAGTGCGGATACGGCGATGCCGGGCCCCGGGTCATGGGTGAGACGCCTGGCGATCTGCGGCGCGGCCAGCGCCACGAAGGTGATGGGTCCGGCCGATGCCGTGGCCACACCCACCAGGGCGACGCCGGTGGTCAGGGCGAGCAGCCGGGTACGCGACGGCGACATCCCGAGCGCACTTGCCGGCTCGTCGCCGAGGGAGAGGATGCCGATCCGCCGGCCCTGCGCCATGGCGAGCGGGAGCAGCACGACGAGGCTGACGGCGACCGGGGTCACGTTCTCCCAGCCGCGGCCGTTGAGGGTCCCGGTGAGCCAGAGTTGGGCGGTCTCGGCGTCCTGCAGTTCGGCCCGGCTGAGCAGCCAGGCGTTGAAGGAGTACGCCATCGCGGAGACACCGATGCCGACGATGATCAGCCGGTGTCCCTGCAGTCCGTCCTTCCGGCAGATGACGTGGACGAGGCAGGCGACGACGGTGCCGCCCGTGAAGGCGGCCACGGAGGTCTCCGCGGGCCCGCCCTGCCACCACAGCAGGGAGAGCAGCGCCCCGGTGGCCGCGCCGTTGCCGAAGCCGACGATGTCCGGGCTGCCGAGGGGATTGCGGGTGACGGACTGGAAGAGCGCTCCGGAGACGCCGAGTGCCGCACCGACGAGCAGCCCGTCCAGACCGCGCGGGACACGCAGATTCATCACGATGAACCGGGTTCCCGAGTCTCCGCCGCCGGCGAGCGCGCGAACCACCGACATGAGGGACAGCGGGTAGTCGCCGGTGGCACAGCCGACGGCGAACATCACCGCGGCGATGACGAGCAGCCCGATCGAGACGAGCAGCCCTCGCGGCCGCATCCGCAGCGACACCCGCCCGACACGCAACACCCTCGCGCCGGACAACGGCACGTCCACGGCCTGCCGTTCGGCCACCGGCTCCGGCGATGCATGGGACGCCGCGGTCATCGGCGCCGCCGGGCTCGGCGGGTCAGGACGACCAGGGCGGGGGCACCGAGGAAGGCGGTCACGATGCCGACCTCGAGTTCGGCGGGGCGCGCGACGGCCCGGCCCACCACGTCGGCCACCAGGAGGAGCAGGGCGCCGAGAAGCGCCGCGTAGAAGAAGATCCATCGATGGTCGGGGCCGCTGATCGCCCGGGCGATGTGCGGCACGGCGAGGCCGACGAAGGCGATCGGGCCGACGGCGGCGGTGACCGCTCCGCACAGCAGGGTGACTGCCAGGACGCCGAGCACGCGGGTGACCCGGACGCGCGCGCCGAGAGCCGCGGCCCCTTCGTCCCCCATCGCCATGGCATCCAGCGGCCTGGTGGTGAGCACGGCAAGCAGGACACCGGCGGCGACGAACGGCAGTACCTGCCACAGCACTTGGGCGTCGCGCCCGGCCAGCGAACCGACCGTCCAGAAGCGGAAGGCGTCGAAGACGGCCGGCCGCATCAGCAGGACGGTCGAGGTCAGCGCGGTGAGCGCGGCCGCGACCGCGGTGCCGGCGAGCACCAGCCGCGCCGGTGTGGCACCGCCCGGTCCGATCGCCCCGATCAGATGGACGAGTCCCGTCACGGCCGCGGCGCCCGCGAGGGCGAACCAGACGTAGCCGACGAAGGTCTGCAGTCCGGCGAAGCCGATGGCCACGACGACGGCGGCCGAGGCTCCGGCGTTCACACCCATGATGCCCGGGTCTGCCAGCGGATTGCGGGTCAGCGCCTGCATCAGCGCCCCGGCCAGGCCGAGCCCCGCACCCGCCACCAGACCGAGTCCCGTACGCGGCAGGCGCATGTCCCGTACCAACTGCTCCTCGACAGTGCCGTGGTACGCGAAGAGCGCGTCGAACACGACTCCCGGCGCGATCGGCTTCGCGCCCACGGCCACCGACGCCAGAGCCGCGAGTGCGATCAACGCCAGCCCCAGCGGGGCGCCCCTGATCCGCCGGCGCCGCCGACGTCCCGAACGACTCGGACGCGGGCCGGCCGGACTCCCGGCCACCCCGGCGCCACCATCCGATTCACCTTCGGGCGGCCGTAGTTGCCGATGCTCCGCATCGACGGTCTCCATGGCACCCCCTCGCTCGAATCTAAGGTGAAGCTAACTTATAAATGACAGCATGTCTTCATCGATCGGGTCCGTGGTCCGTGATCCGCGGACCGCGGTGCTCGACCTCGCCGACCCATGACGGGAGAAGCCGCCCCTGTGCCTGCATCTGCCCCAACTGGCCTTCTACGGCTAACTGTTGACCCCGATGTCCGCAGCCTCGGACTGCGCCATGTGCGCGCCTGGACCCTCACCGCCCGGTGCCCGATGACCGAGCCGGCACTGAGCGCCGCGGCGGCGACCGAGCTGCTCGCCCTGTCGCCCCGGGAGGACTCCGGCGCCGGATACCGAAAGCTGCTCGCCACGCTCGGCCACCCCGGGACGACACCGGCCGGGGAGCGCCTGCGCCGGCTCGTCGCGCAGCGCCCCTGGCGGGGTCACGGTGGCGTCATCGATGCCGTCACCATCGCCTCGGTCGTCCTCGGCGGCGGCATCGGCCTGCACGACGTCACGGACATCCCTGACGGATCAACCGTCCTCGTCCGCAGATCACCCGGCGGCGAGCGGATCGTCCCCGCCTTCTCCTCCCGCTCCCGCCCCGTGCCTTCCGGAGACCTCACGTACGGACTCCGGGCGCCGGACGGGACGTTCACCCCCCTCGCGTGGCTGGGCAGGCAGGACTCGGACTCGGCGGACCATCAGGTGACGGCGAGCAGCCGCACGGTGTGCGTCATCGCGCTGGGACACCCCGACGACGATCCCCGGCACACGCGCACGGCGATCACCACGATCGACGGTGTCCTGCGACGACTTGGCATCCACCTGGACATCCACCCGGTACCCGACGACCACTCCACGGCCGGCCGACCTGAACGAGTGAACAAGTGACAGGTGAAGGGAGACGCACATGAGCAACAGCACGGTGAAGGCCCAGGCGATCGGGTCGCTGCTGCGTCCGGCCGAGTTGGTGTCCGCGCAGGCGGCACTCGAGGCCGGACGTATGACGCCCGCCGAGTTCAAGGTCGTCGAGGACCGGGCGGTCGACGGTGCGCTGCGTCTGCAGGAGAGCGCAGGACTGGATGTGGTGAACGACGGCGAGATGCGCCGCACCACGTTCATGGACCACCTGCTGGCCACGGTGCCCGGCGCTCTGGACCACGAGGCACCGATCGACACGGAGACCGAGGCCGGCGGTGCGTACGCCGTCGAGAACCCGATCGCCGTGGTCGAGCCCATCGCCGCGAGCCGGAACATAGGCGTGGAGGAGTACGTGTACCTGCGCGGCCGCACCCACCTCCCCGTGAAGGTCACCGTCCCGAGCCCGCTCATGCTCTACGGGTTCTGGTCGGCCGAGCGCTCCGCGCGGGTGTACCCGGACCCCTTCGATCTGTTCGGCGCCTGGGCCGCGTTGCTCCGCTCCCAGATCGAGGAGCTCGCCGCCGTCGGCTGCACCCGCGTGCAGATCGATGCGCCCGACATGGCCGTTCTGGTGGACGAGGAGCAGCGCCGGCAACGAGAGGCGCTGGCCATCTCGGTCGAACGCACCCTGTCGGAAGGCTGCGAACTGATCGACTCACTGGCAGCCGTGCCCGGGGTGTCGGTCTCCCTCCACCTCTGCAAGGGCAACTTCCGCAGCATGTGGGCGGCACAGGGCGGCTACGACTGGCTGGCCGAGCGGGTGTTCGCCGGAACCCCTCATGTCGACACGTACCTCCTGGAGTTCGACGACGAACGGTCCGGCGGCTTCGCACCGCTGGCCGCACTCCCTGCGGACAAGAACGTCGTCCTCGGCCTGGTGTCGACGAAGCGCGACGAGTTGGAGCCACTGGACACGTTGCTGTCGCGGGTGGACGAGGCGGCGCACCACGTCGACCGGGCCCGCATCGGCGTGTCCCCCCAGTGCGGTTTCGCCTCGGTCGCAGCAGGAGCCAACCGCATCACCCCGACCATGCAGGCGGCAAAGCTGTTCCGCGTCGGCGAACTCGCGGAGGCTGTGGGGGCGTAGGGCCGAGCGGCAGCAGGCGGGCATGGCCGTCGGAGGCGGGCGGTGGCCTGCGCCGCGATTCGTCAGCCGAGCCCGATCGAGAAGACGTGCAGGTCGGTGTTCTTGGGCAGGGTGACGGATGCGATCCGTTTGCCGGCCGGGATCTCGTACGGCTTCGTGGCGTATACGTATGCCGCCTTGTCGCTCTTGCCGTCGGGGGAGTTGCGGTACGCGGTCTTCGCCACCACCGTGTTGCCGAAGACGGGGTCGCTGCCGCCTCCCGGTTCGGTCCAGTCCCCGAGGGACAGGTCGGCTTCGGCCGTGGTGCCGTCGGTGAAGGTGACCGTCGCCTCGGCCTTCTGATCGCCGTTCGTGGCCGAGCCGACGAAGAGCAGCTTCCGCGCATCCTTGGCATCGGAGGCGATGTCGAGCGTCTGCCCGTTCGCGGTGGCGTTGTCCGGTCGCACGCCGGGCGGGCCCGGCCAGCTGAAGGTGGTGCCCGAAGCCTCGGCCTCGGCCCCGCTCTTCAGCCCCTCGGCGGCCAGCGCCTGGCGGGAGTAGCTGTTCCCGGCGCCGTCGAAGTCGGCCACGGCGGGGTCCTCGTCGCCGGTGACGCCGGCCGCGTCGTACGCGTCACCGAGAGCCGCCGCGACGCTGCCGTCCGCCGCGACCAGCACGATCGCCGTGCGGTGCACCGGATCGCCGCCCTTGCCGCGGATGGTCAGCGGCACCTCGTGGTAGCCGGGCTCGGCGTCCGCCGCGGCCTCGACCTGCAACTCGGCCGTACCGGAACCGGTTTCGCGGTCGAGTGCGACCCGCCCGTCCGGCACCGAAAGCCCCTTCGGCGCCTGGGCGGTGACAGCGAGCCGGCGATCGTGGCCGCCGAGCCGCTGCGCGTGCACCGTGAGCTTCGCCGGCTCGCCGCCGGGCGCCGCCGTGACCTGGTTCGGCGTCGCGTGGGCGAGGAAGTCCTGTTCACCGCTGCGGTACGACGGCGGGACGGACTCGGCGCCGGTGGCCCAGGACTTGTCCGGCGTACCGGACAGCTCGAAGTCGAGCCGGCCGCCGTCGCGGACCGCGGACTTCGGGAGGTAGGTGCGCTCCCAGTCCTTGCCGTCCAGCTGCAACCGGTGCACGTACGGCGCGTCGGCCGTGGCCTTCGGGGCGCGGATGTCCAGGTCCTTGCCGTCACCCGGCAGGTCGAGGACCGCGCGCTCGAAGAGCGGGCTGTGCACCGCCAGGTCCGAGGTGCCCGGAGTCGACGGGTACAGGCCGAGCGCGGCCCACACGTACCACGAGGACTGGGCGCCGAGGTCGTCATTGCCCGGCTCGCCGTCCGGAGTCGGCTTGAAGAGGGTGGTGGCGACCTTCCGTACCGACTCCTGCGTCTTCCACGGCTGCCGCAGGTGGTTGTAGATCCATGGGACGCCGAAGTTGACCTCGTTGCCGGCCCACAGGTACGGCTCGTTCGGGCCGGCGTTGAGCTTGCCGAAGAAGGTGTCCAGACGCTCGGTGGTGGCCTCGCGGCCGCCCATCGCCTCGATCAGGCCGGCCGTGTTCTGCGGTACGAGCCAGTTGTACTGGGCGGCGTTGCCCTCGTCGAAGCCGTCCTGGCCGAACTTGCCCTCCGGCGGCGGGGTGTAGCCGGGCCCGTCGGGGAAGCGTCCGTCGTCGCCGCGTGGGGAGAGGTAGCCGGTGGCGGGGTTGAGGATGTTCTGCCAGTTCTGGCCGCGGCGCGTGAAGGTGCGCTCGGTGTCCTTCTCCCCCGCCGCCCGGGCCAGTTGGGCGATGGCGAAGTCGTCGATGGCCCACTCCAGGGTGACCGAGGCACCGACGCGGGCATGGTCGCCGCGGACCTTGGAGTTGTTGGCGTAGCCACGCTCCATGTACTCCTCGACACCCGGCCGCTCCTGATACGCGCCCGGCCTGTCGTCCACCGATGTCGCGCCCTTGACCAGGTACTTCAGCGCAGTCTTCAGGTCGAAGTCGCGAGCGCCGTACGCGTACAGATTGGCGATGAGCGGGACCGAGTTGTCGCCGGTCATCTGCCCGGTGTAGCCGTTGGCGACCGGCCAGCGCGGCCACCAGCCGCCCTGTTCGGCGTCATGGACGAGGGACTGTGCCATGTCGCTCGCCTGCTTCGGGAAGAGCATCGCCTGCAGCGGGGCGAGCGAACGGTAGGTGTCCCAGTCGGAGAAATTCGCGTACTGGGTCCGGCCGTTCGGGAGCGTGCGGATCTTGTCGTCGAAGCCGATGTAGCGGCCGTCGGCATCGTTGAAGGTGTTCGGATGCATCAGCGAGTGATAGAGGAAGGTGTAGAACATCTTCCGCTCGCTGTCCGTCCCGCCGCCGATCCGGATCTTCCGCAGCGCCTCGGTCCAGTCGGCGCGCGTCCGCTCGCGCAGGTCCTCCAGGCTCCAACCCGGCACCTCCTCGGCCATGTTGGCCTCGGCCCCGTCGACCGAGACGTAACTCATGGAGACCTTCGCGCGTACGGTGCGCTCCTCGGCGGCATCGAAGGTCAGGTACGAGCCCGCCTTAGGCGCGTCCACCGCACTGCTGCCGTCGGTCACCTCCTCGCCGTCCCAGGTCCCGTGCTTCGCGAACGGCCGGTCGAACGTGATCGCGTAGTGAACGGTGTACTCGTTGCCCTTGCCGCAGAAGTTTCCGGTGGTGACGGAGCCGGTGACCTGCCGGTCGCCGGTGATCTTCAGCTCGGCCTGCTGGGTGTTCTCGGCGTTGACGGCGCCGCCGCCCTTGACCAGGACCTGCGCCTTGTCGCCCGCGCTCGCGGGGAACGTGAAAGCCGCAAGGCCCGTGCGCGTGGTGGCGGTGAGTTCGGTGCGCACCTTCGCGTCGTCACCGCCGGAGTTCACCGCGTAGTAGCCGGCTTCCGCCTTCTCGTCGTCGTGGGAGAACTCCTCGGTCCGCTCCCACGGCTCGTCACCGACGTCACCGGCGACCGGCAGCAGCGGTACATCACCGAACGCGGTGCAGCCGACGGAGGCGTGGTTGAGGCTGAAGCCCTTGAGCTTGTCGCTGTGGTACTGGTACCCGGCGTAGGAGTCCTCGGTGTCCGGCGAGAACTGCATCATGCCGAACGGGGCTGCGGGCCCGGGGAAGTTGTTGATCTCACCGACGGACTCACCGCCCTTGCCGGTGCCGATCAGCGGATCCACGTAGTCGGTGGGGTCGTCGATCAGCGCGACCTTCGACGCAGCAGCTGCTGACAACGTTGTCGGAGTGGCCGAGGCCGCCCCGAGAGATCCCGCGAGCAGCGCCCCCACGACGGCGGCGACCACTCCCCCTTGGGCTTTCCAGCTCATCACGTGCGACTCCTGTGCGGTGACGTCCCTGTGCCACCCACACACTCAGCCACTCGCCTGTACGCGGTCAAGAGGCCCGCCGCCCTTCGCGCGGAAGGCCCTGCACCGGAGCGCCGTCGCCCCCAACTCCAGGAACTGGACGCCGACATGGCCGCCCGCCCCGATCCGGGCCTTCGGCGACCTGTCACGCCAGGCCGCCGAAGGCGTACGGAGTCAGGTGCGCCGCGTGCTCGGCCGGCTCGGCGCGACAGGTGCCCTGCGCGAGGGCCGGGCGAGGCGAGCGTGCGTATGCCTCAGCAAACAGTCACGCGCGTCGGTCTCAACGAACGGTGATCTGCACCGTGTTGGAGACAGCGCCCCCTCCCACCATCCGGATATGGCCGAGCCCCTTGACGCCGAGCTTGACGCGCACGCTGTACGTGTGAGCGTCGGTGGTGTTCACATGGATCGGCAGGCCGACCCACTTCTCGTTCTGCAACTGCTGCAACGTGACCCGGGTACCGGCCGGAAGGTGCGTGGAGGCTCCCTGCACGCGGAACTCCTCCCACGCCTCGACGGACTCCACGCTCGCTTCCGCCGACAGGGTCGGCTGCGGAGCGGCGTCCTCCGCGGCCGCACCCGGCACCGTTCCGGCCGTGGTCGAGGTCGGATCGGGGGCGTCGACCGCGGTTGCGGCGGACGCAAGCCCCGCGACGGACAGCAGCAGGGCCGCACTCACACAGACGACCCGCTTCACGGCAGAGTTCACGAAGGTCTCCTCAGACAGACGATGGGATCACGGAAATCTAGACCGATACGCCCGGACTGTCCTCGAAGTGCCGCTTCCCGCGGACCGCGTGTCGCCACGGCCGGCCGCGACGGGATCAGGCAGACCGTTTGCGGAACCTCACGTTGCCGGCCGGCGCGCGGCGTCGCGCGGGCGCAGGTCACAGCATCCGTTCACCATCGCGGAGTTCAGGACTCGCTGCGGGGGGTGAGCGTCCAGGAGGTGAGGAGGTCGAGCGCGTGACGGGACGGTGAGCCTGCTTCGGTGCTGTAGACGAAGACGGCTGCTTCGGTGTCGCCGGGAAGGGCGAAGGTCTCGTACTGCACGGTGATCTCACCGACAAGCGGGTGGAGCAGTCGCTTGGATCCGTACGTGCGCTGATGTACGCGGTGCTGCTGCCACCAGCGACCGAACTCCGTGCTGTTCTCCTTCAGTTCGGTGATGAGGTCCTGCGTCGGTCGGTCGTCGGGGGTACGGCCGCCGTCGAGGCGGAGGCTCTCCACGGCTGCGCGGGCTTGGCGTTCCCAGTCGACGAAGAGGGTGCGGGCCTCCGGGGCGAGGAGGAGCCACCGTGTGTAGTTGCGCCGAGCCGGTGGCAGGGCATCGAAGTCGGTGAACAGCGCCTTGGCCAGCCGGTTGATGCCCAGGACGTCCGCTCGGCGTCCCAGGACCAGCGCCGGGGTGCCCTCCATGGAGTCCAGCAACTGGTGGAGGCCGGGGCGCAGGCGTTGGACAGTGGGCGGACGTCGGCGTCGGTGAACGGCAGTGGTGCCGATGAGGTCGTCGAGGTGGGCACGGCCCGCGGCGTCGAGTTCCAGGGCCTCGGCCAGGGCTTCGACCACCGCGGACGAGGGAGTGATGTGGCGCCCCTGTTCGAGGCGGGCGTAGTAGTCGGCGGAGACTCCGGCCAGTCGTGCCACCTCTTCACGTCGCAGGCCCGGAACGCGGCGGACACGGGTGTCCGGCGGCAGTCCTGCGCGCGACGGGTCGCACTGGGCACGGGCCCGGCGCAGGAAATCGGCAAGTTCGCGGTTCGCGGCGACCATGCATCCAGTGTCGCCGATTCGATGCGGTCGGGACCGCCTCAACGAAGGACTGCCAGTCCTAGGCACAGCGGGCCGCGGCAGGTCAGGGCCGATGATGGCCGCCGTCGGGCCGCCTGGGAAGGCGACAGTGGAGGGGCTGATGGATCCGATTCGGCAGCCCGGTCCCGCACGCGACCGGAGCTGCCGGATCGGCTGCCGACGAGACCCCGAGGAAAAAGCCATGAGTCGCATTCTGATCATCATGTCCGCAGCCGCAGTGTGGGAGCGCACCGACGGATCGCAGTACCCCACGGGCTACTGGGCGGAGGAGCTCGCTGCGCCGCACAAGGCATTCGTCGGCGCCGGCCACACCGTCGACTTCGCCTCTCCCGGGGGCGTGCTGCAGCCGCTGGACAAGCACAGCGCGGATCCGGCGATCGCCGGTGAGGACTGTGCCCGGCACGTGGCCCACGCTCAGCACGCGCTCAGCGACTTCGGGCCGCTGCTGAAGCTGGAGGAGGTCTCGGCCTCCGATTACGACGCCATGGTGCTGCCGGGCGGGCACGGTCCCGTGGTCGACCTCTTCCAGGATGCGGACCTGGGGCGGCTGCTGATCGAGGCCGACCGCGCCGGCAAGATCGTCGGCGCGGTCTGCCACGGTCCGGCCGCACTGCTGTCCGCGGTCGACGAGCAGGGCAAGTGGATCTTCTCCGGCCGGCGGATGGCCGCGTTCACCGACGAGGAGGAGCGCCTGTTCGGCACCGCCGACAACGCTCCATGGCTGCTGGCGAGCCGTCTGCGCGAGATGGGCGCCCGGCACCAGCAGGGTGACCCCTACCAGGCGTTCACCGTCCAGGACGGCAACCTCTTCACCGGGCAGAACCCGGCTTCCAGCACCCCGATGGCCGACGCGATCAACGACGCTCTGGCCGCGGGCTGACTCCTCGCCCCGGGCCGCCGCTGTCCGCACCACCAGGCAGCGGCGGCCCGGGCGACGCTCCTCTTGCTCCACTCCTTCGACGGCAGGTGAGAAGCCACCATGACGGACCGCAGACGACTCCCCTACGGCGCTGATGCTCCGCCGCAGAAGCTGCTGATCGGCGGAAGGTGGGTGCCCGCGGCCGGCGGCGCCACGTTCACCGTCGAGAATCCCGCGACGTGCGAACCGATAACCCGCGTCGCCGATGCCGGCACCACAGACGCCCTCGACGCCCTCGACGCGGCCGCCTCGGCGCAGTCGCAATGGGCCGCGACATCGCCGGGACACCGCAGCCGCGTTCTGCGTCGTACCCACGACCTGCTCCTGGAGCGCCGTGCGGACTTCGCAGAGCTCATCACTCTCGAGATGGGCAAGTCCCTCGCCGAGGCCCGTGCCGAAGTCGACTACGCGGCCGGTTACTTGCGCTGGTTCGCCGAGGAATCCGTCCGCATCGACGGGACCTGGAAGGTCAGCGAGGACGCAACAGCGAGGGTTCTCGTCATGCGTCAACCCGTCGGACCGTGCCTGCTGATCACGCCCTGGAACGCTCCGCTGGCGATGCCGGCCCGTAAGATCGCCCCGGCGGTGGCCGCCGGCTGCACGATGGTCCTCAAGCCCGCCCCGCAGACCCCGCTCACCAGCATCGCACTGGCAACAGTCCTGATCGAGGCGGGTCTGCCGGCCGGCGTCCTGAACCTCCTTCCCACCACCGCCCCTGCTGCAGTGTCCGAGTCACTGATGAAGGATCCGCGGCTGCGCAAGATCTCCTTCACCGGCTCCACGGCGGTCGGCCGGTTACTGCTGGCCCAGGCATCCGAGAACGTACTGCGCACGTCGATGGAGCTGGGCGGCAACGCCCCGTTCATCGTGTGCGCCGACGCCGACGTGGAAGCGGCGGTGGACGGCGCCATCACCGCGAAGCTCCGCAACATCGGCGAAGCGTGCATCGCGGCGAACCGCTTTCTCGTCCATGCCGACATCGCGCAGGAATTCACCGAGCGTCTCGTGGACCGGATGCGTGGTCTCACTCTTGGCAGCGGAACGGAACCAGGTACCGACCTCGGCCCGCTGATCGATCGCACGCAGCGCGACCGTGTCGCCCAGCTGGTGGCGGAGACCATCGCCGACGGCGCTCTGCTGCACACCGGCGGCAGCACCCCCGACCTGCCCGGCTACTTCTATCCGCCCACCGTGCTCACCGACGTCCCGGACGGCGCACGCATCACCCGCGAGGAGATCTTCGGCCCCGTCGCCGCCATCCGGACCTTCCGCAGCGACGACGAGGCCCTCACGATGGCCAATGCCACCGAGTTCGGCCTGGTCGCCTATCTCTACACCCGCGATCTCGGCCGAGCGCTGCGAATGAGCGAACAGATCGAGAGCGGCATGGTCGGCCTCAATCGCGGCTACGTCTCCGACCCCGGCGCGCCCTTCGGCGGCATCAAGCACTCAGGCGGCGGCCGCGAGGGCGGCAACTCCGGTATCGAGGAGTACCTGGAGCAGAAGTACATCGCCATCGACACTTCCACCGACGCGGATACGCCCGCCGTCCCGGACCCGTCATGAGCACCCACGCCCCGCGGCCGGAGCCCTTCTCGCTGACCAGCCGGCTCGCGGCCGACCCCGACCAGTGCGCACTCTTCTGCGAGGACGCGACCCTCGACAGCTGGCTCGCCACCGAACGCGCTCTCGCCCGGGCGCAGGCCGAAGCCGGAGTGCTCACCCACGCGGAAGCCGCCGCCATCCGCGACGCGGCACGGCTGCACCACATCGACCGCGAAGAGCTGTGGCGCACCGCCCGCACGGTCGGCTACCCCATCCTGGGTCTGGTCCGGCAGATCAGCCGCCGGCTCCCGCCCGGACCCGACGGCCGCTTGCACTACGGCGCCACCACGCAGGACATCATGGACACCGGTCTGGCCCTCCAGATGGTCCGCTCCCTGGCCGCTCTCGAATGCCGGATCGTCGAACTCGGCGATGTCCTCGCCGACCGTGTCACCGAACACGCCGCCACCGTGATGGCGGCCCGCACCCACGGCCAACAGGCCGTACCCACCACGTTCGGCGCCACCCTGGCCGGCCTCCTGGCACAGTTCACCCGCCACCGGCAGCGTCTTGCGCAGGCAGCCCCGCGCATCGGCATGATCTCCCTCTTCGGAGCCGGAGGCACCGCTGCCGCATTCGGCCCGCACGCCGCAGCCATCAGAAGGGACACTGCTCGGCTGCTCGGCCTGCACGACACCGCGACCCCGTGGCACGTGGCCCGCGACGGATTCGCCGAGTTCGGCTGGCTGTGCTCCTTGCTCACCGCGACATGCGCGCGGCTGGCTCGCAACATCGTCGACCTCTCCCGTACCGAGATCGCCGAAGTCTTCGAGCCCTACGACGACCACCGCGGCGCATCCTCGACCATGCCGCAGAAAGTCAACCCGATCACCTCCGAAAGCATCATCGGGCTGAGCGGCAGCGCCGGAGCCCTCACCTCCGCACTGCTCCGCGCACAGGAAGCAGGCCATGAGCGCGCGGCCGGCGAATGGCACATCGAATGGCGCGTCCTGCCCGAACTCGCCGTATCCGCCGGAGCGGCCCTCACAGAGACGATCGCCCTGCTGCGCGGACTCCGGGTCGACGCCCGCCGCATGCGCACCAATCTTGGCAGCGACCGCGGCCTCGTCATGGCGGAGTCGCACATGATCGCCCTCGCCGGACCCGTCGGCCGGGAACGCGCCCACGATCTCGTACACGAGGCAGTGACCCGCACCCGCACCACCGGCGCACACCTCACGCAGGCACTGCGCGACGTCCTGGCCGAACGCCATCTCGACACACTCCTGCCCGGCCTGCACACCCAGCCGGAGAACTACCTCGGACAGGCACACCGGATCGCCGAAACCACCGTCCGCCTCTGGCGCACCCAAACCGCACCGCTGCCCGAGCCACCCACCCCACTCACCCAACTCGTCGCCGACTGACCGCCCCGCGGTACGGCCCCGCGGCCGTTCCCTGGCAGGACCCTTACGGTTGTGACGGCCGGCCACCAATCCGAGCACCTGAAAGGTTGCAAATCGCCTTGAAATGCGCTATTTACCGTCACCGCGAACCGCGAACCGCGAACCGCGAACCGCGAACCGCGAACCGCGAACCGCGAACCGCGAACCGCGAACCGCGAACCGCGAACCGCGAACCGCGAACCGCGAACCGCGAACCGCGAACCGCGAACCGCGAACCGCGAACCGCGAACCGCGAACCGCGAACCGCGAACCGCGAACCGCGAACCGCGAACCGCGAACCGCGAACCGCGAACCGCGAACCGCGAACCGCGAACCGCGAACCGCGAACCGCGAACCGCGAACCGCGAACCGCGAACCGCGAACCGCGAACCGCGAACCGCGAACCGCGAACCGCGAACCGCGAACCGCGAACCGCGAACCGCGAACCGCGAACCGCGAACCGCGAACCGCGAACCGCGAACCGCGAACCGCGAACCGCGAACCGCGAACCGCGAACCGCGAACCGCGAACCGCGAACCGCGAACCGCGAACCGCGAACCGCGAACCGCGAACCGCGAACCGCGAACCGCGAACCGCGAACCGCGAACCGCGAACCGCGAACCGCGAACCGCGAACCGCGAACCGCGAACCGCGAACCGCGAACCGCGAACCGCGAACCGCGAACCGCGAACCGCGAACCGCGAACCGCGAACCGCGAACCGCGAACCGCGAACCGCGAACCGCGAACCGCGAACCGCGAACCGCGAACCGCGAACCGCGAACCGCGAACCGCGAACCGCGAACCGCGAACCGCGAACCGCGAACCGCGAACCGCGAACCGCGAACCGCGAACCGCGAACCGCGTAGTCGGCAACGGGCACCGGGGGCAGCGTGGCTTCGCACCCCGCTGACATCCCGTTCCTGCGAACTCCCGTAGGGCAGGACGCACATCGCTGGCGCACGTTTCCCGGCGAACGCACACTCGTTGTCGCAGCCCGGACCCTCACGTCGACCATCCGCATCCTGGAGGTACTGCCCGCACTGCTGCGCGGCGACAGTCGCCTCACCGTGGTCTTCGCGTACGACCCGGGCTCCGCGTTCAGTGACGGATCACTCGACCTGCTGCACGACTCCGGCTGCCGAGTCATGCCGTGGCAACAACTCGCCGACGTCGAGCCCGACTTGATCCTCAGCGCCAGCGAGCACATCGACGTTCCCAAGGGGCGCTGTCCGGTGCTCGTGCTCCCGCACGGCGTCGGATTCCAGAAGTACGTCCCTGACTCCCACTCCCCCCGCACACGCCTCTCGGGCGCCGTGTCGAACGAGCTGCTCGACACCGGCCGGACCTGGATGGCCGTCTCGCACCCGGATCAGGAACGCCAACTCGCCGCTGCGCAACCGAACATCACCGGGCAGACGCTGCTGATCGGCGACCCGTGCCTGGACGAACTCCGGGTGAGCGCCGACCGCCGCGACCAGTACCGTCGTGCGCTCGATGTCGAGCACAATCAGCGCCTGGTGATGGTCAGTTCGACCTGGGGCCCGGGCTCGCTCATCGCCCAGAACCCGGACCTGCCGGCCCGGCTGCTCGGGCAACTGCCGGCCGATCGCTTCCGCGTCGGCCTCATCCTGCACCCCAAGTCTGGTCGGCCCACGGGGAATGGCACGTCCGCACACTCCAGGCCGCCGCCCTCGAAGCCGGCCTGCTCCTCATGCCACCCGTGCACGACTGGCGGCCCGCCCTCGTCGCAGCCGATGCCGTCGTCGGCGACCACGGATCCGTGACGCTGTACGGCGTTGCGCTCGGCAAACCCGTGAGCCTGGCCGCACACGGCGACGAAGCCGTGCCCGGGACCGCCGGCGCCGAACTCGCCCAGGTCGCACCACGCCTTGCCCCCGACGCCGAACTCCTGCCTCAGGTCGTGGACCTCCTGAGACTCCCTGCAGGTCGACGTGCGCAGTACGAGGCCGTGACCGCCCGGGCCTTCAAAGACCCCGGCACGGCCCTGGAGCGGCTCCGGGAGGCGGTCTACGAGCTGCTGCGCCTTCCCCCGCCGTCGACCGACCCCCCGAGACCTCGCGCCCTCGTCGCCCCCGCCAATCCCGCGGCCCCCGTCACCTCGTGGAGGGTGAGCACCGACCTGCTCTCCGACCGCGCCGCCTCCGGCGCCCTCTCCTTGGCCGTCCGCCGCTTTCCCGTCTCTGTCGCGACGGAGCAGCCCGAGACCGCACGCTCCTTCTCGCACCTTGCTGTTCAACCGGCCGAGGAACACGATCGGACGCTTGTCGAGAGCGCCTCGGTCCTGCTCGGCACAGCGCCTGCTCCTGATCTCGACGCGGCCCGCGTCTGGGCAGCCGGTGCCCTGGCCCGCCTGCCCGGAAGTCTCCTTGCCGCCACCGGAGTTCCGACCGGCGTGTGTCTGGTGAGCTCCCGCGACGGTCAATCGGTGGAAGTGTCCTGCCCCGACGGCACGTTCACCGATCCCGGACTGGCTGCCTCTGCCGTCTACGCCTGCCTGCGCGCCGGCATCGCTCCATCGGAGATCGAAGTGTCGCTGTCCCTCGACTGCCCGGACGCCGATTCGATGCGGCTGAAGCTGCGCAGGTTCTGCCCATGAAGCCACGGCCCGGACGTTCTTCAAGGACGTTCTTCAAGGACGTTCTTCAAGGACCTGCTCCCCATGCGATCGCGCTGCATCTACGGTGGTCACCAACGCAGGAGGCGCGGCCGGGACACCAGGACCGCCCGTACTCGGAGGGGGACTCTGTGGCGATTGAGGTGGCAGCGCTTGCCGCGTCCGGAGCAACAAGCATGGTCATCAACCTTGCTGTGACCGATACATGGACCCAGGCACGCACCCGCCTCTCACGCCTGTTCGGCCGCCGCCGGCAGCCTTCCACCGCGGACGAAGAGCTCATCTCCGCTCTCGAACAGTTGGTGGGTTCCATGCAATCGGGCGACCCGCATGCCGTGGGCGACTACGCCGACCAGCTGCGCCGCCGCCTGCGCCATTCCTTACGCCAAGGCTCCGAGGTCGCGCAACGGCTCGTGGCGCTGTTGAACGAGATGGACGAGCTGGAGGGCGGCGCAACAGCAAGTCGCAGCAACCATCCGGGGGCGGCAGCCTCCTCCGCCGACTCGCCCATCTCCCACCGCGTACCCGAGGCTCTGCGCCGCCATGGCCCGCCGTCGCAAGTACCTGCCCTGCGCCACCGGTTCATCAACCGCTCCGACGAACTGGGCTCCTTGGACGCGCAGTTCGAAGACGCCGCTGTTCCCTCGCACGTGGAGGTCCGCGTCCTCGCAGGTCCGCCAGGAGTCGGAAAATCCGCACTGGCCAGACACTGGGCGCTCGGGCCGCATGCCCGTGAGCGTTTTCCCGACGGCCGTCTCTATGTGGATTTCGCGTCCCTTCGCGATCACGCGGAGGCCGGCGCGGACGTCACGGAGGCCGTCGGGCACTGCTTGCGCTCTCTGGGGGTGACGGAGGCTCTGCTGCCTTAGTCGCTCGCTGCGCGCACCGCGCTCTTCCGTGCACGCACGGCCGACCTGCGTGTGCTGCTCGTTCTCGACGATGTGTCCTCGCCCGCCCAAGTACGCGCACTGATCCCCGATGGACCGGGCAGTACCGTGCTTGCGACGAGCACCGCCAAGCTCGGTGAGCTTTCCCTCGACGGCGCCCGCGCCATGCCCCTGGAACCGCTCAGCGAGAGGGCCGGGCTGCTGCTCCTCGCCGACCGGTGCGGCGAGGAGCGAGTGGCTGCGGAGCCCGATGCGGCCAAGGCCCTGGTGGATCATTGCTCGGGCCTTCCGGTCGCACTGCACGTCGCCGCCGCCCGTCTCGCCAACAACCCCCACCTCACGCTCCACGACCTGGCCACGGAACTCTCGGTCGACGAGAACCGCCTGGCCTCCCTGAATGCGGGCCTGAGCGCGTCACCGGTGACCGCGATCCTCGACGCCTCCTACCGGCAACTGCCCGCCCACATGGCGCACGGCTACCGGCTCCTCGGCTGGATCCCTGGCCCCACCTTCGACGCGGCAACAGCAGCGGCAGCCCTCGACTCGGATCCGACGTCCGCCCAAGTGCTCCTCGACGTGCTCGAGGACATGAGCCTGCTGGAACTGACCGAGGACCGCCACTACCACTTTCACGGCCTCATCCATCTCCACGCGCGCAACCGTACGGACGCCGCGGACCGGGTCACCACCAGACTGACCGTCATACACCGTGTGCTGAGGCACTATCTGATCCTCACCGCCTTCGCAGACCGCGCCGTACGAGCGGACCGCCTGCGCATCGCCGACCTGGCCGGCCTGCTGGACGGGCAGACCGACCCCTTCGCCGCCGAGAACGGGCCGGGACCGCTGGACTGGCTTGCGGCCGAAAGCACCAACATCATGGCGGTCCTGCGTGCAGCGGACGAGCCCTCGCTCCATACGCCCGCCTGGCAGCTCGCCGAGGGCTTCACCGTCCTGTTCCTGCACCACAGGCATCTCGACGACTGGCAGGAATCCCTTCGACTGGGCGCACGCTACGCAGCAGCCGCCGTCTCCCCGGCCGCAGAAGCGCGCCTGCGCAGCCTCCTCTCCCGCCCGCTCATGGACCTCGGCGAGGACGAACAGGCGCGCCAGGAACTGACGACGGCGATCTCCTGCGCCGAGGTCGTGCACGATCCGGTACTCCACGCCTCCGTGATGGAGTTCTCCGGCCGCTACTGGGACCGGTTCGACCCGGACAAGGCCGTGGCCGCCTATCAGCACTCCAGGGAACTCAACATCCGAGGCCGGGAACCTCGTGGCGCAGCCATCGCCACGCTCTTCCTCGGCCGCGCCCAGGGCGCCCGCGGCGACCACGGCGAGGCTCTCGCCACACTTCGGCAAGCACGCACGGACCTCCTTGCCCTGCCCACTCCCGATCACCGCATGGCCGCGCGAGCCACCGCCGCATCCGGCCGGGCTCTCGACCGTATGGGCCGAACCACCGAAGCCGTTGCGACCCTCCGCGAGGCAGCAAACACGCTGAACGCCCTTGAGGCCCATGCCTACGAGGCCGAGGCGCTGCTCGACCTCGTCGCCATCGCAGAGCGCCCGGGCACGGACCGCACCACACTCCTGGACGACCTGCGTCGCGCCGTCACCATCCACACGACCATGGGAAGCCCGCAGGCACAGGACCTGCGCAACCGCCTGAACGCACTCACCGCCTCCGCCGGACCGGACCGCTGAGGCCGCCCCGGCTCTCGGATGCAGGAGACGCAGGAGACGCAGGAGACGCGGGAAGAAGTCAGCCGGAGGCGATCGGCAGGGTGTCCGGGGAGAGTGTCGCCGCGCGAGCCGACGCGCTGGTCATCTGCCGGCTGTGGTGGCGGCGGCACAGCACCTCGTACCCGATCTCCTCCGGGGCGTGGTCGACGTCGCCGACGACGACCTGGGCGCCCTCGACGACCATCTCGCCCCGGATCGTCCGGGCATTGTGCGTCGCCCGCGCTCCGCACCAGCACATCGCCTCGACCTGCAGCGTCTCTATGCGGTCGGCCAGTTCGATCAGGCGCTGTGAGCCCGGGAACAGCTTCGTACGGAAGTCGGTCGTGATGCCGAAGGCGAAGACGTCCAAGTCCAAGTCGTCGACGACACGGGCCAGTTGGTCCACCTGCGGCGGGTCGAGGAACTGCGCCTCGTCCACGATCACGTAGTCCACCCGGCCCCCGTGCGACATCTGCTCGACGAGATAGCCGTACAGATCCATGCCCGGCGCCGCCTCCACCGCGTCGGTGACCAGCCCGAGCCGCGACGACAACTTCCCCTCCCCCGCCCGGTCGTCCCGAGTGAAGATCACTCCCTGCAGCCCCCGCGCGGACCGGTTGTGCCCGATCTGGAGCGCGAGAGTCGACTTTCCGCAGTCCATCGTCCCGGAGAAGAAGACGAGTTCGGGCATGGGGAGTTGAGGGCCTTTCGGTGCGTGGAGAGGGCGAGAGGGGGTGGTTCAGGTGCGTACCTCGAGGAGGGGTACGAGCTGTTCGGCGGGGGTCATCGAGCCGTGGTTTCCGACCATGGCCGATTCCTTCGGCTCGCGTTCGGAGGCGATGATCAGGACGTCGTCGCGGGCGGCGGCGATGACGTCGCCGAGGCGGCCGTGCACCCGTTCGTCGCAGGTGCCGGGCGGACCGAACCAGCCCGCGTCGATGGCCTCCTCGCGGCCGGCCACCCAGAACTGCTCGCCGAGCACCTCGCGCCAGCAGGTCAGTACGTCGGCCTCGGCCCCCGGCACCGCGTAGACGTGCCGGGCCCGGCCCTCGCCGCCGAGCAGGGCGACGCCCGCGCTCAGCTCCCAGTCCTCGTCGAAGTCGATACGGGACTGCTCGTCGAAGGGGATGTCGATCATGCCGTGGTCGGCGGTGACGTACAGGGCGCTGCGCGGCGGGAGTTGCTCGGCGAGCCGCTGGGCGAGGCGGTCGACATGGATCAGCTGACCGCGCCAGGCGTCGGAGTCGACCCCGTAGCGATGGCCCTTGCCGTCCACCTCGCTGTAGTACGTGTAGACCAACGACCGGTCACCCGCGGCGAGTTGGACCGCCGCGAGGTCCATGCGCTCCTCGCCGGAGAGCCGGCCGTGGAAATTGCCGCCGCTGAGCGCGACCTTGGTGAGCGGGGTGTCGCGGAAGGTGGGCGAGGAGACCTGCGCGGTGTGCACACCGGCCGCGTCCGCGCGGGAGAAGAGGGTGGGGTACGGCTGCCAGCTGTGCGGTGGCGTCCATGGGTTCCAGCGGAGCTGGTTCATCAGTGCGCCGGTGGCCGGATTGCGCACCGTGTAGCCGGGCAGGCCGTGCGCGGCGGGCGGCAGGCCGGTGCCGACGGAGGCGAGCGAGGTGGCCGTGGTCGCGGGGAATCCGGCGGTGATCGGGCTCCCGGTGCCGCCGCGCGACGAGGCGATCAGGGAGTTCAGGAACGGAGCCTCGTCGGGGTGGGCCAGGAGCTGGTGCCAGCCGAGGCCGTCGATCAGGAAGACGCAGTTGCGGTCGGCCGGTGTCAGTTCGGCGATGGTGGCCGTGGTGTCCGGGACGCCCAGGCCCGCGGCGAGTGTCGGCAGCAGGTCGGCGAGCGAGCCGCTTCCGTAGGCAGGGGCGGGGGCGGAGGAGACGGGCAGCAAGTCCGGGTCGGGCCAGGCGGGCTCGGCCATCAGCGGGTGGTGGCCGCGGTCGCCTCGGACAGTGCCTGGGCGAAGGCGAGCGTCTCGCGCACCGTGTCCGGGCCGTCGCCGGCCTCGCTGACGCGCAGGCTCAGGTCGTCGGCGGTCGAATTGCCCGTGTACCCGTGGTCCGCCTCGCAGTTGGGGTCGCCGCAGGCCGCCGGCTCCAGATCGATACGGGAGACCGCGCCCCAGCCGATGGTGAGGAGCACCTCACGGGGCAGCGTGCCGGGCTTGTACTTCTCCGGGTCGGCGACGACGCGGCTGAGCACCACGGACGAGATCCGGCCGAGCTTCACCGACTCGGTGGACGTGGTGGCGTACGACGACGAGGGTGCGGTGCCGTCGGCCGCCTGCTCGTCGGTGTGGCTGACGATGAAGCGGGTGCCGGTCAGGACGAGGACCGTGACGTGCCGCCGCACCTCGTTGGCATCGAAGGTCGTCTCCTGGTGCACGAGGTACGACACGATCGGTTCGCCGCCGACGGCGGCCTCCACCGCCTCGGCCACGAGGGCCGGGTAATAGCCGCTGCGCTCGATCGCCGTGCGCAGCCCCTGGGTCGTCGTACCGGTCTTTGCCATGGGGCCCATCCTACGGGGGCGCGGTGACAGTGGTGACCCCGGCGGAGCAGGGTCGGCACGGGCCGCGGCGTCCTGCTGTTTCTCCGTACGACGGCTGCTGCTCAGTACAACGGCAGCGCGCGGGGTCCGACGTCCGTGCGTGCGGGCGGTGGGGCCAGTCGTACCGATGCGCTCAGCACGGAGAGGCCGCGGGGTGCGACCACGACCGGCTCGAGGGAGACGGCGACGACCTCGGGGTGGTCGTCGACGAGGCGGGAGACCCGCTGCAGCAGTTCCTCCAGGGCCGCGGAGTCCACCGGTGCCGAGCCCCGCCAGCCGAACAGGAGGGGCGCGGTCCGGATGGAACGCAGGAGTCCGGCCGCATCACGGTCGGTGACCGGGATCAGCCGGTGCGCGGTGTCGCCGAGCAGCTCGGACGGCGCGCCCGCGAGGCCGAAGGAGAGGACGGCACCCGCGGCCTGGTCGATGACGGCGCGCACCACGGTGTCGACGCCGCGCGGCACCATCGCCTGGACGACCGGTCGCAGTTCGGCGGGCTTACCGAGGGTGTCGGTCAGTTCCTGGTACGCGAGGCGCAGCTGGGCCTCGCTCGCCAGGTCGAGCCGGACGCCGCCGAGGTCGGCGCGGTGGCGCAGATGGGGTGCCGTGGTCTTCAGGGCGACCGGATAGCCGAGCTCCGCAGCGGCGCGTACGGCGGCGTCGGCGGTGTCCGCGGGGAGCGTCGGGTGCACCGGGATGCCGTAGCGGCGCAGCAGGTCGGCCGCGTCGGCGGCGTCCAGGCTCACTCCGCGGGACGATTCGGTGCCGGCGAGCAGTTCCTCGATGCGGGCCGCGGCGCCCTGTTCGTCGATGTCGTCGTACTCCGGTACGCGGCCGGGCTCGGCCTCGGTGCGCCGCCAGTGTGCGTACCGTACGGCCTCGCCGAGCGCACGGGCGGCCCGCTCGGCGGAGGGGTACGAGGGGATGGGGCCGGTGGTGCGGGGCTCCGGCGGCGCGGCCTCGGCGCCCTGGTCCGGCACCGGGGCGGGGCCCGTCCCGGTGGATGCGTCGGCCGGCGCGGGCGTCTCGCCGTGCCCGCCGGGAGCCGTGACTCCGGGCGAAACGGGGGCCGCGGCCGTCGGACGGGAGGTGCGCCCGGGCGCGGAGGCGGTGGCCGCGGCGAGTGCCTCGGCGAGGCCGCCGAGCTCCACGGCGACGACCGCGACGGGTTTGGCGGGGGCTTTGGACGCCGCCTCGCGCAGCGCCGCCGCGAGGACCTCGCCCTCCGGGTACTGTGCCGCGCTGTGCTCGTCGACCCAGGGGATCGCGGTGACCACGACCGCGTCGCAGCCGGGATCCGCGAGCGCCTCGGCCAGTGCCGCGCGGAAGTCGCCGGGCGTCGCCGAGGTGGTCAGGTCGACGGGGCTCTGCGGCCGCAGGCCCTCGGCGAGGCAGGCGTCGTAGGTGAGGACGCCGAGCGATTCGGAGTTGCCGAGGATCGCGACGCTGGGCCCGGCGGGCAGCGGCTGGTCGGCGAGCAGGATCCCGGCGTCGACGAGTTCGGTGACGGTGTCCACACGGATCACGCCGGCCTGCCGGAAGAGCGCGGAGACCGTGGCGTCGGGGATGCCGGGGGCGGCGACGGTGTGTCCGGTGGGTGCCGCGCCCGAGTGCCGTGCGCCCTTGACGACCACGACCGGTTTGACGGCCGCGGTGCGCCGGGCGAGGCGGGTGAACTTGCGGGGGTTGCCGATGGATTCCAGATACATCAGGGCGATGTCGGTGTCCGGGTCGTCGTGCCAGTACTGCATGACGTCGTTGCCCGAGACGTCCGCACGATTGCCCGCACTCACGAAGGTGGACAGGCCGGCGCCGCGGCGGTGCAGTGCGGACAGCAGGGCGATGCCGATCGCGCCCGACTGGGTGAACAGGCCGGTGCGGCCGGGGAGCGGCATGGTGGGGGCGAGGGAGGCGTTGAGGCGTACGGCGGGCGCGGTGTTGATCACGCCGAAGGCGTTGGGGCCGAAGAGTCGCATGCCGTACGAGCGGGCCTGGCGGACCAACTCCCGCTGCCGCTCCCGCCCTTCGGGGCCGGACTCCGCGTAGCCCGCGGACAGGACGACCATGCCGCGCACCCCCGCCTCGCCGCATTCGGCGACGGCTTCCGGGACTCGCTCCGCGGGGACCGCGAGCACGGCGAGGTCGACGGGCTCGCCGATGGCGCGCACGGTGGGGTGCGCCGGTACGCCGCCGATCTCGGCGGGACCGTCGAGGGCCGCGTTGACTGCATACACCCGGCCGGAGAAGTCCGCGTCGAGCAGGTTGTGCAGGACCGCGCGGCCCACGCCGCCCGGGCCGCGGCCCGCGCCGATGACGGCGACCGAGTCGGGGGTGAGCAGGCGCTGCACGGAGCGGGCCTCGGCGCGCTGTTCACGGCCGCGCTGCACGGCGAGCGAGGCCTCGGTGGGTTCGAGGCCGAACTCGAGGCGGACCACGCCGTCCTCGAAGCTGCGCTTCTGCTGATAGCCGGCGTCCGTGAAGACCTTGATCATCTTGGAGTTGGCGGGCAGCACCTCGGCGGCGAACCGCCGGATGCCTCGCTCCCGGGCGACCGCGGCGATGTGCTCGAGCAGCGCGGAGGCGACGCCGCGCCCCTGATGGGCGTCCTGTACGAGGAAGGCGACCTCGGCCTCGTCGGCGGGTGCGGTGGCGGGCCTGCCGCGCTCGTCGATGCGGTCGTAGCGCACGGTCGCGATGAACTCGCCGCCCACGGTGACCGCGAGGCCCACCCGGTCCACGTAGTCGTGATGGGTGAAGCGGTGCACGTCCTTGTCGGAGAGGCGCGGGTACGGCGCGAAGAAGCGGTAGTACTTCGACTCGTCCGACACCTGCTCGTAGAAGCTGACCAGGCGCTGCGCGTCGTCCGGCGTGATGGGTCTGATCCGTGCGGTGCCGCCGTCGCGCAGCACCACGTCGGCCTCCCAGTGGTCGGGGTACGCCGCGTGCTCGGACGGGGTCTGCATGACGCCAGCGTACGGGGCGGGGGCCGGCCGGCACCGTGCGCGGCGGGAAGCCGCCCGGGGCGGAGGTGGCGGCGCGGCGGCGGGCGTTGCACTCTGGGGGAGCATCCGGCGGCGTCCGTGCCGGGGCCAAGGCACCCGGCGGCGGCCGGGAGCACGCCCCGCCCGAGCATCGCCGACGGCATGAGAGACTGGTCTAGACAACTGTGAGTCACCTGAAGGGCAGCATCACATGGCTGAGCGCCGCGTCAACGTCGGCTGGGCCGAGGGCCTCCACGCCCGCCCCGCCTCCATCTTCGTCCGTGCGGCCACGGCCTCCGGCGTCCCCGTGACCATCTCCAAGGCCGGCGGCAACCCGGTCAACGCGGCCTCCATGCTGGCCGTCCTGGGTCTGGGCGCCCAGGGTGGCGAGGAGATCGTGCTCGCGTCGGACGCCGAGGGCGCCGAGGGCGCTCTGGACCGTCTGGCCAAGCTGGTCTCCGAGGGCCTCGACGAGCTTCCCGAGACCGTCTGACCGCCTGACGGTCCGCTCGTACCGAAAGCGCCCGGGGTTCGCTCCCCGGGCGCTTTCGCGTTTCCGGGCCGCCTTTTCATGGCACCGCGGCATACCCTTATTGCGCTCGTGAGTTTCCGCGCAACAGTCGTACGGAATTCTTTCGGGGCAGGCGAAATCACCCGGGCCACCGGCACGGCGAATTAATGTCCTTGTATACGGGCCGCATGTTAATTGCCGACGCTCGGGGTGTTTACGCCATGTTGCGAAGGCCTCACGATGCCGTTCGCGGCGACGGTCCGCGGGCGTCGGCCGGCCGCGGCGCGCTCGGCGTGCAGGGCGGTCAGCGACCGGGCGCGCTCCGCGTCGCCGCGCGCCACCGCGTCCACCACCGCGCCGTGTTCGGCCCAGGTCTCGACCGGCCGGGCCGTCACCGTACTGCCGTACATCCAGGTGATCTTGTACTGGAGCTGGGTGAGCAGCGAGGTGAGCCCCTGGCTGCCGGAGGCCTGCGCGAGCGTCTCGTGGAACCAGCTGCCGAGCGAGGCGAGGTCGTCGCTCTGGCCCGATCTGGCGCGCTCCTGGCCCAGCCTGACCAGGCCGCGCAGCACTTTCAGGTGCGCGTGCGTGCGCCGCTGGGCCGCGCGGGCCGCGGCCAGCGGCTCGAGGAGTACGCGCACCTCAAGCAGGTCCGCGGCCTCCCGCGCCGTGGGCTCGGCGACCTGGGCGCCCGCGTGTCTGCGGGTCACCACGAACCCCTCGGCCTCCAGCGTGCGCAGCGCCTCGCGCACCGGCACCCGGGAGACCCCGTACCGCCGGGCGAGCAGTTCCTCGGTGAGCCGGCTGCCGCGCTCGTACACACCGGAGACGATGTCGTCCCGGATGGCCGTGCATACCGAATGCGCGGGAATGCGCATGACCTGACCACCGCCTCGAATCTCCGCGAAACACCACCGCTTCGCCGTTCCTGCAGCGACTCTATTGCAGTGCATCCGGATTTCCGACGCCGGAGCGAAATTCATGGAATTCTTTTGTACGTCCGCCGGGCGCGGGAGAAGTCGACAGGAGGCGTCGGGCACGGGAGAACGCCGAAGGCCCCGGCGGGGGAATCCGGGGCCTTCGGTGTTCTGAGGGGTGTCGGGCGGCGACGCCCGGGGACGGGCGTCAGACGTCGACGCCGTGCCCGCGCAGGTACGCCACGGGGTCGATGTCCGAGCCGTAGTCCGGGCCGGTACGGGCCTCGAAGTGCAGGTGCGGGCCGGTGACGTTGCCGGTGGCGCCGGACAGGCCGATCTGCTGGCCCGGGGTGACGGACTGGCCCACCGAGACACCGATGGACGAGAGGTGCCCGTACTGGGTGTACGTGCCGTCGCTCATCCTGATCACGATCTGGTTGCCGTACGCGCCGCCGTCACCGGCCTCCACGACGGTGCCGCGGCCGACGGACACCACGGAGGTGCCGGAGGCGGCGTGGAAGTCCACACCGCTGTGGCTGCCGGAGGACCACAGGGCGCCGCCGGTCTGGTAGCCGGTGGACACGTAGGAGCCGCTGACGGGTGCGACATAGGCGTTGAGGCGCTTGCGCTCGGCCTCGCGCGCGGCACGCTTCTTGGCCTCGCGCTCCTTCGCGGCGCGCGCCGCGGCCTTGCGCTCGGCCTCCGCCTTGCGCTTGGCCTCGGCGGCCGCCTTCTTCTCGGCGGCGGCCTTGGCGGCGGCACGGTCGGCGGCCTCCTCCTGGGCGCCTGCCTGCGCGGCGATGTGCTGTACGACGGCGACGTCCATCGAGGCGGCCTCGTTCAGGGCGGTCTTCTCGACGGTGGTGCTCTCGGCGGCGTTGTCGGCGGCGAGGGCCGGCGCGGCCAGGGTGCCGACGACGCCGGTGGTCGCCAGGGCCGCGACGCCCACGGCGCCGGCGCCCTTGCGGGTGAGCCGGCTCGGACGGCGGTGCTTCCCGGTGGCACGGGGGAAAGCCATGAAGCGGCGGGATCCTTTCCTTCCTTCTCGCCTACCGGGTTAGCTGACGGGTTCGGAGCAGGAAGGTCTCCTACGGGCGCCCCTGACGGGGCATCCGATTCACCCCAGGGATCGTGCCTCTCGGGCCACAACTGCGGTGCGGCCGCGGAGAGTTGGGTCCCCGGCTCCCCTGGCTCGCGCCGTACGGGGACTCGGCGATGACTGTCCGGTGCCGCGGTTGCGGCGCATGCCTGGCGAACAGCCGGACCGACGCTAAACGGGACATCTTTCAATCCCCAAACGGAGACAGGAGTTTGTAGCGGATGCCACAGGACAGAACGCTCAACACTCCAGCAATACGGACATAAAGGGACCCCGGTGCCTCCTCCGGCACCGGGGTCCCCTCTGCTCCACCCTGCTCGAGGTCCGTCAGCCCGTGACGACCGACACCTCGCCGATGCCGAGGGCCTTCACCGGCTCCGCGATCTGCGCGGCATCACCCACCAGAACGGTGACCAGCCGGTCCACCGGGTACGCACTCACCGCGGCGGCCGTGGCCTCCACCGTGCCCGTCTCGGCGAGGCGCCGGTACAACTGCGCCTGGAAGTCGTCCGGCAGGTGCTGCTCGACCTGGTCCGCCAGGGTGTCCGCGACGGCCGCCGCCGTCTCGTACCGCAGCGGGGCCACGCCCACCAGATTCTGTACCGCCACGTCCCGCTCGGCGTCCGTGAGGCCCTCGGCGGACAGGGTGCGGAGCACCGTCCAGAGGTCCTCCAGGGCCGGGCCCGTGGACTCCGTGTCCACCGAGCCCTGGATCGCGATGAGGGAGACACCGGTGCCGTCCGGGGCGGAACGCAGCACCTGGGCGGAGGACCGCACTCCGTAGGTGTAGCCCTTCTCCTCGCGCAGCACCCGGTCCAGACGGGACGTCAGGGTGCCGCCCAGGCAGTAGCTGCCGAGCACCTGGGCCGGCCAGACCCGGTCGTGCCGGTCGGGGCCGACGCGGCCGATGAGCAGCTGCGTCTGTACGGCGCCGGGGCGGTCCACGATGACCACACGGCCCGTGTCGTCGGCGCTGACCGGCGGGACGGGGCGGGACTCGGCCCCGCTGCCGGTCCACCGGCCGAGGGTGTCCGCGAGGATCGCGTCCAGATCGGTGCCCGACAAGTCACCGACCACGACTGCGGTGGTGGCCACCGGGCGTACATGCGCGTCGTAGAAGGCGCGGACCGCCGCGGCGTCGATGCGCTCCACCGACTCCTCGCTGCCCTGGCGCGGACGCGACATCCGCGAATCGGCCGGGAACAGCTCCTTGAACAGCTGCACGGCCGCGCGGCGGGCCGGGTTGGCCAGCTCGTGCGGGATCTCGTCGAGGCGGTTGCGCACCAGGCGCTTGACCTCGCTGTCGGCGAACGCCGGGGCGCGCAGCGCGTCCGCGACGAGGCCGAGCGCCTTGGCCAGTCGGGAGACCGGGACCTCGAGCGAGAGGCGTACGCCCGGGTGCCCCGCGTTCGCATCGAAGGTGGCGCCGCAGCGCTCGAGCTCGGCGGCGAACTCCTCCGCCGAGTGTTTGTCGGTGCCCTCGGAGAAGGCCCGCGCCATGATCGTGGCGACGCCCTCGATGGCCTGCGGCTCCGCCTCCAGAGGCGCTTCCAGATTGATCTCCACGGCGACGACCTGCTGACCGGGGCGGTCGCAGCGCAGCACGGTCAGGCCGTTGTCCAGGGTGGTGCGCTCGGGTGCCGGGAAGGCCCAGGGCTTGGCCGTGCCGGCCCGGGGCTGCGGGTGGAAGTCCATCGTCACGTCGATGCCGGTGTCGGTCACTTGCCCGCCTCGTCTTCCTGTGCGTCGCCTTCGGCGGCGTCGGCCGCTTCGTCGCCGGTGTCATCGGCCGCCACCGGTTCGTACACCAGGACCGCGCGGTTGTCCGGGCGCAGGCGGGCCGCGGCGATCTCGCGCACCTCGTCGGCCGTCACCTCGAGGACGCGGCCGACGGCGGTCAAAGCGAGCTGCGGGTCGCCGAACAGGACGGCGTACCGGCACAGTTCGTCCGCGCGGCCGGCGACCGTGCCGAGCCGGTCCAGCCACTCGCGCTCCAACTGGGCCTGGGCGCGCTCCATCTCCTCGTCCGTGGGGCCCTCCTCGGCGAACCGGGCGAGCTCCTCGTCGACCGCGGCCTCGATGACCGGCACCTCGACGTCTCCGGAGGTCTTCACGTCGAGCCAGCCGAGCGAGGGTGCGCCGGCGAGGCGCAGCAGGCCGAAGCCGGCCGCCACGGCGGTGCGGTCACGGCGCACCAGGCGGTTGTACAGCCGGGACGACTCGCCGCCGCCGAGCACCGTCAGTGCCAGATCGGCCGCGTCGCACGCGCGCGTGCCGTCCGCCGGGAGCCGGTAGGCCGCCATCAGGGCGCGGGCCGGCACCTCCTCCTCGACGACCTCGCGGTGCTCGGCGCCGTGCACATCGGGCAGGGTGCCGTCGCGCGGGGGCTGCTTGCCGTCGTGCTGCGGGATGGAGCCGAAGTATTTCTCGATCCAGGCAAGGGTCTGCTCCGGGTCGATGTCGCCGACGACCGAGAGCACCGCGTTGTTCGGCGCGTAGTAGGTGCGGAAGAACGTCCGGGCGTCCTCGAGCGTCGCCGCGTCCAGGTCCGCCATCGAGCCGATCGGCGTGTGGTGGTACGGGTGGCCCTCCGGGTACGACAGGGCGGTGAGCTTCTCGAAGGCGGTGCCGTACGGGACGTTGTCGTAGCGCTGGCGGCGCTCGTTCTTGACGACGTCCCGCTGGTTCTCCATCGACTCCTCGTCGAGGGCGGCGAGCAGCGAGCCCATCCGATCGGCCTCGAGCCAGAGGGCCAGCTCCAGCTGATGGGCGGGCATGGTCTCGAAGTAGTTGGTCCGCTCGAAGCTCGTGGTGCCGTTGAGCGAGCCGCCTGCTCCCTGGACGAGCTCGAAGTGGCCGTTGCCCTGCACCTGCTTGGAGCCCTGGAACATCAGGTGCTCGAAGAGGTGCGCCAGACCGGTGCGGCCCTTCACCTCGTGGCGCGAGCCGACGTCGTACCAGAGGCAGACCGCGGCGACCGGGGTCAGGTGGTCCTCGGAGAGCACCACGCGCAGGCCGTTGGCCAGGCGGTGCTCGGTCGCTGTCAGGCCGCCGGAGCCGGCCTGCGCTGTGGCCGTGTGACCCATGGGCATGTGGTCCCTTCGATCGCTGGTGGACAAGCTGCTGCGCCCTCGCGTGCAGCGCCCTGTCACTGTATGCAACCGCCGCGACGTCTGGCGAAGTTCCCGGATTCGTCACCCGCTCGTCCGGACCCCGCCGCACGGCCGTTGACCCGGGCGTTCGCCCTGCGCGGACAGCGCCCGCGGCACGCTGTGGACGGGCGTGCGGAGGCGGATCGGACGGGTCGCGGTCCGCGTTGTCGGTGGCTCGGTCCACAATGGTCGGCGTCAGAACTGGAGATTGCCCCGTACTGGTACGTGAAGGAGCCGCAGCAGCGATGGCCCGCCGCAGCACGAAGACCCCACCGCCCGACGATTTCGAGGAGCGGATCCTCGACATCGACGTCGTCGACGAGATGCAGGGCTCCTTCCTCGAGTACGCGTACTCGGTCATCTACTCGCGCGCCCTGCCGGACGCCCGGGACGGACTGAAGCCGGTGCAGCGCCGCATCGTGCACCAGATGCAGGAGATGGGCCTGCGCCCCGACCGGGGCTATGTGAAGTGCGCCCGCGTCGTGGGCGAGGTGATGGGCAAGCTGCATCCGCACGGCGACGCGTCGATCTACGACGCCCTGGTGCGGATGGCCCAGCCGTTCTCGATGCGCGTCCCCCTGGTCGACGGCCACGGCAACTTCGGCTCGTTGGGGAACGACGACCCGCCCGCCGCCATGCGGTACACGGAATGCCGGATGGCCTCGGCGACGTCCCTGATGACCGACTCCATCGACGAGGACACGGTCGACTTCACGCCGAACTACGACGGCCAGGAGCTCGAGCCGGTCGCCCTCCCGGCGGCATACCCGAATCTCCTGGTCAACGGCTCGTCGGGCATCGCCGTCGGCATGGCGACCAACATGCCGCCGCACAATCTGGGCGAGGTCATCGCCGCCGCCCGGCACCTGATCAAGCACCCGGGCGCGGATCTCGAGACGCTGATGCGCTTCGTGCCCGGCCCCGATCTCCCCACCGGCGGACGGATCGTGGGCCTCGGCGGCATCAAGGACGCCTACGCCACGGGCCGCGGCACCTTCAAGATCCGCGCCACGGCCTCGGTGGAGAACGTCACGGCGCGCCGCAAGGGCCTCGTGGTGACCGAACTGCCCTTCAGCGTCGGCCCCGAGAAGGTCATCTCCAAGATCAAGGACCTGGTCGGCTCGAAGAAGCTCCAGGGCATCGCGGACGTCAAGGACCTCACCGACCGCGAGCACGGACTGCGCCTGGTCATCGAGATCAAGAACGGCTTCGTCCCGGAGGCCGTCCTGGAGCAGCTGTACAAACTGACGCCGATGGAGGAGTCCTTCGGCATCAACAACGTGGCACTGGTCGACGGCCAGCCCCTCACCCTCGGCCTCAAGGAACTCCTCGAGGTCTATCTGGACCACCGGTTCGACGTGGTGCGGCGGCGCAGCGAGTTCCGCCGCGGCAAGAAGCGCGACCGGCTGCACCTGGTCGAGGGCCTGCTCGTCGCACTGCTCGACATCGACGAGGTCATCCGGCTCATCCGCTCCAGCGACAACTCGGCGCAGGCCAAGGAGCGCCTGATGTCCGCGTTCTCACTCAGCGACATCCAGACGCAGTACATCCTGGACACCCCGCTGCGCCGGCTCACCAAGTTCGACCGTATCGAGCTGGAGTCGGAGCGCGACCGGCTGACCGCGGAGATCGAGGAGCTCACCCGGATCCTCGATTCGGACGCCGAACTGCGCAAGCTGGTCTCCGCCGAACTGGCCTCGGTGGCCAAGAAGTTCGGCACCGACCGTCGCACGGTGCTGCTCGAGTCGGCGGGCAAGCCCGCCACGGCGGTGCCCCTCGAGGTGGCCGACGACCCGTGCCGGGTGCTGCTCTCGTCCACCGGCCTGCTCGCCCGTACGGCCACGGGTGAGCTGCCGTTCGAGGCGGACGCCAAGCGGGCCAAGCACGATGTGATCGTGTCCGCGGTGCCGGCCACCCAGCGAGGTGAGGTGGGCGCCGTCACCTCGGCGGGCCGCTTGCTGCGGCTCTCCGTGATCGACCTCCCGCAGCTGCCGGAGACGGCGAGTACGCCCACGCTGTCGGGCGGCGCGCCGGTCTCGGAGTTCCTCAGCCTGGACACCGGGGAGTCGCTGATCTGCCTGATGACGCTCGACGAGTCCTCGCCCGGCCTCGCGCTCGGTACCGCACAGGGTGTGGTGAAGCGCGTGGTGCCCGACTATCCGGCGAACCGCGAGGAGTTGGAGGTCATCACCCTCAAGGACGGCGACCGCATCGTGGGCGCCTGCGAGCTGCGCACCGGCGAGGAGGATCTCGTCTTCATCACCGACGACGCCCAACTCCTGCGCTATCAGGCCTCGCAGGTACGCCCTCAGGGCAGACCGGCGGGCGGCATGGCGGGAGTGAAGCTGACCCAGGGCGCGAAGGTGATCTCGTTCACCGCGGTGGACCCGGGTGCGGACGCGATGGTGTTCACGGTCGCGGGCTCCCGCGGCACGCTCGACGACTCGGTGCAGACCACGGCGAAGATCACGCCGTTCGACCAGTATCCGCGCAAGGGCCGCGCGACGGGCGGTGTGCGCTGCCAGCGGTTCCTGAAGGGCGAGGACTGCCTGTCCTTCGCCTGGACCGGCCCGGTCCCGGCCCGTGCGGCCCAGCGCAACGGCAATCCGGCGGAGCTCCCCGAGGTCGATCCGCGCCGCGACGGCTCGGGCGTCTCCCTGGCGAAGCCGGTGGCGGCGGTGGCCGGGCCGGTGTAGGTCCTGCGCGGAGCCGGTCGAGGTGAGACGGCCTGCACGGGAGGGCCGTCTCACTCCTCCTCGGGTACGAAGCGCCGGCTCATTCCTCCTCGGGTACGAAGCGCAGGACGCCCCAGAGCGCCTCCTCCCGGACCTGCTGCGGCTCCTCGTCCCGGCAGGCGTCGAGTTCCGCGGCCAGGGGCTCGGGGTCGATGCCCGAGCCGATCAGGACGAGCGCGGTGCCGTGCTCCTCGCCTTCCGGCCACGGCTCGGGGTAGAAGCGCAGGAAGCGGCCCACGGCGTGCAGCACATACCGGTTGCGCGGGTCGTGGGCACCGAAGTCGACGTACCCCTTGATCCGGTAGAGGCCCTCGGGCCTGCGGTCCAGGAAGTCGAGCAGCGGACGCGGCCCGAGCGGCCGCCCGGTGGCGTACGAGACGCTCTCGTACCCGGCGTGCAGATGGCCGTCGTGCACCGGCGCCCACGCCGAGTCCGCCTCCCTGCCCTCCCCCGCCACGTCCTCGAAGGACAGCTGGCCGAACCGCTCCGCCCGAGGCTTCCGGTCGAAGAGCAGCTCCGGGTCGATCCTGCCGTACGAGGCACTCACCACGGCGGCCCCGTCGGCGAGCCCGGCGACGGTCTCCGCAAGCCGCTCGCGGTCCGCGTCCGCCACCCGGTCGGTCTTGTTGAGTACCACCAGATCGGCGAGGGACAGATGGCGCCCGATCTCCGGGTGCCGCTCGCGGGTGGCCTCGAATTCCGCGGCGTCCACGACCTCGACGAGGCCGCCGTACACGATGCGGGGATTGTCGCTGGCGAGCAGCATGCGCACCAGCTCCTGCGGCTCGGCCAGGCCGCTTGCCTCGATCACGATCACATCGAGCCCGACAGAGGGCCGGGTCAACCGCTTCAGATAGCTGTCGAGTTCACTGCCGTCGACGGCACAGCACAGACAGCCGTTCCCCAGCGAAACCGTCGACCCGACCTGCCCGGACACCGACATCGCATCGATCTCGATGGCCCCGAAGTCGTTGACGACCACCCCGACCCGAGTGCCACCGCTCCCCCGCAGCAGCTGATTCAGCACGGTGGTCTTCCCGGCCCCCAGAAACCCGGCAAGAACGATCACCGGGATCTGTCGTGCGCGTGCTGTCACTCCGTGGCTTCCTCACACTCGTACCGGGACACCGCGTCGTCGGCGCATGCCTCCGCACGATGCGCGGCGGCCTTCCCGGCCAGGGTATTTCCCCTCCGGAGCAGACGGCCAACACGCCTGATCGCGAGTGCCGGGCCGGTGTGTGAAGTCGAGGTCGCGCGGGTGCCGCCTCAGGGGGACAGCCAGGCTGCGGTGTCCGGAGGGAGGGTGCCGTCAGGGGGCAACGGCGTACTGGAGAGCAGTAGTTCGCGGTGTGCCGGCAGAGGCGCGGGGGTGTCGCCCAGGTTGACGACACAGGCGGCTCCGCCGGGTCGTTCGAACGCGAGGACGCCGGGTGCGGCCGGCAGCCAGTGCAGCGGGCCGTCGCCGAAGGCGGGCGTCGCGCGGCGCAGCGCGAGGGCCGCTCGGTAGAGGGCGAGCATCGAGTCCGGGTCCCGGTCCTGCCGGTCCACGGCGTACGAGGACCAGTCCGCCGGCTGCGGCAGCCAGGGTTCGGCGGCGGCCTCGGTGCCGAACCCGGCGTACGGGGCCGATGCCACCCATGGCAGCGGGACCCGGCACCCGTCCCGCCCGGGGTCGACACCGCCGGACCGGAAGTGCATCGGATCCTGGATGCGGTCCAGCGGCACCTCGGCCTCGGGCAGGCCCAACTCCTCGCCCTGGTACACATAGACCGAACCGGGCAGCGCCAGCGTGAGCAGGGCCGCGGCGCGTGCCCTGCGGGTGCCGAGCGCCAGGTCGCTCGGCGTGCCGAACTCCTTGGCGGCGAAGGAGAATCCGCTGTCCGCGCGCCCGTAGCGGGTCACCGTGCGGGTGATGTCGTGGTTGCACAGCACCCAGGTGGCCGGGGCTCCGACGGGTGCATGCTCGGCGAGGGTCTCGTCGATGACCGTGCGGAGCCGGTCGGCGTCCCAGGGACAGCTCAGGAAGGACAGGTTGAAGGCCGTGTGCAGCTCGTCGGACCGCAGATAGCGGGCGAAGCGCTCGGAGTCCGGGAGCCACACCTCGCCGACGAAGATCCCGCCGTACTCGTCGGCGATCGACCTCCAGGAGCGGTAGATGCCGTGCAGTTCGTCCCGGTCGATGAAGGGGTGCGGGTCGGTGCCCTCGACGAAGTCGGGGAGTTCGGGGTCCTTCGCGAGCAGTGCCGCGGAGTCGATGCGTACGCCGGCCACTCCCCGGTCGAACCAGAAGCGCAGGATGTCCTCGTGCTCCTGGCGGACCGCGGGATGCGCCCAGTTGAGGTCGGGCTGCTGCGGCGCGAACAGGTGCAGGTACCACTCGCCGTCCGCCACCCGGGTCCAGGTGGACGCGGTGGGCGAGAACTGGGACGGCCAGTCGTTGGGCGGCAGTTCGCCGTTCTCGCCGCGGCCGGGCCTGAAGTGGAACAGCTGCCGCTCGGGGCTGCCGGGCCCGGCATCGAGCGCGGCGCGGAACCAGGCGTGCTGGTCAGAGACATGGTTCGGCACGATGTCGACGATGGTGCGGATGCCGAGCGCCCGCGCCTCGGCGATCAGCTTCTCGGCCTCGGCGACGGTGCCGAAGGCGGGGTCGATGACCCGGTAGTCGGTGACGTCGTATCCGCCGTCCACCATCGGGGACAGGTACCAGGGGTTGAACCACAGGGCGTCGACGCCGAGTTCGGCCAGATACGGCAGTCGGGCGCGGACGCCCGCCAGGTCGCCCGTACCGTCTCCGTCGCCGTCGGCGAAGCTGCGGACGTACACCTGGTAGATGACGGCGGAGCGCCACCAGTCGTCCCGTTCCTCGGGATTTCGGGCAGGGGTGGGCTGTCCCACGGTGCGTACCTTTCGTCGTGCCGGTTCGTGGTGGGGGTAGGGCGGCCTGCCGGTCAGCCCTTGGTGCTGCCCGCGCTGATGCCGGCGATGATGTGGCGCTGGAAGACCAGGAACATCGCCACCATCGGGATCGAGGCGATCACCATGGACGCGATCACCACGGTCAGGGAGATGTTCTGGGTGAGCTGGACGAGCGCCACGCTGATCGGCTGCTTCGAGGTGTCGGAGAAGACCATCAGCGGCCAGAGGAAGTCCTGCCAGACGTTGACCAGGGCGAAGATGGAGACCACCCCGAGCACGGGCCGGGACATCGGCAGCACGATCGACCACAGCGTGCGCAGCCGTCCGGCCCCGTCGATCTCGGCGGCCTCCAGGACGTCTCGCGGGATCTGGTCGAAGAACCGTTTCAGGAGATAGAGGTTGAAGGCGTTGGCGACGGCCGGCAGCCAGATCGCCAGAGGGTCGTTGAGCAGGCTGGTGTGCAGGATCGGCAGATCGGCGACCGTGAGGTACTTCGGTACGACCAGGGCCTGGGCCGGCACCATCAGGGTCGCCAGGATCCCACCGAGGATCACCTTGCCGAAGGCGGGCCGGAGTTTGGACAGGGCGTAGGCGGCGGCCGTGCAGAAGATGATCTGCAGGAGCCAGGCACCGCTCGCCTGGACCACCGTGTTCCACAGGTGGGTGGGCAGCTGCATCAGGTCCCAGGCGTCGGTGTAGCCGCTGAGCTGCCAGGAGTCGGGGACCAGCGTCGGTGGCGTACGGACCAGCTCGTCCGGCGACTTCATGGCTCCGGTGACCATCCAGTACACCGGGAACAGGAACGCGAGGGCGAAGAGCAGCACCACCCCGGTGAAGACGCACCAGTAGCCGATCTTCCCGCGGCGCTTGGCGAGCGCGAGTGGCGAGACGAGGGTGCGGGTGGCGGACGTGGGCGCGGTCATGCGGCGTCCTCCTTGGTGCGGGTGAACCGCAGATAGACCGCGGAGAACGCGCTGAGCAACAGCAGAAGCATCACGCTGAGCGCGCAGGCACCTCCGAAGTCGTTGTAGAGGAAGGCGTATTTGTAGATCAGATAGAGCACGGTGACCGTCGAGTTCTCGGGCCCGCCGCCGGTGATCACGAAGGGTTCGGTGAACACCTGCATGGTGGCGATGATCTGAAGGAGCATCAGCATGAGGATGATGAACCGGGTCTGCGGGACGGTGACATGGCGCACCCGCTGCCAGATGTTCGCCCCGTCGAGCTCCGCCGCCTCGTACAACTCGCCCGGGATGCCCTGGAGCGCGGCGAGGTAGATCAGTACGGTGCCGCCCATGTTCGCCCAGGTGGCGACGATGACCAGGGAGACGAGGGCGGTGTCCGCGCCGTTCGACCAGTTCGAGGTCGGCAGGTGCACAAAGCGCAGCGCCTCGTTGGCCAGGCCCGCGCCCGGGTCGTAGAACCACTTCCACAGCAGGGCGCTGACCACCGGCGGGATCATCACCGGCAGGTACACGACCACGCGGAAGAAGGCGCGGGCGTGCCGCAGTTCGTTGAGGACGAGCGCCATCACGAACGGCACGGCGAAGCCGATGAGCAGCGCGAGCAGGGTGAACGTGAGGGTGTTGCGCCAGGCCGCGCCGAACTCCGGATCCTGGAACACCCGGGTGAAGTTGGCCGTGCCCACCCACTCCGGATCGGAGCCCGGCGTGTACTTCTGGAAGGCGATGACCACGGCGCGTACGGCCGGATACCAGGAGAACAGCGCGAAGCAGAGCAGTCCGCCGAGCAGGAAGGCATAGGCCCGCGACTGGTCGGCGATCCTGCGGCGCAGCGGCCGGCGCCGGTCCGCGGGGCCCGGATTCGGGGCCGTACCGCCGTGCCGTCCGGCGGCGGGCGGTGCGGCCCCGGGATGGCCGGAGTGCGCGGATTCATGGAGCGATGCGGTCTTCATCGTGCGTCAGCCCCGGGCCAGGATGCCGTCGATCTTGCCGGACGCCTCCTTGAGGAGCTTGTCGATGTCGGCGTCCTGCTTGGTGAGGACCGCGGACACGGCTCCGTCGAGTACGGAGTAGATCTGCTGGGCCTTCGGCGGCTCGATCTTCTGGTCCAGCTGCTCGTTGCCGTCCAGGAACGCCTGGTAGTTCTCGACGGGTACGTTCGCGTACTTCTCCTTGATCTTCTGGTCCTCGACGTCGGACTTGCCGGTCCACAGGCGGGGTTCGGGCAGGCCGACCGGGGAGTCGTTCTTCTTGTCACGGGCGTAGTCGAAGTTGAAGCCCTTGCCCGGGGTCAGGAACATCTCGTCGAGGAGCTTGAGTCCGGCCTTGATCTGCTCGGGTGTGGCCTTCTTGTTGAACATGTAGCCGTCGCCGCCGAGCAGGGTGCCCTCGCCGCCCGGCATGGGGGCCAGGGCGAGGTCCTTGTAGTCGCCGCCCTTCTCCTGGACGAGGATCGGGATGTTGTCGGGGGCGGCGAGGTACATGCCGAGTTTGCCCGAACCCATCATCTGCTGGACGTCGTTGAGGATGAGCAGCTGCTTGCTGCCCATCGAGCGGTCCTTCCAGCGCATGTCGTGCAGGGTCTGCAGGACGGCCTTGCCCTCGGGGGTGTTCACCGTGGCCTTCTTGCCGTCCTCGCTGACCACGTCGCCGCCCTGCGAGTAGACCTCGGCGGTGAAGTGCCAGCCGCCCTGGTTCTGGGCGCTGTAGTCGGCGTATCCGACGGTGCCCTTGCCGAGCGCGGCTATCTTCTTGGCGGCCGTGCGGACCTCGTCCCAGGTGGCCGGGGGCTTCTCGGGGTCGAGCCCGGCCTCCTTGAAGAGCGTCTTGTTGTAGATCAGGCCCATCGAGTAGTTGGTGCGCGGGATGCCGTACACCTTGCCGTCGACGGTGTAGATGTCCTTCAGTTCCTGCTTGATGTCCTGGTAGCCCTTGAGGTCCTTCACATACGGGGTGAGGTCGGCCGCCTGGTTGATGTCGACGACGTGCTTGGCGTCGGTGAAGTACGTGTAGAACACGTCCTCCATCTGTCCGCCGGCCAGCTTGGCGTCGAAGGTCTTCGGGTCCTGACAGGGGAAGGCGTCGTGGGGCACGACATCGACGTCCGGGTGCTTCTTCTCGAAGGCCTTGACGTCCTCCTGGAAGAACGTGCGGTCGAGCTTGGCGCTCTTGGGCGGCATGCAGTTGATCGATACCCGGGTCTTGCCGCCGGAGCTGCCGTCCTCCCCCGATCCGCAGGCGGCGAGCCCGCCGAGGGTGAGCGCGGTGGCGGTGACGGCGGTGCAGGTACGTCGGAACCCTGATCTGGTCATGGGTGGACCCCTCTGGACGCGTGGGAGCCCACAGCGACTCGCTGTGGCGGCGCTCACTCAAGCACCACCAACAGCTGAGCGCAATATATCGAGCAGATTTCGCAAAAGATTGACAGCGCGATGTCCGCCCGGCGATGTACGGAAGCGGGGCCTCCGCTCCAGTCTCCGGGTGCGCTACGACCCCGTGCGCGGCGCCTGTCCGGTCGAGCCCCGTACCACCAACTCCGGTTCGTAGAGCAGCTCTTCGGACGGGACGGCGCTGCCCACGATCTGCGCGGAGAGCAGCTCCACCGCGGCCCGGCCCATCGCCTCGATGGGCTGCCGGACCGTGGTGAGCGGGGGCTCCGTGCAGTTCATGAACGCCGAGTCGTCGTAGCCGACCACCGATACGTCACCGGGCACGGACTGGCCGCGGCGGCGGGCGGCCCGTACCGCGCCGAGGGCGATCGGGTCGCTGGCGCAGACGATGCCCGTGACGCCCCGCTCGAGCAGCCGCGCGGCCGCGGCCTGCCCGCCCTCGAGCGAGAACATCGCCCGCGCCACGTGCTCGTCCGGTAGCGGAGGGCCCGATTCCGAGGCGATCCTGCGGGCTGCTGCAAGTTTGCGCTGGGACGGCATGTGGTCGGCGGGGCCCAGGACGAGGCCGATGCGCTCGTGGCCGAGTGAGGCCAGATGGCGCCAGGCCTGCTCGACGGCGACCACGTCGTCGCACGAGACCGCGGGGAATCCGAGGTCCTCGATCGCCGCGTTCACCAGGACCACCGGGATCCTGCGGGCGGCCAGCCTGGCGTAGTGCTCGTGCGGAGCGTCCGCCTGGGCGTAGAGACCGCCGGCGAACATCACGCCCGACACCTGCTGCTCGAGCAGCAGCTCGACGTAGTCCGCCTCCGAGACTCCGCCCTTCGTCTGCGTGCACAGCACCGGGGTGAGCCCCTGCTGAGCGAGGGTGCCGCCGATGACCTCGGCGAAGGCGGGGAAGATCGGATTCTGCAGTTCGGGGAGCACGAGGCCCACCAACCGGGCCCGCTCGCCGCGCAGTTGCGTCGGACGTTCATATCCGAGCACGTCCAGAGCGGACAGAACGGACTGCCGGGTGGCCTCGGAGACCCCCGGCTTGTTGTTCAACACCCGGCTGACGGTGGCCTCACTGACCCCCACCTTCTGCGCCACTTGAGCAAGTCGTCGCGTCATACACGCAAGATTAACGCAAGCCTTGCGGGGGTGTTGCGCCCACGCGAAAGTCACCTGGGACGGCAACGCCGTGGGCGGGGGACAACTTTCAGCCCGTCCGGCGTCTGGGGACAAGGCCGCCAGGCAAGGAAGGAGCCGGTCCGGCGATTGAGGACGAGGCCGTCCAGGCCAAAAAAGAGCCCGTCCGGCGATTGAGGACGAGGCCGCCAGGCCGATGCCTGGAACCGCAACGCCTGCTGGACCAGACGGTGCGAGCCGCTGCGCAGCAGCTCGGGGCCCAGCTGGCCTGAGCTGGCCGCAGGCAGTGCTCGCAGTCACGTAGGCCGCGTCCGGCGGATCCCCGTGGACGAGCCCGCGGATCTGCCCAGCCCTCGATCGCCGGGAGCGTGCTCGGCGGGGCGCCTCCCAACCGATGGCCGGGGGACCGCGGGGCCACCAAGATCCGCCGGGCACGGCCCAGTGGCCAACGCCACGTCCGCGGCCGCCGCGCACCCAGAAGCGCGGCCCAGACGCACCGCCGCCGACTCCGGCCACCGTCCGCGCGGCCGCACGGCGACCCCGCAATTTCGGACTCGGCCCCCGGGACCGTACCGTTCATGGGCATGAGTGCAGGTCGCAGGGTGCGGATCGGGATGCCGAAGCGTGTCTTCTCGCAGGTACTGCTCATGCAGCTGTCGATCGCCGCCGGCGTGGCCGTCCTGGCGACCGGACTGTTCCTCGCCCCGCTCAGCGAGCAGCTCGACGACCAGGCGATGCGCCGGGCCCTGGCCATCGCGCAGACCACGGCGGCCCAGCCGGGGATCGCCGCCGATCTGCGGGACACGGCCCCGGCCGTGGACGGTCCCGTGCAGCAGGAGGCCGAGCGCGTGCGCCGGGCCACCGGCGCCGAGTACATCGTCGTCGTGAACACCCGAGGGATCCGCTGGTCGCACACCAGCCCCGACGAGATCGGCCGCATGGTGTCGACCGACCCGGGTGCGGCACTCGCCGGACGCGACGTCATGGAGATCGACGACGGCACCCTCGGCCGCTCCGCCCGCGGCAAGGTGCCGCTGCGCGACTCCTCCGGGAAGATCGTCGGCGCGGTCTCGGTCGGCATCGAGTACGACAGCGTCCGGGACCGGCTCATCCACACCATCCCCGGCCTCTTCGCATACGCCGGCGGCGCACTCGCGGTCGGCGCGCTCGCCGCCTATCTGATCTCGCGCCGGGTCCGCGGGCAGACCCGCGACCTCGCCTTCTCGGACATCTCGGCGCTACTCGCCGAGCGTGAGGCGATGCTGCACGGCATCCGGGAGGGTGTCGTGGCCCTGGACCGCGGCGGCCGCGTGCGACTGCTCAACGACGAGGCGCAGCGCCTGCTCAAGGTCGGCCCCGAGGTCATCGGCGAACCCCTCGACACCGCCTTCGGCCCCGGCCGTACGACGGACGTACTGGCCGGCCGCGTGACCGGCACCGACCTGGTGACGGTACGCGGCCAGCGAGTCCTGGTCTCCAACCGGATGCCCACGGACGACGGCGGCGCAGTCGTCACCCTCCGCGACCGCACCGAACTCGAGCGGCTGGGCCGCGAACTCGATTCCACCCGCGGCCTGATCGAGGCCCTGCGCGCGCAGGACCACGAGCACGCCAACCATCTGCACACCCTGCTCGGGCTCCTGGAGCTCGAGATGTACGACGAGGCCGTGGAATTCGTCGGCGAGACCGTCGGCACCCATCGGGCCACCGCGGAGCAGATCACCGAGAAGGTGGGCGATCCGCTGCTCGCCGCGCTCCTGGTCGGCAAGGCCACCGTCGCCGCGGAACGGGGCGTCGCCCTGCGGGTCTCCGACGACACCCGGCTGCCGGACCATCTCGTGGACCCGCAGGGCCTGGTCACCATGGTGGGCAATCTGGTCGACAACGCCCTGGACGCCTCGATGGGCACCGACCACGCGCGCGTGGAGGTCGCCCTGCACACGGAGGGCCGGTCCGTACGGCTGCGGGTGCGCGACTCGGGCCCCGGAGTGCCGCCCGAACGCCAGGAATTGATCTTCACCGAGGGGTGGTCGACCAAGGAACCACCCGCCCACGGGCGGCGCGGACTCGGGCTGCCGCTGGTGCGCCGGCTCGCCGAACGCCAGGGCGGTACGGCCCGGTGCTCGAACACCCCTGGAGCGGGCGCCGAGTTCACCGTCGTACTGCCGGAGGCCCTGGCGCCACCGGCGCGCGACACAGCGGCGGGGACCGGCGCAGGGCCCGAGACCGAGGCACGACCGGGTGCCGGCGCACGCCCCGGCTCCGACGCACGACCGGGGACCGTCGAGGAGGCACGGTGATCGACGTACTTGTGGTGGACGACGACCGGCGGGTCGCCGCGGTGAACGCGGCATACGTGGCGAAGATCGCCGGCTTCCGGGTCGCGGCACAGGCGCACACCGCGGCCGAAGCGGTGGAACAGGTCGAGGCCCGCGACATCGATCTGGTGCTCCTCGACCACTATCTGCCGGACGCCACCGGCCTCGACGTGGTCCGCGGACTGCGCGAGCGCGGCCACCAGACCGACGTGATCATGGTGACGGCCGCCCGCGACGTGGCGACGGTCCAGGCCGCGATGCGGCACGGGGCACTCCAGTACCTGGTCAAGCCGTTCACCTTCGCCGGACTCCGCGCGAAGCTCGACGGGTACGCGGCCCTTCGCCGCACTCTGGAGAGCGGCGGCGAGGCCGAACAGACCGAGGTGGACCGCATGTTCAGCGCGCTCTCCGCCACCGCCGCGCCGGAGCTGCCCAAGGGGCACTCCCCCGGCACCGCGGACCTGGTGCGCCGCGCCATGACGTCCGCGGAGGGCGCTCTGTCGGCCCAGGAGGTGGCGGACAGGACGGGCCTGAGCCGGCAGACCGCCCAGCGCTATCTGAAACTCCTGGAACGCACCGGCCGCGTCCGCCTCACTCTCCGCTACGGCGACACGGGGCGCCCGGAGCACCGCTACGAGTGGTCGACCGGGCGCTGACCGGGAGCGTGCGGGCCGGCCGTCAGGCCGCCCCGGCCCCGGTGAGGGACCGGACCTCCGTCTCCGCGTGCTTGGCCTCGTCCGCGGGCTCCCGTGAGGTGACCGTGCCGATCCAGCCGGCGAGGAAGCCGAGCGGGATGGAGATCAACCCCGGGTTCTCCAACGGGAACAGCTGGAAGTCCACGCCGGTGAGGATCGACGCCTCGCTGCCGGACACCACGGGCGACAGCAGCACGAGGACGAGCGCCGGGACGAGACCTCCGTAGACCGACCACACGGCACCGCGGGTCGTGAACCGGCGCCAGAACAGCGAGTAGAGCAGTACGGGCAGATTGGCGGACGCGGCGACGGCGAACGCGAGGCCGACCAGGAACGCCACATTCAGATTCCGGCAGAGCAACGCGAGCGCGATGGCGGCGACACCGATACCGATCGCGGCGACCCGCGCGACGCCCACCTCGCTGTGCTGCTTGGCGTGCTTGCGCCGGAGCGAGGCGTAGAGGTCGTGCGCGACCGATGCGGACGAGGCGAGGGTGATACCGGCGACCACGGCCAGGATGGTGGCGAAGGCCACGGCGGCGACGATCGCGAAGAGAACCGTTCCGCCCGTGGAGTCCGCTCCGCCTCCGAGATCGAGCGAGAGCAGCGGAATCGCCGTGTTCCCCGAGCTGTTGGACCGGCGGACCTCGTCCGTGCCGACGATCGCCGCTGCGCCGAACCCGAGCACGATCGTCATCAGATAGAAGCCCCCGATGAGTCCGATCGCCCACACCACCGAGCGCCGGGCGGCGCGGGCGGTCGGCACCGTGTAGAAGCGCGACAGGATGTGCGGGAGGCCGGCCGTGCCGAGCACCAGCGCGAGTCCGAGGCTGATGAAGTCGAAACGCGCGGTCCAGTCCGTGCCGTAGTGCAGTCCGGGCGCCAGGAAGTCCGTGCCGTGTCCGCTGCGGTCTGCGGCGGTGCGGAGCAAGTCGTTGAAGTCCCCGTGGAAACGCACCAGTACGAGCACGGTGAGGGCGATCGCGCCGCCCATCAGAAGTACGGCCTTCACGATCTGGATCCATGTCGTGGCGCGCATGCCGCCGAACGACACATAGACGACCATCAGCGCACCGACGCCGATCACGGTCCAGGTCTGCGCCGCCTGCCCCGTACCGCCGAGCAGCAGGGCGACCAGGCTGCCCGCGCCGACCATCTGCGCCACCAGGTACAGCACCGAGACGGTGACCGACGAAGTACCGGACGCGATCCGCACCGGCCGCTCCCGCATGCGGGCGGCGACCACGTCGGCGAGGGTGAACCGCCCGCAGTTGCGGACGAGTTCGGCGACCAGGAAGAGTACGACCAGCCAGGCGACCAGGAAACCCACCGAGTAGAGCAGACCGTCGTATCCGAAGAGCGCGATGAGTCCCGCGATCCCGAGGAAGGACGCGGCGGACATGTAGTCGCCGGCGATGGCGAAACCGTTCTCCATCGGCGAGAAGAGCCGGTTCCCGGCGTAGAACTCCTCCGGGGACCCGTGCCGGGTGCGGCTCACCCAGGTGGTGATGCCCAGAGTGACGGCGATGAACGCGCTGAACAGAAGCAGCGCCAGGGTCTGGTGATTGCCGGTCAACGGTCGATCCCTCGGGTCAGTTCCTGGGTGTTCCAGCGCAGTTCCAGGGCTGCGCGATCGCGGCGCAGCCGGGCGTGACGGGAGTACGCCCAGGTCAGCAGAAAGGTGGTGAGGAACTGGCCGAGACCGGCGAGCATCGCGACATTCACCGCTCCGGCCACCGGACGCGCCATGAACTCCGGAACCGTCGTCGCCGCCACCACATACGCCAGGTACCAGGTGAAGAAGGCGATCACGGCAGGCACCACGAACCGCCGGTAGCTGCCCCGTACTTCCTGGAAGGCGGCACTGCGCTGGACCTCGAGGTATACGTCCCCGGCACTCGCCGTGGCCCCTGCCGTCTCGGCCCGAAGGCCGGGTGATGCCGATGCTGCCCAGGGCGCGGCCGTATCGGAGGTGGTCGCCCCGGGGGTGACGGTCGTGGGCACGGCAGTCCTGGGCGTGCCGGCCTCGGGGATGCCGGCCCTGGGCGTGGCGGTCCCGGGCCTGTCGGTCCTGGGAGCGAAAGTCCTGGCATGCGGCGTCGTGTGGACGGTCGACGTCGGGGCAGCTGTCTCCGCGCCGTCGAGTCCGCCCCAGCCCGAGGCCGACGCATCGTGCCAGGGGTCACGGTGATCGCCGGGATCACCGACCCGGACGCCATGCCCGGTCTCGCGACTGTCGTGCTGGTCCACCGAAGTCTCCTTGTCCGCGGCCCGACACGACCGCGTGCCCAAGGATGGACAGACCGGGAAGATCCAGGACTCTCCTCTCGGTGCTCTTCACTCCATCAGGTGACTCGCTTCCCGGGCGGCAACCCCACTCCGTGGCGGTACGCGTAGCGCACGGCACCGGCCCGGTCCCGCACTCCCGTCTTCGCGAAGATGTTGTTGATATGCGTCTTCACCGTGGCCATGGACACATGCAGGGCCCGTGCGATCTCTGCGTTGGTGAGCCCCTCGGCGATGCGGCCGAGTACCTCGCCCTCACGCCCCGTCAGGCCGTCCGGAAGCTCCTGCGGCGGCAGCGGCTGGGCGAAGGGCTCGGAGAGCCGCTCGAGGAGCCGTCGCTGGATCTGTGGGGCAAGTCCGGCCTGGCCCGAGAGAACCGCCTGCACCGCACGGACGATCTCGTCTCCGCCCGCGTCCTTTGTCAGATAGCCACGGGCACCCGCCCGGAGCGCAGGGAAGAGCGACTCGTCGTCGATGTATGTCGTGAGGACGACGACCTGGGTGTCCGGGTACTGCTCACGGATGCGCCGGGTGGCGGTGACCCCGTCGCAGCGCGGCATGCGGAGGTCCATCAGTACGACGTCCGGGGCGAGTTGACCGACCAGGGCCACCGCCTCGTCGCCGTCGCCCGCCGATCCGACCACCTCGATGCCCTCCATCATGCCGAGGATCATCACGATGCCCTCGCGCACCACCGTCTGGTCGTCGACGACCACCACACGTGCTGTCATGCCGGCACTCGCAGCCGCACCACGAATCCCTCCCCCTCCGGCTCCGCCTCGAAGGCGCCGCCGAGCAACTCTGCCCGTTCTCTCATCCCGAGGAGACCGTAGCCCGAACCTGTTTCCCCGAGCGGCGCCTCGTCCCGCGTGCGCCCGGAGTCCCTGACCTCCAGCGTGACTTCGCCGTGCTCGTATCCGAGCCGCACCTGGATACTCGCGCCGGGTGCATGCTTGCGGGCGTTCGTCAGGGCCTCCTGCGCGACGCGCCGCAACGCCTGGGACACCTCTGCCTCCAGTGACCTGGGCTCACCTGCCACTTCCACGCGGGCGCCGTCCGCCGCCGCGATCTCGTGCAAGTACTCGTCCACGGGGACCATTTCACCGCGCAGCGCGGACAGCGCCTGCCGTGTCTCCGCGAGCCCCTCCCGCGCCATCGCACGCGCTGCCACCACCCGTTCGAGTATCTGCTCGCGCGCTGCGTCGCGCTCTATCAGCAATCTGGCGGCCTCCAGGTGCACGGTCTGCGCGGACAGGCTGTGCGCCAGCACATCGTGGATCTCTCGGGCGATCCTGGCCCGCTCCCCCAGCGCCGCCGCCATGGACTCGGCAGCGCGGATGTCCCGCTCCTGAGCCAGCAACCGGTATCCCGTGCCCCGGGCCTGCTCGTCGAGGCGCAGCGTGAATCCGAGGAGCGCCACCGCCCCGGCGCTCATCAGGACCTCCACGAGGCTGTCCCTCGTGATCATCAACAGCGCTGCCAGGAACAACAGTTGCGCCGCCACCCCGGCCACCGGCGGCATCCGCGACATGGCGAGCACTGCCGCGGTGATCCACACCAGGATCACCGGTTCGTGTGCCCCGGCCAGGTGACCGACCACACCGGCTGCGCCGAGGACGGAGAGCAGGGCGCAGGAAAGGCCCCACCGATTCTCCCGAGTGGCCCGTGGAAATCGAGCCGCCGCAACGACACAGGCCCCTGCCACGCCCAGCACGACGATCTGGCCGGCTCCCCGCGACAGATGCGCTTCGTACGCACTCACCAGGAGCCACAGGGCCAACCCTGCCCGCAGCAGCACATCGAGTGCTCTCCTCGCCCGTGGCACACCCACTCTCGAGAGCGCCTCGGGCGAGGGCCACTCGACCCACCGCCCCCAGTCCATGCCGGCCATGCTCCTGCCCCCTCCGTCCTCGGACGGCCGTACTCCGTTCCGCACACGCACCGCCACTCAGGCCGCCGCCGCCCGGCCACCCGAACCGCGCCACGGCCCGGCCCGCAAGGCGACAACTGCCGTACGGGCGACGAGGGCAGCGGCAAGAGCGAGCATGGCCGCTTCGGCCCCCTGCTGGACTCCCGCAAGCACTGTGATACCCGAAAGGCCGGCCCCGACCGCCACGGCCCCGGCCCACACAAGAGCCGTACGGCCGCGGGCGCGGCTCCACGCCGCCCCTGAGAGGTCGACCCAGACGTCACTGGTCCGCGCCCAAAGCCCTCCGGCCACAAGCCCGGTGACCGATCCCGCCACCAGGAGCAGCACCGACAAGGACGGCCGGCCTGAATCCACGGGTCCGCCCCCGCGTACGGCCGCGAGTACAAGGGCGGCGGGCAACAGCCAGCCGTGCATGAACTCGGCACTCAGGCGCTGCGGCCTGAACTGCAGCCAGGCAGCGAGACCCAGCCCCGCGACCAGGACAAATCCCTGCGACATCACGCACCTCCACGAGCGTCGACGTTGATGTCTTCGACGTTAGAGATGCGCGGCGTCCGGCGGATCGGAGCCGGGGTGGACCCTGGGTGGATCTTCTCTCCACCCAGGGGTGCAGACGTCTCCGGGCCGCTCCCGGCTCTCGGCCCCGGAGTGCGGAAGGACGCCTCAGGCGTCGATGCGCGAGCGGTCGAGGGTGGCCGCCGAGCTGGTGATGAACTCCTTGCGGGGCGCGACCTCGTTCCCCATCAGAAGGTCGAAGACCTGCTCGGAGGAGTCCAGATCACTGATGTTGATCCGGCGCAGGGTGCGGAACCTCGGATCCATGGTCGTCTCCGCGAGCTGGTCGGCGTCCATCTCACCGAGGCCCTTGTACCGCTGGATCGAGTCCTTGTAGCGGATGCCCTTGCGCTCGAACTCGAGCAGGGTCGAGCGCAGTTCGTTGTCCGAGTACGTGTAGACGTATTTGTCCTGGCCCTTCTTGGGCTGCACGAGCTCGATCCGATGCAGCGGCGGAACGGCCGCGAACACCCGTCCTGCCTCGACCATCGGCCGCATGTACCGCTGGAAGAGGGTCAGCAGCAGAATGCGGATGTGCGCACCGTCGACATCGGCGTCGACGAGCAGGATGATCTTTCCGTAGCGAGCCGTGTCGAGATCGAAGGTGCGGCCCGACCCCGCTCCTATGACCTGGATGATCGCCCCGCACTCGGCGTTCTTGAGCATGTCCGAGACAGATGCCTTCTGGACATTGAGGATCTTGCCCCGGATGGGGAGCAGGGCCTGGAACTCGGAGTTCCGGGCGAGCTTCGCCGTACCGAGCGCCGAGTCGCCCTCGACGATGAAGAGTTCACTGCGGTCGACGTCGTCACTGCGGCAGTCGGCGAGCTTCGCCGGCAAGGAGGACGACTCGAGTGCCGTCTTACGGCGCTGGGCTTCCTTGTGCTGGCGGGCGGCGATACGCGTCCTGGCGGCGGCGACCGTCTTCTCCAGGACCGCTCGCGCCTGTGCCTTGGCGTCCCGCTTGGTCGAGGTCAGGAACGCCTTGAGCTCCTTCGCCACCACGTTCGCCACGACGCGGTTGGCCGCCGAGGTGCCGAGCACCTCCTTCGTCTGCCCCTCGAACTGCGGCTCGGCGAGGCGCACGGTGACCACTGCGGTGAGACCTTCGAGGGCATCGTCCTTGACGATGTCGTCCTCGGCGACGCGGAGCACCTTCTGGGCCCGGAGCTGTTCGTTCACCGTCTTGGCCAGGGAGCGCTCGAAGCCGCTGACGTGGGTGCCGCCCTTGGGGGTGGCGATGATGTTGACGAAGGACTTGATCGTGGTGTCGTACCCCGTGCCCCATCGGAGCGCGATGTCGACGCCCAGCTCCCGTGTCACCTCGGTCGGCGTCATGTGCCCGTGCTCGTCGAGGACGGGCACGGTCTCCTTGAAGGTGCCCTGGCCCGAGAGCCGCTGGACGTCGCAGATCGCCTTGTCCTGCGCGAGGAACTCGCAGAACTCGCTGATCCCGCCGTCGAAACGGAAGGTCTCCTCGCTCTTCCCGATGCCCTCGAGGTCGCGCTCGTCCCGGACGACGATGGTCAGGCCGGGGACCAGGAAAGCCGTCTGCCGGGCGCGCTGATGCAGCGTCTCGAGCGAGAGCTTGGCGTCCTTGAGGAAGATCTGCCGGTCCGCCCAGTACCGCACCCGGGTGCCGGTACGGGTCTTCGGGATCCGCTTGCCCTTCACCATGCCGCTCGAGGCCTCGAAGGGGGCGTCCGGACCCTCCTTCGAGAACTGTCCGGGAACCCCGCGCCGGAAGCTGATCGAGTGCGTGGCACTGCGCAGGTCCACCTCGACGTCGAGGCGCGCGGACAGCGCATTGACCACGGATGCGCCGACGCCGTGCAGGCCTCCGGAGGCGGCGTACGCACCGCCGCCGAACTTGCCTCCGGCGTGCAGCTTGGTCATCACGACCTCGACACCCGAGAGGCCGGTCTTGGGCTCGACATCGACGGGGATGCCCCGGCCGTTGTCCCTGACCTCGACGGAGCCGTCGTCGTGCAGGATCACGTCGATGCGGTCGCAGTAGCCGCCCAGCGCCTCGTCGACGGAATTGTCGATGATCTCCCACAGGCAGTGCATCAGTCCGCGGCTGTCCGTCGACCCGATGTACATGCCGGGGCGCTTGCGGACGGCTTCCAGTCCCTCGAGGACGAGAAGGTGCCGCGCGGTGTAGTTGGAGCCGTCCCGGTCTGCTCCGGTCAGCAGCGCAGTGGACGGCACGGACGTCTCGGCGGTCACGCGTTTCGCTCCTCGCTGAATTCTGATGAGGGCCCCAGTGAACAGGGTCCGGCGTCGGTCGCCGGTCAGAGGGTACCGAGGCCTGGTAGAGCCGATGTACCGCCACCCTCGTCTGCGCTCAGACTAGTCCACGGTCGCATGGGTGTTCGATCCCTCGATGGGGTGATGCGGATATCACGTTCCCAAGCAGGCATGAACCATTTAGGCTCCGGGCACGTCCTCATGAACAACCAGCCGCTCCTGGCTGGGAGGGCCAAAGATGATCCACAACCCATTCGACATACGAACTCGGCAGACCAAGCGAAAACCGTAAGCCACGTAATACGGCACATTCGCCGCCAACCGGCAGCAGACAGCCGCCTCGGAAAGAATTTTCGAGGGAATGCCACGAGCGGGAACGTTTTGGGGCTGGTTGGATGTTGACCCTGGTACGACAGCTCGTCGAGCTAGAGAAGAGGCGACGTGACTACTGTTCTGACCCCCGCGACCCCGCTGACGGCCGCAGACCGGTGCGACCGCTGCGGCGCCCAGGCATACCTGCGCGTCGTCCTGTTGAGCGGCGGTGAACTGCTCTTCTGCGCCCACCACGGCCGCAAGTTCGAGCCGGAACTCAAGAAGATCGCCGCTGAGATACAGGACGAGACAGAGCGGCTCACGGCCGTGCCTGCAAACGACGAGGATCGCTGACGCCTCGCACCACGACGAGCTCGGACCGGCCAGGCCGGTCAACGGGCGGTGTCCCTGGATCCACCAGGAGCCACCGCCCGTTCTCATGCCTGCTTGTCGCCGGTCGGACCGGTCAGCGCCTGCCGACCCCAGCACGGCCTGCCACCGGCGCCCCGGCCCGTGGCGCCTCCGCACGCTCCGCAGCACCCGACCCGGCTGCAGCGCCGTCGCTGCTCCGACCCGTGCCGTCCTGAGCGGCTGCGCCGGGCGACGCGTCGCCGCCGTCCGCCTGCGGGCGACTTCCCTGCTGCTCCTGCTGGACCGCCTCCGTCGCTGCCGGTGACGGATCTTCCGGGGCCGGCGACAGCCGGTGTTCCGTGGGCCGGCTCGTTTCCCGCTCGCGGGACGGCCGCTCCGGCGAGCCTTCGTCCTGCGGGCCCCCAGGGGGCGGCGACTCCCGAGCAGCCTCAGGCTCACCCGGCGGTTCCTCGGCGGGCGGACGAGGCGAGCCCGATTCCTGCGGACCGTCGTCGGGCGGGGTCGCGGAGCCGTCGTTCCCGGCTGGATCGTCTTCCCTCCCGTCGCCCGGTTCGCCGAGCCCGCCGTCGTCTTCCCGCGTGGAGGACGGGCTGGTGCCGCGGGCCGTCTCAGGATTCCGGCGCACCACGTCGGAGATCCGCGTGTACACGCCGGGACTCCCCGCCTTCCCGCAGCCACTGCCCCACGAGACCAGGCCGATGAGCCGCCCGCGTGCCACCAGCGGTCCGCCGCTGTCGCCCTGGCAGGCGTCCCGGCCACCCTCCTCCTCACCCGCGCAGAGCATCGACGTCTTCTCATACGTGCCGTCCGCCGTGCCCGGGTACGCCTCTTCGCAGGACCTGTCCGGCAGCACCTTCACGCTGGCGGCCCGCAGCAGCGACGCGTAGTCGCCCGCTCCGCTGGTGTCCCCCCAGCCGAGAACGTCCGCCGGTGTACCCGCCCGGTACGCCTCGTCCTCGGCCTTCTCCGCCAGAGGAACCGCCGCGGACCGCGGCAGATCCGCGTCCAGCGTGAGCACGGCCACGTCACCGGCATTGGTGTACGAGTCGTACTCGGGATCGATCCAGACGTCACGTACGGGCAGCTCCCGTCCGTCCTTCTTGCGGAGGTCGGCGCGCCCGGAGATCACCCGTAGGTCCCGCACCTCACCGTGCGGTACGCCCAGTACGTCCTGCCCCATGCAGTGCGCCGCGGTGAGTACGGTGCGCGTCCCGATCACCGCCCCACCGCAGAACTGGCCGGACCGCGTACCTCCGAACCGGTCACGGCTGGCAACCGCGACGGTCCAGGGATGATCCGCGATCTGGACCGGCCGCCCACCGACGATCACGCTGTCCGCCGCGGCGGGGGACGGTGCCACCAGCGGGGCGATGACTGCTGTGACCGTCGCGAGCAGGCCCAGCGTCCCCGGCCACGACCCCGGTGGCGTACTCATTGGCGTACTCGACTCCGTACCTGCGAAGGGACGGCGACGCATGCGCTCTCCTCACACTGGGTTGTAAAGGCACACTCAGCGTCGTCGAGGGCAGGCGGGCGCGCATGCGCGCACAGCGCAGGGCCCGGACTCCCGAGGAGGAGTCCGGGCCCTGTGGCGCGGCGGGTGACCGATCGTCACCTGATGGTGTGTCCGGCCGGTGTGCGCGGCCGGGTGGCTGCCGTCTAGTCCAGGTAGTCGCGCAGGACCTGGGAGCGGGACGGGTGGCGCAGCTTCGACATCGTCTTCGACTCGATCTGGCGGATGCGCTCACGCGTCACGCCGTAGACCTTGCCGATCTCGTCGAGCGTCTTCGGCTGGCCGTCGGTCAGACCGAAGCGCATGGAGACGACGCCGGCCTCGCGCTCCGAGAGGGTGTCGAGCACCGAGTGCAGCTGCTCCTGAAGGAGGGTGAAGCTGACCGCGTCGGCCGGAACGACCGCCTCGGAGTCCTCGATGAGGTCACCGAACTCGCTGTCGCCGTCCTCGCCCAGCGGAGTGTGCAGGGAGATCGGCTCACGGCCGTACTTCTGGACCTCGATGACCTTCTCGGGAGTCATGTCGAGTTCCTTGGCGAGCTCCTCGGGCGTGGGCTCGCGGCCCAGGTCCTGGAGCATCTGCCGCTGCACACGCGCGAGCTTGTTGATGACCTCGACCATGTGCACCGGGATGCGGATGGTGCGGGCCTGGTCGGCCATCGCGCGCGTGATCGCCTGCCGGATCCACCAGGTCGCGTACGTCGAGAACTTGTAGCCCTTGGTGTAGTCGAACTTCTCGACTGCGCGGATCAGGCCCAGGTTCCCCTCCTGGATCAGGTCCAGGAAGAGCATGCCGCGGCCCGTGTACCGCTTGGCCAGGGAGACGACGAGGCGGAGGTTGGCCTCGAGTAGGTGGTTCTTGGCGCGGCGGCCGTCCTCGGCGATGATCTCCAGCTCGCGCTTGAGCTTGGGAGCCAGCTTGTCCGAGTTCGCCAGCTTGTCCTCGGCGAAGAGGCCGGCCTCGATGCGCTTGGCGAGCTCGACCTCCTGCTCCGCGTTGAGCAGCGGGACCTTGCCGATCTGCTTCAGGTAGTCCTTGACCGGGTCGGCGGTGGCTCCGGCGACCGCGACCTGCTGCGCCGGCGCGTCGTCCTCGTCGTCGTCGGAGAGGACGAAACCCTTGGCCTCGCCGGTCTCCTCGCTCTCTTCCTCACCGGGCTTGGCCGGCGCGGCTGCCGTCTCCTCGACGGCCTCGTCGCCCTCGACGAGCTCGTCGAGATCCTTCTTGCCCGCGGTCTTCTTGGCCGCGGTCTTCTTCGCGACGGTCTTCTTCGCCGTCGCCTTCTTGGCCGGGGCCTTCTTGGCGGCGGCCTTCTTCGCCGGAGCGGCCGCCTCGGTCTCCTCGACCGGGGCGTCGGATGCGGTCGCGGGCGCGGTGGCGGTCGCCTTCTTCGCCGTGGCCGTCTTGGCGGCGACGGTCTTGGTGGCGGTGCGCTTCGCCGGACTCTTCGCTGCGACGCTCTTACGGGGGCGCTTCGGCGACTCCGCGGCACTGACCATCAGAGTCACACCCTCTTCCTCGAGGATCTGGTTGAGGCTGCGCAGAACGTTCTTCCACTGAGTGGCCGGAATCTGGTCAGCTTCGAAGGCTCGACGCACGTCGTCGCCGGCGATCTGCCCCTCGGCCTTTCCCCGCTCGATGAGCGCCAGGACAGACTCGGATTCGGCGATCTCCGGCGGGAGCGTACGGGATGTGCTGGCCGACACGAACAACCTCTCGGAACGATGGAAACGGCTTCCGGCCCCGTCCTCATGGAACCGGAACCGATGACCGCCGACTGGGGATGGCCGACGGCACGGGCGGGGCGTCAGAGCTGCACAGCGCCGTGAACGGCTGCTGTATTCCCTCCTCGACTGTCGCCTCTTAGGTCATCGCGCTATCTCGAAGAGCGTTACGCCCAATACGCGTGGCCCGAGTCACACCTCGTAACCGCTTAAAACGGTCAGTGCTCGACATTTACGAACAGCTGGCCCCCATACGCGAGTCGCCGGGTCCGAGGAGGAACCGGCGACTCGGCACGGAGTCCGGTACGGCACGGGCACCGACAGAGGGACGCGTCTCGGAGGTCAGTGCTCGCGCGGCGCGGGCACTTCGCGCGGCCCAGGCACCACGCGGTCGACATCCGGGAGCGCGGTGAGCAGTTGCCGCATCGCCCCTTCGGCCGAAGCACCGTCGCCCGATGCGAGAGCGTCCACGATGCGGCCGTGGTGGGCGAGCGAGGAGTCCGTCGGGCGGTCACAGCCCGTGACCGGACCGCCGGAGACGTGGAGGGCGGCGGAGACGATGCCGGACAGGTGCTCCATCATGCGATTGCCGGCGACCTGGATCAGCAGCGAGTGGAACTCCGCGTCCGCTCGGGAGAACGTGATCGCGTCACCGGCGTCCAGCGACCTGCCCATGATGTCGACCATGTCGGCGAGGCGCTGCTGGACGTCCTCGCGGCCATGGCCCGCGGCGAGGCGCGCGGCCAGCGGCTCGATCGTCCAGCGCAGTTCGCTGAGCTCGCGTCGCTGGTCGTCGCGCTGCGGGCCGAAGGCGCGCCATTCGATGATGTCGGGATCGAGCAGATTCCAGTCGCTGACCGGGCGAACCCGGGTGCCCACATTGGGCCGGGCGCTGACCAGGCCCTTGGCCTCGAGGACGCGGAGGGATTCCCGGACCACCGTCCGGGACACCTCGAATCGCTGGCCGATCTCTTCGGGGACGAGCGGACGGTCCGCCCCGAGGTCGCCCGAGACGATCATCTGCCCCAGCTGCTGGACGAGTTGGCCGTGCAGTCCGCGGCCGCGACTGCCTGCCGGGCGTCGGCCGACCCGTCCCAGATCGGACTCCGCCCCCTCCCAGGAGGGCGCCGAGACGCGTCCCGCCGCGGACGGTTCTGCATAGGGATAGCGGTCGAGTTCGCCCGGGCCGGCGAGCCCTGAGTCGGCGGAACGGGCGGTGGTCATCATGGTGTGCGCAAGGGTACTCACGGATCATTTGTCGGCGCCGCCTCCAACCCCCTTGAGGTCTTTGGTGAAAAGCACACGAAAGGGTGATCGCTTACCTTGCCGCAATTGACGCCTTATCGTGACGAATCCGACATTTTTTCAGGCAACTGTCCACGGTAATCGGAAGTTGAGATTCGCTCGAGCCAAGTTCCGTTCACGGCCCGGGGAATGTGGTTCCGTCGCTGGGCGGCAGGCCTCGGTCGACACCCGCGCATCGACCCCGCCGACGGACCGTCGGCACCGCTTACTGACGAGCCCGCGGTCGCGGCCTCAGCGCGGTCAGAACGTAGGCGACGAGGAGGGCGCACAGGCTGAAGAGGAGCGCCCCGCCCACCGGTTGAGTCAGCATTCGCACGACAGCGGCCACGTAGTGATTTCCACCCGCGGGCCAGGGCACCAGGGCGAGCTCCCGCAGTCGCTCCGGGAGGCCGGCGGCGGAATGTACGGCGGGACCGGCGAGCAGCTTCTGCACGGCCGGCACCAGGGCGACCGGAACGGCGAGCACAGCCGCCAATCCTGCTGCGGTCGACCGGAACACTCCTGCCGCCAGCACCCCTGCCCAGGCACATCCGACTGCGAGGGCGATCCAACCGGTCAGCAGGGAGGGCCAGTTGTCGGGCAGGACCGTCATCTGGTCGCCATAGACGAGCTGGAGGACCGCTCGGTCCGTGACGAGCGTGACCGCCGCGAGGATCACGGCCGTGACCGCGGAGACGAGGAGCTTGGCCAGCAGCAGGCCGATCCTGCGCGGCACGGTCCCCCGGTCCACGGCCAGTGCGGGATGCCGGAACTCGTCGCCGAAGGACAGGGCGCCCAACAGGCCCGCGCCCAGAGCGGCGGGCGGCAGCGGCATCTCGAAGTGCCAGGCCGCCAGCAGCCGAGGCAACGGAGTATGGCCGGTCCTCGCCAGGACGACCGCCGTCAGAACCGACACCACCAGCGCCGACAAGGCCACCAGGAGCCCGGTACGCACCCCCGTCAGCCGTCGCACCTCGTATCGCAGGGGACGCAGGGGCGCCCTCGACGACCGTACGGAGATGGGCGGAGGGAGTGGCGAGAGCCCTTGCTCCTGGGTGACGGGCCGCGCGACGGCACGGGGTTCAGTGGGTGGCGTCGACTCGGCGTCGGTGCCCGCGGATTCGTCCGCGGCCGACTGCGATGCGGGAAGTACCGCGGTGTCGCTGTCGGGACCGCCGTCGCTGGCGTCCGTACCGCTGCCGGTCGCGTGGCTCTCCGCGGGAGGCTCCGGCAACGCCGGTGGGCCCGAGTCACCTGTCTCGTCGGCGAGTCGATGGATCAGCACGCCGTGCCTGAACGCCACATCGCCGACAGCCGCACAACTGCTCCCGTACACCGACAGGTGATTGCCCCCCTCCCGCGCGACCTCCACCGAACGACGCCCGATCCGTGCCTCCTTGGCGAGGAGCGCGGCAAGCCGTGCCGCATACGGCGAAGCCACCGCGACCCTCGGTCGGAGTCTGGTGCGGGCGAAGTCCTCGACGGCCTGGTCACCGACGATCCTGCCGCGCTCCAACGTCACGACGTGGTCCGCGACCCGAGCCGCCTCCTTGGCGTCGGCCGTCGTGAACAGCACCGTCCCGCCCTGTCCCGCGTAAGCCCGCAACACACCGTGCAGCCAAGCCGCTTCGCGCGGCGCCAGTCCGTCCGCGGGCGAGTCGAGCACCAGCGTGTGCGGATCGCCCAACAAGGCGCAGGCCAGCCCGAGACGACGGTCAAGACCACGGGAGAGGGTGCCGAGCCGCTCGTCGCGCAGGCTGACCAACCCCGTGGCCTCGAGCACGTCGTCCGCCCTGAGTGCCGGCACACCCACGGCCGCGCACAGCATGCGCAGTTGCCCTCTGACGGAGCGTCCGGGATGCCCCGGCACCTGCCCCAGCAGCACACCCACCTCGCGCGACGGATGCGCGATGCGGTGCAGCGGACGCCCTCTGAAGTACGTGACGCCTCGGCCGGGTTGCAGCTCGAGCATGAGCCGCAGCGCAACCCCGGTGCCCGACCCCGCGGCACCGAGCAGCGCCGTCACACGGCCGGCCCGCGCCTCGAAGGAGACGTCGTCGACGGTGGGCGGCTTGCCCTGTCGGGTGTGAGTGGTCAGTCCAGTGGCCTGAATCATCGCTTCTCTCGCGGGACGTAGGGAATCCCGTAGGTACTCCAGCAAGATAACGCGATGTTTCCGGCAATTCGGGCAGGGGCCGGGCAGCGGGTGTGGCCGCCGCGCTCACACTTCGGGACGCAGCATCGGCGGGTTGAGGAGCGTGGCCCCGCCGGCTCGGAACAGCTGTGCCGGCCGCCCGCCTTGGCGAGTGGTCGTCCCTCCGGTGGGCACCAGGAAACCCGGAGTGCCCGTGACCTTGCGGTGGAAGTTGCGCGGGTCCAGTACTACGCCCCACACCGCCTCGTAGACCCGGCGCAGCTCCCCCACCGTGAACTCCGAGGGGCAGAACGCCGTGGCGAGCGAGGAGTATTCGATCTTGGAACGTGCCCGCTCCACGCCGTCGGCGAGGATCTGACCGTGATCGAAGGCAAGAGCGCCCGCACCGTCCCCCGTCTGCCCGAGGAAGGTCTCCACCGCTGCCCAGCGGGCACTGTGCGCGTCGCCACCTGCCGTCGGTGCCGGCAGGTCGGGAGCGAGCGCCAGGTGCGCGACGCTGACCACGCGCATCCGGGGGTCGCGTTTCGGATCACCGTAGGTGGCGAGTTGCTCAAGGTGGGCGTCGTTGCCCGCCGAGGGCACCGAGGCGTCGGTGTCGTGGACCTGCAGGCCCGTCTCCTCCACGAGCTCGCGCGCCGCCGCGGCAGCCAGGTCCTCGTCGTCCCGGACGAAACCGCCGGGCAGCGCCCAGCGCCCCTGGAACGGCGGCTCCCCCCTGCGTACGGCCAGTGCACACAGCTCGTGCCGGCGAACGGTCAGCACCACCAGGTCGACGGTGACGGCGAAGGGCGGAAAGGCCGACGGGTCGTAGGGCGACATGCCGCGATCATAGTCGTCTGCCTGACGATAAACAGTCCCTTCGGCAGGAAGATCGACGCCCGCCGATCAGGTCCGCAGGCGCATCCCGGGCTCCACCTCCTCCACCATGGCCAGCCCTTGAGCGTTGACTCGTGCCGTGAACGCACCGCCGGCAAACACGAGTCCCGTCAGGGTCAGGTCGCCCAGAGGAGTGCTGCGCAGAGGCCGCAGGGTCACCGTGCCGGCCGGGGCGTCCGGCCGGACCCCGATCAGGGCGGTCAGTATGTGTAGCGCCCCGGCGGCAGCCGTGGCAGCCGGTCTGCACGCTGCCGGATGCGGCACGGGGGCGCTGCGGCGTACGCGCTGATATCCACCGACGATGTCGGGCAGCCGGTGGCCGAAGGCGTCGGCGACACGCAAGGTGCCCTCGATCAGCGCGGCAACATCCGCGTCCCGACCGACGGCCGCCAGCCCTGCGGCCGCCACTGCCGTGTCGTGCAGGTGCACCGCGCCGGTGCGGCGGCCGAGCGGACTGAAGCCGCGCTCCGTCGCTCCGAGGCTGCGGATCCCCCACCCCGAATTCATGACGGGCCCGCTGATCAACTGCGCCAGCCTGACGGTCTGTGCCTCGTCCAGGAGGCCGGGCGCGAACTCGCCCGCCGCGGACAGACCGGGGTCCAGAAGATGCGCCGTCGTGCTGTTCAGCGAGACGCTGCGCCGACCGTCCTCGGTCAGACACGTGACGGGCCGTCCTCCGTCGCGGCCCGCGGCCCAGAAGTCCAGGCGAAACGAACTGCGCAACTGTCGGGCCCACTGCCGCCAGGACTCGGCGCCCGGTCGACCGTAGGCATCGAGGAGGTCGGCGCCCAGGAGCGCAGCCCGGTGTGCGTGCGCCTGTGTCGCGGCGCGGAACAGCACGCGCGGACCTGGGTCGGGGACGTAGAGGCCGTCGCCCACGGCTCGTCGCAACCAGTCGAGGCATCGTTCCGCGGCCGGGACGAGCGGTGCCGCGTCGCGATCCGCCAGTCCCCAGCGGCGGGCCTCCGCGAGAAGCACGGGGAATAGCAGCGTGGCCTCGAGCTCGTGCGCCGTCGCCCGCAGTCGCATACCCGACGCCGGATCCGTCCGCGGTGCGAGCACCAGCCCGGACTGCCGCCCCGAGCCCCGATGTTGAGCTCTGGCCAACGTCCGTAACGTACCGACTGCAAGCTCCGTCCCCAGCGGCAGGCACATCCGTGCTGCGGATGCCGCCACACCCGGTGAGAGGCCGCAACGCCACGGGACTCCGGCGGCCAGATACGTCTCCCCCGCGTGCTCGAGGTCAGGAACCAGCAGTCCCCGCAGGTCCTGCAGGCAGGTCCGCAGCATGCGGGATGCTCGCGGGTCGCTGCAGATCGCCTCGGCGCCCGAGAGGAGTCTCCGCGGTCCCGGCCGCGTGACAACCGGGACGATCGCTCGGCCCGTCCGCTCCCGTACGAGCGGGCCTCCAGGTGCTGCAGAGGTCTGCCGACTCGACCGTCCGGCACGGCGGACTGGGCCTGAGCCTTGCGCAGTATGTGCCACGGACACGGCACTTGTGAGACCCGCTGCATCGGACCGACCCGTCAGTGCGCGGCTGTCTGCGTAGCGCCGCACTCTCAGGTCGATCACGAAGTCCTCGCCCGGACGCAGTTCGAGGTCCCAGTGCAAGAGTCCGGCCCTGGCCAATACGTCGTGCGGCCGTGGGTCGGCCTCTACCACCGCGTCCCCGTCGCGGGATGACCAACGCAGTCCTGAAGCACACACCGCAGCCGGCACGCTCTCGCCTCCGATGCCCTCCGCGAGCGCTTCGATGTCCGCCAGGTCCGTACTCAACGAGAGCTCCACCGGCACGCGGAGGGTTCGTTGCGCTGTGCTGCGCAGAGCGATCCGCTCTCTCCCGGACGCCACCCTGGTGCGCTCCACTGTCAAGATCGGGTCGGGGTCGTCCGGAACATTGACCAGGCCGAAGAACGCGGCCCGGTCGGCCCGCACCATCCCGGCCCGGAGCGGCGTCGGCTCGCGCCCCGCCACCCGCAAGTGGCAGCGGGAGAGCAGCCGTCTGCCATGTCCGTAGAAACCATCGAGGCCGGCGCCGTCGATCTGACCGTGCCCTGCCCCGATGAAGAGGCGGGGCAGGGCGACGCCGATCAGGGCATCGTGCATGGCCGGCACGTCGAACCGGGGCGAAGCGGGCTTCCGAGGGGAGCCGGCGCGGCGCTTCCTGCCTGTCACGGAGGCCGATGGCGCGGCGGACGGACGGTGCACGTGGTGCTCGCGCCGACTCCGGGTGCGCACCGCCCGGGTTTCCGCAGGTCGTGCGTCGAACTCTCGCGGCGGCACCGGCGCATGGACACGCCCTTCGTGTCGTGTTCGTGGCGCCGCCGGTCCGGTTGACGGAGCGACGCCTCGTCTCAAGTCCGCCCTCGCTGGCGCCTGTTGTCTCACTCGTGCCTCCGCATCGACAACTCCGACCTCGGTACTCCGTGGGGACCTCTCTCCGTACCCGGACTCCGGCAGGCGGTCGCGCCGAAGCCACCGACTTCCGCGAACCACCCGGCGGTGAGTGCGGTGCGGGCGGTGAGTGCCTCCCACGTCCCGGCAGGCACGGCTCGGCCGCTGCGTCCCGCGACCACGGCGCGCTACGTACCGCACACCGGCCGCTGGCAGGGCATCTCCGGTGTCGGCCGCCACGGATCGACCGGCCGTGGCGCTGGGAACGGAAGCTCTATTCCTCCGCCTGCGGTGCCACCGTCCGAGCCAACGAGCCGGGACCCAGAGGCTCATCGCCTACCCCGCGAGCCCGGTGTACCCGAACGACGGTCACGTCCGACTGGCCTGCCCGGACCCTTGGAGCCGGGCGAGCGCACATCGCCGCGTGCCGTCCGCGGGCGGCGTGTCCGGTCCCCACCCCACGCTCCGCTCGCGGTGCGGTGAGAAGTGGACCGTCGCTGCCTCGGAATGAGCGGCTTCGGCACAGGAGCCGAGCTCGGCTCCTGCCGAACGGAAGGTGCAGTGCTGCGCTGCTCCTCACCAGCCCCCCGTTGCACGCACAGATCGGCCGCACCGCTGTCTGTCTCCTGGCTCGTGTCGGCGCCCGCGACGGCAGTCGCTCCAGGTGCTTCGCCCTGCGGCGCAGTGCCCCGGCGGCTCTCCCGGAGGCACTTCCGCACCGCCTCGGGATCGAGCCCTTCCATGATCGCGTGGTGCAGCAGACGGGCGAACGTGTAGTCCGGGGCGAGCCGCAGCGCCATGCACAGAACGGCGCGGGCCTCGATCTCGTCCCCCAATGACCAGGCGACCCAGCCGGCCAGAGTCAGCGGAGCCGTCGCGTGCTCCGCGTATGCCCCTGCACAGCGTCGGGCAAGGGAGCGCCAAAGGCGCAGCGCCGCCTTTCCGTCCTGGCCCTCCATCCACTCCGCGGCCCGGTCCCGGGTCGTACGGTCCTGGAGCCCGATGATCAGTGTCGCGGCCTGTCGGTCGCTGAGCAGGGTGTCGTCGCCGATGTCGGCCATCACTCGGCCCGCGGCCGGCGCTGTGATCCGAAAGCGCTCCAGCGCCCTGCTGAGTGCCGACAATGTCTCCTCCGCGATCCGCGGACGGATGTCCTCGTCCAGAATCTGGGGCACAAGCATGCGTCCCGCGGCGTCCAGCGCCTGCTCCTGCGCTTGGGCGGCAGAGCCTTCGATCGGTGCGTACCTGCTTTCCATCTCCCGGATGGAGCCGCGCACTTGGAGGCCGGCATAGGCCGCCGCCGCGGCGATGACCGAGGTCCCCGCCACGCTCAGCGGCGTGCCCTCGGGCACGCAGCAGCGGGGGTCCGGGCAGAGGTACGACCAGTACCGTCCGTCCGAGAGGCAGAGCGACTCGCGCACCGGCACTCCGGCGGCCCGGCAGGCGTGGCCGAGCGCGTCCGCGAGAGGCCGCAGATGCTCCATCACCTGCCGTCCCGTCTGGCCGTCACTCGGCTCACGGCACAGGTACACGACCATGGCGTCCGGCTTGGATCCGCGTCGCATGCTGCTCTTGATCAGGCAGTTCGCCAGTTGCTCAGCCGTTTCCGGCCAGTCGTCCGCAGAATCCGGGAGACCAAGGCGCACACGGGCTCCGAGTGCGCCTTCGTCCCCGTGCGTGGCCGCGAGCACGACGCTCTCGTCCGGATGGAATCCCATCAAGTAGGGGAGCGCGTCCGCCAGTTCGGCCGGGCCGCGCAGAACGATCGGGTGGTTGCCGGAAGAGTCGGCTGCTTCGTTGTGATGCGTCATGCGGCGACCTTCTCCCGAAACAGAAAATTCCGCTTATGCCTGTGGATAACCCCAGACATGACCATGCCCAGACTTGTCCACAGATTCGGAAGCGCATTGGCCGGATGTCCGACCCATCGGGTTGCATGGACGCATGAGCAACGAAGCACTCCGCACGGCCGCCGACTCCGTACTGGCCCGGCTGGTCGGTGACCCGACCGGCAGCGCCGCACTGCGCGAGGACCAGTGGCGTGCGATCGAAGCCCTGGTCGCCGACAAGCGCCGAGCCCTGGTCGTGCAGCGCACCGGCTGGGGCAAGTCGGCGGTGTACTTCGTGGCGACGGCGCTGCTGCGAGAGCGAGGCGCCGGACCGACGGTGATCGTGTCCCCTCTCCTCGCCCTGATGCGCAATCAGGTGGAGGCGGCAGCCAGAGCAGGCATCCACGCCCGCACGATCAATTCGTCGAACACCGAGGAATGGGACACGGTTCAGACGGAAGTCGCCGCCGGCGAGGTCGACGTGCTGCTGGTGAGCCCCGAGCGGCTCAACAATCCGGATTTCCGCGACGAGGTGCTCCCCAAGCTGGCCGCCGCCACAGGACTGCTCGTCGTCGACGAAGCGCACTGCATCTCCGACTGGGGCCATGACTTCCGGCCCGACTACCGGCGCTTGCGCACCATGCTCACGGACCTCCCGCCGGACGTACCGGTCCTGGCGACGACGGCCACCGCCAACGCCCGGGTCACCGCCGACGTCGCGGAGCAGTTGGGCACGGGGCAGGGCACCGACGCCCTGGTGCTGCGCGGGCCGCTCGACCGGGAGAGCCTCAGCCTGTCCGTGCTGCAACTCCCGGACGCGGCACACCGGCTGGCCTGGCTCGGCGAGCACCTGGAGGATCTGCCGGGGTCCGGGATCATCTACACCCTGACGGTGGCAGCGGCGGAGGAGGTCACGAGCTTCCTGCGCCAGCGCGGCCACCCGGTGCAGTCCTACACCGGCCGTACGGAGAACGCCGACCGTCAGCAGGCCGAGGACGATCTCCTGGCGAATCGGGTCAAGGCGCTGGTCGCCACCTCCGCCCTCGGCATGGGCTTTGACAAGCCCGATCTGGGTTTCGTGGTGCACCTGGGTTCACCGTCGTCCCCGATCGCGTACTACCAGCAGGTCGGCCGCGCGGGCCGCGGCGTGGAGCACGCGGACGTCCTGCTGCTTCCCGGGCGGGAGGACGAGGCGATCTGGCGCTATTTCGCATCGGTCGCCTTCCCGCCCGAGGAGCAGGTCCGCCGCACGATCGACGTGCTGGCGCAGTCCGACCGACCGCTGTCACTGCCCGCGCTGGAACCACTGGTCGAGCTGCGCCGCTCCCGGCTCGAGACGATGCTCAAGGTCCTGGACGTCGACGGCGTCGTCAAGCGCGTCAAGGGAGGCTGGATCGCCACCGGACAGCCGTGGACCTACGACGCCGACCGCTACGCATGGGTTGCCCGCCAGCGCGAGGCCGAGCAACAGGCCATGCGGGACTACGCGACGACCGGCGGCTGCCGGATGGAGTTCCTGCGCCGTCAGCTGGACGACGAGGCCGCGGTCCCGTGCGGCCGCTGCGACAACTGCAAGGGCGCCCGGTTCACCGCCGACGTCGGGTCCTCGGCACTGGCCTCCGCCCGCGGTGAGCTCGAGCGCGCAGGCGTCGAGCTCGAGCCACGGAAGATGTGGCCCACCGGCCTCGCTGCCGTGGGAGTCGCTCTGAAGGGGCGCATCCCTGCCGGTGAACAGGCGGGTACGGGCAGGGCCCTCGGGCGGCTCTCCGACATCGGCTGGGGCAATCGGCTGCGCCCTATGCTGGCGCCCCAGACCCCTGACGGTCCGGTGCCGGACGACGTGGCGCGGGCAGTCGTCGAGGTGCTCGCCGACTGGGCCAAGGGCTCCGGGGGTTGGGCGACGGCGGAGCCGTCGACAGCCCGGCCGGTCGGTGTGGTCGCCATGCCTTCCCACGCCCGGCCGCAGCTGGTCCACTCGCTCGCCTCGCACATCGCTTCCGTAGGACGCATGCCGCTGCTCGGATCGCTCGCGTACGCACCTGGAGCTCTCGAGGCGCCGGTCCCACGGTCCAACAGCGCCCAGCGGTTGCGCGCCCTCGACGGCGCACTGGAGGTGCCGGACGAATTGGCCGCGGCGCTTCGACAGGCGCCCGGCGGACCAGTGCTGCTCGTGGACGACATGAGTGACACCGGCTGGACGCTTGCCGTGGCGGCCCGGCTGCTCCTGCGCAGCGGAGCTGAGGGGGTGTTGCCCTTGGTCCTCGCAGTTCAGGGGTGAGCGGAGCGGGGCGGGCGTCGCCAGGTCGCCCCGTGGGCAGGGATATTGGTGGCGCACCCACGCATTCCGGTCGACGATGCCAATTGCTCGTTGCCGCGGGCGAGTACGGCGGCGAGAATTGAAGTCGCTCCCCACGTGGCTCGTCCGTGGCCCGGCAGGGCTGTGTCGTGGTGCGTTCCCCCAGTCAGACCCCCGCCCGCAGGTGTGGGCGCGTAGCCGAAGGGAGGACCGTGACCTTCGGATTCGCTCCGTCCGCCGGACAGTCGAGGCCTCGGCCTCCGGCGTCCTTCGGGATGCCCACCGACTCCAGCAACCAACTGGCCAGATCTCTCGAGCCCGCCGAGTGGGCCGCTGCCGGAATTCCGCTGCTTCGGGATCCCCGCGAGGTGGTCACCGGACTGCACGCCCGACATCTGCCGTCGCCGCAGACAGCGGTCGTGGCCGTGCTCGACCAGGAGGAACGGCTCAGGGCGAGCGCGTCGTTCGTCCGGCGGGCCACTGCGTCCGACGGCTGGGTGTTCCGAAACGCCCTGCTGTCCCAGCTCCGGCGGGTCATCCCGCACGATCTGCGGCGCCGCACACCCGTCCGTACAGCCGTCCTCCTCTACTGCAGGGACGGCGAGGACCAGTGGACACAGGAGGACGGCGCCTGGATGTGGGGACTGCGGGACGCCTGCACGTTGCACGGCTTGCGCTGTGGCGCGTACATCACGCTGACCCGCACCGGCTGGCGGGTCTTGGGCGAGGGCCGCAGCGGTCGTCGACCACAGGCGGAGAGGGGCCTTCCCCGGGCGGACGGCTCGACTGCCGCCCCGGGGGCGACGCAGCACCGGGAGCCACTGACCGAAGTCGACAGGCCACGGGGCCGGCTGGGCGGCGGGAGCGTCGAGCCCTTCCGCCGCGCCACGGCGATGTAACGAGCGATTGCATCGCACATCGACCAGTTGACGGGCGGCCCACCGGTCAGGAGGCAGCGCGGCTGGACGCAACACGACTGGACTCGGCACGCCTGGACGCAGCACGGCCGCGCGGACGAGCCCGACAGCGCGGTCGAACGACAGACCGGCGGCGAGCCCGCCGCCTCTGCCGCACGGACCGGAGGACCGGCCGCGCGGCAGAGGTGTCAAACGCCGACGCCGAGCGCGGAGTTGATCCGCTGCGGGTCACCGCAGACGATCAGCAGTGCGCTTGCCCGCCCGAGGGCGAGCGGCAAGGCCTCGGCAGCAGCGCTGTCGTCGCCGTTGTTCAACGCGACGACGACCACGGGCCGGACCGAAGCGCGGGCCAGGTCCGCGGCACCGGCGTGGAACACGTCGTCGCGCGCGTCGTGCTGAGCCCAATAGGCACTGTCGCCGAACGACCGCTCGTGCGCGGCCCACGGATGCAACTCACCGGTGGTGACCACCAGTACGTCGCCGGGCGCACGCCCTGAGTCGAGCAGCAGGTCGACCGCTTCCTCGGCTGCGGCAAGGGCCCCTTCGACAGAGGCCGGGATCAACTGGATCTGCGGTGAAGCGGATGCCGACGCGGCCGCCGGAGCAGCCGGTGCGGCCGGGGCCGGCCTGGCCGAGTCGCGCGTACTGCGCTGGGTCGGAGGCTTGGGCCGAGCAGGACCCGGGCGGCCGGGCGGCGGGGCCGCCGCGGGACGCGGTCCGGGTACGGGGCGAGGGGTCGGCACGCTGCGGCCGGCGGCCGCATTCGTGCGGGGACCCTGGGCGCTCTCGGGAATCTGAGGCTCCTCGGGAATGAGAGGCATGGGTGGTTGTCTATCAAACGCCGGTGCGAGTCGGACCGGCGGGTGGCACATGAGTGCGACCGGCAATGATGTCAGAAGTCGAAGCCGAGCTGCCCCTCGATTTCCACGGCGGCAGGGCGGGGCGCCGGGACCCGGTTCTTCTTCAGGTGCCGCCACCGAGGCAGCTCGTCGAGGTAGGACCAGGACAGCCGGTGGTGTTCGGTGGGACCGGACTCGGCGAGGGCCGCCTTGTGCACGGGCGAGGGATAACCCGCATTGGCCGCGAAGCCGAAGGGCGCGCAGTCCGCACCCAGTTCGGCCATCATGGCATCGCGCCGCACCTTGGCGATCACCGAGGCCGCCGCCACCGCGATGCAGGACTGGTCACCCTTGATCACGGTACGAACCTTCCACGGATCACCGAGGTAGTCGTGCTTCCCGTCGAGGATCACGGCATCAGGACGTACCGGGAGACCTTCGAGGGCACGCACGGCCGCCAGCCGCAGCGCAGCGGTCATGCCCAGCGCGTCGATCTCCTCCGGAGAGGCGTGACCGAGCGCGAAGGACGTGACCCAGTCCGTGAGCAACTCCGCAAGGGCGGTGCGTCGCTTCACGGTGAGCAGCTTCGAGTCGGTGAGACCCTCGGGCGGGCGGCGCAGACCGGTGACCGCGGCGCAGACCGTGACCGGGCCGGCCCACGCCCCGCGCCCCACCTCGTCGACACCGGCAATGATCTTGGCCCCGGTCGTGGCGCGGAGTGAGCGCTCGACGGTGTGGGTGGGTGCTTCGTACGGCATGGCGTTCTCAGATTACGCCGCCTCCCGGGCCCGACGACACCCAGCCCCGGATCGGAACTTCCCGCCGCCCGCGGAGCCCAGGCCGCCGTTGCGGCGCCGCAGCCCCGAGTCAGGCCCCCCCGGGCTCCATGGCCAGCAGCGGCACCATCAGTTCGTCGATCATCCGGACGACCTCCGCCGGCTGCCAGTCACTGTCGTACATCTTGGCCCGGTACATCATGATCGCGGGGATGACGTCGCCGACCAGTTCGCCGGCCGCACCGGGGCGCACCTCACCGCGCCGGATGCCGCGCTGCACGAGCTCCCCGATCTGTCGCCGGGACGGCCGTACGAGACCGTCGAGGATCAGTGCGTTGAAGCGTGCCGCCGATTCGTCGTCGCATTCGTGAATGACGGAGCGGAGCGCGATACCGGGCGGTGAGTACATGACATCGCGCATCGCGATGCACAGTTCGATCAAGTCCTCGCGCACGCTGCCGTTGTCCGGCAGTTCGGAAAGCTCGGGGAAGCCTGCGCACAGCGCGTCCGCCACCAGGTCCTCCTTGGAGGGCCAGCGCCGGTACACCGCAGCCTTGCCCGTCTGCGCCTGGGCCGCGACGCCTTCCATCGTCAGCGCGTTCCACCCGACGACGCTGAGCTGCTGGAGCGCCGCATCGAGGATCGCCCGCTTCAGCACCGCCCCACGCCGGCGGGACGGAGTCGAAGCGGACGCCTTCGACGCATGGACGGCGGCCTGCTGAGCGGGGAGGGATTGCCCGCGCGAACTAACCATCAGGGACTCTCCGTTGACCGTGAGCGGACGGGTGTGGCAAGTCACGACACGGCGTCTTCAGTGAACGCTTGCGTTCACTGTTGGGGAGTTACTACCGTGGGCGCGACAGTGAACGCTGCCGTTCACTAACACACTTGTGGGGGATCCATAGTGCCAACCTCTCAGTTAACGCCGGATCAGAAGCCCGGAGCCGCCCGCCGGGAGGGGCGCCCCGGCATCGCACTCACCGTCATCGCGGCCTGCCAACTCATGGTCGTACTCGACGTGACGATTGTGAACATCGCGCTCCCGCACATCCAGAATGCACTCAGCTTCTCGACCACGGATCTCACCTGGGTCGTGAGTGCATACACACTCACCTTCGGCGGAATGCTGCTGCTCGGCGGCCGGGCCGGTGACATCCTCGGACGCCGCCGGGTCTTCATGGCCGGCGTGCTGCTCTTCACCTTCGCCTCGCTGCTCGGCGGACTCGCCCAGGAGCCCTGGCAGTTGCTGGTCGCCCGGGCTCTGCAGGGAGTCGGCGGCGCCATCGCCTCACCCACCTCGCTGGCCCTCATCACGACGACGTTCGCCGAGGGGCCACAGCGGAATCGTGCCTTCGGTGTGTTCGCCGCGGTGTCGGCGGGCGGTGGCGCCGTCGGACTGCTCGCGGGCGGCATGCTCACCGAATGGCTCGACTGGCGATGGGTCCTCTTCGTCAATGTGCCGATCGGTCTGCTGATCGCCTTCCTCGCGCCGCGGTACATCAACGAGTCCGAACGCCATCCGGGCCGCTTCGACTTGTCCGGCGCCCTTACCTCCACACTGGGGATGGCATCCCTGGTCTACGGATTCATCCGAGCGTCGGAGGAGGGTTGGCGCGACGACCCGACCATCGGGTCCTTCGGCGCGGCAGCCGTCCTGCTGACCGCGTTCGTGATGATCGAACGGCGCGTGAAGGAACCCATCACGCCGCTCAAGATGTTCCTCGACCGCAATCGGTCGGGCACCTATGTGATCATGCTCAGCCTGTCCGCCGCGATGTTCGGCATGTTCTTCTTCATCGTGCTGTTCGTGCAGAACGTACTGCAGTACACACCCATCGAGGCGGGACTCGCGTTCCTGCCGGTCACGGTGGCCATCGCCGTCGGCGCCGGCCTCTCGCAGCGCTTCCTCCCGGTGTTCGGTCCGAAGCCGTTCATGGTGGCCGGTTCCACCATCGCCGCCGTGGGGCTCGCCTGGCAGGCCACGATCAGCGCGGACAGCTCCTATCTGGGCGGCGTACTGGGCCCGATGATGATCTTCGGCTTCGGCATGGGCCTCAACTTCGTCACCCTGACCCTGACCGCCGTGTCCGGAGTGGCAACACATGAGGCAGGGGCGGCCTCCGGACTGCTCAACGCGACACAGCAGGTGGGAGGTTCACTCGGGTTGTCGATCCTGACCACGGTCTTCGGCACGGCCAGTCGCCATGAGGCGGAAGACCTGCTTCCGGGCTTCCTGGCGAACGCGACGCCGGCCCAGAAGTCCGAGTTCGCCGCGACCCACCAGTTCCCCGCGGACTCCTCGTGGGGCCGCGGTGTGCTCGCCGAGGGGATCGGCACGGCCTTTGTGCCGGCCGTCGCGATGGCCGTACTCGCCCTGGTCACCGCTCTGTTCGTGATCAGGGTCCGCAAGAGCGATCTGGAGGCCTTGAGCGGGGTGGCAGGACCGTCGGCGGGCGGATGACTCCCTGAGAGGGTGGCCGGCGAACACCCCGTGCCCCGCCGGCCACCCGCACTCAGTGGGCGTCGCGCTCCGACCCCGTCGGCCCGTCGACCGCCACGTCGACACATGCCTGACGATCCGCCTTCGCCGGCAGCTCGGCATCGATACGGCGCGCCCTCGCCTCCCCGAGGCTCGTGGCGTACCAAGGCTTCTGCTCGGCGCCGAGCCCGTCGACGATTCCGCTCACCGCGCATGAACGCAGCGGCTCCGGCAGGGACTTGAAGGTCGGTACGGCATCGGCCGACAGGCCCTTGGCGTACTGCAGGTCGAAGTACCCGGTGTCCCGGTAGCGCTGCACATTGCGCTCCGCGATGAGCGCGTCCGGGGATACGAGACCGAAGGCGAGGACGCCGCCCGCAGCCGACACCACGACGGCGCGGGGCAGCCACCGCGCTCCCCATATCCCGGCTGCGATGATCAGCACGATCACGACGCCGAACCAGATCTCCGCGGCCATCACGGAGATCCGCAGCCGGGTGAGCCCGTAGGCGTCGACGTACATGTCGAGACGGCGGAGCGCCGAGGCCACGACGATCAGCGTCATCCCGCACAGCGTGCCGAGGACACCACGGACCAGCGTGCGACGGGCCCGTGGCGCCCAGCGCGACGCCAGAGCGATCACGACGAGGGTGAGCAGGGTGGCCACGAGCAGCTGCCAGAAGCCCTGTCGGGCGTAGTCCGCGTAGGTCAGGCCCTGGCGGAGCGCGGCGTCGTAACCGCCGAACAGGACGGTGAGCTGGATGACGTTGAAGACACCGAAGAGCAGATTGAGTACGACCAGGGGAAGGGTCCACTCGAGCCGGCCGCGCGGCCTGCCGGGCCGCACCCGGAGGCTGTCCCAGCTCAGCGGCGCGCCCGCGCTGTGCGCCGCGGCCAGCGCCAGCAGGGCGCCTAGAGCGAACAGCAGTACCCGCAACGGCCCGTCCGACACGGATGCGTCCGGGACGAGCCCACTGAGCAGGTCGCTGAACGCTTCGTCGGCGCTCGCGAAGAGGGCCCCGAACACGACAAGCAGCACCGCGCTCACCACCACCGCCCGCAGCACCGGGCCGACGCGGCCCTGTCCGCTTCCCGCGCGTTCGCGCAACCCGGTCCAGGCCCAGGCGACAGCGGAACCCGAGGCACCGATCACGCCGAACGGGTTGAGGATCACCCCCGGCCAGGTACGACTGCCGTGCAGGGCGAGTGATCCCATGCCGAAGGCCGCGGCCACGGCGAGGAAAGACGGCCACCCCGCGTCGCGCAGTGCCGGGACGACGAGGAGCCCGAGGCCGACGGCTGCCCAGATCCAGGTCAGCGGTCGCGGACGCCGTCCGGCCGCGTGCCCGGCGAACAGCGCGGCAAGAACTGCGGGCACCGCAATGATCAGCAGGTTGAGCGCGATTCCCGGGCCGAGCAGCAGCATGCTGAGTACGGCGGTGGCGAACGCGGCCCAGAGCGTCGCCGTCCGGATGGGCGCGGGTGGGTCGGCAGCTATTCGGTCGGCCCAGGTGGGGTGCGATCCGCCCGCCTCGGCCGGATGGGACCAGCTGTCCCGGTGGCCGGGGGCGCGTCGGGCGACCGCTCGCGCACCGTGCCGGGGCTCTCCCCGGCCCTCGGCGGCCGTGCGTCCGCCGTATCCCGCATGGGCGCCCACCGGCGGGGCGGCATCGGACGGTTCAGCGGCGGGCGCTCGCTCGCCGGCGTCCGACGGCTCCTCGGCCTCCGGAGACCTCTCGGCTTCGGACGGCTCGGCTCCGTCGGCCTGCTCCGCTCCGGACGGATCGTGCTTCTCTTCTGACACGGGACCCCCTCCCGACCGCCCCGCGCCCCCACGACCGGCGATGAGCGGCGTCTCTTGTGCCCGCCCGCCATGATCAACAGGCGGCGTGACGCCACAGAGTAGCCCCACGACAGCGCCGCGGCGCCGGAGAAGGCGTTCCTACGACTCGTTGTGGCCCGACCGTGACGCCGCAGGACGACGGCGTTGCAGCGGTCTGTACGGCGGCACTGCGGTGCCGCGGCACCGCGCCGAAGCATCCATCCCGCCAGACGGGCGCCTCAGGCCACCGCCGTGGGAAGCCAGTCGGGCAGCGCCTCCGTCTGCTCGACCCATGCCTCCGGCGGCGCCCCGGCAGCACCCGCCGCGAGCACCCCGCCGGCGATCGCACAGGTCGTGTCCATGTCCCCGCCGACCCGGACGGTGCTCCAGAAGGCGGCCTCGAAGTCGGCGAGGTTCCGCGCGGCCGACCAGAGGGCGAACGGCACGGTGTCGTGCGCGGTGGTGCGCCGCCCGCAGCCGAGCACCGCCGCCACCGTCGCCACGTCGCTGTAGTCGAGCATGTCCCGTGCGCGGCGGAGCCCGGCGCCGACCGCGCTGCGCGGAATCAGATCGATCACAGCGCCGAGCAGTGCGTCCGGGGCCGGCGGGCGGTCGGAGCCCGCAACGATCGCCGAGGCCGCCGCCACCGCCATGGCACCCACGACCGCTTCACGGTGCTGATGCGTCGGGTAGGCGGAGATCTCCGCCTGATGAGTGGCCTGCTCGGGGTCGTCCGCGTACCAGGCGCCGATCGGGGCCACGCGCATCGCCGCGCCGTTCCCCCACGATCCCTGGCCCTTGAACTGGGTGGCCGCAAGGGCCCGCCAGTCCCCGCCGTCCCGCAACCGGCCGAGCAGCCGGTCGACGGAGGCGCCGTACTCCCGCTCCTGGTCGTGGTGGGTCGCGAAGGCATGGGCCAGGACGTCCTGGTCGATCCGGTGGTGTGCCGCGAGCACCGCGAGGACGGAGGACGCCATCTCGGTGTCGTCGGTCCACCGCCAGGGGCCCTCCGGCACCTCGTTTCGCTGCAGCAGGGCGTAGTTCGCCGGGACGAAGAACCGGGAGCCCAGGGCATCCCCCACCGCCAGCCCGCGCAGCGAGGCCAGCGAGCGCTCCAGGCGCCGGTCGGAAGAGGAGTAAGCGATCATCGCTCCCCCACCTTATCCGGTGTGCCCGTACGGCTCCGGGGTCCGCCAGTGCTCGAAGGGCCGGTCGAGGGTGTACTTGCCGTCGGCTCCGAGCTGCAGGATCCGCACCTCGCCGTTCCCCGGATTCGACAGGGCCTCGAACTCGTCCACCGTCCAGTGGAACCAGCGCATGCAGAACAGGCGCATCGTCAGACCGTGGGTGACGAGCAGGACGTTCGGCGGGTGGTCCGGCGCTTCGAAGCTGCGGAAGAGGCTCTCGAGGAACGCGCCCACCCGGTCGTAGACATCGGCACCGGACTCGCCCTGCGCGAAGCGGTAGAAGAAGTGCCCGTACGCATCCCGGTAGGCCTTCTGCAGCCGGACGTCGTCCCTGTCCTGCCAGTTGCCCCAGTCCTGCTCACGCAGTCTGGGCTCCTCGCGCACCCGGACCAGGTCCGGATCGAGTCCGAAGGATCCCAGCGTCTCGTGTGTACGGCGGTACGGAGAGACGTATACGCTGACGCGCTCCTGGGCGAACAGCTGCCGCAGACGTGCGCCTGTCTCCGCTGCCTGCGCACGCCCTTTGGCGGTGAGTGCCAAGGCATGGTCGGGCTCCCTCTCGTACACCGTGTCGTCCGCATTGCCATCGGACTCGCCGTGCCGGACGAGGACGATGCGCCGGGGTCGTGCCATGCGAAAACCCTAGAACGCGGGACCGACAACCGCTCGCTCCCCCCTGTCCCTGCCCCTGACGAGCGGACCGGCGCAGCGGGCAGGTCAGACCGTCCAGGACGGCTCGAGCTCGACGACGTCCCCGGCCACGGCCGCCACGTCCGCGTCCGTCTGGGCCCTGGCCGAGAGCCGCTCCACCCGGTCCGGGCGGTACTTGCCGTACTCCTGCGTGGACTGCCACATCGAGAGCACCAGGAACTCATGTCCCGGTGCCTCTCCGAACAGACCGCGCACCATGCCCGGGGAACCCGCCATCGCCGGATTCCACACCTTCTCCTGCATGTGGGCGAAGTGCTCGACCCGGTCCGCATGCACCCGGCAGTGCGCCACGCGCAGCACGTCCGCGTCGGTGAAGCGGGGCTCGAACCCTGTCTTCACATCGAAGCGGTAGTCGAAGAGCTTGGTATGGAGATCCTTGTACGTACCGGCCTGGGCGGCGTGCAGGCGGTCGTGGGAGCGCGCCATGAACGAGTCGTAGAAGGCACGGCTCTCCCAGAAGGCGAAGACATGGACGACCGACGGTGCGGCTCGGCTCCACCCCCCACCCTGCGCTCTGAACCCCGGCTCCCCCAGAAGCCCCGCCCACTTCCGCTGTCCCCGCTCGAACCCCCGACGGTCCACCACAGTGCAGCGAATCCACTTGACCAGCACTGAGCCATCGTACGGTGCTTGCACACGGCAGGATCCTCTCCAACGTCCCTTCACGGCGGTGCAGTTCACATCCTGCGCCACCTTGTGATTGCGTGGCAGGAATGATCCACAGAGGGGGAAGGAAAGTGTGATGAGCAGTTTGAACAAGGGGCTCGCGAAGGTCGAAGTCGGCCTGGCCTGGGACCCGAGCACCCCCGGCGAGGCGCCGCACGACCTCGACATCGTCGCCGCGACATACACCACCGACGACCCGTCCGGGCGGCCGGCGTACCTGGTGCATTTCGACAGCCGTTCACCGGACGGCACGATCACCCTCAACCGGGACAGCAAGACCGGGCAGGGATTCGGCTTCGACGAGGTGATGACGCTCGAGCTCGACCGGCTCGCGTCCGACTACGCGCGCGTGGTCATCGGTGTCACGATCCAACAGAGCGGCGGGGAGCTCGTGTTCGGGGACGTCGGGAACGTCCGCGTACGCATCAGGGAGGACCACACCGACCTGCTCGAGCACGGCTTCGCCGACATTCCCGCCGCTCGGTCGGCCACGGTCGCGGAGTTCGTCCGCGACGAGGACAGCACATGGGAGATGCGGGAGATCTATCAGGGCTTCGACGCAGATCCGGGCACCTTCGCCGATGTGATGGGCAGTGCCGGTCCCGTCTGACCCCGCGCACACAGGGCAGGACGAGCAGAGGGTGCCGCGCCGGCCGCAGTCGGCGCGGCACCCCTTCGCCGTACTCCCCGCAGCCGTACACCCGGATATTCGGTTCTCCGATCGCGCCCGGTGGTCGCAGGATGGTGCGCATGACGCTGCCCACCCCCGAACTGCACACCGCTCGCCTACGATTGCGGCCCTTCGCGGACTCCGACGCGGACGCTCTCCACACCATGCACAGCAGCACCCACGTGATGCGCTACTGGGATTCCCCTCCGTGGACCGAGCGGACCCGCGCCCAACGCTTCATCGCCGTATGCCGGGAGATGGCGGACGAAGGCACCGGTGCGCGGCTGGCCATCGAGCGTGCGTCCGACGGGGCTTTCGTCGGCTGGTGCGGGCTGACCGGCTGGAATGCGGACTTCCGCAGTGCGTCCTTGGGCTACTGCCTCACTGAGGCGATGTGGGGCCACGGTTTCGCGACGGAAGCGGCGCACGCCGTCCTGAAGTGGGCTTTCGACACCCTGGACCTGAACCGCGTGCAGGCCGAGGCGGACACACGCAATGCGGCGTCCGCCCAGGTCCTGCAGAAGGTCGGCTTCGTACGGGAAGGGACCCTGCGGGAGGACTGCATCGTGAACGGCGATGTGTCCGACTCATGGGTGTTCGGCTTGCTCAGGCGCGAATGGCAGCCGTCGGCGACGCCGTCCGCCCCGCGCTGAGCACACATGCCGAAGGGGACCGGCCGAGACCGGTCCCCTTCAGTGCGTGCTGGTCAGCTGCAGCCGCTGGTCGAGCCGCAGCCCTCGCAGATGTAGCAGGAACCGGCCCGCTGCATCTTCGTACCGCAGGAGAAGCAGAGCGGCGCATCGGCGCTGATGCCCAGCTGCATCTCGACCAGTTCGGCGGAGGTGTGCGCCTGCTGCGGCGCGGGCTCGGAGCCCGGGGCCGCGACCGACTTCAGCAGCTCCTGGGCGCGCGGGGCGGACTGTGCGAGCGCCTCGACGTCCACCTCGTCCTCGTTCGGCTCGTACGAACCGGTCTCGAGGTGCCGCTGGCGCTCCTCGGCGGAGTGGATGCCGAGCGCCGAACGAGTCTCGAACGGCAGGAAGTCGAGCGCCAGGCGCCGGAAGATGTAGTCGACGATCGACTGCGCCATCCGCACGTCCGGGTCGTCCGTCATGCCGGCCGGCTCGAAGCGCATGTTGGTGAACTTCGAGACGTAGGTCTCCAGCGGGACGCCGTACTGCAGACCGACGGAGACCGCGATCGAGAAGGCGTCCATCATGCCCGCGAGGGTCGAGCCCTGCTTGGACATCTTCAGGAAGACCTCGCCGAGGCCGTCGTCCGGGTAGGAGTTGGCGGTCATGTACCCCTCGGCACCGCCCACCGTGAAGGAGGTGGTGATGCCGGGCCGGCCCTTGGGCAGGCGCTTGCGGACCGGGCGGTACTCGACGACCTTCTCGACGGCGCCGCGGATCTCGCCCTCGGTCTTCTCGGCGATCTCCTCGACCTCCTGCTCCTTCTTCTTCGCGGAGAGGGGCTGGCCGACCTTGCAGTTGTCGCGGTAGATCGCGAGGGCCTTGACGCCGAGCTTCCAGGCCTCGAAGTAGACCTCTTCGACGTCTTCGACGGTCGCCGACTCGGGCAGGTTCACCGTCTTGGACAGCGCGCCGGAGATCCAGGGCTGGATCGCGGCCATCATGCGCACGTGGCCCATCGCGGAGATGGAGCGCTCGCCCATGGCGCAGTCGAAGACGCTGTAGTGCTCGGGCTTGAGACCGGGGGCGTCGATCACATTGCCGTGGTCGGCGATGTGGGCGACGATCGCCTCGATCTGCTCCTCCTGGTACCCGAGGCGGCGCAGCGCCTGCGGCACGGTGCCGTTGACGATCTGCATGGAGCCGCCACCGACGAGCTTCTTGAACTTGACCAGCGCCAGGTCCGGCTCGAGGCCCGTGGTGTCGCAGGACATCGCCAGACCGATGGTGCCGGTCGGAGCGATCACCGAGGCCTGCGAGTTGCGGTAGCCGTGCTTGTCGCCGAGCCGGACGACGTCCTGCCAGGCCTCCGTGGCGGCGGCCCAGACCGGGGTGTCCAGGTCGTCCATGCGGACGGCCTTGGCATTGGCGTCGGCGTGCTGCTTCATCACGCGCTTGTGCGGCGTGGCGTTCTTCGCGTAGCCGTCGTACGGGCCGACCACGGCGGCCAGTTCGGCGGAGCGCTTGTACGAGGTGCCGGTCATCAGGGAGGTGATGGCGCCGGCCAGGGCGCGGCCGCCGTCGCTGTCGTACGCATGGCCGGTGGCCATGAGAAGGGCGCCGAGGTTGGCGTAGCCGATGCCGAGCTGGCGGAAGGCGCGGGTGTTCTCGCCGATCTTCTGGGTCGGGAAGTCCGCGAAGCAGATCGAGATGTCCATCGCGGTGATGACCAGCTCGACGACCTTGGCGAAGCGCTCGGACTCGAAGGACTGATTGCCCTTGCCGTCGTCCTTGAGGAACTTCATCAGGTTCAGCGAGGCGAGGTTGCACGAGGTGTTGTCCAGGTGCATGTACTCGCTGCACGGGTTCGAGCCGTTGATCCGGCCGGACTCCGGGCAGGTGTGCCAGGCGTTGATGGTGTCGTCGTACTGGATGCCGGGGTCTGCGCAGGCCCAAGCGGCCTCGGCCATCTTGCGGAAGAGGCTCTTGGCCTCGACCTCCTCGATGACCTCTCCGGTCATCCGGCCCCGCAGGCCGAACTTGGAGCCGGCCTCGACGGCCTTCATGAACTCGTCGTTCACCCGCACCGAGTTGTTGGCGTTCTGGTACTGCACCGACGTGATGTCGTCGCCGCCCAGGTCCATGTCGAAGCCCGCGTCACGCAGGGCGCGGATCTTCTCCTCCTCCTTGACCTTGGTCTCGATGAAGCCCTCGATGTCGGGGTGGTCGACGTCGAGGATGACCATCTTGGCCGCGCGACGGGTGGCACCACCGGACTTGATCGTGCCGGCGGAGGCGTCGGCGCCGCGCATGAAGGAGACCGGTCCGGAGGCATTGCCGCCGGAGGACAGCAGCTCCTTGGAGGAGCGGATCCGGGAGAGGTTCAGGCCTGCGCCGGAGCCTCCCTTGAAGATCATCCCCTCTTCCTTGTACCAGTCGAGGATCGACTCCATGGAGTCGTCGACGGAGAGGATGAAGCAGGCCGAGACCTGCTGGGGCTGCGGCGTCCCGACGTTGAACCACACCGGCGAGTTGAAGCTGAAGATCTGGTGCAGGAGGGCGTACGCCAGCTCGTGCTCGAAGATCTCCGCGTCGGCGGGCGAGGCGAAGTAGCTGTTGTCCTCACCGGCCTTGCGGTACGTCTTCACGATCCGGTCGATCAGCTGCTTGAGGCTGGTCTCCCGCTGCGGTGTGCCGACGGCACCCCGGAAGTACTTGCTGGTGACGATGTTGACCGCGTTCACCGACCAGAAGCCGGGGAACTCGACGCCACGCTGCTCGAAGTTCACCGAGCCGTCGCGCCAGTTGGTCATGACGACATCACGGCGGTCCCACTCCACCTCGTCGTACGGGTGCACGCCGGGGTTGGTGTGGATTCGCTCGATGCGGAGTCCCCGCCGGGTCGCAGCAGCGGTCTTGGATCCCTTGCGGGAACCTCGTGCCGGACCGCTCGTCGTCTCTGTCATGCCGCCTCCCTGTATCGGGCTAAAACGCCCTGAAGTGCCGCGTTCTTCCCGTGGCACGGTGTTGTCTCTGATGCCGTGAGCGCCGCAAGGGCAACCCCTGGCAGGTCTCGATCGCCGCCGAATCCGCCGGATCGCGCCGGCCGCGGTTCAGTCGGCCGCTGTGGCGGGCACGGGGACCTCGGGTGCCCCGGTCGAACCGCCTTCACCCTCGGGCCGGGCGTCCGGCCTCTCGTCATCGCCGCCCGGCCCGGTGCGCAGTTCCTCGATCGCCGCTTCGAAGTCCTCGAGCGAGTCGAAGGCCCGGTACACGGATGCGAAGCGCAGGTACGCGACCAGATCGAGCTCGCGCAGCGGGCCCAGTATGGCCAGGCCCACGTCGTGCGTGGTCAGTTCGGCGCTGCCGGTGGCCCGTACCGCCTCTTCGACCCGCTGGCCGAGCTGAGCGAGGGCGTCCTCCGTGACCGGCCGCCCCTGGCACGCCTTGCGTACGCCGTTGATGACCTTGGTACGGCTGAAAGGTTCCGTCACCCCGCTGCGCTTGACGACCATCAGCGAGCAGGTCTCCACCGTCGTGAATCGACGGGTGCAGTCCGGACACTGACGCCGCCGGCGGATCGACGTGCCGTCGTCGGTGGTGCGGCTGTCGACGACCCGACTGTCGGGGTGCCTGCAGAAGGGACAGTGCATGGCTCCCAACCCTCCCTCACAGCACGACTGTATGGCCTCACCGGGGGACGAAGGCCCCCTCGAAGCAGTCCCAAGCATAGGCGATGCCGGAGCCTCTGAAAGACCCGGACCACAACTTGTGGGCTGCTGATGCAATCCAACCACTAGATCTGGGGTTTGGCCGCACAATCGACACCAACGCGTGTCGCGAGCCCCGCGGCGCCACGAGCCTACGGGACAGGCTTCCGGCAGCCGCGCGCCGGGCGGGAGTGGCAGACTGAGCACCCACACCGAAGCGGGTGCGCGGCACAGCGGCGAACAGTACCGCAATCATCCGAATTGCCCGCTGTTCGATACTCCGGCAGTACACCTGAGCACATGATCACGTCAGGGAAATCCAGGTTTTTCACTCGAACGTGTGTTTGGCGCAACCTTTCGAAAGCAACTACCGTTGTCCAGCTAGGGAGAACATCGCGAGAGGGGCCGCCATGACCACCACCGCAGACAGCGCCACCATCACCGCCCAGGACCGCAGCCGCGGCCAGGGCCGACTGGAGCCGGTGCACGCCATGAACGACTCGGGCACGAACCCGGAGACGCCGAAGCCTACGCGCTCGCTGCCCGGGCGACCTCCAGGCATCAGGGCGGACAGCTCGGGCCTCACCGATCGGCAGCGGCGGGTGATCGAAGTGATCAGGGACTCCGTGCAGCGCCGCGGTTACCCACCGTCCATGAGGGAGATCGGGCAGGCCGTTGGCCTCTCCAGCACCTCATCGGTGGCTCACCAGCTGATGGCCCTGGAGCGCAAGGGATTCCTGCGTCGCGACCCGCACCGCCCGCGCGCGTACGAGGTCCGGGGGTCGGACCAGCCCAGCGCGCAGCCGACGGACACTTCGGGCAAGCCCGCCGCCTCCTACGTGCCACTGGTGGGCCGGATCGCGGCCGGTGGCCCCATCCTGGCCGAGGAGTCGGTCGAGGACGTCTTCCCGCTCCCCCGGCAACTGGTCGGTGACGGCGAGCTCTTCGTGCTCAAGGTCGTCGGTGACTCGATGATCGAGGCCGCCATCTGCGACGGCGACTGGGTCACCGTCCGCCGCCAGCCCGTCGCGGAGAACGGCGACATCGTGGCGGCGATGCTCGACGGCGAGGCCACCGTGAAGCGCTTCAAGCGCGAGGACGGACACGTCTGGCTCCTCCCGCACAATGCGTCCTACCAGCCGATCCCCGGCGATGAGGCGACCATCCTGGGCAAGGTCGTGGCTGTGCTGCGGCGGGTCTGAGACCTTCCGCCCCCCCTCAATCCGGGCCCCGGGACCAACTGCGCCGGTCCTGGGGCCCTGTTCGTATGCGTGGACAGGCGCCCGCGGTGCGCCGGCTCAGCTCACCGGCCCGGCATCGGTATCGGCCTCCGCCTTCGCCGCCGCGTCGATCGCGGAAAGTGAACGGCGCACCTGATTGCGGTCCGTCGTGTACCAGAAGTCCGGCATCGAAGCCTTGAGATAGCTGCCGTAGCGCGCGGTCGCGAGGCGTGGATCGAGGACAGCAACCACGCCCCGGTCCCCCGAGGCCCGGACCAGACGTCCCGACCCCTGAGCCATCAGGAGTGCCGCATGTGTGGCCGCGATCGCCATGAAACCATTGCCACCCGCCTCTTCCACGGCCTTCTGGCGGGCGCTGAGCAGAGGGTCGTCGGGGCGGGGGAAGGGGATCTTGTCCATCACGACCAGCTGACAGCTGGCCCCGGGCACATCCACCCCTTGCCACAGCGACAGCGTGCCGAACAGACACGTACGCGGATCCGCCGCAAAGCCCTTGATCAGCTCGCCCAGGGTCTCCTCTCCCTGCAGCAGGATCGGATACTCCGGGATCCGCGATCTCAGCTCCTCGGCCGCCGACTGCGCGCCGCGCATCGACGAGAACAGACCCAGAGTGCGCCCACCACTGGCCTGGATCAGCTCGGTCAGCTCGTCGAGCATGTCCGTACGAGCCCCGTCCCGGGCCGGCCGGGCCAGATGCTTGGCGACATAGAGGATGCCCTGCTTGCCGTAGTCGAAGGGGGATCCGACGTCGATCCCCTTCCAGACCGGCAGCTCCTCGGCCGAGGCATCGCCCGGTGCGGCCGTGCCCTCGGGGGCCAGGCCGAGAGAGGCGCCCACGCCGTTGAAATCGCCGCCCAGTTTCAGCGTGGCCGAGGTCAGGATCACCGAGCGGTCGGTGAAGAGCTTCTCGCGCAGAAGTCCGGAGACCGACATCGGAGCCACCCGGAGCGATGCACCGAACCGGTCGTGGCGCTCGTACCAGACGACGTCCCATTCGGAGCCTGCGGTGATGCGCTCCGCGACGTCGTGGACGGACTCCACCGCGGCCATCGCCTGCTTCCGCACGGCGTCCTCGTCCGTGACGGACTTGTCGCGGGTGGCGCCCATCGCCGAGATGACGTTCCGCGCGGCGTCGCGGAGGGCGAGGAGTGCGTACCCCAGGTCCTCCGGGATCTCCTCCAGCCTGCCCGGCAGCGCCAGCTCCATGATCCGCTCGAACGTCTCGGCGGCGGTCTGGAGTTGGTCGGCCGCCTTTTCGTTGACCAGCTTCGCCGAGCGTCGGACCGCGCGGTTGACCTGACCAGGGGTGAGCTCGCCGGTGGCCACGCCCGTCACCCTTGAGACCAGCTCGTGCGCCTCGTCCACCACGAGCACCTCGTGCGAGGGCAGGACGGGGGCGCCCTCGATGGCGTCGATCGCGAGCAGCGCGTGATTGGTGACGACGACCTCGGAGAGCTTCGCGCGCTCCCTGGCCATCTCCGCGAAGCACTCCGCGCCGTATGCGCACTTGGATGCTCCGAGGCACTCCCGGGACGAGACGGACACCTGGGACCAGGCCCGGTCGGAGACGCCCGGCGTCAGATCGTCCCGGTCCCCCGTCTCCGTCTCGTCCGCCCAGTCCCGCATCCTCAGCAAGTCCTGGCCCAGCTTGCTGGTCGGTGCGGCCGCCTCGAACTGGTCGAAAAGGCCCTCCTCCTCGTCCTGCGGCACGCCCTCGTGCAGGCGGTGCAGGCACAGGTAGTTCGACCGGCCCTTGAGCATGGCGAACTGGGGACGGCGGCGCAGCAGTGGATGGAGCGCATCCACCGTGCGCGGCAGATCCCGCTCGACCAGCTGCCGCTGGAGAGCCAGCGTGGCCGTCGCGATCACCACCCGCTCGCCGTGAGCGAGGGCCGGCACCAGATAGCCGAGGGACTTGCCGGTGCCGGTGCCGGCCTGGACCAGCAGGTGGGCGTCGCCGTCGATCGCTTCGGCGACCGACTCGGCCATGGTCACCTGGCCAGGGCGCTCCGTGCCGCCGACGGCGGTGACGGCGGCATGGAGGAGTTCGGAGAGGGAGGGCTTCGTCATAGCTCGACCACCCTAAAGCCAGCCACTGACAATCCCCTCCGTCACTTCGGTCACGGCTGGTGCTTCGGTCACGGCTGGTGCAGGGGGTTGGGGACGGTGCCGTGGACCGCTGCGTGCGGGCGGTCGGGGCGGTCCCGGTAGCCGTCCAGGTGGAGGCGGTTGCGGTTGAGGCAGAGCCGCTCGATGCGTTCGGTGAGCAGGTCGAAGGTGTCGAAGCGGTCCTTCAGCCCGGGGAACCTCGCCTGGTGCCGGAGGATCTCCGCCCGAACGAGCGACCAGAACTCGCGCTCCGGCACTCCGAGATGGTCCTCGCAGAGCGGCGCGAGGTACCGGAACACTCCGACGAAAAGCCCGGAGTGAATGAACTGGGTGAGGAACTCGGGCGGCTCGGTCAGCAGCACTCGGCGCACGTCATCGGGCATCGACGCGTGCTCGGGGAGCGGGGTGGCGCTGATGTTCACATCGTCCACGAAGTCCTTGACCGCGAGGCGTACCGGTACGTCGTGCTCGTCGAACACGACGATGGCGTTCTCGCCGTGCGGTGAGAAGACCGTGCCGTACCGGTACAGGAAATGCAGGAGCGGGGGCAGCAGGGCGGCGAAGAGGTGACGCAGCCAGACCCGCGGCTCGAGGCCCGAGCGTTCGACGAGCTCCGCGGTGAAGGACCGGCCCTGCGGATCGGTGTGCAGCAGCGCGGCCAGCGTCCTGGCGCGCTCCCCCGGCTCGAGGTGGCGGTCGAGCGGCTCGCGCCAGATCGCCCCGAGCAGCTCCTTGTACTGGTACGGGACCTCCTCGAGCCCGTCGTACACGGGGTGTTCGACGGCGACCGAAGCGACTTCGCCGAGCAGGATCACCCGGCAGGTGTCGCGCAGGAACGGATCGTGGTCCCGCAGTCCGTGCACCCAGGCGGTGACCGCGGGGGCCGCTGCGGTGCGCTCGGTGGGGAGGCCGCGCCATACCAGGGTGTTGAGTACGGACAGCGGGAGCTTCACCGTATGCCGGTCCGGCCTCGAGACGTTGAGGAACGTACGGATCGACTGCTGTGGCAGCCGCAGATCGGTGTCCGCTCCCGTGGGGAGCGGCACGATGTCGCCGGCCGCCACGGACTGGGCGAACAGCGGGAGCACGATGTCGTCCCACTGCCACGGGTGGACGGGCAGATAGAGGTACTCGTGCGGGTCGTGGCCGCGGGTCGCGAGCGCCGCCGCGAAGACCTCGCGGGTCGGCGGGTCGAGTTCGCGTTCGTAGAGGTCGGCGGCGGAGTCGAGGCCTGCCACTCCCCGGTAGTGGGCGAGACTGCGGCGTACCGCGATCCAGGGCAGCGCGGTGGCACGGCGGGCCTCGGGGGCCCAGGTCGCGGCGTCGGTGGCGGAGAAGCCGAGGCGGCCCTTGTTCATGACGATCCAGGGGTGGCCCGTCTGGTGGCCTTCGAGCGCCGCGTAGTCGAGTTCGGCGAGCTGCCCTGCGGTGAGGGCGCTGTGGTCGAGCTTGGCGTCGGCGGCGAGCGTGGCGCTGAGTTCGCGGACCAGGTGGCCGAGTGTGGCGCCGTCGAGGTTCAGCGTCGTGCGTGCCCGGGTGAGGAGGAGTATCGGGTCCTCGAAGACGGTGGCGGCCTCGGGGTGTCGTCCGTTCGCACCGGGGCGCGAGGGCGCGCGGAGGGTGAACGAACCGGGCAGGACGCGCCAACTGTCGTACGCGCAGCGGCGTGCGCGGAACTCCAGGCGGGCGCCGTCGTCGAGGGCGAGGGTGTAGTGGTCGGGGCCCGTGTCCGGTGCGGCCGCCGGGGTGACGATCTGCTCGTGGGCGAACTCCGAGATCATCTTGGCGAGCAGTCGGCGGGCCGCCGTCGTCCAGGCGCGTCGGTTCAGTTCGGGCGGTTCCAGGAGCGAGGTGAGGTCGGAGGACTTGTCGGACGGGGGGACCTCGGGGGATTTCTGCACGGGAGCTCCGGTATCTGGAGGGTCGGCAGGCATCGGCGGGTCGCGGTGCTCGGGAGGCCGGTGCATGTCGGGGCGGGGACGGGGGTGAGGCGATGGCAGGAGCCGGGGCGGCGCGGTGAATCCGTCGGGTTCGGATGGGAACCCGACCGGCTCGGCCGGTGTACTAGAAGTGACAAGCGGCTGGGGATGGTTGGGGAGGAGTCACAGTGGCGGTGACGGTGACGGTGTTTGTGCGGTCGACGTGGGCGGGCCGGGGACGGGACCCGACCGGCCGGTCGGCTGGTTCTTCCGGGGCCGGGGCCTGGGCCGGGGCGTGGGACTGGTGCGGGCGATGCGGTCGTGGACCATGAGGGCCGCACGTTTGTCGGGCAGGTCGACTTCTTCGGAGTTCCGGAATCCTGCGGCCTGGAATGCCGCGACGGAAGGGGTGTTACGGACGTCGGGCTCCGCGACGACGCGGGTGCACCGGGTGCGATGGTCGAGTACGAGGCCGGTGACGGCCGCGATGAGGATGGTCCCGAGACCTCTGCCCCGGTCGCCGGCTCCACCGATGAGCAGATGGATCCCGGTGTCGTGCGGGCGGGCCGGGTAGTGCCGGGCGAGTGGGTCGAGGTCGGCACGGTAGAGCTCCCAGTAGCTCATGGGGACGCCGTCCAGAACGCCCAGGCAGGGAGCGCTGCGGCCGTCTCCCTCGAGTTGCGGGCGCAGGTGGTCGGCCGTGACGTCTTCCGGGCCCGCCAGGTCCCAGAAGGCCGCCACGGTCGGGTCGTTCATCCAGCGGGTGATCAACGGCAGATCGCGATCGAGGCGCACCGGCCGGAGGTGGAACACTCCGGCCGTGGTCACCGCGGGTGCCCAGTCCGCCACTTGATCGAGGAGGTCGCCCTCGGTGACGTGGGCATCGTCGGGACGGCGGGTGAGCCGGTCGCGCGGTCTCCGGTTCAGAAGGGCGATGAAATCGTCCGGCAGCCGGAGGTCGAGGGTGTCCTCGACGTCTGCGGTGGCGAGTTCCGGTTCTGCCGGGGTGGCAGGGCCGGCGCCGGCGCCCGTGCTGGCTTCGGTGGCTGACACAGTGACGCTCCTCTCCTGGGAGACGTTCATGTCCGGGAGTGATGAAGGGGGTTGGCGATGGTGACGTACACGGACTGGGTGTCCACGGGGCCGACGAGCTCGTCGAGCCCGTGCACCCGAGTGAGCAGGTTGGCCTTGCACCGCAGCACCGATGACTCGAGGAGCTGCTCGGCGAAGGAGGAACGCAGCTTGTGGGTGCCTGAGTTGACGTCCCCGAGGAAGCGCCGGAAGGCGGCGATGAGCAGCTGCTCGTCCGCGAGACCCTGCGAGCCGAAGGCGCCGATCAGGCCGAGGATGTTGTTGATACCGAGGTAGTAGACGAAGCGCTCGTCGGTGACCGGATCGGGGACGAAGGTGTCGCTCGCCACTCCGAGGCCGGGGAGACGGCGGTCGAGGTCGGCGCGCCGGGACTCGCGGAAGTAGTAGCCCTGATTGTCCCGATAGCGCCCGCCGGCGGGCCAGCCCTCGGGATCGAGGACGACCAGCGTGTTCTGCTGATGTGCTTCCAGGGCCACACCGGCTTCGCTGTCGAACCAGAGCACCGGGCGGACTACGTGCTCGAGATAGCGCAGGAACCACTCGGCTGCCACTGCTCCCCGGGAGCGGCCGGTGCGCGCGGCGAGCGAGGTGACGATCTCCTCCAGCGCGGAGCGCATCGGAGCCGTGCCGTGCTCGTGGCCCGCCTGCCCGCTCATCTCGCCGGTCCCCTCGGGGGCTACGGGTCGGGGCGAGACGAGGCCGGCCACGCAGCGGACGTTGTCACCGGGCGCAAAGGGGTTGTTGCGGATCATCACGTCGAGTCCGGGCAGCGGAGCGCCTCCGGGTTCGGTGACAGAGAGCCATGCGGGGTCGCGCACGATGTCGAATCCGGGGTGCGCGGCCTGCCACTGGTCGGCGAGGCCGCTGCGCAGCAGGCGATGGACCTCGACGCCGCGGCGGAGCTCCTTGTGCAGGTTCTCGCGGCGGGAGTTGGTGATGCGCAGTCCGAGAGAGAGTTTGAGCATGGCAGGGGCGCCGGGTCGGTAGAGCGTGCGGACGGAGGAGGTGGGGAACCACGGATCGCCCTGTGCACCGAGGTCGTGGAGCAGTCCGGCGTCGAAGAGTTCGGCGACCTCGGGACGGTGCCTCGACTCGCGGGCCTGCCAGGGGTGGAGAGGGAGAGCGGCGTGACCGTCGGGAAGATCGAGCCACGATCCCGCCATCCTGACCGTGAGCTTCCTGGCGCTGATCGAGCGTCCTCGTTCCGTCCAGGCGGAGTCCTCGGCGAGGACGGCTGGGTGGACGGCGTACCAGTGCAACGGGAAGGAGCCGCGCAACTCGGGTGAGTAGCGCAGTGATTCGGCGTCGGAGAGGCCTTCGCGGCTCTTGGGTGTGGGGTGCAGTGGATGGCCGAGCGTCAGGGACTGCTCCGCGGCGAGGAAGGCATCGGCGGCATCCCCCGTGGAGTTCCTTCGCTCCTTGAGGAAGGTCGCGGTGCGTCGTACGGAGTCGGCGACGCGGCCGGCCAGGTCGCCGCCGTCCCCGCGGAAGGTGCCCTGGTCGGTGGGTTCCTGCGAGCCCGAGGCTTCCCTGACGAGGAGACTCGCCACCGTGACGGCGTCGGCCGGAGGTGCGCCGGGCGGTGCGCCCTCGAGGCGGGGTGGCCCCAGCCGGTGCGCTCCGGTGACCGACCAGTAGTGGACGGGGACGGTCAGGGCGGTTCCGCTCGACGGGAGCGGGATGCGCAGCGTGGTCGTTCCTGCGGTTGCCGCTCCGGTGCCGGCAGTGCCGTCGGTGGCCGCGTGCGGAGCCGGGACGTCGTTCTCCCGGATCCAGCAGCGCAGCAGGTTCTCGACGGCTGCGGCCTCGGCGGCGGTTCCCGGGTCCGGGTGCTCGAGCAGGTCGGCCGGGCCGGCATGACGGGAGTCGTCGCTGGGGCGCGGCGTGGCGTGCGGGACGGTCTTCTGCCGTGGCACGGCGCTCGCCTCGGCCACCAGGGGGGCGGTTCCGAGTGAGGGAGTGGGGCCGAGTGCAGAGGGAGTGTCGTGGTGACGACCGTCGGGTGCGGAGTTGAGGTTCAAGTGATGTTCCTTGTGCGATGGCTGATGCGGTTCGTGCGCAGGTCGCGAGGTGGGCCTGCTCCGGGTGTCGGGCGGGGGCCGGTATGGCGTGCGCCGTCGGGAGCCGCCGGGACCAGTTCCGGTTGCGGGTCGCGTGCCGGCGCGCCGCGTTGGGCCGGCGGGGACGCGCTGCGGCCCGCTGGGTTCGGCGAGGTGACCGACCCGGCCGGTGACACGGTGTCAGGGCCGCCTCCCCGTGACGGGAATCCGGTACGGGCGCAGGCCGGGGGACGGCGCTCGGCCGCGACAGTCCGAGTCCGGCCGGGCGGGGTCGTGGTGCGGCTGCCGTACGGCGGCAGTTGCCGGCCACAGCGTTCACCAGCGGGGTGCGGACGCGGTCAGTGCGTCGGCGAGACGGTCGAGGACTGCGGAAGCCTGTTCGTCGGTCAGGGTCAGCGGCGGGAGCAGGCGTACGACGCTGGGCTGTTCGCCACCGAGTTCGACGATCAGACCGCGTCGCAGGCACTCACGTTGGACGGATTCGGCCAACTCTGGTGCCGGCGGGGCGGGTTGGCGGTCGGCTTCATCCGGGGTCCCTGGCCTGGCCGCGGAGCCGCCTTCGGGATCGACCAGCTCGATGCCGATCATCAGTCCTCGCCCACGGACCTCGCCGATGCAGGGGTGCCCCGCAGCGAGCGCACGGAGTCGGTCGAGCATCCGGGCTCCGAGGATGGCGGCGCGTTCGGCCAGTCCGTTGGCGGTGACGTGGGCGAGGGTGGCGGCACCCGCGGCCATGGCCAGCTGGTTGCCGCGGAACGTCCCGGTGTGCAGTCCGGGAGATCGGGCATCGAGCCCTTCACGGTGGACGACGACCGCCAGAGGCAGACTGCCGCCGACGGCCCGGGAGAGGATCATCACGTCGGGGACGACGCCGCTGTGCTCGACGGCCCAGAAGGCGCCGGTGCGGCCGACGCCGGTCGCCGTCTCGTCGACGATCAGCGGGATGTCGCGGGCGGCGGTGATTTCCCGTATCCGTCGCATCCAGGCGTCGGGCGCCGGGTGCACCCCCGCGCCCTGCACCGCTTCCACGAGCATTCCCGCGGGCCGGTGGGGGCCGGATTCCACGTCATTCAGGAGCGCCTCGGTCCATCGCGCGGAGAGCTCGCCGCCCTGCGGTCCGCCGATTCCGAACGGGCAGCGGTAGTCCCGCGGGAAGGGCAACCGAGCGGCCCGTACGTCCTCCGCATCGCCGGCGCTCGTGCCGTGGTGGGCACCCGCGAAGACGAGCGTCCCCCGCCGCCCCGTGGCCCTGCCCACCAGCTTCAGCGCGGCCTGCACCGCCTCGGCGTCGCCCGGCCCGCAGAACTGGATGCGTGCACGGTCCGCGAACGCGGACGGCAGCGACTCGAACAGAGCCTCGGTGAAGGCCTCCTGCGCGGGCGTGACGAGGTCCGGTGTGTGCAGCGGTGCACCCGAATCCAGGACACCGCGGATGGCGTCGAGGACGACGGGGTGATTGTGACCGAGCACCAGCGACCCGGATCCGGAGAGGCAGTCGAGATAGCGCTTGCCGTCGGCGCCCTCGATGGTCAGACCGCGCGCCCGCACCGGCACGATGGGCAGTTTCCGCGCGTACGTCCGAGCCGAGGGCTCGCCGAGCGACTGCCGTCGGAGAATCGCTCCCGGACCGTGCGGAGAAGCGGCGACCGGCACCCCCGGCGATGGATCGATCACGGCCACGACTGTGGTCCTCCCGCTGCGCTCCTGCGAGTTGGACGCCCGGCGTCCCCGAGTCAGGGGGTCTGAACGCACACCGCGTGTCCCCCGTACGTACCAACGACGCAGAGCGCGGGGGATCACGGGTCGCCGGAAGATCCTTGCCGTGACGGAACCGTTGCGGAGCCGTGGGCCGTCCCCAACGGCACCGGCATAGTGTGTGGGTGCTCGATCGGGCACCTGCCGGTGCGGACGAGCGAGCACGTTTGCCCATGAAATCCACACAGGGGGAGATCTCGACATGCAAGGTATACGTCCACGCTTCAACTTGCGGCGCAGGAAGGGGGCGAGGCGCGGCACCTCCCCCGCGACGGCAGCGCTCGCCCTCTGCGCCGCGCTCGCCCTGACCGCCACGGCCTGCGGGCCCGAGGACGACAACGCGAGCGACAAGCCGTCGTCCTCGTCGAAGGCCCCGGCGGGCGGCGACGACCAGCTCGAGATTCCGGGCGACATCAAGGACCGCCTGAAGGACCACGGGATCGACCTGGACAAGTGGAAGGACGGAGCCTGGAAGGACTGGAGCAAGGACGACTGGCTCCGCGAGGCCGAGGACTACATCAATCCGATCATCGAGGACCTCTGGGACTCGGACCGGATGAGGGATGCGGACAAGCGCCCCGACAAGCCCGTGGACAACGACATTTCGGGCGACGAGGGTGTCACCGACCCGACGCCCGAGCCCGTCGACGCCGAGCCGGTGAAGACGCCGTACCACGAGAGTGCACCCGAGGCCGGCAAGCTCTTCTTCGACGGCCCCGACGGCTCGATGGTCTGCTCCGCCACGGTGGTGAAGGACCCGGCCAACCCCGGCAAGTCCAACATGGTGTGGACCGCCGGACACTGCGTGCACGCCGGCAAGAGCGGCGGCTGGTACCGCAACCTGGCCTTCGTGCCCTCGTACAACAACGACGGGAAGTCGATCGAGGAGCTCCAGGGCGCGACCGAGGAAGAGATCGCCCCGTACGGGATCTGGTGGACCGACTGGGCGCAGACGTCCCAGGAGTGGATCGAGCAGGGTGGCGCCACCGGCGGCCAGGGCGCTCCGTACGACTACGCGGTGATGCATGTCACGCCGGAGAAGGGCGGTAGCGGCAAGTCCCTGGAGGAGACGGTCGGTTCGGCGCTCGCCGTGGACTTCAACGCGCCCGCGGTTCCGGAGATCGAGAGCATGACGGCCACCGGCTACCCGGCGGCGCCTCCCTTCGACGGGCAGCTCGCGCACTCCTGCACCGACAAGCCGGGCCGGCTCTCGCTGGGCAAGGAGCAGCCCACGATGCACCGCATCGGCTGCACCATGACCGGTGGTTCGTCGGGTGGCGGCTGGGTCCACGAGGGGCAGGACGGCAAGCCCGCACTGGTCTCCAACACGTCCATCGGCCCGGTGACGGCGGGCTGGCTCGCCGGCCCCCGTCTCGGCCCCGGAGCCAAGAAGATCTACTCGGCCGTCAGCGACAAGTACGCGAAGTAGGCGGCTCGGACGCCGGGTAGGAGCGGCACCGGTGGGCGCCGTGCCCACCGGTTCGCCGAACTGCCGGACAGTCGGGGCTTCTTGTGGACGTCCGCCACCGCGGGCGGCCACAAGAAGCCTCCCGGAGACCGGAAGTCGGGACCGGGGAGACGCCTTCACGGACCCACCGTCAAGCGTCCGCAACCGACACGGCATAGTGGCATCCGGTCTCCGGTCGGCGACCGAGAAGTGGCCACTGAATGACACGCGCATGACACTCCAGCTGTGCGCGTCTCCCCGGCGGCACACCAGCGCACGCCGGACACCCACTGACACGAGCCACGGTGAGCAGCTCACTCCGCGGCCGCATCAACGAACGAGATCCATCGGGGGTTCACCGCATCATGCGATCCATACGTCCCGCCCGCGCCGTCTCCGGGACACGCGCCCGGAGAGGCGCGCGCCGTTCCGGCCTCGCTGCGGCGGGTGCCGTACTCGCCCTCGCGATGACAGCGACGGCGTGCGACTCGGGCGACGACAAGTCCGACAACGCCGACGCCAAGCCCGAGCAGTCCCAGCCGGCGGACCAGGGCAAGGACCAGGGCAAGGACACACCTGAGATTCCCGCCGACATCGCCGACCGTCTGAAGGACCGCGGCATCGACGTCGACAAGTGGAAGGACGGCGACTGGAAGAACTGGGACAAGGACGCCTGGCTCCGCGAGGCCAAGGACTTCGTCAACCCGGTCATCGAGGGCCTCTGGAAGCCCGATCGGATGCAGAAGGCCAAGGACCCGGCCAAGACGGTCACCGCCAAGGACGCCGCAGGCGACCAGGGCGCGACCGACCCGATCCCGGACCCGGTCACCGCGCAGCAGGAGAAGACTCCGTACCACAAGCACGCCGCCCCGGTCGGCAAGGTCTTCTTCGACACTCCCGAGGGCTCGGCAGTCTGTTCCGGCACGGTCGTGAAGGACAAGCGCAACCCCGGCAAGTCCAACCTGGTGTGGACGGCGGGCCACTGCGTGCACGCCGGCAAGCAGGGCGGCTGGTTCCGCAACATCGCCTTCGTCCCGTCGTACAACGACCTCGGCAAGTCGCCCGCAGCGCTCCAGGGCGCGACCCAGCAGGAGGTCGCCCCGTACGGCACGTACTGGGCGGACTGGGCGTCGACCTCGGGTGAGTGGATCGACGGCGGCGCCGCGGCCGGCATCCCGGGTGCTCCGTACGACTACGCCGTACTGCATGTGAAGCCCGAGAACGGCAGCAAGTCGCTCGAGGAGACGGTCGGCAACGCGCTGCCCGTCGACTTCTCCACGCCCTCCGCCACCGAGGTCAGCGCGATGGGTGCCTGGGGCTACCCGGCCGCCCCGCCGTACAACGGCGTACAGATGCACAAGTGCATCGACCGCCCGTCGCGTCTCTCGCTGAGCCCGCAGAAGCCGACGATGTACCGCATCGGCTGCTCGATGACCGGCGGCTCGTCCGGTGGCGGCTGGTTCCGGCAGATCTCCAAGGGCAAGCTCGCCCTGGTCTCCAACACGTCCATCGGCCCGGCCACTTCCGGCTGGCTGGCAGGACCGCAGCTGGGTCCGGGCGCCGAGCAGCTCTACGACTCGATGAGCAAGAAGTACGGCAGCCAGTAGCGTGCCGCGGTGGGCCGCCCCGTCTCAACCCGGGCGGCCCGCCACTGCCGACATACTCGAAGGCCCGTCCCGCAGTTGCTGCGGGACGGGCCTTCGCCTCGGGTGCGTGCGCCTCTCAGCGGTCCGCGGGGATGTACTTGGCGAGCTCCGCCGCCAGTTCCTCGTGCACCCGCGCCTTGAGCACGGTGCCCTCCGCGATGTGCTCCTCGGAGATCACCTCGCCCTCGGCATAGGTGCGCGACACGAGCGCGCCCTGGGTGTAGGGCACCAGCGCCTCGATCTCGACCTGGGGCCGGGGCAGTTGGTCGTCGATGAGTGCCAGGAGTTCGTCGATGCCTTCGCCCGTGCGGGCGGAGACGACGATTGCGTGCCTTTCGGCCCGCAGCAGGCGCTGCAGGACGATCGGGTCGGCGGCATCCGCCTTGTTGATCACGACGATCTCCGGTACGTCGGACGCACCGACGTCTCGGATCACCTCGCGGACGGCGGCCAGCTGCTCCTCCGGCACCGGATGCGATCCGTCCACCACATGCAGGACGAGGTCGGAGTCGCCGACCTCCTCCATGGTGGAGCGGAAGGCCTCGACCAGGTGGTGCGGCAGATGCCGGACGAATCCGACGGTGTCGGCCAGCGTGTAGAGCCGCCCGCTGGGCGTCTCGGCTCGGCGCACCGTCGGGTCCAGGGTGGCGAACAATGCGTTCTCCACCAGGACGCCCGCGCCCGTCAGTCGGTTGAGCAGGGAGGACTTGCCGGCGTTGGTGTAACCGGCGATGGCGACCGACGGCACCTTGTTCCGCCGGCGCTCCTGTCGCTTGATCTCGCGGCCGGTCTTCATGTCCGCGATCTCCCGGCGCATCTTCGCCATCTTCTCGCGGATACGCCGACGGTCCGTCTCGATCTTGGTCTCACCGGGACCACGGGTGGCCATGCCGCCACCACCGCCGCCGCCCATCTGCCGGGAGAGCGACTGGCCCCAGCCGCGCAGCCTCGGCAGCATGTACTGCATCTGTGCGAGCGCGACCTGGGCCTTGCCCTCACGGGACTTGGCGTGCTGGGCGAAGATGTCGAGGATCAGGGCGGTGCGGTCGACCACCTTGACCTTGACGACGTCCTCGAGGTGGATGAGCTGACCCGGGCTGAGTTCACCGTCGCAGATGACCGTGTCCGCGCCCGTGTCGAGCACGATGTCGCGCAGCTCCTGTGCCTTGCCGGAGCCGATGTACGTGGCCGGATCCGGCTTGTCGCGGCGCTGGACGACACCGTCGAGCACCATGGCGCCCGCGGTCTCGGCGAGTGCGGCCAGCTCCGCGAGGGAGTTCTCCGCGTCGTGCACCGTGCCGCTCGTCCAGACACCGACGAGGACCACGCGCTCCAGACGGAGCTGCCGGTACTCGACCTCGGTGACGTCCTCGAGCTCGGTGGACAGACCCACCACACGGCGCAGCGCCGCACGCTCCGTGCGGTCCAGCTGCTCACCGTCCCGCGCGCCGTCGATCTCGTGGCTCCAGGCGACGTCCTCTTCCATCAGGGCATCGGCCCGAAGTCCCTCGGCAGGATTCGGCGCGGGGTTGTGCACGTTCTGTGCGTCCTGGGAAGGGGATGAAGAGGAGGTCATTGGATCCTTACGGTCGAAGGGTGGGGTACGGCTCCGGCGGACGGGCAGTCGCCCCGGCCGGAATCGCCGTGTCCGGGACGACGTGGCAGTCCCGGCACACTCGGTGATGTCAACGCCCCGGACCGTCCGAAGATTCCCCTGGGCGTTCTGTCGCACCGACGCATCGATGGTCGCACGGCACGCCCCGTCTCGTCACCAGGGTTATTCGGCGCCACGACGGAGTTCCTGCGCACCGCGCTCACGCGCCGCCGTCCGACGGCGCCGTCTCGTCCCCGTCCGCGGGCGGTGCGGACCGCCAGTCCGCGTGACCGGGCATGGGCGGCGTCTTCGCGCCGTACAGCCAGCCGCGGAAGAAGCCGGAGAGATCACGGCCCGCGGTCCACGAGGCGAGCCTGGTGAAGTCCTCGGTCGTGGCGTTGCCGTCGGCGTACCGCTGCACCCAGGCGCGCTCCAAGCGGTCGAAGGCGGAGCCGCCGATCTCCTGGCGCAGGGCGTAGAGCACCAGCGCACTGCCGTCGTAGACGATCGGCCGGAAGAGGCTGAGCTGCCGGCCCGGGGCCGCCGGTTCGGGGGCGGCCGGTGGCCCGCCCGAGGCGCGCCAGCCGTCGGAACTGCGGTACGCCTCCTTCATCCGCTCCTCGAGGGACCGGCCGGCCCGCTCCTCGGTGAACAGCGCCTCGTACCAGGAGGCATGCCCCTCGTTGAGCCACAGGTCGGACCAGGTGCGCGGGCTGACGCTGTTGCCGAACCACTGGTGGGCGAGCTCATGGACCATCACCGACTCGACGTACCACCGAGGCACGCCCTCCGTGGTGAACAGATCGCGCTCGAAGAGGGACAGCGTCTGCGTCTCCAGGGCGAAACCCGTCCGCGCTCCCGCTAGGAGCACGCCGTACGTCTCGAACGGATAGCGCCCCACCTTGTCTTCCATCCAGGCGACATGGTCCGGGGTCTTCTCGAGCCACGGCTCGACCTTCGCGCGGTCGGCCGTCGGCACGACGTCCCGAATGGGCAGACCGTGCGGCCCCTGCCGCCGTACGACCGTCGACTTCCCGATCGCGACCTGGGCCAGTTCCGTGGCCATGGGGTGGGCGGTCCGGTACGTCCAGGTCGTACCGCGGGCGGTGGTCCGCTTCCCGGCGGCCAGGCCGTTGGCCACTGCTGTGGTGCCCTTGGGTGCGGTGATACGGAAGGTGAAACGGGCCTTGTCCGCCGGGTGGTCGTTGCACGGAAAGACCCGGTGCGCCGCATCCGCCTGGTTCGCCATGACGAGGCCGTCGCCGGTGCGGATCCAGCCGCCCTTGTCCTCGTCGCCGCCGGGGTCGCTGGTGTGCCGCACCACGAGGGCGATCGGCATGCCCTTGCGGACCGGCTTCGGCGGTGTGACGACGAGGTCCTCGCCCTGCACGGTGAATTGCGCGGTCTCGCCGCCGACGAGCACGGAACCGACCTTGCCGCGCGTGTGATCGAGGTTGATGCGCCGCAGATCGGCGGTGGCCAGCGCGTCGATCTTGGTGACGGCGTTCAGCGGACGGCTGTTGTCACCGCTGTAGTCGAAGGCGATGTCGTACGAGACGACGTCGTAGCCGGGGTTCCCGAGATGCGGGAAGAGCGGGTCGCCGATGCCGAGCGGCCCGGGCGCGGGCGCACCCGCGGCCACCAGGGCAGTGGCAGCGGCGGCCAGGAGAGCGGCCCTGATACGGGGCGAGAGCAACATGATCCACGGCTATCAGTGCCGCACGCCCCCCGGCCGACGGCGCGCTCCCGGCCCACCCGAACGAGGGGTCGTACTTCCACCCGTGACGCCCTGCGACGAGGGAAGACGCCGTGCGTGCCCGACTACGGAGCGGCCGCTGCCGGATGCTGGGCGCGGCTCACGTCGTACACGCCGGCCACCTTGCGCATGGCGCGCATCAGGGTGGGGAGCCTTGCGGCGTCCGGGAGTTGCAGCGAGTAGGTGTGGCGCACCCGGCCCTCGGTGGGCGGCTCGACCGTGGCCGAGACGATGGCGACACCCTCGATCGCGATGGCCTCGGTGAGATCGGCGAGCAGATGCGGCCGCCCGAACGATTCGGCAGTCAGGGTCACCCGGCACTCCGCGTCCCGGACCCAGCGCACGCCGACCGGTTCGCGCCCCGCCTCGGTCATCCGCTGCACCGCGGAACACTCCGCGCGGTGCACCGTCACGGCGCCGCCGCGCACCGCGAAGCCGATCACCGGATCCGGCGGCACAGGCGTACAACACCCCGCGATGCGTACGCTCGCACCGGGGCGGTCCACCACCACGTTCTCCACCGCGGGGCGGGTGGCTGCCACCGTGAGCTGCGGGCGGGGAGCGGCATCGGCGTCCTGCCGGTCGTCGGGGTGCGCGGTGAGCCAGTGCCGGATGGCGATGCGGGCGGCGGGCGTACGCGCGTGGTCGAGCCAGTCCGGAGAAGGTCCGGAAGTGGTCTCGAGCGGGGCGAGCAGGACATGCACGGTGTCGCCGTCCCTGAGGACCGTGCTCAGGGGCACCAGGCGGCCGTTCACCCGGGCACCGATGCAGGCGTGGGCATCATCGCCGTACTGCGCGTAGGCCGCGTCCACGCAGCTGGCGCCTGCGGGGAGGCCGAGCGTGCCACCGTCGGTGCGGTAGACGGTGATCTCGCGATCCTGGGACAACTCCTCGCGCAGGGACCGCCAGAAGGTGTCCGGATCCGGCGTGGCCTGCTGCCAGTCCAGCAGGCGGGAGAGCCAGCCGGGGCGGGTCGGGTCGGTGCGCTCGCCCTCCCCCTGGATCCAGTCGGTCTCGACGGCGTCCGGAGCCTCCTCGGCGCCCGATGCGTACGGATTGCCGAGCGCGACCACGCCCGCCTCGGCGACCTTGTGCATCTGATGTGTGCGGATGAGGACTTCGGCCACCTCGCCGTCCGGCCGGGCGACGGCCGTGTGCAGCGACTGGTAGAGGTTGTACTTCGGCGCGGCGATGAAGTCCTTGAACTCGGAGACCACCGGTGTGAAGCAGGTGTGCAGCTCGCCGAGCGCGGCGTAGCAGTCGGCGTCCTCGCCGACGAGGACGAGGATCCGGCCGAAGTCCGCACCGCGCAGCTCGCCGCGCTTGATGCTGACCCGGTGCACGGAGACGAAGTGCCGTGGCCGGATGAGGACTTCGGCGGGGATGCCGGCCTCGCGCAGCACGGCGCGGAACTCTTCGGCGGTCTCGCCGAGCGAGTCGGACCGCGCGGAGTTCTCCGCGAGGAGCGCGCGGGTCCGTTCGTACTCCTCGGGGTGCAGGATGGCGAAGACGAGATCCTCGAGCTCGGTCTTGAGCGCCTGGACGCCGAGGCGCTCGGCGAGCGGGATCAGGACGTCCCGGGTGACCTTGGCGATGCGCGCCTGTTTCTCCGGGCGCATCACGCCGAGGGTGCGCATGTTGTGCAGCCGGTCGGCGAGTTTGATGGACATGACCCGCACGTCGTTGCCCGTGGCGACGAGCATTTTGCGGAACGTCTCCGGTTCGGCAGCCGCTCCGTAGTCGACCTTCTCGAGCTTCGTGACGCCGTCCACGAGATAGCAGACCTCGTCACCGAACTCGGTGCGGACCTGGTCGAGCGTCACGTCGGTGTCCTCGACCGTGTCGTGCAGCAGCGACGCGGTCAATGTGGTGGTCTCCGCGCCCAGTTCGGCGAGGATCAGGGTCACCGCGAGGGGGTGCGTGATGTACGGCTCGCCGCTCTTGCGCATCTGCCCTCGGTGCGAGGACTCGGCGAGCACATAGGCGCGGCGCAACGGGTCCAGGTCCGCATCCGGATGGTGCGCTCGGTGCGCCTCGGCGACATGCCCGATCGCGTCGGGCAGGCGGCCCCGCGACGCACCACCGAGCAGAGCGGCACGGCCCAGCCTGCGCAGATCGATCCGAGGCCGGCCACGCCTGCGAGCAGGGGCGTGGCCCTCCACGGCGTGCGGCGTTGCGGTCGGGGTGTCCCTGGGGGCGTCGGTGCTCTCCGCGACGGCGCTCCCCGCGTCCGGGGCGCTGGGCGTCGCGTCCTGCGCTTCTGGACTCATGGGCACCTCCGGCGTCGACCGGCGGTGGGGCGGGCGGCGGCTTCCCCCGTCCGCGCCGGTGCTTGATGCTACCGAGCCCATCACGCGGGGTTCACCTGCTCTCGCCGGGAGTGAAGCGGATCACCCATTCGAGGGAAGCTTCATCGGAGTACGGTTTCGAACCAGTCGGGGTCGATCTCGCCCTCGGCGACGATCACGGCGGGACCGGTCATCTCGACCGTGCCGTCGGGATGCTCCGTGATCACCAGACGTCCGCCGGGCAGATCCACGGTGTACGCCACGGGTGTGCCGGTCCTGGCCGGATCGACTCCGTCACGACGGGCCGTCGCCACGGCCACCGCACACGCTCCCGTACCGCAGGAGCGGGTCTCGCCCGAGCCGCGCTCGTGCACCCGCATGGCGACGTGCCGCTCGCCTCGGTCGACGACGAACTCCACGTTCACCCCCTCCGGATAGACGCCCTCCGGACTAAGCGGCGGCGGCCGGAACAGGTCTCCGGCGTGTGCGAGGTCGTCGACGAAGGCGACCGCGTGGGGATTGCCCATGTTCACGTTGTACGCGGGCCAGCTGCGGCCCTCGACCGTCACCGTGGCCCGCTCCTCGGGGAGCACGGCACGGCCCATCGAGACCGTGATGTCGCCGTCGGCGCCGCCCTCGCCCTTGGCCAGGTGGACGCGCTTGACGCCGCCACGGGTGGCTACGGCCAGGTCGCCGGCCTGCACATGACCGGCGCGCTGCACATAGCGGGCAAATACCCGGACGCCGTTCCCGCACATCTCGGCGATGGAGCCGTCCGCATTGCGGTAGTCCATGAACCACTCGGCCTCGGCGGCCATTCCGGAGGCCTCCGGGTGCGCGGCGGAGCGGACGACGCGCAGCAGCCCGTCGCCTCCGATGCCGGCCCTGCGGTCGCACAGGGCGGCGACGGCGGCTGGGCCGAGGTCGAGGGTGTCGTCCGGGTCGGGGACGATCACGAAGTCGTTCTCGGTGCCGTGTCCCTTGAGGAAGCCGATCCGCGTGCTCATTCCTCGATCGTACGGGGTGGCGGTGACAACGCGTCGTGCGCCCGGATGGCGCCCGGGAAGAGTCAGCGGAGGCGGTCGACGCGCCAGACTGCCAGCACGGCGACGGACAGGACGACCACGGCGTAGACCGCGACCACCCGCCAGTCGGGGCGGCGGCCCGAGCCCCGCACCGGAAGGCCAGGCCAGGTCAGACCGACCCGTCGGGCCGCCATCACACCCCAGCCGGCGGAGCAGCAGCTGAGCAGGATCCCGAGCATGGCCACGACCGCGCCGCCGTCACCGAACTCGAAGGCGAGCGGGAAGGCGAACATGAGGGAGCCGATGGCGGCGAGTGCGACGATCGGGGCGATCTGCCAGATCCGCAGGCGCCGCTGGGGACGCAGTTCCACCTCGACCTCGGAGACCGGCGTGGCCTCGTCCTCATCGGGACCGGGCTCGTCCGAGCCGCGCGGAACGGCCTCGTCCGGTGCCGTCCCGGGACCGTCGGCGCTGAGCCCTTCCGATTCCCCGTGTGCGGTGTTGCGAGGGCCGGCCTCCATCGCCACGCGCCCTCCCAACTAGGTCGTGTCCGAAAGTCCTGTGCGGTGCTCGCGGTGTCCGATGCGCGCTCTCGCCGTGGGTGCCGTGCGGGACTTTCCGGCCACGGCCCAGGACTCCACTGTCGATCGCAGATCGATGATGGCACGCGCCCATGAGCCGGGATGACCGCAGAAGCGTCCCGATGCCATCACGTGATCAGGCTGTAACCGCTCGTTCGACCAACGTCAGGGCCCGGGCCGGGAGTTCCCCGCGATCGGCGGCCGCTCCGCTCAGCCAGTGCACCCGTGGATCACGCCGGAACCAGGTGTCCTGCCGGCGCGCGAAACGCTTGGTGGCCCGCACCGTCTCGGCACGCGCGTCCGACTCCGTGCACTCCCCCGCGAGGGCCGAGAGCACCTGCTGGTAGCCGAGCGCGCGGGACGCCGTGCGCCCCTCGCGCAGGCCGCGCGCCTCGAGGGCGCGCACCTCGTCGACGAGACCCGCGTCCCACATGCGGTCGACGCGGTCCGCGATCCGGGCGTCGAGTTCGGGCCGGGCCACGTCCACACCGATCTGCACGGTGTCGTAGATCGACTCGTGGCCCGGGAGATTGGCGGTGAAGGGCCGGCCGGTGATTTCGATGACCTCGAGGGCGCGGACGATACGGCGCCCGTTGCTGGGCAGGATCGCGCGGCCCGCCTCCGGGTCGGCGGCGGACAGACGGGCGTGCAGGGCGCCGGGACCGCGCAGGGCGAGCTCGTCCTCCAGGGCGGCGCGCACCTCGGGGTCGGTACCGGGGAATTCGAGATTGTCCACGGCGCCGCGTACGTACAGGCCGGAGCCGCCGACGAGCACCGGCCAGCGCCCCTCGGCGAGGAGCCGGTCGATGTGGGTCCTGGCGAGCCGCTGGTACTCGGCGACGCTGGCCGCCTCGGTGACATCCCAGATGTCGAGCAGCTGGTGCGGGACTCCGTCCCGCTCCTCACGGGTGAGCTTGGCCGTGCCGATGTCCATGCCGCGGTAAAGCTGCATCGAATCGGCGTTGACCACCTCGCCGCCGAGCCGCTGGGCGAGGAAGACGCCGAGATCGGATTTTCCGGCCGCGGTGGGCCCGACGACGGCGATGACCCGCGGGGCGGGGGCTGTGGCACTCACTGCTCCAGTCTCGCAAACCGCCGCGGCAGCTCTCGCACGTGCGGGGTGACGGTGCGTGCACATACCGGACGCTCCGGGCCGGAGCGCGTTTTCGCTCGCGCGAGTAACGTATGGAGCAGTTATGGGTGTTTTTGCATGGTTTCTACGGGTGTCCCGCAAGGCCGACACCGCTGCGGCCCTCGAATCCACGGCCGGGCCCTCCGGGACCGCGGACCCGGCGCAGCCCGATGGTACGGGGGGCCTGGGTCGTCGAGATCCCGCAGCAGCAGTCGGCCCGTGGCGCGGCCGACAATGAGACCGGCGACAGCACCCGCAGGTAATCCGGCCACGAGGAAGGTGGCACCGATGGGTCTGTTGGATTCACTGAAGGCCAAGCTCGGCCCAGCCAAGGACAAGGTCTCAGGCCTCGCCCAGGAACACGGGGACAAGATCGACCAAGGTCTGGACAAGGCCGCCAAGACGGTCGACGAGAAGACCAAGGGCAAGTACAGCGACCAGATCCGCACGGGCAAGGAGAAGGCCAAGGGCGCCGTCGACCGTCTCGGCTCCCAGGAAGGCTCACCGGGCGGCGCAGACAGCAAGGGCACCGGTGACTACAGCCCTCAGCGCCCCGTCGGCGACGGGCCGGAGAGGGCGGCGGGGGACGAGTGACGGGGTGTGAGTGACGGGGTTGGGGTGGGGCCCCCCCCCCCCCCCCCCCCCCCCCCCCCCCCCCCCCCCCCCCCCCCCCCCCCCCCCCCCCCCCCCCCCCCCCCCCCCCCCCCCCCCCCCCCCCCCCCCGCGGCGCGCGNAGGTAGCCCACGCCGTACGGCGCCGCGTCGTACAGCAGCTCGCCTCGCAGGTCCGTGCCGTCCGCCGCTCCGGCCAGGACCTGCCAAGGCGCCCTGCCCACGGCTTGGAGCTCGGCCGCGAGCTGCGCGTCGAGCTCCGCCAGTGCCGCGGTGTCCGCGGTGCGCAGGGCCTCGGCGACCGTGGCGTCGAAGCCCTCCGCGCGCTCGTCGTAGTAGCCAGGTGCCTTGAGCGTGCGGCACGCACTCGCGTCACCGAGCACCAGTAGGGCGACTCTTGGTGCTGCTGCTGCGATTCTGCGTCCCGTTTCTGTACACCGCTCGGCGGTCAGAGGTTCCCCTACGGCGAGACCTTCTTGCGGGGCAGCGGCCCAAGCGGCGTGTTCGAGCAGCCATGCGCCCACCGCGAGCGAGAGCGGCAGCTCGCGCTTCTCACCCGCGGAGGCGCCGGCGCCGGTGGGCACGGATGCCGAGGCCTCCGGGCCGAGGCCGTCGGCCCGTTCGCCCAGGCCGACCTCCACATCCACGCCGAATCCCCGGAACGAACCGCGCGCGCCCTGCGGGTACGGGCCCCGCTGGTGCTGCTGCTCCGCGGTACCGATCACGACGAGGCGATCGGGGCGCGAGGCGGCGAGGACGGCGATCGCGTCCGAGCAGGCGGCGCGCAGTGCGTCGAGCTCAGGGGCGGCGCCGGCGGCGACGTCGGGCACGAGCAGCGGCGGGCAGGGGCAGACAGCGGCAGAGACGAGCATGATCGGCAGCGTAACGCGCGCGTGGTACCCGGCAAGGCGCTCCTCAGGGCGCTCGAACAAACAGCGCCCTGTAGGTGGCCGGGTGGGCGAACCACCCTAGTGGCCGTCCTTCAGTCGCAGCCGCAACCGCCGGTCGCCGCCGGCACGGGCTCGGGTACGCCCACCTTCGGCAGGCCGAGCAGAACGCCGGCCGGCTGCTCGGCGGGTGCGGCGTTCCTCTTCTCCCAGGCGTCCCCCGCGCGCGTGCGCCGCACCTTCAGGGCCGGGCCTTCGGCGAGGAGGTGGTGCGGCGCCGCGTAGGTGATCTCGACGGTCACCACATCGCCGGGCCGCACCTCCTGGTCCGGCTTGCTGAAGTGCACGAGGCGGTTGTCGGGGGCGCGTCCGGACAGTCGGCGGGTGGCGTCGTCCTTGCGGCCCTCGCCCTCGGCGACCATCAGGTCGAGGGTGCGTCCGACCTGCTTCTTGTTCTCTTCCCAGGAGATCTCCTCCTGGAGGGCGACGAGGCGCTCGTAACGCCGCTGTACGACCTCCTTGGGGATCTGTCCGTCCATCTCCGCCGCGGGCGTCCCGGGGCGCTTGGAGTACTGGAAGGTGAACGCCTGCGAGAAGCGCGCCTCGCGGACCACGTGCATCGTCTGCTCGAAGTCCTCCTCGGTCTCGCCGGGGAAGCCCACGATGATGTCGGTGGTGATCGCCGCGTGCGGGATCGCGGCACGGACCTTCTCGATGATCCCGAGGTAGCGCTCCTGCCGGTAGGAGCGGCGCATCGCCTTGAGGACGGTGTCCGAGCCGGACTGCAGTGGCATGTGGAGCTGCGGCATCACGTTCGGCGTCTCGGCCATCGCGGCGATGACGTCGTCGGTGAAGTCGCGCGGGTGCGGCGAGGTGAAGCGCACCCGCTCCAGGCCGTCGATCGTGCCGCAGGCGCGCAGCAGCTTGCTGAAGGCCTCGCGGTCGCCCATGTCGGAGCCGTACGCGTTGACGTTCTGGCCGAGCAGGGTGATCTCCGAGACGCCTTCGGCCACGAGTGCCTCTACCTCGGCGAGGATCTCGCCGGGCCTGCGGTCCTTCTCCTTGCCGCGCAGCGCCGGGACGATGCAGAACGTGCAGGTGTTGTTGCAGCCGACGGAGACGGACACCCAGGCCGCGTATGCGCTCTCCCTGCGGGTGGGCAGGGTCGAGGGGAACGCCTCGAGCGATTCGGCGATCTCGACCTGCGCCTCCTCCTGCACCCGGGCGCGTTCGAGGAGGACCGGCAGCTTGCCGATGTTGTGCGTGCCGAAGACGACGTCGACCCAGGGGGCGCGCTCGACGATCGAGTCGCGGTCCTTCTGGGCGAGGCAGCCGCCGACGGCGATCTGCATCCCGGGGCGGGCGGTCTTCATCGGAGCGAGGCGGCCGAGGTTGCCGTAGAGGCGGTTGTCCGCGTTCTCCCGTACGGCGCAGGTGTTGAAGACGATGACGTCGACCTCGCCCTCGGCCGCGTCCTTGGGGGCGCGCACATAACCGGCCTCCTCGAGGAGGCCGGACAACCGCTCGGAGTCGTGGACGTTCATCTGGCACCCGTAGGTGCGGATCTCATAACTGCGAGTGCCCACTGCCTGGCTCCGGTCGCTGCTGCTCATGCGAACAAGGGTAGGCGGTTGCGGGGACAGCCCCGTCCCGCCCTCCACGCGCGCGTGGGGGGCGGTTTCCGCTGTGACCCCGGGCATGGTCATACGTGTCCGTCACCTGGCAGGATCGCGCGCATGCCCCGCGCCGCACTGCCCCGCACGAGCCGCGGTCGCGCCGTCGTCGGCGCCACCGCGTGCCTTGTCGTCGCGGGGCTGCTCCTGTGGTGGCTGGTGCCGGCCGGTGATGCGCAGCCCAGGGGTCGCGTGACGTTCAGCACCGGCGTGGACGCGGGTGTGTACGAGAAGTACGGCAAGCTGCTGCAGCAGGCGGCGGCCCGCGATCTGCCCGAACTCGACATCGATCTGGTGACGAGTGACGGTTCGCAGGAGAACGTGGCGCGGGTCGCGCAGGGCCGCGCCGACTTCACGATTGCCGCCGCCGACGCCGTGGAGCAGTACCAGTTGGAGGGTTATCCGGGCGGCGAGCGGCTGCGCGGCTGTGCCCGTCTGTACGACGACTACATCCAGCTGGTGGTGCCGCAGGAGTCCGGCATCAGGGAGGCGGGGGATCTGCGCGGCAAGCGGGTGGCGGTGGGCCAGGACCGTTCCGGGGTCCGGCTGGTCGCGGACCGCGTGCTGCGGGCCGCCGGATTGGATCTGGACAAGGACCTGACGGCCGTGGCGAGCGGTATCGACGAGGCGCCGGAGCTCCTGTCGAAGGGCGATGTCGACGCGTTCTTCTGGTCGGGTGGGCTGCCCACGAGCAGTGTGCGCGAGTTGTCCGAGCGCGACGACATCCGTCTCGTGCCCCTCGGGTCGCTCATCACCGAACTGCACAAGCAGGGCGGGGCGTCGCGCTACTACCGCGCCGCCGTGATGCCGGCGGATGCCTATCCGCGCGCGCAGAACAGCGCGGTGCGCACGCTCGCGGTGGCCAATCTGCTGGTCACCACGATCGGTCAGGATTCGGCTGTGACCGAGGGCCTGACCCGTACGGTGATCGACAACCGGGATCACATCGGCTCCGAGGTGCACGCGGCCCAACTGGTCGATCTGCGGACCGCGATCTACACGGATCCGCTTGCGCTGCACACGGGGGCGCGGGACTACTACCGGTCGGTGAAGCCGTAGACCGCGCCCTTGAAGCCGTGGGCCGCGCCCTTCGGGGGCGTGTTGCCGGGTACCCGGCCGTATCAGGCGTTCGGGGCCATCCGCGGCAGCGTGACGGTCACCTCGAGACCGTGCGGTGCATGATGGCCGTACTCCACCCGGCCGCCGCCTGCCGCGAGCAACGCGCGCGTGATGGACAGTCCGAGCCCGGATCCCTTGACGTTCTGGTGGCGGCCGCTGCGCCAGAACCGGTCGCCGATCCGGGCGAGTTCGTCATCCGTGAGACCCGGTCCGCGGTCGGCCACCACGATGGTCGCCGAGTCGCCGTCGGATCCCACGGAGACGGTCACCGACTCGCCTTCGGGCGTGAATTTCAGGGCGTTGTCGATCACCGCGTCCAGCGCACTGGACACGGCGACCGCGTCGGCCCATGCGGTGGCGGCGGTCCGGCCGTCGAGGGAGAGCAGGACCCCGCGGTCGTCGGCGAGCGGCCGCCAGGCGTCGACGCGCTCGGCTGCGAGTTCTCCGATGTCCGTGAGGCCGAGGTCGGCGGGTGCGTGCTCGGCGAGTGCCAGGTCGAGCAGGTCGTCGAGTACCTGGGCGAGGCGCTTGCCCTCGGTGCGCACCGAGGCGATCTCCTCGTTGCCCTCCGGCAGTTCGAGGCCGAGCAGTTCGATGCGGAGCAGCAGCGCGGAGAGTGGGTTGCGCAGCTGGTGGGAGGCGTCGGCGACGAAGGCGCGCTGTTGCTCGAGCACGTCCTCGACGTTGTCGGCCATTTCGTTGAACGACCCGGCCAGGCGCTGGAGTTCGGGCGGGCCGCCGGCCACCGCGACCCGGGATTTGAGGCGTCCGGTGGCGATGTCGTGGGTGGTGGCGTCGAGTACGCGCACCGGGCGCAGCACCCAGCCGGTTAGCCGGAGTGCGGCCCCGATGGCGAGCAGCATGGCCGCGGCCTCGCCCGCCGCGATGAGCAGCCAGCCGCGCAGGATCGCCGAACGCATGTCGCCGGTCGGCGACTCGGTGAGTACGACGGCGACGACGTCACCGTCCCTGATGACCGGAGAGGCGACGTAGAGCCGCCTGTGCTCCCAGGGCCAGACCTGTGGGGGATCGTGGCTCCTGCGGCTGTACAGCGCCTCCTCGAAGGCGGCACGGCCCTCGCCGGACTCGGGCACCCGCCAGTGCGGCGCGCGCGTCATGGACTCGCCGTTGCGGTAGAAGACGCCGGCCCGGATGCCGTACACGCGGTGGTAGCGCACGAGTTCCTGTTCCAGGGTCACCTGGCGCTCGTCCCTGGGGGTGCCCGCGGAGGTCTCGTCGTCGTGCGTCACGTACTGGGCGAGTCCGGCAAAACGTGCCGTGTCGTCGATGCGATCGACCACGACCTCCTGCTGCTGCCCGCCGGCCAGGCTCACGGCGAGCGGGACGCCGAGGGCGAGCAGCACACCGGCCATCAGGACGATGAGCAGGGGGAGCAGACGGGTACGCACGAAGGGGGTTCCGCGTCACGCGGGGGCGACGAGCCGGTAGCCGACGCCCCGCACCGTCTCGATCAGGGCGGGCATGCGGAGCTTGGAGCGCAGCGAGGCGACGTGCACCTCGAGGGTGCGACCGGTTCCCTCCCAACTCGTGCGCCACACCTCGCTGATGATCTGTTCGCGGCGGAAGACCACACCCGGGCGCTGGGCCAGCAGGGCGAGCAGGTCGAATTCCTTGCGGGTCAGCTGGACGGCCTCGCCGGACACGGAGACCTGGCGGGTGGGCAGTTCGATGCGGACGGCCCCGAGCAGCAGCGCCTCGTCCGGTGTGACCGACGCGTCGTCCGGGGCGGTGCGGCGGCTCACGGCGTGGATGCGGGCGAGGAGTTCCCCGGTGTCGTACGGCTTCACGACGTAGTCGTCGGCGCCGAGGTTGAGGCCGTGGATGCGGCTGCGTACGTCGGCGCGCGCGGTGACCATGATCACCGGGGTGGAGGTGAGGCGGCGGATCTTGCCGCAGACCTCGTAGCCGTCCAGGTCGGGCAGTCCGAGGTCGAGCAGGATGACACCGAAGGGTTCACTCTCGGTGGGCAGCAGGGCGCGCAGCGCGTCCTCGCCGCCGCGCGCGTGCGTGACCTCGAAGCCGTGCCGGGACAGTACGGCGGAGAGTGCCGCGGCGACGTGGTCGTCGTCCTCGACCAGCAGCAGCCTCATCCCGCCTCCTTCCCTGAACAGCCACCGTCCGGACACCGGGCGGTCACGCGCGCGTGCAGGAATGCACCAAGGCATCCATGCCGATGACTCCCGACGGCGTCAAGAGGGTTCCGGTCACGGCCGGGTTCCGTTACCCACCCGGTACGCACCGGTACGCGCGCGGGGCGTCGTCTTCACACGGTGTGTCCGGTTGCGGCCGGATCGTTATGCTCAATTTCCCCTCAGATGTAATGACGCTGGTCGCACCGCGTTATTACTGTCCTCCCAACCGAGGAGGATGGAGCAAGTACCCCCATGGCCGAAGTATCGGTGACCAAGGACGCCGCACCCGCGGCCGACGAACTGGTCGCGCTGAGGAACGTCAACAAGCACTTCGGCGCGTTGCACGTGCTCCAGGACATCGACCTGACCATCGACCGCGGCGAGGTCGTCGTGGTGATCGGGCCGTCCGGTTCGGGCAAGTCCACGCTGTGCCGCGCCATCAACCGCCTGGAGACCGTCGAGTCCGGCACCATCACGATCGACGGCAAGCCGCTGCCCCAGGAGGGCAAGGAACTGGCGCGGCTGCGGGCCGACGTCGGCATGGTCTTCCAGTCCTTCAACCTCTTCGCGCACAAGACGGTGCTCGAGAACGTGATGCTGGGCCAGGTCAAGGTCCGCAAGGCGGAGAAGTCGGCGGCCGAGGACAAGGCTCGCAAGCTGCTCGACCGTGTCGGCGTCGGCACCCAGGCGGACAAGTACCCGGCGCAGCTGTCGGGTGGTCAGCAGCAGCGAGTGGCGATCGCCAGGGCGCTGGCGATGGACCCGAAGATCATGCTCTTCGACGAGCCGACCTCCGCTCTCGACCCCGAGATGATCAACGAGGTGCTCGAGGTCATGCAGCAGCTCGCCAGGGACGGGATGACGATGGTCGTAGTCACCCATGAGATGGGCTTCGCGCGGTCGGCGGCCAACCGGGTCGTGTTCATGGCCGACGGCCGCATCGTCGAGGAGGCCACGCCCGACCAGTTCTTCAGCCACCCGCGCAGCGACCGGGCCAAGGACTTCCTGTCGAAGATCCTGCACCACTGACGCCCGCGCGTCTCCCGTCACCTGTCCGACACGAAGGATGTTCACCATGAAGCTCCGCAAGTCCGCCGCCGTAGCGGCGACGATCGCTGCCCTCGCCCTGACCGCCACGGCCTGTGGCGGCGACTCCGGCACCGCGGGCGACAAGCCCAAGGGCGGCTCCGGCGGCAAGGACCAGCCGAAGCTGCCGACGTACACGGTCGCCACGGACGTGAAGGTCGACTCGCCGACCCTCAAGAAGGCCCAGAAGGCCGGGAAGATCGTCTTCGGCGCCAAGAACGACCAGCCGTATCTCGGCTTCGAGGACACCGACGGCAAGCGTTCCGGCTTCGACATCGAGATCGCCAAGATGGTCGCGGCCGACCTCGGCTTCAAGCCCAGCCAGATCGAGTTCAAGACCGTCGACTCCGGTGTGCGTGAGACGACGATCTCCAAGGGCGACGTCGACCTGTACGTCGGCACGTACACCATCAACGACGAGCGCAAGAAGCAGGTCGGCTTCTCGGGCCCGTACTTCCTGGCCGGTGCCGACCTCCTCGTCCGCAAGGGCGAGAAGGACATCAAGGGTCCGGAGACGGTCAAGGGCAAGAAGGTCTGCTCGATCGTCGGTTCGACGCCGCTGCAGGAGATCAAGAAGTCCAAGTACGGTGCCGAGACGGTCGAGTTGGCCAAGTACTCGGAGTGCGTCCAGCAGCTTCTGAACAACGAGGTCGACGCCGTCACCACCGACGACGCGATCCTGCAGGGCTACGCGGCCCAGCGTCCGGAGAAGCTCGAGGTCGTCGGCAAGCCCTTCACCGAGGAGCCCTACGGCGTCGGCATGAAGAAGGACGACAAGGCACTGCGGGACGCGGTCTCCGACGCCCTGGAGAACCACCAGAAGAACGGCAACTACAAGAAGGCCTACGACGCGACCCTGGGCCTGTCCGGCTCGAAGCCCCAGGACCCGCCGGCCCTCGAGCGCTACTGACGCACGGTCCGGACCGCCCCACGGGGTTCGGTACGCCCGGTCCGGTACGCCTCTTCTGATCAACCGGCAGTGAGCTGCAGTGGCCCCGTACGCGTGCTCCACGCGCGCGTGCGGGGCGCGGCAACCCCTGCCCGTCCACTGCCGCCCACGAGGACATCCCCGTGAATGTATTGCTCGACCATCTCCCGGAGTTCCGCGAGGGGTTCATAGGCACCGTCCTGCTGACCCTGTCCAGCGGCCTCCTTGCGATGGTGCTCGGCGTGATCGTCGCCGGTTTCCGGGTCTCGCCCGTACCGCCGCTGCGGTTCCTCGGAGCCGCCTGGGTGACGCTCTTCCGCAACACGCCCCTGACCCTGCTGTTCCTGATCGCCTGGTTCGTCGTACCGGTGATCTTCTGGCCCGGACTCAGTCCATGGACCAAGGCGATCCTCGCGCTCGGGTTCTACACCTCGGCGTTCGTCTGCGAGGCCGTCCGTTCCGGCATCAGCACGGTGCCGCTCGGGCAGGCGGAGGCCGCCCGTTCGATCGGCATGACCTTCATCCAGACGCTGCGGCTGATCGTGCTGCCGCAGGCGACACGGACCGTGATCGCCCCGCTGAGCTCGATCTTCATCGCCCTCACCAAGAACTCCGCCATCGCCGGCGCGTTCAGTGTGGCCGAGCTCTTCGGCGTCCAGAAGCTCCTGAGTGACAAGGGCTTCGCGATCGTCCCGATCTTCCTGTTCGTGGCCATCGCGTACCTGATCATCACCTTCACCATCAGCGGTCTCTTCCGGCTGCTCGAGCGGCGCATGGGGGTCGCACGATGAGTTCGAGCGTCCTGTACGACGCACCGGGTCCCAAGGCCCGGGTGCGCAACATCATCTACACGGTCCTGGGTTCGGCCCTGGTCCTCGGCCTCGTCGTCTTCTCGGTGTACCGGCTGAACGAGAAGGGCGTCCTCGAGCCCGAGGTCTGGAACATCTTCAACAACGCCGGTGTCCGGGCCAATATCCGCGACGGCGTCCTCAGCACCCTGAAGGTGTTCGCCCTCGCCGGTGTCCTGTCGCTGGTGCTCGGTCTGCTGCTCGCGGTCGCGCGGCTCTCGGACCACAAGTGGATCAGCTGGGTCGCCACGGGCTTCATCGAGCTGTTCCGTGCCGTCCCGCTGCTGATCACTATCTACGCCCTGTGGGTGCTCTTCCTGAGCTACAAGGACGACCTCGGCGTGATCGGCGAGAACGCCTCGTTCTGGGCGCTGGTCATCGGCCTGACGGTGTACAACGCCTGTGTCCAGGCGGAGGTCCTGCGCGCCGGCGTCAACGCGGTGCCACGCGGGCAGGTCGAGGCCGCGTACGCACTGGGCCTGCGCAAGACCCAGGTCATGACGATGCTGCTGCTGCCGCAGGCCGTCCGGTCGATGCTGCCGACGATCATCAGCCAGCTGGTGGTCACCCTCAAGGACACCTCGCTCGGTTACATCGTCACGTACGCGGAACTCCTCTTCGCGGCACGCACGATGGCGAACAACATCATCGTCAACGGCGAGAACCCGATCACCGCCGTGGTCATCGTCGTCGCGGCCATCTACATCGCGATGTGTCTGCTGCTGTCCTCGCTGGCCACCTGGATCGAGAAGCGCGGCCGCCGCGCCAAGACCGGGATCACGGTGGCGCACGCGGGCGGGACGGGCGGTGCGCCCGAGGACGTGCCGGGCGATGTCGGCATGCCGATGGACGGGCCGCCCGACGTCTCGAAGTGAGCGGTCACCACTGACGGTTGAGCATGCGGTGGGCGGGTCTCGAAATGAGGCCCGCCCACCGTCCGTCGGGCGAGGGCGCCTCCCTCGCCCCGCGCGTACCGTTCCGTCACCGTTGCTCCCGCGTCCGTGTCAAGGCCGACCATCGGTCACTTGACGCAAGCAGCGGCAGTGGGTTGCATACGTTCTGTGATCGCGCTCCCCGCTCCATGCGTCCCCTCAAGTACGAGTCCCAGGGCACCTCTCGCAGCGGGGAGCAGCACGCCGTGGATCCGGTGATCGTCGTCGGGGCGGGGCCCGTCGGGCTCACGCTCGCGCTCGCTCTGGCCCGTCAGGGCGTGCCGTCGGTGGTGCTCGACGAGGGGCCGGGCAAGGACGAGCAGCGGCCCGCGCGCACCGCCGTGCTGCGCGACGACACGGCCGCTCTCGTGGAGCGGCTCTGCTCCGTCCCGCTCGCCGGCGCGCAGCTGGCCGGCTGGCGTTCGTACCGGCGCAAGCAGCAGGTGCGGGCGGTGGCCTTCGGCGCGGACGAACCGGCGCCGGTGCATCTCGTCCAGCATGTGCTGACGGGCGCGCTGCGCGAGGCCGTCGCCGCGGAGCGGCTCATCAAGGTGGCGGTGAACAGCCGCCTCGACTCCGTGGAGCAGGACGCGACCGGACTGACGGCGCACACCCGGGGGCCCGACGGCACCTGGTGGCGCGGCAGTTACCTGGTGGGGTGCGACGGGCCTCGCTCCACGGTGCGCAAGCTCCTGGAGATCCGCTTCCCCGGGCGTACCGCGGTGGAGCGGCATGCCGTGGCCGCACTGCGGGCCGAACTGCCGCCGGCCGGTGAGGCGTTGCTGTACCGCCTGCCTCCCTGGCGCGGCGCCGGACCGGAGATCGCCGTACGCCCCTTGCCGGAGGGCGCCTGGCGGATCGACTGGCTGCTGCCGTCACGCAGCGAACTGGTCACCCCGGACGCCCTGGTGACCCGTGTCAGGGACACCCTCGCCGCGCTGTGCGGCGGCAGCACTCCCCCGTACGAACTGCTCGACACCGGCGTGCACACCGTGCACCACCGACTGGCCCGGCGATGGCGGTCGGGCCGGTGCTTCCTCGCCGGGGACGCGGCGCATCTGCTCGGAGCGCTCGGCACCCAGGGCCTCGACGAGGGGCTCCGCGACGCCGACAACCTGGCCTGGAAACTGGCGCACTGCTGGCACCACGGCGAGTCACGGGCGCTGCTCAGCAGCTACCAAGCCGAGCGGCGCACCTGTGTCGCCGCTCGGCTGCGCGCCGCTGACCAGGCACTTCCGATACTGCGCGGAGGCGGAGGACTGCGCTCCTACGTGCCCGGCGGCGCCCGCGGACACGACGGGCTGCTGGCGGACGGGCATCTGGGGCGCGGCCCGCTCGGTGCCGTGCCGTCCTATGCGAGTTCGCCGCTCGCGCCCGGGACCACTCCGGCCGAGACAATCGTCGGGACGGCGCCCGGAGCGCCCGTCGCCGATGTGCCGGTCACCGCTCCGGACGGGGCCACGGTCTCGCTGCGGGACCGGCTCGGCCGGGGTCGGCTGCTGGTCGTCCTGGTCGCGCCGGGGACCGGTGTCTGGGAGCGGCGGCACTGGCTGACGGCAGGGGTGATGCCCCGGCTCGCGGCGGCGGTCGCCGCGCTGCCGATGACCGCCGAGCTGCTGGTCGCGGAGGAGTATCCGGGTGCCGCGGCGCACACCGTCCTTCTGGTACGGCCCGACGGCCATCTGGTCAGCGCACTCGCGGGGGTCAGGCCCGAGGAGCTCCACGCGGCCGCGGAAGCCGTACGGGGCGGGGCGCCGGCGGAGGCAGGCGTACGGGCCGGGCGGTGAGGCGGCGCCGTCGTCTTGCGCAGAGTGACCGGAGTACGGACAACGTTTGACCATGAACGGCCGTCGTGCTGTACTCCCGCCATGACTGACACCAGCCGACGCCTGTGGCGGCGAGTCCATATGGACCTCGTCCGCTACGCGGGCTGCGTGTGTCGCCCGTCCTGCTGAATTCGCCTCCCCATCCTCTCCGTGCGCCGCGCTCTGCCGCGTCTGCGCGCACCACCCAGCGATTCCAGGACGGCATCCATGTCTCTGTCCCGTACATCCGTCGTGTCCACTCCCGTGGTCGAGCTCGCCGCCTCGGCCTCACCCGCCGAAGCTGATACCACGTCAACCAGCAAGCCCACCGCACTCGTTGCCCCGCTCCCGACCGAGGATGCCGCGTCCGAGGGCTCCTCCTCCGTGGCGGTCGCGCCCGACGCGAATGTGCCGGGGACCGGCGACGAGCGGCCGTCGACGCCCCCGACGCAGGCCGAGCTCCTGGACTTCGTGCGGCGTGCCGCTGCCGACACCGAGCTCGTCGCCTCACTGCCGCTCGATCCGGAGGGCCGCACCTGGGCCCGGCTCGAGGGGCCGGGCGGAAGCGAGGCCTGGCTCATCGGCTGGCCGCCCGGCACCGGCACGGGCTGGCACGATCACGCGGACTCGGTCGGCGCCTTCCTCACCGCCGCCGGCGAACTCACCGAGAACGCGCTGGCCGTACGCCTCCCCACGGACGGCTGGAAGACTCTGGAGCTGTCCGAGGGCGTCGACCGGCACCGGAAGCTGTCCGCCGGACGCGGACGGGCCTTCGGCAGCCACCATGTGCACGAGGTGCTCAACGAATCGGCCACCGAGCACGCGGTCTCCGTGCACGCGTACTACCCGCCGCTGCCCCTGATGCGCCGCTTCAGCCGCAGCGGAGCCGTGCTCCGGCTCGAGCAGGTCGAGCGGCCGGAGGACTGGCAGTGAGCGAGCCGGTGTCCATCGACGATCACCTGGAACGGGTCCGTCGCGGCCTCGACCGGATCGGCCCCGCCGAGGCCCAACAGGCCGTCGGTGAGGGCGCCTTGCTCGTCGACATCCGGTACGCGGAGCTGCGGGAGCGCGACGGGCTGATCCCCGGCGCGCTCGTCGTCGAACGCAACGAGCTGGAGTGGCGACTCGACCCACAGGGCAGCCATCGCCTGCCGGAAGCGACGGGCCACGACGTGCAGATCGTGGTGGTCTGCAACGAGGGGTACGCATCCAGCCTCGCGGCCGCCTCGCTCAAGTCCCTTGGTCTGCACCGTGCGACGGACCTGATCGGGGGGTTCCAGGCCTGGCGCGCGCTCGGCCTGCCCGTACAGGCACCCAGCGACGGCTGAGGTCGCGGACCGGCCCGCCCACGCACCCCGGCGGCCGTCAGAACCCGTCGTGCCCGAGATCGTCCGTGTCCTCGCCCTCCTCCTCGAGCGCGCGCCGCACGACGCGCAGGGCCAGGCCCTCCGAGTACCCCTTGCGGGCAAGCATCCCGGCCAGTCGCCGCAGGCGGCGGTCTCGCTCCAGCCCTCTGGTCGACCGGAGTTTGCGCGCGACCAGCTCACGCGCGGTGTCCTCCTCGCGCTCGGCGTCGAGCTGCCCGACCGCCTCGTCGATCGTCGCGGAGTCGACGCCCTTGGTGCGCAACTCCCGCGCCAGGGCACGCCGGGCGAGCCCCCGGCCGTGGTGCCGGGACTCCACCCATGCGTCCGCGAACGCCGCGTCATTGATCAGGCCGACCTCCTCGAAGCGGGACAGCACCTCCTCCGCCACCTCTTCCGGGATGTCCCGCTTGCGCAGCGCGTCCGCGAGTTGCTTACGGGTGCGCGGCGTCCCGGTGAGCAGACGCAGACAGATCGCCCGCGCCCGCTCGGCCGGATCCGGCTCACGCTCATGCGACTTCCCCGCCCCGGCCCTCGACGGGTCGGGGAAGTCGCCGCTCTGTCCCCCGGAATGTGCCGAGCCGTCGAACTCGCCACCCCGGGCCGCCCGTGCGCCCCCGACCGCACGGCCCCCGCGGCGTCCTCGGCGTGACCGGTCTCCCCGCGCGGATGCCTCGTCCCCCGCCCCGGCCTCCGGCCGGTCGCCGGGGCCGGGCTCCTGCGGCCAGTCCGTCCTGCGCACCACGGATCAGCTCTTGGCCGCTGCGGCCTTCGGCGACTTGCCCTTCGAGGCCGGTGCGGGCACCGCCTTGGCGTCCTTGGCCGCTGCCTCGGCCGGCGGGGCCCCCACAGCGGCATCGGCACCCGGCTCCGCCTCGGGCTCCTGCGGCTGCACACCGACACCGAGCTTTTCCTTGATCTTCTTCTCGATCTCGTTGGCCAGGTCGGGGTTGTCCTTCAGGAAATTGCGGGCGTTCTCCTTGCCCTGGCCGAGCTGGTCGCCCTCGTACGTGTACCAGGCGCCCGCCTTGCGTACGAAGCCGTGCTCCACGCCCATGTCGATCAGGCCGCCCTCGCGGCTGATGCCCTGGCCGTAGAGGATGTCGAACTCCGCCTGCTTGAAGGGGGGTGCGACCTTGTTCTTCACGACCTTGCAGCGGGTGCGGTTGCCGACCGCGTCCGTGCCGTCCTTCAGGGTCTCGATGCGGCGGATGTCGATGCGCACCGAGGCGTAGAACTTCAGCGCCCGGCCACCGGTGGTGGTCTCCGGGGAGCCGAACATCACACCGATCTTCTCGCGGAGCTGGTTGATGAAGATCGCCGTGGTCTTCGACTGATTCAGTGCGCTGGTGATCTTGCGGAGCGCCTGGCTCATCAGCCGGGCCTGGAGGCCGACGTGCGAGTCACCCATCTCGCCCTCGATCTCCGCGCGCGGCACGAGCGCCGCGACGGAGTCGATGACGATCAGGTCGAGGGCGCCGGAGCGGACCAGCATGTCCGTGATCTCGAGCGCCTGCTCGCCGTTGTCCGGCTGGGAGAGGATCAAGTTGTCGATGTCGACGCCGAGCTTCTTGGCGTACTCGGGGTCGAGTGCGTGCTCCGCGTCCACGAAGGCCACCGAGCCACCGGCCTTCTGGGCATTGGCCACCGCGTGCAGCGTCAGGGTCGTCTTGCCGGACGACTCCGGGCCGTACACCTCCACCACACGGCCGCGCGGCAGACCTCCGACGCCGAGCGCGATGTCCAGCGCGGTGGAGCCGGTGGGGATGATCTCGATGGGCTCGTTCGGCCGCTCGCCCATGCGCATCACGGCGCCCTTGCCGAACTGCCGTTCAATCTGTGCGAGCGCGGCGTCGAGCGCCTTCTCGCGGTCCGTACCTGCCATGGGTTCCACCCGATTTGCTTGAGTCGATCGCTTCACGTCCAAGACGCTAGCGCGTGCCACTGACAATCCGCCCCGACACCGTCTCCCGCCTGTGGACAACTCCCCGAGAGCCCCTCGAGAACCCCCGGAAACACTGGGCCGGAACACCCATATGAATGGATGTTCGATTTCACTGTCAAGCGGACCCGCGGAAGTCGCGGGCACCCATCGCGGCCCGATGCACCCGAGACCTCAGGCCGACCGGGCGAGCGCGGCCGCCAGCTGGGCCATGCCGTACTCGTAGGCACGGTCCACGTCGCCGCCGAGGTTGAAGGCGGCCGCCAGTTCCATGCTGATGAACCCGTGCGCCCAGGCGGTGATCGTCCGAGCCGCCTCCAGGGCGTCCGCGGACCCCGCCAGCTCACCGGCCACCTGCAGGACGGGCGCCGCCACGCGGGCGAACAGGGCGGGGTCGGGCCTGCTCTCCTCCGGAGCGTTCACGAACAGCAGGTGATACGCGGCCGGCCGGGTGTGGGCGAACGCACGGAAGGCACGCAGCAGTTCGCACAGGGTCTCGCGGGGGTCGGGCGCCGCCGGGACCGCCCGCAGCTGCTGCTCCAGGTCGAGGAGGGTCGCCTCGGTGACGAGGCGGACGAGGGAGTCGCGATTGCGTACCCGCTTGTAGAGCGAAGGGGCCCGGACGCCGACCCGGTCGGCGACCGCCTGCATGGTCAGCCTCGCCGGCCCCTGCGACTCCAGGATGTCGCGGGCCGCTCGGACGATGGCCTCGACCGAGGTGCGTTCGGGCGTCGGCATGCGCTTCCTTCCGGTCGACGGTCGACGCGACATCACGCTCGTGCGGCGATCAGTTTCGTTCAGCGATCAGGTTCGTTCAGCTATGGACCTTAGCCATGATGGCTAGGTACCGTAGCCATCATGGCAGATCGGCGAGGAGAAGGCTCATGAAGCTCGATCAGCACCTGCATCGCATCGGGAACGACATCGTGGCGGTCCACCTCGTCGTCACCGACGACGGCATCACCGTCATCGACGCCGGACTGGCCGGCCACTGGCGGGAGTTGACCGCCGAACTCGACGCCGTCGGCCGGACCATCGCCGACATCCGCGGTGTCGTGCTCACCCACGGCGACACCGACCACCTCGGCTTCGCGGAGCGGCTGCGCCGCGACCACGGGGTGCCGGTCTTCGTGCACAGCGCCGACGCCGCGCGTGCCCGCGGCGAGGTCAAGGCCAAGAACAGCTGGGGGCACACCAAGCCGGCCGCCGCGGCCGGCTTCCTCTGGTACGCCGTCCGCAAGGGCGGCCTGCGCACGACGTATCTGACCGAGGTGTCGGAAATGGCCGACGGCGACGTGCTCGACCTGCCGGGCGCACCCCGCATCCTGGGCCTGCCGGGCCACTCGCCGGGCAGCGTCGCCGTCCATGTGCCCGAGGCCGATGCCCTGTTCGTCGGTGACGGCCTCACCACCCGGCACGTGCTCACCGGGCAGCGGGGGCCGCAGCCGGCGCCTTTCACCGATGACGACGAACAGGCGCTGACCTCGCTCGACCGGCTCGGCGAGCTGCGGGCGAAGTGGGTGCTGCCCGGACACGGCGCGCCCTGGGACCAGGGCGTCCAGGAGGCGATCCAGCAGGTCCGGGTTGCGGCGCGCCCGCACTGAGCGGTGTTCGCGAAGTCCCGCCGTCCAGCGGATCCGTCGACTCTCAGCGGATCCGTCGACGCTCAGCGGGTCCGGTAGCGCGCGTAGATCAGTCCGCTGTCGAAGGCGCGCTCCTCGACGAGCTCGAGATCGAGGCGTACGCCGTCGGGGAAGAACCGCTTGCCGCCGCCGACCACGCTCGTGGTGATGAACAGGTGGTACTCGTCCACCAGACCGGCCGCGATCGCCTGGGCCGCGAGGTTCGGCCCGTCGACGGTGAGGTCGTGGTCGGCCTCGGCCTTGAGCCTGCGCACCGCGTCCGGGTCGAAGTACCGCTCGATCCGGGTCTTCGCGCTGGACACCGACTGGAGCGTCGTGGAGTACACGACCTTCTCCGCGGCCTGCCAGTCGCGCGCGTACTGCAGGATGTGCGGCGGCTGGTCCGGCTCGGTGTGCGCGGTCTCCCAATAGACCATCGTTTCGTACATCCGCCGGCCGTAGAGGTACGTGCCGACGGGGCGGAAGAGATCGCCGACGAAGGTGTGCACTTCCGGGTCCCCGGCGCCGGTGCCCAGGTCGCCCTCCGCCGCCTCTGCGTAGCCGTCGAGCGAGCAGATCATCGAGTAGATGAGCTTCGCCATGGGGGTCTCCTCCGGGTGCGAGCGCGTCCGTCTGACGGTCCTGCTGCAGGCAGTGACTGACGCACGGCCTTGAACTCATCGGTCGAACCACCGGCCCCGAGCAGCTCCTCGGGGAGACCTCCTCCGGGAAGGCGCATTCCCGGAGAAAACACGCCTCCTCAGGACGTCATCTGCCCGGTCGGGAACTCCTGGCTGCCCAGCACCCGCAGCAGCTCCATACGATCGCGGGCCTCAGCGTCAGCAGGTGTCAGCACCAGGAGCAACTGCCCCTGATCGGGGGTGACAAGGGTCTCGCAGTCCATCCGGACAGGGCCCACGCGCGGGTGCATCAAGGTCTTGCGGTCGGCCCGCCGGACGCCGACTTCGTGCTCGGCCCAGAGCCGGCGGAAGTCGGCGCTCGCCGCCTGCAGGCGCTCGATGAGTCCGGTGACCACCGGGTCACCGGACCGGCGGCCGGCGACCGCACGCAGATCGGCGACGAGCTGACGCCCTTGGTGCTCACGCTCCTCGGGCGGGTGGGTGGCGCGCACGGCAGGGTCGGTGAACCAGCGGTACACGAGATAGCGGCGGTCACCGTCCATTCCGGTGTGGTCGCCGTTCATCAACAGCACCGCGGCACGGTTCTGCGCCAGTACCTCTCCCAGGTCGGAGAGGACCAGGGCCGGTGTGTCGCCGAGCAGGTCGAGCAGGCGCACCAGACCGGCACGCGCGAGCCGGGCCATCTCCTCCGCCGGGGGCGGCCGGTGCCCGGCCAGGTGGAACAGATGGGCGCGCTCGTCCTCCGACAGCCTCAGGGCCCTGGCCAGCGCGCCGAGCAGCTGGATCGAGGGCTGGCTGCTGCGGCCCTGTTCGAGGCGTACGACGTAGTCCACCGACATGCCCGCGAGCATGGCCACCTCTTCGCGGCGCAGACCGGAGGTGCGGCGGCGGGGGCCGTCGTGGATGCCGACCTCGGCCGGGCGGATCGCTTCGCGGCGACGACGCAGGAAGTCGGCCAGCTGCTCACGTTGCATGTCCCCAGGTTCTCTCCGAACCGTCCCGGCATCCAGGGAGCGGCGCTCCCTGGATGAACGCTCCGCTCCCGCGGACCGCTGCACGCGCGCAGGGTGGACAGCAGCCGGTGGACGGCAGCCGTACGACGAAGGAGAGCTGCGATGACGACGGAAACGACGACAGGACGGGCCACACCGAGAGGGACCATGGGAACGCGCCTCCTGGGCGACACCGGACCTGAGGTGTCCTCCCTCGGTCTGGGCGCGATGGGCATGTCGGGCGCCTATGGGGAGGCCGATCGCGACGAGAGCATCGCCACGGTGCATGCCGCCCTGGAGGCCGGTGTCACGCTGATCGACACGGGTGACTTCTACGCGATGGGGCACAACGAGCTGCTGCTGGCGGAGGCGCTGCGCGGACGGAACCGGGACAGCTACCGGCTGAGCGTCAAGTTCGGCATGCTGGCCGGCCCCGGGCGCGGCCCCTCCGGGCCGGACGGCCGCCCGGAGGCGGTGAAGAACTTCCTGGGCTACTCGCTGACCCGTCTGGGCACCGACCACATCGACATCTACCGCCCCGGTCGCCTCGACCCGGCCGTGCCCATCGAGGAGACCGTGGGCGCGATCAAGGACATGGTCGACGCCGGGTACGTGCGGCACATCGGGCTCTCGGAGGTCGACGCGGCCACGATCCGCCGGGCGCACGCCGTCCACCCGATCGCCGATCTGCAGATCGAGTACTCGCTGATCTCCCGCGCCGTCGAGGCGGAGGTGCTGCCCACGCTGCGGGAACTGGGCATCGGACTGACCGCGTACGGAGTGCTCGGCCGCGGCCTGATCTCGGGCCACTGGACGGCCGGGCACACGGCCGGCCCCGGTGACTCGCGGGCCGCGGGACCGCGCTTCGCGCCGGGGAACGTGGAGCACAATCTCGCCCTCGTGGACGCCCTGCGCGAGGTCGCCGCCACGAAGGGCTGCACCGTCGCCCAGCTGGCCATCGCGTGGGTCGCCGCCCGGGGCGAGGACATCGTGCCGCTGGTCGGCGCCCGGACCCGCGAGCGGCTCGCCGAGGCGCTGCCCGCCCTCGAGGTGGAGCTCTCCGCGGACGATCTGGCCGAGATCGAGAAGGCGGTGCCGGCGGGTTCGGCCCGCGGCGACCGCTATCCGGCCGCGTACATGCCCGGGCTCGGCGTGGGGAACTGACCCGGCCGCAACGGCCGCGGACCCGCCTGGACCGGCGGCAGGGCCCCTGTGGGACGGCCGCCTATCCTTCACCGCATGGCCCACCTCACCGTCGCCGGACGCCGACTGAGCGGGCACGCCGCCGACCTGGCCCTGACACTGCTCGTCTCGGCGTTCGTGATCATCTGGACCCTGGTCATGACGCGGTACGCAGCCGAATCGGCGTCCCGCGCGGTGGGCGGCTGGCTGCTGGTCGTCGTGGGCTGCGGTGCACTGTACTTCCGCCGCCGGTGGCCCGTGGCCGTCGCCGCCCTCACGCTGCTGGCCTGCGCCGTGTACTACCCCATGAGCACCTACGACGGGCCCCTCCTGGTCACCTTCGCGATCGCGCTCTACTCGGTGGCGGCGGAGGGGAGGTTCGTCGCCGCGGTGCTCCTCGCGGTCGTCACCCTGTTCGCCGTCGGCCTCGGTGAGTTCACCCAGTCCCCGGGCAACCGGCAGATCGACGACACCTCGTTGGCCATGCTGAGCGGCTGGCTGATCAGCCTGGTCGCGGTCGGGCGCGCGCAGCGCATCCGGTCGGAGTACCTGCACGAGGCGGAGCAGCGCGCTCTCGCGGCCGAGCGGGAACAGGAGGCCCGCGCCCAGCAGAGCGCGAGCGAGGAACGGCTGCGTATCGCGCACGAGTTGCACGACGTGCTCGGTCACAGCATCTCGCTGGTCAATGTGCAGTCCAGCGCCGCGCTGCACCGGATCGGCAAGAAGCCCGATCCCGCGATCGCGCTCGCGTCCGCGGAGGAGGCTTTGAAGTCGGTCAAGGAGACCAGCAAGGACGCGCTCCGCGAGCTGCGCGCCACGCTCGGAATGCTGCGCCGGGCGGACGAGGCCGCGCCCACGGCCCCCGCGGCCGGTCTTGACAGGCTCGGGGCGCTCGCCGGCCGCGCGCGGAGCGCCGGGATCGATGTGTCGACCGAGACCGTGGGCGCCCCTTACCCGTTGCCGCCCTCGCTCGACCTGGCCGCGTACCGGATCGTGCAGGAGTCGCTGACCAATGTGGCGCGGCACTCCGGTGCCGACCACGCGCGCGTGACCCTCACGTACACCGACGACGCCCTGCTGCTGAGCGTCGACGACAATGGGCGCGGACAGGAAGACGACCGCGGCGACGGAAGCGGCATCCGCGGGATGGCCGAGCGGGCGAAGGCGTTCGGCGGCGAACTGACGGCTCACAACACGTCCGAGGGCTTTCGGGTCAGCGCCCGGCTGCCGCTGGACCACGACGCCCGGAGCGGAGAAGACCACCGATGACCCCACCGATCCGGGTGCTGCTCGCCGACGACCAGCGCCTCGTGCGGGCCGGTTTCAAGTCCATCCTGGACGACGAGGACGACCTCGAGGTGGTGGGCGAGGCCTCGGACGGCGATGAGGCCGTCCGCCTCGCGCGTGAACTGCGGCCGGACGTCGTCCTGATGGACATCCGGATGCCGGACCTGGACGGCCTCGAGGCCACGCGGCGCATCACCGGGGACGACCGCCTCGAAGGAGTCCGGGTCGTCATCCTGACCACGTTCGACGTCGACGACTACGTGTACGGGGCGCTGCGCGCGGGAGCCTCGGGCTTCCTGGTGAAGGACACCGAGCCGATGGAACTGCTGCACGGCGTACGGGTGGTGGCCAGAGGCGACGCGCTGATCGCCCCTGCGGTGACCCGTCGGCTGATCGCGGAGTTCGCCGGCCGCAGCAGGCAGCCGGACCCGAGCCCGCGCCTGAACGCCCTGACCGAGCGTGAGCGCGAGGTGATGGGCCTGGTCGGCGAGGGCCTGTCCAACGATGAGATCGCCCGGCGGCTCGTCCTCTCGCCCGCGACCGCGAAGACCCACGTGAGCCGCATCATGACCAAGCTGGATGTGCGGGACCGTGCCCAACTGGTGATCCTCGCCTACGAGTCGGGGATGATCACCCCGGGGTGGCTCGGCTGAGACCTGCGTAATCGCGCCCCTGGTCCGGCCGGCGGTCCACGCGCGCGTGGACCGCGATCCACCGGCCGAAACGCCGTCCTACGCGCGCGTGCACCACAACTCCCGGAGTATGTCCACCCGGACACCCGCAACCGCAGTGGTACGTGCCTTGTCATCCGCCGGCCGACGACACACACCTGGGCGGAGTCGGACGCTGACCGTCCGACCGATGCCCGGGCCCGACCGCCTCCCCTGGGCATCGGCACCACCATCGGCTGTCCATCCGGAGTGTTTCCCCATGCCAAGGACCGCACCGCCCATGCCCGGTCGGGCCGGAGTCTTCGCGCGGCTCGCCGCCTTCTCGTACGCGCACAGATGGCGCGCCCTGGCCTTGTGGGTGGCCGTCCTGCTGGGTGCCACCGTCTCCTCCACGGCCGTGGGAAGCGCGTACCACAACGACTTCGCGCTGCCGGGCACCGATTCGCAGCAGGCTCAGGACGTGCTCGAGAGGCACGGCGCCGCGCAGGCGGACGCCTCGGTGCAGATCGTGCTGCAGGCCGACGGCGGCATTCGCGGTGCCGTCGTCAGGGAGCGGGTGGACGGGCTGCTCGCGAAGGTCGAGCCGCTGCCCGGCGTGCTCGACGTGCGCAGCCCGTACGCGGACCGGGCGGCGGTCTCCCGGGACGGCACGGTCGGCTATGCGACCGTCGGCCTCGACGGCACCGCGGAGAGCGTCCCGAAGGACGACGTACGCACGATCATCGACGTCGTCGAAGCGGCGGCCGGTGACGGGCTGCGCACCGCGGTGGGCGGCGATGCGGCACGGGCCGCCCAGGAGAGCGAGGGCGGTGCCGCCGAGGGCGCGGGCATCCTGGGCGCGCTGGTGATCCTGGTGTTCCTCTTCGGCTCCCTGGTGGCCGCGAGTCTGCCGGTGGTCACCGCGCTGTTCGCGGTCGGTACATCCGTGGGACTGATCGCGCTCTCCTCGCATCTGGCGACGGTCGCGGACTTCACCCCGCCGATCCTGATGCTGGTCGGCCTCGGCGTCGGCATCGACTACGCGCTGCTGATCTTCTCGCGGTACCGGAGCGAGCTCCTCGAGGGCGCCGAACCCGAGCAGGCGACGCGCTCCGCACTCGACGCCGCCGGCCGCACGGTCTTCTTCGCCGGCTGCACCGTGATCATCGCCCTGATGGGTCTCGTGGTGCTCGGGCTCGGGTCGCTGCAGGGCGTCGCGCTGGCGGTGGCGCTGACCGTGCTGGTCACCATGGCCGCATCGCTGACGCTGCTGCCGGCCCTGCTCGGCCTGACGGGACGGCGCATCCAACGGCAGGTGGCCGCGCGTGCAGCGAAGGCTGAGCGGGTGGAGGGCGCGAGGTGGCGGCGCTGGGCCACGGGAGTGCAGCGGCGCCCGTGGACGGCCCTGGTGCTCGCGATGGTCGCTCTCGGTGCGCTGGCCGCGCCCGCCCTGGACATGCGGCTCGGCTTCGCGGATGCGGGCAACGACGCGGAGACCAGGACCAGCCGGCAGGCGTACGACATGCTCGCGGACGGCTTCGGGCCCGGATTCAACGGGCCGCTGTTCGTGGTCGCCGACGCCGGCGCGGCACCGGACGGGAGCGGTGGCGCCGGCGTGCAGGTGGCGTCCACCGTGGCCAGAGCTCTGGCCGACACCCCTGGCGTCGCCGCCACAAGCGGTCCGATGCCGTCGCGGGACGACTCCGTGGCCACCCTCCTGGTCTTCCCCGAGTCCGCCCCGCAGGACGAGGCGACCGCACAGCTCGTCGACCGGCTCCGCGGCAGCACCCTGCCGCCTCTGGAGCAGCGGACGGGCGCGACGCTCCTGGTGGGCGGCGCCACGGCCGCCACCGAGGACTTCGCGTCCACGGTCTGCGATCGGATGCCGCTGTTCGTCGCGATCGTGGTGGGGCTCTCGGCCGTACTGCTGCTCGTCGTGTTCCGCTCCGTGCTGATCCCGCTCAAGGCGGCGGTGCTCAACCTCGTCAGCATCGGGGCGGCGCTCGGGGCGATCACGCTGGTCTTCCAGGACGGCTGGTTCGGGGTGGAACCAGGCCCGATCGAGGCCTTCATCCCCGTGATGATCTTCGCGATCGTCTTCGGCCTGTCGATGGACTACGAGGTCTTCCTGCTCTCCCGGATCCACGAGGAGTGGGAGCGCACCAAGGACGCGCAGGCCGCGGTCCGCGAGGGGCTCGCGGCGACCGGCCGGATCATCACGGCAGCCGCAGCGATCATGATCGTGGTGTTCGCGGCGTTCGTCCTCAGCCCCGATCGCATGCTCCAGCAGTTCGGCCTCGGCCTGGCCGTGGCGATCCTGCTGGATGCCGTGGTGATCCGCTGTCTGATCGTCCCCGCGGTGATGCAGCTGATGGGCACGCGCGCGTGGTGGCTGCCCGAACGGCTCCGGCGGCTGCTGCCCGAGGTCGAGCTGGAACGGCACGAGCGCCAGGACCTCAGGGAGGGAGATCTCCAGGGCGCGGACCGTCCATGACCTCGCGCAGCGGGCGGAGCCGCAGGGCGTCTCTAGGGATCCTCGGGCGCTGAGCCGCTGGGCGTACGCAGCTGGCGGCGGAGCCGGTCGAGCATCGGGGCGCCCCTGCGGTGGCCGAGCACCCGAGGGTCGTCCGTGACGTCGTAGCGCCGCACGTACGCCCCCAGGAACGCCTGCAGGGTCGCCACGGCCGGGATGGCGATCAGGGCGCCGACAGCGCCCAGGAGGGCGGTCCCCGCGATCACCGAACCGAACGCGACCGCAGGGTGGATGTCGACCGTCTTCGCCGTCAGCTTGGGCTGCAGCATGTAGTTCTCGAACTGCTGATAGACCACCACGAAGATCAGCACCCACAGCGCGTACCAGGGGTCCACGGTGAAGGCGATCAGCATGGGCAGCGCACCGGCCAGATAGGTGCCGATGGTGGGCAGGAACTGGGACACCAGGCCGACCCACACCGCGAGCGCCGGCGCGTACGGGATGTCGAGGGCCTCGAAGAGGACGTAGTGCGCGACGCCGGAGATGAGGGCCATCAGACCGCGCGAGTAGAGATACCCGCCGGTCTTGTCGACGGCGATCTCCCAGGCCCGCAGCACCTCCGCCTGCCGCGCGGGCGGCAGCACCGAGCACAGGGCCCGGCGCAGCCGTGGCCCGTCGGCGGCGAAGTAGAACGAGAACAGCAGGACGGTGAGCAGCTGGAAAAGGCCGCCGAGCACCTGGGCGGAGACGTCCAGGACGCCCGCAGCGCTGTTCTGGACGTACTTCTGCAGCCAGTCGGAGTGCACGATGCTGTCCTGCAGTTCGAAGCGTGAAAGCTCCGTGTGGAACGTCGAGTTGATCCAGTTGATCACCGAGTCGAGGTACTTCGGGAACTCGTCGACCATGTCCACGATCTGCCCGGCCAGCATCGAGCCGAGCATGGTGACGAAGCCCGCGCTTGCGATGATCACGCCGAGGAAGACGATGGCCGTGGCCCATCCGCGGCGGACGCCGTGGTGGGACATCCTGCTGACGGCCGGCTCGACGGCGAGCGCGAGGAAGAACGCGATCAGGATGTTGATCAACAGCCCGGTCAGCTGGTGGAACGCCCAACTGCCCAACTGGAAGCAGGCGATCAGGGCGAGCGCGAGCACCATCGCGCGCGGGAGCCACCTCGGCATGCGCTCCGCGCCACCGGACGGGGGCGGAGCAGGAGGCTCCGCCGGAGGTGGGGTGGTGTCGCGCGCGTGCTCTTCAGTGGATGCCACGGGCCAAGTCTCGCGCATCAGCAGCGCGCTCCCGCACGCGTGTACCTGCGCCCGGGCCCGCCGTGCCTGCGTCGGCGAGGCGCCACGGCCCCGTCAGCGATGCTCTGCAGAGACCCCCATCGCCGTGCAGACGGCACGCCACACGTCCTTGGCCTCCCAGCCCGCGTCGAGTGCCTGGTGCACCGTCCGCCCGCCGAGTTCGGACATCACATGGTCACGCGCGAAGGTGTCGGCGTAGCCCGCGCCGAAGTGTTCGCCCATCCGTTCCCAGAAAACCGTCAACCGCATGACTCGATTATCGCGCCCCTGAGAGTGCAGCCGAGCCGGAAGCGTGTGCCGCGAGCGGACAGCGCCCTACGTTCGGTGCATGGCTGATTCCACGGCATACGGAACGTCTCCACGCGCGCGTGGAGAGGTGCTTCCCGGGCCCGCGCGCCGTACGTCCCTCGCCCGTGCCGAGCAGTTCGTCTGGCTCACCGCGCGGGTGCTCGAGCAGCGCCGGTTCGCCCATCACTTTCTCGGCGGTGGTGCGGACGGCGTGGAGAGCGCCCTGAGCGCGTACGCCAACGAGGACGGAGGGTACGGACACGCGCTGGAGCCCGATCTGCGCGGTCCCGTCAGCCAACCGCTGCACACGGCGCACGCCTTGCGGGTGCTCGACGGCATCGGCCGCTGCGGCGGGCAGCGGGTGGAGCGTGTCTGCCGGTACCTGTCCGACGTGTCCACGGCCGACGGTGCGCTGCCGGCGATCCATCCGAGCCAGCGCGGCTATCCAGCGGCGCCGTTCGTGCCGATCGTCGAGGACCCGCCCAGCGATCTCCTGGCGACCGGCCCGGTGGTCGGCGTGCTGCACCGCAGCCAGGTATGGCACGCCTGGCTGTTCCGCGCCACCGACTTCTGCTGGTCGGCCGTCGAGGCCCTCGCCACCACGCATCCGTACGAGATCCAGGCGGCCGTCACCTTCCTCGACGGCGCCACCGACCGTCCCCGGGCCGAGGCGGCCGCCGCGCGCCTCGGCCGCCTCGTCAGGGAACAGCGGCTCGCCGTGCTCGACCCGGGACGCCGCGAGGACTGGCCGGTGGCGCCGGGCTACGCGCCCGGTGAGCACCACTTCCCGCACGACTACGCGCGCGTACCGCAGTCGCTCGCCCGATCCTGGTTCACCGACGCGGAAATGGCGCGGTCCCTCGACTTCCTCGCGGGCGAGCAGCGGGAGGACGGCGGCTGGCCCATCCACTGGCGCGAGTGGGCCCCCGGCACTGCCCTGGAGTGGCGTCCGATCGTCACCATCGAGGCACTCCTGACGCTGCGCGCGTACGGGCGGGTACTCGCCTGACCTCGGACCGGCTCCGGTGGGCGGCCGTCCCCCGTGCCCGAATCGACGTCCACGCGCGCGTGGATCAGCCGGCCATCGCGCGTACGCCCGCCGTGACGAGGACCGCCACCCCGATGATCACCAGGAACGGTGCCCGCAGCAGGAATGCGACGCCGGCCGCGGCCAGACCTGCGGCCTTGGCGTCCAGGATCAGGTGGGCCTCCTCGCCGAAGGTCTGCTGCGCAGTGAGCGCGGCGAGCAGCGCCACCGGCAGCAGTGCCGCCATCCGCTGGACCACCGGGCGCTCCAGGGCGCCGGCGGGCACCAGGAGGCCGAGCAGTTTGACCGCGTAGCAGCCGAGTGCCGTCAGTGCGATCGCGAGCCAGATGTTCACCGTTCGTCCTCCGTGGTGTGAGCTTCCTGCGCGGTCCGGCCGCGGCGCGCCCTGATCCCCTGTGCGTAGAGCACCGCCGGAGCCGCGAGGGCGGCCACCAGGACGGGCACACCCGCAGGAAGCACCGGCAGCAGACCGAGCCCGAGTGCCACCGCGAGCAGCGCCACGGCACGCTCCGTACCGGTCCGCAGCATGGGTGCGAGCAGCGCGAGGAAGGTGGCGGGGCCGGCCGCGTCCAGGCCCCACACCGCGGTGTCGCCGATGGCCTCGGCACCCAGCGCGCCGAGCAGTGTGGTCAGGTTCCACAGGACGTAGAGCGTGAGTCCGGTGACCGTGAACCCGATCCGGCGTGCCCGGCGGGTCGGCTGGGCGAGCGTCACCGCCGCGGTCTCGTCGATCACCCAGTGCGCGGCGAACGGCCGCACCGCGCGCGGGAGGGCCAACAACTGCGACAACCGCAGTCCGTAGAACGCATTGCGCACACCGAGGAAGAAGGCACCGGCGGCCGCGGTCAACGGATTGCCGCCGCCCGCGAGCGCACCGACCAGGGCGAACTGCGAGGCCCCGGTGAACACCAACAGGCTCAGAGCGCACGTCTGCAGCACGTCGAGGCCGTTGCCGACGGATGTCACACCGAAGGCGAAGCCGGACAGGCCGACGGCGATGCCGACCCCGAGGGCGTCCCGGACGACCGCGGAATCGGGCTTGGCCTCCGGTACGGCTATCGCCTCCCCGGCTCCCGCCGATGTCCCGGATCCACCGGTTCCGTCGTCTTCCCTGATGTCTGCGGATGCTGTCTGTTCTGCCACGCCGGCGACGCTACGGGCCGGACGGACGACCGGTCTTGTACGTTCTTGCGCTCACGCGCGTAGGCACCGGGCGGCACCCCGACGATGCGCCGAAAATGCCGGTTGAGATGCGGCTGGTCGGTGAAGCCCACGGCCGTCGCGGCGTCGGCCGGAGTGCTGCCGGCGTCGAGGAGGCGGCGGGCGCGCCGCACGCGCGCGTTGGTGAGCCAGGCGTGCGGTGGCATGCCGTAGTCCTGGCGGAAGGCGCGCAGCAGGGCGAACGGGCTGGTCCCGAGCTCCTTGGCGAGCTCGTCGAGGGACGGGGGCCGCGCCATGCGCTCCTCGAGTGCGGCACGCGCGCGTGCCGCCCGGTCCGAGCCGGCGGAGACCACGGTGCGCGCGGGCAGCGGCGCGCCGTGCTGTCGAAGGAGCCGGGCGACCAGCACGCGCAGGACGCTGTCCGCGGCCAGGGCGTTGCCCTCCTCCGCGGCCCGGTGCACGTCACGGATCAACTGCGCCCCGTGCGGATCGGTGACGTCCGTCTCTGCGAACCCGGGAGTGCCCCGTATCCCGGTGGTCTCCGCGGCGACCGCGGCGACGAACTCGACCGACGGATACAGCGTCGAGTACGCCCAGCCCTCCGGCACCCCGGCCCGTGCCGAGTGCGGCACCTCCGGATTGATCATCACGACACTGCCGGGCGCCGCGTGCACGGTGCCGCCGGGCATCCCGACGTCCTCGATCCCGCCGCTGACCGCCGCGAGCACATAGCCCTCGTGGCTGTGCCGAGGGAAGGTGTGACGCACGTACCTGGCCCGGAGCAGATCGACGCCGGGCAGCTGTGCGGGCTGCCAGTAGCGCGCCCATTCCTGCTCGGCCATCCACACATTCTCGCAGGTCCGGGCGATTGTCAGTGGGGCGGTGCACGATGGTGGACATGGCCGGGACTGCTCTGGATTCCTTCTCCCCCGCGACGCGCAACTGGTTCGCGGGGGCCTTCTCCGCGCCCACCGCCGCCCAGGAAGGCGCCTGGCGCGCTCTGGACGAGGGCTCGGACGTCCTGGTCGTGGCACCCACCGGTTCCGGAAAGACGCTCGCGGCGTTCCTCTCCGCGCTCGACAAGCTCGCCCACACCCCGCCGCCCGCCGATCCCAAGAGCCGTTGCCGGGTGCTCTACATCTCGCCGCTGAAGGCCCTCGCGGTCGACGTCGAGCGCAATCTGCGCTCACCCCTGACCGGAATCAAGCACGAGTCGGTACGCCTCGGCCTGCCCGAGCCGGAGGTGAAGGTCGGCATCCGCTCGGGCGACACCCCCGCCGCCGAGCGCCGCGCCCTGGCCTCCCGGCCGCCGGACATCCTCATCACGACGCCCGAGTCGCTGTTCCTGATGCTCACTTCGGCCACCCGCGAGGCCCTCGCCGGCATCGACACCGTGATCCTCGACGAGGTGCACGCCGTCGCAGGCACCAAGCGGGGCGCGCACCTCGCCCTGTCCCTGGAGCGGCTCGACGAGCTGCTGCCCCGCCCGGCCCGCCGTATCGGCCTGTCGGCGACGGTGCGTCCGGTGGACGAGGTGGCGCGCTTCCTGTCCCCCCGGCGGCGGGTGGAGATCGTCCAGCCGCCGTCCGGGAAGGAGTTCGACCTCTCGGTGGTGGTGCCGGTGGAGGACCTCGGCGAGCTGGGCGGCTCCCCGGCGTCCGACGCCCCAGGGACGGACGACGGTCAGGCCGAGCGCCCCTCGATCTGGCCGCACGTCGAGGAGCGGATCGCGGACCTCGTCCAGGCCCACCGCTCCACGATCGTCTTCGCCAACTCCCGCCGCGTAGCAGAGCGCTTGTGCAACAGGCTGAATGAAATCGCCTACGAGCGCGCCACCGGCGAAGCCATGCCCGAGGATCACGCACCGAGCGAGGTGATGGCCCAGTCGGGCGCGGCCCGCGGGGCGCCACCGGTGCTCGCCAGAGCACACCACGGCTCGGTCTCCAAGGAGCAGCGCGCCCAGGTGGAGGAGGACCTCAAGGCAGGCCGGCTGCCGGCGGTGGTGGCCACCTCCAGTCTCGAACTCGGCATCGACATGGGCGCGGTGGACCTGGTCGTCCAGGTGGAGTCCCCGCCGTCGGTGGCATCCGGTCTGCAGCGGGTCGGCCGGGCCGGGCATCAGGTCGGCGCCGTCTCCACCGGAGTCGTCTTCCCGAAGTACCGCGGCGACCTGGTGCAGTCGGCCGTCGTCACCGAGCGGATGCGGGACGGCGCCATCGAGGCCCTGCGGGTCCCGGCCAATCCGCTCGACGTACTGGCGCAGCAGCTGGTCGCGATGGTCGCCCTCGACACCTGGCAGGCGGACGACCTGCTGGCGGTGGCGCGGCGTGCGGCCCCGTTCGCCTCGCTTCCGGAGTCGGCGTTCACCGGCGTGCTGGACATGCTGGCCGGCCGCTATCCGTCGGACGCCTTCGCAGAGCTCAGACCTCGAGTGGTGTGGGACCGCGTCGCGGGGACGGTCACCGGGCGGCCCGGAGCGCAGCGCCTGGCCGTGACCTCCGGCGGCACGATCCCCGACCGCGGCATGTTCGGCGTCTTCCTGGCCGGCTCCGACCCGCGCAAGGGCGGCGGCCGCGTCGGCGAGCTGGACGAGGAGATGGTCTACGAATCGCGCGTGGGCGACGTCTTCACCCTGGGCACCAGCTCGTGGCGGATCGAGGACATCACCCGCGACCGCGTCCTGGTGTCGCCGGCTCCCGGGGTGCCGGGCCGGCTGCCGTTCTGGAAGGGCGACCAGCTGGGCCGCCCGCTCGAACTCGGGCGGGCGCTCGGCGCGTTCCTGCGCGAGCTCGGCGGCATGGACGACGCACCTGCCCGGGCGCGCCTGACCGCCGCGGGCCTGGACACCTGGGCGGTGGACAACGTCCTGGGGTATCTCACGGAGCAGCGCGAGGCCTGCGGCCACATCCCCGACGACCGCACCATCGTCGTCGAGCGCTTCCGCGACGAGCTGGGCGACTGGCGGGTCGTGGTGCACTCCCCGTTCGGCGCCCAGGTGCACGCGCCGTGGGCCCTCGCCATCGGCGCTCGGCTCACCGAGCGCTTCGGGATGGACGCGCAGGTCATGCACGCCGACGACGGCCTGGTCCTGCGCCTCCCGGACGCCGATCTGATGGGCCTGGACCTGCTCGACCAGGACCCGGCCGAGACCGGCGCCGAGTACGACGCGGAGCAGGCCCCCGTCGGCGCGGCGGACATCGTCCTCGACAAGGGCGAGGTCGACCGCACGGTCACCGACGAGGTCGGCGGCTCCGCCCTGTTCGCCTCCCGGTTCCGCGAGTGCGCGGCCCGCGCCCTGCTGCTGCCCCGCCGCAGCCCGGGGCGGCGTACGCCTCTGTGGCAGCAGCGTCAGCGCGCGGCCCAACTCCTGCAGGTGGCAAGCGAGTTCGGGTCTTTCCCCATCGTCCTGGAAGCGGTCAGGGAATGCCTGCAGGACGTCTTCGACGTACCGGGCCTGACCGAGCTGATGGGGGACATCGAGGCCCGCCGGGTGCGTCTGGTGGAGGTCACGACCCCGCAGGCGTCCCCGTTCGCGCGCTCCCTGCTCTTCGGTTACGTGGCGCAGTTCCTGTACGAGGGTGACTCGCCGCTCGCCGAGCGCCGAGCCGCCGCCCTGTCCCTCGACTCCCGACTGCTGGCAGAGCTGCTCGGCCAGGCGGAGCTGCGCGAACTGCTCGACGCGGAGGTCCTCACCGACCTCGAGGCCGAGTTGCAGTGGCGCACCGAGGACCGCCGGGTCAAGGACGCCGAGGGCGTGGCCGACCTGCTGCGCATGCTCGGTCCGCTGACCGGGGTCGAGTTGGCCGAGCGGGGCGCGGAGCAGGAGTGGGCCGAGGAGCTCGCGGCCACCCGCCGCGCGATCCAGGTCCGGATCGCCGGTGGTGAGCACTGGGCCGCGGTGGAGGACGCGGGCCGATTGCGCGACGCCCTGGGCACAGCGCTGCCGGTGGGCGTCCCCGAGGCCTTCACCGAGCCGGTCAAGGACCCGCTCGGCGACCTCCTCGCCCGGTACGCGCGTACGCACGGGCCGTTCACCACGGCCGCGGCCGCGGCGCGCTTCGGCCTGGGCGCCGCTGTCACCGAGGGCGCGCTGCAGCGGCTCGCCGGTGCGGGGCGGGTGGTCCAGGGCGAGTTCCATCCGGCGGGCAGCGGCCAGGAGTGGTGCGACGCGACCGTGCTGCGCAGGCTCCGGCGACGCTCCCTGGCCGCCCTGCGCCAGGAGTTGGAGCCGGTGCCGCCGACGGCGCTGGCCGGTTTCCTCCCGCACTGGCAGCATCTGGGCGGCCAGCGGGTTCACGGCATCGACGGCCTGGTACGCACCGTCGAGCAGTTGCAGGGCGCTTCGGTGCCCGCCTCCGCCCTCGAGAAGCTGGTCCTGCCGTCCAGGGTCCGCGGCTACGGGCCCGCGCTCCTCGACGAGTTGACCACCACCGGCGAGATCGTATGGGCGGGCGCCGGCTCCCTGCCGGGCAAGGACGGTTGGATCTCGCTGTATCTCGCCGATGCCGCCCCCTTGCTGCTGCCGGAGCCGCATCCACTCGAGCCGACCGCGCTCCACCGGTCCGTCCTCGACACCCTCTCCGGCGGTTACGGCCTGTTCTTCCGCCAGATCGCCGACCAGGTCCGCGCCACCACCCACCCCGACGTATCGGATCCCCAACTGGCCGACGCCATCTGGGAGCTGGCCTGGTCCGGCCGCCTGACCAATGACACGCTCGCTCCGCTGCGCTCACTCCTCGGTTCCGGCCGCACAGCGGGCTCGACGGCACACCGCGCGAAGCGGAGCGTCCCGCGCGGGCGTTACGGAGCACTGTCCGGCGCCCGACCGACCACGCGCAGCGGTCCGCCCACCGTGGCGGGTCGCTGGTCGCTGCTCCCTGCCCGCGATCCGGACGCCACCGTGCGGGCCCACGCGCTGGCCCGCACGCTGCTCGACCGGCATGGCGTGGTCACCCGCGGTGCGGTGGCGGCGGAGGGCATCGAGGGCGGATTCGCGGCGGCGTACCGTGTCCTGTCGGCGTTCGAGGACAGCGGCCAGGCCCGCCGGGGCTATGTGGTGGAGGGGCTCGGAGCAGCGCAGTTCGCGATGGACGGCGCGGTCGACCGTCTGCGCGCGACGGCGAATGCACAGGAGCGGGCGGAGACCCGCGACGCCCCCGGTGCAGTCGTCCTCGCGGCGGCCGACCCGGCGAACGCCTATGGCGCCGCCCTGTCCTGGCCGGAGCCGCCCTCCGGAGCAAGCCACAAACCCGGCCGCAAGGCGGGCTCGCTCGTCGTCCTGGTGGACGGCTCGCTGGCCCTGTACATGGAGCGCGGCGGAAAGACCCTGCTCGCCTGGCCCCCGGTCGCCGATGAGGAGGCCACACCCGACGACCCGCGTCTGCAGGCGGCGGCCGAGGCGCTGGCCGGCGCGGCGGCGGCCGGCTCCCTCGGCACGATCACGGTGCAGCGCATCAACAACACCCCGGCCCTGAATTCTCCGCTCGGCCCTCTCCTGGAGTCGGCCGGCTTCCACGCGACACCGCGCGGACTGCGTATACGGGCGTGAGCCCCGCGAATACAAGCGTGAGCCCCGCCGGCCTCGGCGTCCCCCGGGACACCGACGGCACGCGCTCCCCACCCCCGGCATCATGGACTCATGCCCGAAGGAGACACGGTCCACCAGGCGGCGAAGCGGCTGCACACGGCCCTCGCCGACCAGGTCCTGACCCGCTCCGATCTGCGCGTCCCCCGATACGCCACGGCCGATCTGACCGGCCGCAGGGTCCTGGAGGTGGTCCCACGGGGCAAGCATCTCCTCACTCGTATCGAAGGCGGCCTCACCCTCCACTCCCACCTGCGCATGGACGGCTCCTGGAAGGTGTACGCCGCCCATGAGCGCTGGAGCGGCGGCCCCGGCCACCAGATCCGCGTGATCCTGGGCACCACCGAGCACACCGCGGTCGGCTACCGGCTGCCGGTCCTCGACCTGCTGCGCACGGACTCCGAGCTGCGGGTGGTCGGCCACCTCGGCCCGGACCTCCTCGGCCCCGACTGGGACCCGGACCTGGCCCTGCGGAACCTCCTGCACGCCCCCGACCGCCCCCTCGGCGAGGCCCTCCTCGACCAGCGGAACCTGGCGGGAATCGGCAACATCTACAAGTCGGAACTGTGCTTCATGGCAGCCGCCACCCCCTGGCTGCCGGTCGGAGAACTCCCCGCCACGGTCCCGCACCGACTGCTCACCGCCGCCAAGCGCCTCCTCGAAGCCAACCGCGACCGCCCCGCACGCTCCACCACCGGCCGCCGCGACCAGCTGCTGTACGTGTACGGCAGGGCACCGCGCCCCTGCCTGCGCTGCGGCACGCCCGTACGCTCGGCGCAACAGGGCGACGGCAGCCGCGACCGCCCCACGTACTGGTGCCCCCGCTGCCAGTCGGGCCCGGCCCCGAACGGCCCGACTCCGGGAACGGCCTCCGGAACGACCCGACGCACCAATTGACGCCCCGTCAGAAAACCTCGTACGGTCCGACCATGCCCGTCAAGGCGTACGACCTCACCGGCCGCACCGCGTTCGTCACCGGCGCGGCGAGCGGCATCGGACGCGCCACCGCGATCCTGCTCGCGGAAGCCGGCGCCACCGTGCACTGCGTGGACCGCGACCCCGACGGCCTGCGCGACACGGCGACCGCCGTCGAGCCGACCGGCGCCACCGTGCACACCCACACCCTGGACGTCACCGACCGCGAGCAGCTCCGCGCCGCGATGGACCGGGCCGAAGGGCTGAGTGTGCTGGCCGCGGTCGCCGGCATCATGCACAGCAGCCCCGTCCTGGAGACCACGGACGCCGACCTGGACCGCGTCCTGGCCGTCAACTTCAAGGGCGTCCTGCACGCCTGCCAGGAGGCCGCCCGCTCGATGATCGCCGCGGGCCGCCGGGGCAGCATCGTCACCATGGCCTCCGGCGCCGTCGACACCGGCGGCCCGGGACTGCTCTGCTACGGCGCATCGAAGGCCGCGGTCGTCCAGCTGACCAAGACCCTCGCCACCGAGGTCGGACGGTACGGGATCCGTGTCAACGCGGTGGCGCCCGGCTGGATCCGCACCCCGATGACCGACCGGCACGACGCCGAGGCCCAGGCGCAGACGGAACGGCAGCTCACCAAGCTCTCCCCGCTCGGCCGGGTCGGCGAGGCCGAGGACGTCGCCCATGCGGTGCTGCATCTCGCCTCGGACGCCTCGTCGTTCACGACGGGCCAGATCGTCCGCCCCAACGGCGGCGTCGCCATGCCCTGGTGACCGCACGCCGCCACCGGGACATCCGCGCCTTCTCCGCACCCGATATCGCCTCACCCGCCGGCATCGACCCGCGAAACACTCCGCGCCCCATCACCCCGCACGACTTCCCGCCGTAACCCACCCCGGCACCGGAACTCCTCCACCACCCCCGCACCACTACCCCCGCCGCCCGCTCACGCGGCACACAGTGCACCGGCAGCAGGCTCAGCCCCCACCCCCCGGCCGCCACAGCTCCTTCGACCACCCCAGCGGACTCCGGCACGAGCACCACCCGCAGCACGGACCACCACCACACCAGGCCGAGGGCGACCGCCCCCAGCACACGGCACACCCGCCACCGCGCACCGCGTCCCGCCATGAGCCGCCTCCTCGGGCCGACGCCGGACCTCACGGCCCGCCCCGGAGTGACGGTCTACCCCGGCGGACCGCCGACGAGCACCGCCCGGCGGAGCGCACAGGCGCACACACACCGCCCCGGCGCACGCGACACGGCCCGCGCACCCCAGAGCCGACCGGCGCCCGCTCCCGGCCCGAAGCCCTCGCCGGCGCGGAGCGCGTCAGCTGTTCTCCGCCTGGAACATCCAGTGGTGCTTCTCGAGATCCGCCGTGATGCCGATGAAGATGTCCTGGCTCACCGGATCGGGATCACCCGTCGCCACCACCCGCTCCCGCATCCTCGTGATCACCGCACCCAGCGCATCGACCAGCGCACCCACCGCATCCCGGTCCTTGATCCAGCCGTCCTGAACGGCCCCGATCCCACTGCTCGCCGCCACCGTCCCGGCCCTGCCGTCCGGTGGCACCCCGAGAGCGGAGGTCCGCTCCGCCACCGTGTCGGAGTGCAGCCGCGCCGTGTCCACGACCTCGTCGAGCTGCAGATGCACGGAGCGGAAGCGCGGACCCACCACGTTCCAGTGGACCTGCTTGGCCACGAGCGACAGATCGATGAGATCGACCAGGGCTCCTTGCAGCGCCTCGGACACCGTCTTCAGATCGGCATCGGTCAGCGGGCTCTTCACCACGTTCATGCATGTCCTCCTGCGCAAGCCCCGAGCTCCGAAAGTCCCCGAGAAGGCACATATCTGCATCAACCATGGCACGTACGACCAGACACGGACAGTCGGCGCCTGCCCGCAGACAGCAACGAGCCCCGACCGGACAATCCCGGTCGGGGCTCGGCAAGCTTGCCGGTGATCGCCGCGGCGTCAGGCCGCCACGACATCCACCGCTTCGGCCGGGGCCTTGATCGTGACGCGTTCGGGCGGTACGCCGGTGACCGATACCGAATTGAGCATCGGGCGTACCCCGGCAGCAACCGGTTCCCGCACCGGATCGGCCGCGGCGGACTGGGCCAGCTCGGCGAGCGAGAGCTCGTCGCTGACCTCGCGCATGAGCTCGGACATCCGTACGTCAAGCGCGTCGCAGATCGCGGAAAGCAGCTCGGAGGAAGCCTCCTTCTGCCCCCGCTCCACCTCGGAGAGATAACCGAGCGAGACTCGGGCGGAGGAGGAGACTTCGCGCAGAGTACGGCCCTGGCGCTGGCGCTGCCGACGCAGCACGTCACCCAGCAGGCGACGGAGCAGAATCATCGGTGGCTCCCTCCTCGGACCGTGTAACCGCATCCTTCACGCCCCACCGTACCGCCTCGCGCGGCGGCCGTGCGGGGAGCGATGTCGTGTTCACTCAGGGCTGCAAACATCAAGACTCCCCGTTCTGTTCCGTATCCTGTGCCCGCGCATTTCCGTGCAGTTGATCCGCGAGCAGTCCGAGCACGCTCCGTGCACTCTCCCTACGGATTTCCGCACGGTCGCCGTTCAACCGCAGAGCAACCACTTTCCCATCCCCCGGACACCCCGGCGCAACGTACGGCCCGGCAGCAGGCGATGCACCGGCGTACGCCGGACCCGTCACCGCCACGCAGACCGTGCCGACCTCATGGCCGTCCTGCGGGTCGGGGCCCGCGACTCCCGTGGTGGCGATGCCCCAGTCGGTCCCGAGCGCCCGGCGCGCGCCCTGCGCCATCTGCAGCGCCACCTCGGGATCCACCGCACCGCGCTCCGCGAGGAGAGCCGCGTCCACTCCGAGGAGATCGCGCTTGACCCGGGTCGCATACGCCGTGACGGATCCCACGAACACCTGCGAGGCACCGGGCACCCCGGTGAGTTCTGCTGCCACCAGGCCACCGGTGAGGGATTCGGCGACGCCGAGGGTCTCGCCGCGGGCGACGAGCAGCCGCAGCACATCGGCCGCCAGGACGTCCGGTGCCGTCGACGTCACTCGGCGCTCTCCGCGGCCCTGCCCTGCCGCCGCAGCACGACGGCCTGCCGCACATAGTCGAGCCCCGTCGCCACGGTCAGCACCACGGCCACGCCCATCACCCAGAACCGGATGGACGCCAGCGGCCCGGTCAGCGCAAGCACGTACATCCCGACGGCGATGCCCTGCGACAGCGTCTTCAGCTTGCCCCCGCGGCTGGCCGGAATCACCCCGTACCGGATCACCCAGAAGCGCAGCAGCGTGATGCCCAGCTCGCGGCCGAGGATCACGCCCGTCACCCACCAGGGCAGATCGCCCAGCCAGGACAGACAGATCAGCGCCGCCCCCATGATCGCCTTGTCGGCGATCGGGTCGGCGATCTTCCCGAAGTCCGTGACCAGGTTGTACGTCCGGGCCAGATGGCCGTCGAAGAGGTCCGTGATCATGGCGATGGCGAAGGCGGCCCAGGCCAGCGAACGCCAGGCAGGGTCGTAACCGCCGTCGGCGAGCAGCAGCAGGACGAACCCCGGCACGAGCAGCAGCCGCACCATGGTCAGGATGTTGGCGATGTTCCAGAGACTGGCCTGATTGACCGCCGCAGCACCCAGTTTGCCGCCGGGCGCCGGTGCCGACTTGCGGCCCGTCCCGCCCGCGGCGGATGCCGGGACTCCGGTCATCAGCCCGCCTCCTCGAAACACTCCACGACAAGGTCGACACCCTCGGTGGCAACCACCTTCGCCTCGACCATACGACCGACAGTCAAGCCCCGGTCCGAGCGGAACACCACCTGGCCGTCCGTCTCGGGCGCCTGATGGGCGGCCCTGCCGACCGCGGCGCCGTCGGCGGCGTCGTCACCCACGGACTCCACCAGGACCTGCAGGGTCTCGCCCATCCGCTCGTCGGCCCGCTGCGCCGTCAGCTCCTCCGCGAGCTGCGAGACGCGCGCGAGACGCTCGGCGACCACGTCCTCGTCCAGCTTGTTCTCGTACGTGGCGGCCTCGGTGCCGTCCTCGTCCGAGTACCCGAAGACTCCGATCGCGTCCAGGCGTGCGCCGTTCAGGAAGCGCTCCAGCTCCGCGACGTCCTCCTCGGTCTCACCGGGGAACCCGACGATGAAGTTGGAGCGGGCGCCGGCCTGCGGAGCCTTGGCCCTGATCTGCTCGAGCAGGCCCAGGAACCGGTCGGTGTCACCGAAGCGCCGCATCGCACGCAGCACACCGGGCGCCGAGTGCTGGAACGACAGGTCGAAGTACGGAGCGACCTTCTCGGTCGAGGTCAGCACGTCGATCAGACCGGGGCGCATCTCGGCCGGCTGCAGATAGCTGACCCGCACCCGCTCGATGCCGTCGACGGACGCGAGCTCCGGAAGCAGCGTCTCGAGCAGCCTGATGTCCCCGAGGTCCTTGCCGTACGAGGTGTTGTTCTCGGAGACGAGCATGACCTCCTTGACGCCCTGCTCGGCGAGCCAGCGGGTCTCCTGCAGCACATCGCTCGGCCGGCGCGAGATGAAGGAGCCGCGGAACGACGGAATGGCGCAGAACGAGCAGCGCCGGTCGCAGCCGGAGGCGAGCTTCACCGAAGCCACCGGCGAGGTGCCCATCCGGCGCCGCAGCGGTGCCCGGGGGCCCGACGCGGGCGCGAGCCCCTCGGGCAGGTCATCGGGCGCCTGCGCATGTCCGGGCAGCGCCACCTCGGAAGCCGACTGCCGTTCGGCAGGGCTGATCGGCAGCAGCTTGCGGCGGTCGCGCGGAGTGTGCGGCGCGTGGACGCCGCCGCTCAGGATGGTGCCGAGCCGGTCGGAGATGTCGGCGTAGTCGTCGAAGCCGAGCACACCGTCGGCCTCGGGCAGCGCCTCCGCGAGCTCCTTGCCGTACCGCTCGGCCATGCAGCCGACCGCGACCACCGCCTGGGTACGGGCTCCCCCTTCACCTGTGGCGGACTTGAGGTCATTGGCCTCGAGCAGGGCGTCGACGGAGTCCTTCTTGGCTGCGTCGACAAATCCACAGGTGTTGACCACGGCGACATCGGCGTCGGAGGCGTCCTGGACGAGATCCCAGCCATCCGCCTCCAAGCGGCCTGCGAGCTCCTCCGAGTCCACCTCATTACGGGCGCAGCCAAGGGTGACAAGGGCGACGGTGCGGCGTTCGGGCATGACGTCAAGACTACTTCGTCCCCGCCACACCCCTGGCCGCGAGGGCAGCAGAGAGCCCCGGCCCGCTGGACGCGGGACCGGGGCCGCCCGGAATGCTCTGTCTCAGCCGACCTGCGGATCGTCGCCGGAGTCGCCCTTCGTGTACGAGAGGCGCTCCACCTGCCCGGGCTCGAACTCGTCCTCGACCTCTTCGCCGTTGACGTACAGCTTGATCGCGCCCGCGTCGCCGAGCACCAGGTCGACCTGCTGCTTGTCGGTGAAGGTCTTGGTCTGGCCCTTCTCGAGCAGACCGTCGAAGAGCAGCCGGCCGTTGTGGTCCTTGGCCGAGATCCAGCTGCGGCCCTCGGGGGCGCTCACCATGACGGTGACCTTGTCCTTCGGTGCGCCCGCGATGGCGCTGTCCGCGGGGTCCGGCTTGGGGTCGGCGGGCTTGCTCGGAGTGGGCTTCGGGGCGGGCTTGCCGGACGTCGGGGTGCCCTCGGCGACCGGGTCCTTCGATCCGGAGCCGCTTTCACCGCCGTTGAACAGCGTGAATCCGACGAAACCGATCACGACGACGATCGCCGCGACCATGGCCACGGTCCAGTTGGGCCGTCGGGGCTCGGGACGGATGCGCTCGGCCTCGAACAGCGGCGCGGCGGCGGTCGGCTCCGGACGGCCGCCGTGCTCACCGTCGTACCGCTCGAGGAGCGGCGCCGGATCCGTGCCCACGGCGCGCGCGATGGTACGGATGTGGCCGCGGGCGTACACGTCGCCACCACATCGGGAGAAGTCGTCCTTCTCGATCGCGTGCACGATCGAGACGCGCACCCGGGTCTCGGAACTGACTTCTTCGACGGTCATGCCGGCAGCGACACGCGCCTGCTTGAGCACGCTGCCGACCGACTCGAACTCCTCGTCGTCGTACGGCGAAGGGCGGTCGTCGGGCGAAGGGCGGTCGTCTTCAGGGGAGTTGCCGATGGACACGGGGGCGCCTTTCGAGCGTGTAGCCACCTGCTGGAGGTTCAGTCTAGGGGGGCGACGAAAGGGTGGGGCAACCGGGCGGACGCAGTTTGTACGCCATCGGAATGGCCCGTCCGGACGCTGCCGCGCCATCGTCGCACCCCCCTGTCCAACTTGACGTGTGCGAGGGGGAAACGGTTGCTTCCAGTTTTCTTTCGGGAAGACGGGAAGCCTGAGTTGTCAGAGGTCCTTGTGGAACCTCTAGGAGGTAGCCTCCCCGCGGATGACCGCGAGCACTCCATCGAGTTCGTCGGGCTTGATCAGGACGTCCCGCGCCTTGGACCCTTCGCTCGGGCCGACGATGTTGCGCGACTCCATCAGGTCCATCAGGCGGCCCGCCTTCGCGAAGCCCACCCGCAGTTTGCGCTGCAGCATCGATGTGGAGCCGAACTGTGTGGAGACCACCAGCTCAGCGGCCTGGCACAGCAGATCGAGGTCGTCGCCGATGTCCTCGTCGATCTCCTTCTTCTGCTTGGTGCCGACGGTGACGTCGTCCCGGAAGACCGGCGCCATCTGTGCCTTGCAGTGCTCGACGACGGCCGCCACCTCGTCCTCGGTGACGAAGGCGCCCTGCATACGGGTCGGCTTGTTCGCCCCCATCGGCAGATAGAGGCCGTCGCCCTTGCCGATCAGCTTCTCGGCACCCGGCTGGTCGAGGATGACCCGGCTGTCCGCGAGCGAGGAGGTCGCGAAGGCGAGCCGCGAGGGCACGTTCGCCTTGATCAGGCCGGTGACGACGTCGACGGACGGACGCTGCGTCGCGAGGACCAGGTGGATGCCGGCCGCGCGGGCCAGCTGCGTGATCCGCACGATCGCGTCCTCGACGTCCCGCGGCGCGACCATCATCAGGTCGGCGAGCTCGTCCACGATGACCAGGAGGTACGGGTAGGGCTGCAGCTCGCGCTCGCTGCCCTCGGGGGCCTGCGCCTTGCCGTTGCGCACGGCCTCGTTGAAGTCGTCGATGTGCCGGTAGCCGTAGGCCGCCAGGTCGTCGTAGCGCAGGTCCATCTCGCGCACCACCCACTGCAGCGCCTCGGCGGCCCGCTTCGGGTTGGTGATGATCGGCGTGATCAGGTGCGGGATGCCCTCGTACGCGGTGAGCTCCACCCGCTTGGGGTCGACCAGGACGAGTCGTACGTCCTCCGGGGTGGCCCGCATCATGACCGAGGTGATGAGGCAGTTGATGCAGGACGACTTGCCGGAGCCGGTGGCGCCGGCCACCAGGACGTGCGGCATCTTCGCCAGATTGGCCATCACATAGCCGCCCTCGACGTCCTTGCCGAGGCCGACCAGCATCGGGTGCTCGTCCTCGGCGGCAGCCGCGAGGCGCAGCACGTCACCGAGGTTGACCATCTCGCGGTCGGTGTTGGGGATCTCGATGCCGACGGCGGACTTGCCGGGGATGGGACTGATGATCCGGACGTCGGGGCTGGCGACCGCGTAGGCGATGTTCTTGGTGAGCGCCGTGATCCGCTCGACCTTCACCGCGGGCCCGAGTTCGACCTCGTAGCGGGTCACCGTCGGACCGCGGGTGAAGCCGGTGACGGCCGCGTCCACCTTGAACTCGGTGAACACATTGCTGAGCGACGCGACCACCGCGTCGTTCGCGGCGCTGCGCGCCTTGCCCGGGCCGCCGCGCTCCAACAGGTCGAGGGAGGGCAGCGAGTAGGTGATGTCACCCGAGAGCTGCAGCTGTTCCGCGCGCGGCGGCAGGTCCCGCGGCGCCTCCTGGGAGGCCTTGGTCAGGTCGGGCACCGCATCGCGGTCGCCGCCCTCGGCGGGCTCGCCGGCCCGCGCGGACGGCACCGGTGTCTGCTCGGGCTCGGACCGTTCGACGCCGACGCCCTGGGTGAGGTCCGCGACGATCGGAGACGGCGGCATTCCGTGCATCACGGCACCGTCGAGCGCGGCAGCCGCCGCGGCCGCCACATCGACCGCGTCCATCGGCCGGTCGACGGGGGGCTGTGCGGCACTCCTGCGCGGCCTGCGGCGCTTGGTGAGCGCCGCCTCCTCGGCCTGGTCCGGGTCGTACGCATCCGCTTCGGCGGGCCGGCGGCGTGAACTCGTGGGCAGCGCCTCGCGCCACTGCTCCTCGTAGCGTTCGTCGTCGTACGTCGCGTCGTCGGCCTCGGCGGGCTGTACGACACCGAGCTTCTCGCCGACGAGCCGGAGCCGCTGCGGAATGGCGTTCACCGGGGTCGCGGTGACGACGAGCAGCCCGAAGAGGGTGAGCAGCACGAGCAGCGGTACGGCGAGCACCTCGCCCATGGTGAAGATCAGCGGCCGCGAGGCGCCCCAGCCGATGAGACCGCCGGCATCCCTTATGGCCTCGGTGCCCGCGCTGCGACCGGGCGATCCGCACGCCATGTGCACCAGTCCGAGCACACCGATGACGAGTGCGGAGAGGCCGATCACGATCCGCCCGTTGGCCTCGGGCTTCTCCGGATGCCGGATGAGGCGTACGGCGACGGTCCCGAGCAGCAGCGGTACGAGCAGGTCGAGCCGTCCGAAGGCACCGGTGACCAGTATTTCGACGAGGTCGCCGACCGGGCCGCGCAGGTGGGACCACGTACCGGCCGCGACGACCAGGGCCAGGCCGAGCAGCAGGAGGGCCAGACCGTCCTTGCGGTGGGCCGGGTCGAGTCCCTTGGCGCCGCGCCCTATGCCGCGGAACAGCGCGCCGACGGTGTGGGCGATGCCGAGCCAGCAGGCGCGGGCGAAGCGGTAGACACCACCGGTGGGATTGGGTGCGGGCTTGGGCGCGGGCTTCTTGGCCGCCGCCTTCTTGGCAGGGGCCTTCTTCGCCGGCGCCTTTTTCGCCGGGGCCTTCTTGGCCGGAGCCTTCTTGGCGGCGGCCGCCTTCTTGGCGGGCGCCTTCTTGGCTGCGGTCGGACGTGAGGCCATGGGGGTGAGGTTACCGGTGGAGGCCACCGCGGACACGTGTGCCTACTGCTTCACCCGTTCGTGTCGCGGTGGTTGAGGCTCGGAACTGACGTCGCTTCAACCGCTCAGCTCTGCGAGGGAAGTGACGCGGTCCCGCTGCCGGTCCCGGGCTCGAGGGCGTCAAGTGCCCTGCGCAGACCGGTGAGTTTGCGCTCCAGATGCGCAGCGGTGGCGACGGCGGAAGCATCCGCGGAGTCGTCGTCCAACTGCTTGGAGAGCGCCTCGGCCTGCTCCTCCACAGCCGCCAGGCGCGCAGAGAGCTCCGCGAGGAGTCCGTCGGGCCCGCTGGGCTCGTCGGCGGCGCGGTCCACTCCGTCGAGCTGGAGGCGCAGCAGGGCCGCCTGCTCCCGCAGTTGGCAGTTCTTCATGTACAACTCGACGAACACGGACACCTTGGCGCGCAGCACCCAGGGGTCGAACGGCTTCGAGATGTAGTCCACCGCGCCCGCCGCGTACCCGCGGAAGGTGTGGTGCGGGCCGTGGTTGATCGCCGTCAGGAAGATGATCGGGATGTCCCGGGTGCGCTCGCGGCGCTTGATGTGTGCGGCCGTCTCGAAGCCGTCCATGCCGGGCATCTGTACGTCCAGCAGGATGACCGCGAAGTCGTCCGTGAGTAGTGCTTTGAGCGCTTCCTCCCCGGACGATGCCCGCACCAGGGTCTGATCGAGCGCCGAGAGGATGGCCTCCAGCGCAAGCAGATTCTCCGGCCGGTCATCGACCAGGAGGATCTTGGCCTTCTGCACCATGGCCCGTCCTCCTCGCCCCGGCAGAGCACCGGTCGCCGCCCCAGGGGACGACAATTTGGCGCCGCCCGTCCTCGTGCCGGTCATGGTAGCCGTACCCCGCCTGTCGCCACACCCTGTCACCGTGATGTCACTGTGCACGTAGCAGAAACGTCGTGGGAGACCAGAAGGTTCCCCGAATACCGCACTTCCATGCGGTACTCGACACGTTCAGTCAGCAATCAATCGCGGATCGGGCGCGAATCCGTCATTCTCCGTGCATCCATTGCTCCATCACCGACAGTAGATGATCCGGGTCGACCGGCTTCGTGACGTAGTCGGAAGCACCCGAGTCCAGGGCCTTCTCCCGGTCGCCCTTCATCGCCTTCGCCGTCAGGGCGATGATCGGCAGTCCGGCGAACTGCGGCATGCGGCGGATCGCCGTCGTCGTCGCATACCCGTCCATCTCCGGCATCATGATGTCCATCAGGACCAGGGTCAGATCGTCGTGCTGCTCGAGCACTTCGATGCCCTCCCGGCCGTTCTCGGCGTAGAGCACCGAAAGGCCATGCGTCTCCAGGACGCTGGTGAGCGCGAAGACGTTCCGGATGTCGTCGTCGACGATCAGCACCTTCTCGCCGTTGAAGTGGAATGTCCGCCTCTGCTGCGGGACTTCCTGGCCGTCCGTCGACCACTGCTCCTGCCCCTCGGGCTGCGCTGCGGCCGGCGCGGTCCGCTTCTCCGGCGACTGCGCCGCCCTGCGGCGCTCGCGGAAGAGCGTCTCGGCGTCCGCCTCCGCGGCGGCCGCGGCCCGCGCCTCCACGGACTCCTCGGACGCCCGCGCAGCCGGCTGGTCGGCGCCGGCCGGCGCCGGCGGCAGCTCGGGCACCGGCCTGGCCGCAGCCCCG
>NZ_QUAK01000090.1 GCF_003429565.1 Streptomyces triticagri
TGATTCCCAAGCTCAGAGCGCGGGTTCGATTCCCGTCACCCGCTCCATAGCAAGAGCCCCAGGCCGATGGCCGGGGGCTTTTTTGTTGCGCGGGTTGTGTTGGGCTTCGCGTCAGGTCCCGAAAGGGTCTTTCGGGCGTGTCCGAAAGCGGTTCTCCCGGTGCTCGGGCTCGAGCAGAGTGGGCGCGGTCATGAGGGAAGGGCATCGCGCCCTCCTCAACTGCGTTGTGGAACGGGGGAATTCGTATGCGTATGGCTCGGAAGGTCGTCGTGGGTGTGGGGGCCGCGGCTCTGTTGGTGACCTGTGGTGTGAGTGCGTCTGCGGCCGATGGGGGTGGAGCGTCGGAGTCGGCCGGGGCTGCGGTCGCGGACATGGGTGCGCCGCCGGAGGTCGCCGGTGGCGAAGGGGTCGTCGGGGTGAAGGCCGGGATGTGCTCGGGTAGTCCGTACAACAAGCGGGCCAAGGCGATCAAGAAGACCGTGAAGCTCAAGAAGGACTACTACAACGCCTCGCCCACCGTCATCTCCGTGAGCTACGGAACGACCATGGGCTACTACGACAAGGACACGAACAGCCACGGCAACGTCTGGCACAAGGTGCAGTACTCCAACATCCAGAACGACTGGTGCGGCTGGGTGTCGGACAACTGGGTCGAGCTGTACTACCCGTAGGCCGGCACCGAGGGTGAGCGACAGATGCGGCGGCGGCTCTCAGGAGCGGCCGCCGCTCTCGTCGTCGTACGGTCGCTGTGGTCCGGGGCCCGTGCGGTGTTTCGGGAGGCCGTGGTCGAGCCAGGCCTGTTCCCAAGTGCGGGTCAGGGTCGGGTAGATGATGAAGTGCGCCGTCCGGATCGCCGTCCGGGAGGGCGCCCGCGGGAGAGCCGGGTCGACGACGCCATCGCGTCCGCCACCCGGGAGCTGCTCGCCGAGGTGGGATATGCGAAGGTCACGACGGCCGAGGTGGCCGCGCGCGCCGGCGTGGGCAAGGCGGCGATCTACCGGCGGCACGGCAGCAAGCAGGAGATGATCTTCGATGTGCTGCTGCCGGACCGGTTTCTGGCCGTGGCCCCCGACCACGGGTCGCTGCGCGCCGATCTGGCCGCGGTGCTCGCCGAGGTCGCGGACGGCATGACCGTCGCGCCGCCGGGGACGGTCCCCGGTCTGCTGGCCGGCATCCATGCCGACCCCGTGCTGCACGAACGCTTCGACGACAAGTACCTCGGCGCCCAGCGCAGGACTCTCACCGAGATCCTGGCCCGCGCGGCCGTACGCGGCGAACTCGGCACCCGCCCCGATACGGCCGCACTGAACGCACTGCTGGTCGGCCCCGTGTTCGCCTGGCTGTTCCTGCTGTCCGAATCCCCCCGAGCGGCTCGACCAGTTGACCTCCGCGCTGGTCGACGCCGCGCTCGCGCTGACCGGGGGCGGGGCCGCCGGATGACCCCGCCGGTTCTCGTCCCGGCAGGTCGGGCCCTCCTCAGTCCGGCAGATCCGGCCTGAACGAGGTGATGCGTGGGCCGAAGGCGGCGATGAAGGCATCGTCGTGGAGGAAGAGTTGGGGTTTCGTGCCCTGGCCCGGGCCGAAGCCCGGCTCGACCGTGTCGGTGCGGCCGGACCAGACCCGTTTGCCCGTCCTCAGGTCCAGTGCGGAGATGTGGCCGTACGGGCCGAAGAAGTAGACGTGTCCCCGGGCGGCGGACTCCACCGGCGGTGCGACGGTCAGCATGCTGTCCTCGGGGGGTGTGCGGACGCCGGTCGGGCGGTCCCAGAGGAGCTTCGCCGTCTCGAGTTCGTACGCCTCGGCCCTGCCCTTCCAGGAGATCCTGTACAGCCGGTCGCCGACGATCTGCGAGGTGGCGTACCGGCCCCGGGTGCCGAGGCGGTTCGAGATCACCTCGCCGGACTCGGAGACCAGGGTGAGCCAGGTGTCGCCGTCGCCGCCCTTGCCGGCGTCCGTACCGTTCGCGTCCTGCATGCCCTGCAGGACCACGCGGCCCGCCGATGTGCCGGTGGCGTGGTGCTCGCCCGGCAGGCGCTCGACCGTACGCGCCTTGCCCGTGGCCGGGTCGAGGCGGATCACCTCGGTGCGGACGCCACCGGTCGATGCGGCAGGCGTACCGGTCTTGCGGCAGGCGAGGTACGGAACGCCGTCGGCGGACACCCGGTCGCAGTCGGTGCCCTTGGGCCAGCTGTGGGTCCATCGGGTCGCGCCGGTACGGAGGTCGAGGGCGGACACGCTGTGGGTGGTGGGTGTGGTGGCGAGGACCGCGCCGTCGATGAGCAGGGCGGCCTGTTCGGTGCGGTCGTCGTGCGGCATCTCGACCTTCCAGCGCACCTTTCCGCTGTCCGCGTCCACGCCCATCAGGTCGGTCCCGCCCATGTAGTCGCCGTTCGGCTGCTTCTTGGCGGTGTGGTTGCGGAAGCCGACGACCGTGCCGTCGCGGGGGCCGAGCGAGCGGTTGGGGCCGTCGCCCTCGCGGTTGACCGGGACCTTCCACAGCTCGTCGCCCGTGTTCGCGTCGAACTTGGCGAGGTCGTACTTCGGGCCGCTGCAGTACAGGTCCGTGCCGGCCGGCCGGCAGCCGTGCTCGCTGACCCCGCGGATGTCGTTCTGCCACGGGTGCCACTCACCCGGCGTGGCCGCGGGCCGCTCGGAGCGGTCGGTGGCCGGGGCGGGCACTCCCCCGAGGCCGAACACCGCACCCACCGTCACCGCGGTGACGGCCGCCGCCGCCCCCGCCACCTGCGCGAAGCGCCGCCGGTCGCGCCGGCGCACCACCTGGTCGGCCAGGTCGGCGGGTGCCCGCACCTGGTCGAGGGCGACCGAGCGCAGCGTCTGCCTGATCCGGTCCGCGGTCTGCTCCGACGGTTCCGTCTGCTCCGTGCGCTGCGTCCGCTCGGTCTGCCCCGTGCGCTCGGTCTGCTCCGTGCGCTCCGTCTGCCCCGTGCGCTGCGTCCGCTTCCTGGTCATCCCTGGACCCCCTTCGGCGTGTAGGTGAGCGACTGCATCTGCCCGGAGTCGTCCGCTGCGTCGTCCGCGGAGCCGTCCGCTGCGTCGTCCGCGGGACCGGATTCCGGACCGAGCTCCGGCACGAACTCCCGGAGCCTGGCCAGCGACCGGTACGTCGTACTGCGCACCGTGCCGACCGCGATCCCGAGCTGCGCCGCCACCTCGCCCTCCGGCAGATCCTCGAAGTAGCGCAGTACGACCACGGTCCGCTGCCGCTTCGTCAGCCGCCCGAGCGCTCCCCACAGCGCGACCCGCAGCTCGGCGTCCGGGCCGTGCGTGGCGCCGGCGATGTCCGGCAGTACGGGCACGGTCGTCTCGGCGCGGTGTCTGCGCAGCCGCCAACGGCTCACCTGCTGGCGGTACATGACCTTTCGGATGTACGCCTCCGGCTGCTCGATCCGCGACCAGCGGCCGTAGCTCTTCATCAGCGCGATCTGCAGCAGGTCCTCCGCCGCGTGCCGGTCCCCGCCCGTGAGCAGCACCGCGAGCTGCAGCAGCGCGGACGAGCGCATCGCCACGAACTCCCGGAACCCGTCGTCCCCCGAGGCCTCCATCGGCTGCTCCGTCCGCTCCCCCATCGGCCCTTCCCTTCCGTCGACACCCCGTATGACGCGCCGGCCGGCCCGCGGCTATCACTCACCGGCCGCAATTGTCCGCACGAATACGGCGGGAGGCACGCCGAGGTCACGAGGGCCGAGCTGCGCCCCGGGCCGCCGCGTCGGCGACGGGGACGACATACTGGCCCCGGGTGGGACAAGGGCGAATCGGGGCCGCTTCGGGCGATGGTGTCCGGGTGGGGTGGGGAGCGGGCGTGGGGAACGCGGGTGGCGGGTTCGAGGCGTTGGCGGGGGACGATCCGGAGGTGGTGGCCGGGTATCGGCTCGTCGCGCGGCTCGGGGCCGGCGGCATGGGGCGGGTGTATCTGTCGTACACCCGCGGCGGGCGGCCGGTGGCGATCAAGGTGGTGCGGCCCGAGCTGGCCGATGCGCCCGACTTCCGGCGGCGGTTCCGGCGGGAGGTGGAGGCGGCCCGGCGGGTGCGGGGTGCGTACACCGCCGAGTTGATCGATGCCGATGCCGACGGGGTGCCGCCCTGGCTGGCCACGCTGTACGTGCCCGGGCCCTCGCTCGCCGAAGCGGTCGCGCGGCGCGGGCCGTTGCCGGTGTCCGTGGTGCTGCGGCTGGTGGCCGGGGTGGCGGAGGCGCTGGCGGCCATTCACGGTGCGGGGATCGTGCACCGGGACCTGAAGCCGTCGAATGTGCTGCTCGCCGCCGACGGCCCGCGCGTCATCGACTTCGGCATCGCCGTCGCCTCGGACGTCACTTCGCACACGGTGGCGGGGAGCATGGTCGGTACGCCCTCGTTCATGGCGCCGGAGCAGGCGTCCGGGGAAGGGGTCACCGCGGCGACCGATGTCTTCGCGCTCGGGCAGACGGCGGCGTTCGCGGCGCTCGGCAGGCCGCTGTACGGGGACGGGCCCGCGGTGAGCGTGCTGTACCGGATCGTGCACGACGCACCGGATCTGGAGCGGTTGCCCGCACCGCTGCGGCCGTTGCTGGCCCGCTGCCTGGCCGCGGACCCGGCGGAGCGGGCCGGGCTTGCGGAGATCGTGGAGTGGTGCGGGCGGCTGCTCGCCGAGGAGGCGGCGGGCGGGGAAGCCGTCGGTGGGACCGATGTGTGGCGGGAGGTGCGGGGGCCGGACGTGGCGGTTCCGCGGGATGTGGTCCCGGGCGAGGCGTCGGCTGCGGACGCCTCGACGGCTGCGGGCCAGGTGACGGCCGCGGTGCCGGGCCCCGGGCCGACGGTCGTGCACGGGGCCGGGCGGACGATGCCGGCGGGGGGCCGCCCGCCGTACGGACCGGGGTCGTACCTGTATCCCTACTCACCTCCGTACCCGCACGCGCACCCCGACGCGGCCGCGCGCCGCCGCCGTAATGCGCTGGTCACGGTGGCGGGGGTGACGGCCGCGGTGGCCCTGTTCGGGGCGCTGGTGTGGAGCTTCCTTGACACGAAGGGGCGGGCGGCGGCCGGAAGTCGGGGCGGCGGGGCGTCCCCGTCCGTATCGGCGTCCGTGTCGCCCTCGGCGCCTGCCTCCGGTGCGGCGGCGGCCGACGACGGGGACGGGGGCGGGGGCGAGCGCGGGGACGACGACGGCACGGCAGGCAGCGGGCGGAAGGCGGGCGGCGGTGGCCGGGCGTCGGACACCGCATCGGACACCCCCGCATCGCCGCGGCCCGTCCCGTACGCCATGCAGTGGCTGGACGAGAAGAACTCGCTGAGCGTCAAGGAGCCGGTCGAGCGCAAGAACCGCAAGGGGGACGTGCGTCTCGTCTGCGGCGACGTGACCTGCTCGCTGCACAGCGACACCAGCGAACTGGCCATCCTGTACGGCAAGCCGGGGGCGACCCTCGACACCTGCCGGACCGCGCTCGAGGACCCCGAGGGACACCGGCTCCCGCTGGCCGCGGCGGCCGCGGGCAGCGAGATCTGCATCGGGCACCCCTCCGGGGACATCGCGCTGTTCGTGATCCAGGTGAAGTCGACCGCGCTGCCGAAGAACGGGAGCAGCTTCGTCACCGGGGACATGACGGTGTGGCGGGGCGCGGGCCGCCCTGCGAGCGGCGGCTGAGCGCGCCCGCGACCGACCGGAGGACCGGCCGGGGCGGCATGAGGGAGGAAGGCCGCCCCGGCCGGGTGGGGGGTGGTCACGGGTGACGCATGACCCCGTATCCGACCACGCGACTGCCCCTCTGTGACAGGGACTTGAGGGAGATCAGAGGGTCGGGCGCCGACCCGTGCCGGACATCGGCAGATCCGTGCCGGTCGTCGACGGATCCGTGCCGGGCATCGGCGAGCCCGTGCCGGTCGTCGACGGACCCGTGCCGGGCATCGACGGCCCTGGCGGTCACATCTTCGGCATCAGGACCGTGTCGACGATGTGGACCGTGGCGTTGGCGGTCCGCACATTGCCGCAGACGACCTTGGCGGAGTCGTTGACCTCGTACGACTCACCCGAGCCGGAGGTCGTCAGGGTGCTCTTCTCCAGGGTTTCGTAGGTGCCCTTCTCGAGCTCCTTCGGCGTGAGCTTCTTGCCCACGACGTGGTACGTCAGGACCTTGGTGAGCATCTCCTTGTCGTTCAGGACCTTGTCGAGGTCGGCCTTCGGGATCTTGGCGAAGGCGTCGTTGGTGGGGGCGAAGACCGTGATGTTCTCCGCGTTGTTGAGGGTGTCCACGAGGCCCGCCTTCTTCACCGCGGTGACCAGGGTGGAGAGCTCCGGGTTGTTGGACGCGGCGGTCGCGACGGGGTCCTCGGCCATGCCGTCGAAGCTGCCGGCGCCGTCCTCGGGGACGGAGGAACAGGCCGGGCCGAACGGCTCGTCCATCGACGCGGGCTCGGACGCCTCGTCCTTCGGCGGCGTGCTGCCCGCGGCGCGGTCCTCGCGACTCGAGCTGCCGCCGTCGTCGCTGTCCGAGCAGGCCGCAAGGGACAGCGGCAGGACGAGCGCGGCGGTGGCCGCGACGGCGATGCGGCGGAGGTGCGGGGTGGTGGCGTTCATGACGTACTCCTCGATGAGTGGGTCGGATTGCGTGGTCTCGGTGGAGGTGCGGGGCGGCCTACGTCACGTCGACCACCACCGAATGGCGGCCGGCGGCGCCGTCGGGGACGGTCCCGGTGCGCTCGGCGGTCTGGGTGTGGCCGGTACGGTCGGTGGCGCGGACCTGGAGGGTGTGGCTGCCGGCGGTGGCGGGCCACTGCCAGCTCCACTGGCGCCAGGTGTCGCGGGGGCCCTCGGCGGCCAACTCGGCGCGCTGCCAAGGGCCTTCGTCGACGCGCACCTCGACGCGGGCGATGCCCTTGTGCTGCGCCCAGGCCACGCCGGCGACGGTGACCCGGCCCGCCTTCGGCCGGGCGAAGGGCCTCGGGGTGTCGATACGGGACTGGGTCTTGATCGGCGCCTCGCGGGCCCAGTCGCGCTTCACCCAGTAGACGTCGTAGGCGTCGAAGGTGGTCAGCTCGAGCTCCTGGATCCACTTGCAGGCGGACACATAGCCGTAGAGGCCGGGCACGAGCATGCGTACGGGGAAGCCGTGGTCGAACGGCAGGGGCTCGCCGTTCATGCCGACGGCGAGCATCGCGTCCCGGCCGTCCATGACCGTCTCGACGGGGCTGCCGAGGGTCATGCCGTCGACCGAGCGGGCCACCAGCTGGTCCGCGGGCCCGCCGCGTGAGGGCGGCTGCACACCGGCCTCTGCGAGGAGGTCCTTCAGGGGTACGCCGAGCCAGCGGGCGGAGCTGACGTACGGGCCGCCGACCTCGTTCGAGACGCAGGTCAGGGTGATGTCGCGCTCGATCGGGCCGCGGGCCAGGAGGTCCTGGAAGTCGAGGGTCAGGGGTGCGGTCACGCCCTTGCCGTGCAGGCGCAGACGCCAGCTGCCGGCGTCGAGCCGGGGGACGGTCAGTGCGGTGTCGACGCGGTAGAAGCGCTTGTTCGGCGTCGTGTACGGGGTGAGGCCGGGGAGCTTCAGGTCCACGCGGCGGGGGAGTGCTGGGGCGGGCGAGGTGGGTGCGGGCAGTCGGATCGCTGCCCGTGAGGCCTCGGCCTCGGCGGCGGTCGAGGCGTTCAGGCGGCGGCCCAGGGCACCGATGCCGGTGGCGGCGATGGCGGTGCCGGCGGTGGCGAGGACGAAGAGCCTGCGGCTCGGGGCGGTCGTGGCGCGGGACCTGGGCCCGGAGCCTGCGGCCCGCGTGCCGGGGGCGGGGTCGCCGGGCGGTTCGCCCGGCGCCTGACCATCGGCGGGCCGGTCCTCGCCTTCGGCCCGCGGGGCGTCCGGAGCAAGCCCCGTGTCCTGCTCCCCGACGCCGCCGCGGCCGCCCGCGGGCGGTACGACATCCGGCAGCGGCCCGGCAGCGCCGCCCGGCTCCCCTCCTGCCTGCGGCTCCCCGCCTCCCGACGGCTCTCCGTCGCGGCCGCGGCCGGACTGCTCGTCCGAAGCGGAGGGGCCCGTACCGCCCGCCGACACGGCGGGTGCGGCGGGTGCGTGGCCCTCGTCGGGCGCGGTGGGGCTCGCCGCGGCCGACGAGGGGGTCGGCGACGAGAGGGGCCCGCGGGACAGGACATGGCCGTGCGGGACCGGGAACGCGGGTGCCGCGGTCAGGCGTCCGGTGAGGACATACAGGACGACCGACCCTGCGGCCGCGCCCGCCAGGGACGGGACCGCGTCGAGCGGCGACGTCGAATCGGGGCGGCCGGTCGCGGCCACCGCGCCGAGCAGGCCGAATGCCAGTACGCCCAGCGAGGCGTCCCCGCGACGGCGTACCGCGAGCGCCCCGAGGACCGCGGCGAACAGGCCGAGCGCCGCGAGCAGCCCGAGCCGGAGCACCAGCTTGTCGTCGGTGCCGAACTCGCGGATCGCCCAGTCCTTGACCGGCGTCGGCGTACGATCGACGACCGCTCCGCCGACCGCGGTGAGCGGACTCGCCTCGGGACGTACCGCGACCGCGGCCAGCTCCGCGACCGCCAGGGCCGCACAGCCGCTCACCAGGCCGGCGACGGCGCCGAGCCCGATTCGTACCGCGGTCTCTCCTCGGGTGCTCACACTCATGATTCGGACCGGGCGCGCTCCGCGGTTTGGTCCGTCGCCCGTCCGTCACCCTGATGCGTGAAGGTGGGGTCTATTCCTGCTGGTCTGCGCGGCGCCCGCGGCCGCGGCCGCGACGGTCGTCGGACCGCTGGTGATGAGCCTGCTGCTGACCCGCGGAAGCGGGAAGGCGCTCCTCGAACGGCATCTGGCGGAACGGCCCGGATACGCCGAGTACCGGCGCCGCACCAGCGGCTTCTTCCCGTGGCCGCCGGCGCCGCGCCACTGAGGTCCCGGGGCTGCTGTCCCGGGGCCGGCGTGGAGGCTCAGTCCAGATCGCGGGCCCGTCTGAACCGGGCCAGGGCGTCCGGGAGTTCGACGATCGGGGCCGGGTAGTCCAGGCGGGACCGCTCGCGCGCGGGGAGTTTCCAGGGCTCGTGGACGGCGCGGTCGTCGAGGTCCGCGAGTTCCGGGAGCCAGTGGCGTACGTAGACGCCGTGCGGGTCGTGGCGGCGGGCCTGGAGGACGGGGTTGAGCACCCGGTTGGGGCGGGTGTCCGTGCCGGTGCCCGCCATCCACTGCCAGTTGAGCTGGTTGTTCGCGATGTCCCCGTCGACCAGCAGGTCGAGGAAGTGCCGCGCCCCGGTCCGCCAGTCCAGATAGAGCGTCTTGGTGAGGAAGCTCGCCACCAGCATCCGGGCGCGGCCCGGCATCCAGCCCTCGTACCGCAGCTGGCGCATCGCGGCATCGATCACCGGGAAGCCGGTGCGGCCGTCCCGCCAGGCCTGCGCCTCCTCCTCGTCGTGCCGCCAACGGTCGTTCCGGGTGCGGTAGTCGGTCCACGAGGCGTGCGGGCGGGCGGCGAGCACCTGGTGGTGGAAGTCCCGCCAGGCCAGCTGCCGCCCGAACGCCTCGGGGCCCTCACCCGTCAACTCGCCTGTCCGATGGGCCAGTTCGGTGGCGGACAGGGTGCCGAAGTGCAGGTGCGGCGAGAGACGCGAGGTCGCGTCGGCCGCCAGCTCGGCGCCCTGTGCGGCGTATTCAAAGACCGGTCCGCGCAGCCAGGACGCGAGAGCGCGGCGGCCCGCCCGCTCGCCGCCGGCCGGCAGACCGGGCGACACCCCGGCCGGCTCCTTGCGCTCGGGCAGTTCGAGGGAGCCGACGGCGTCGATGTCCCGGGGTACGGGAATCGAGCGCGGGACGCCGAGCGGACGCCGGAACGCGGTGTCCTGCCGGCGCCGGAAGTACGGGCCGAACACCGCGTAGTGGTCCCGGCCCTGCGGCACCTGCTCACCGGGCGCGGCCGCGGTGATCACCGCGCTGTGCACGGTGAGTTCGCAGCCCTGCGCGGCCAGCGCGGACCGCAGCCGCTCCTCTCTGCGCCGGGCGTACGCGCCCACGCCTGCGGCGATGTGCACCGCACGGGCACCCGTACGGGACACCACGGCGCACACCTCGTCGACCACCGGGCCGGACCGCAGCACGAGGCGGGCGCCGCGTCGCCTGAGGCCCGCATCGAGATCGGCCAGGCAGTCGGCGAGGAAGGCGAGCCGGTTGGGCGCGGCGAAGCCCGCCGCCCGTACGGCGTCGTCGAGGACGAAGAGCGGCACCACCGCGCGGCCGCCGCGCAGCGCGGCCCGCAGGACCGGCTGGTCGTGCAGCCGGAGGTCGGAGGTGAACAGACAGACGGAGATGTCGGGTTGTTGCACGGTGCGCTGCCCAAGTCCTATGTCGGGAAGGCCATTTGGCCGATGGGTTCGGTGGTGGGACGGGGCGAGCCGCCCTCGGGTTCGACGGTGACGCCCATGCCGGAGGCCCCGTCCACGGGTCCGTCCATCAGTACGGCCTCGTTCCTGCCGCCACCGGCGACCAGGCCCGCGGGACGCATGGTGCCCTTGTCGTCGAACCAGAGCTGGTACGTCTTGCCCGCCGGCAGGTCCGGCAGCGAGGACGCCAGGAACGCCGCGCGGTTGCGTTCCTCGGAGACCACGACCGTGCCCGTGGAGTCGCCACCCACCGGACCGGTGACGGTCTTCGCATCGGGCGCCGCGAGCACCGCGGTCAGTTCGGCGGCCTGCTGCTCCACCCGGCGGGCCCGGTCCCGGGCGTCCTCGGCCGACTGGTGCTGCCACACGGCGACACCGCCGAGCGCGACGGCCGCCGCGAGACACGCGGCGAGCGCGAGCCGGGGCGCCGACCTGGTCCAGGCCCGCACCCGGGCGCGCGCGGGCAGCCGGGGCGGCTCCTGGCGCACGGTGGTGATCTGCTGCAGCACCCGGGCCCGCAGCTCGGCGGGCGGCGGCGCGGCGACGGCGAGGCCGAGGCGCTGTGCGGTGGCGGCGAGCTCCTTGACCTCCTGCGCGCAGGCCTCGCAGTCCGCCAAGTGGCCCTCGAACCGGTCCCGTTCGGCGGCCGGCAGTGCGTGCAGGACGTACGCGCCGGTGCACGTGTGCAGATCGGCGGTGCTCATGCGCTCACCCCCAGGCAGTCACGCAGCCGGATCAGTCCGTCGCGCAGTCGGGTCTTGACGGTGCCCAGCGGCACGGTGAGCAGCTGGGCGACCTCGCGGTAGGTCAGGCCGCGGTAGTAGGCCAGGGCGACCGCCTCGCGCTGCAGGCCGGTGAGGGTCCGCAGACAGCGCCGCACCCGCTGCTGCTCGAGCCGGGTCTCGACCTGCTCGGTCACCTCGTCGTACGCGGGCAGCTGGTCAAGGAGCGCCGCCTTGTGCTCGCGCGCCGCACTGGCCTCGGCGGACCGCACCCGGTCCACCGCCCGCCGGTGGGCGAGGGTCAGCACCCAGGTCATGACGCTGCCGCGGTCGGGGCGGAAGCGCGCGGCCGTCCGCCACAGCTCGACCAGCACCTCCTGGGTGACCTCCTCCGACTGCGCCGGGTCCCGCAGCACACTGCGTACGAGACCGAACACCGGGCCGCTCACCGCGTCGTACACGACGGCGAACGCGGCCTGGTCGCCGCGGGCCACCTCGGTCAGGCGCGCCTCGAGGTCGCCGTCGGGCGACGGAGCGCCGGCCGGGGAACTCTCCGCCGCTCTCATCCGAGCCCCTCGTCCACCATGCGTCCAGCCTCTCTGCTTCCGGTGTCGGTCCGAGCTCCCGTGACGCGGGTTTCCGCGATGCGCGGTGCGGACACCCGGACGGGTTCACCCAGTGATTCGGAGCAGCTTGGCGCACGGATTGGCCCGGATCCGGGAGGCGCCCCCCAGGTCCCGTCCGGGAGCCGGAGCGGGCCGGGCGGAGACCGGATCAGAGCGTGCGGAGCAGCAGCATCGCGCCCATCGCGAGCATCGTGACGGCGACCAGGGAGTCGACCACGCGCCAGGCGGTGGGGCGGGCCAGGACCCCGCTGAGCAGTCGGGCGCCGTAACCGAGCCCGGCGAACCAGACCAGGCTGGCCAGGACCGCGCCGAGCCCGAACACCCAGCGCAGCGAGCCGCGTTCGGCCGAGATCGAGCCGAGCATCAGGACGGTGTCCAGGTACACGTGCGGGTTGAGCCAGGTCAGGGCCAGGCAGGTGAGCACCGCCGTCCGGACCGAGCCGGTGGTGGTGCCGCGGGTGGACATGCCCTCTCCGTCGGCGGGGCGCAGCGCGCGTACGGCGGCCAGGGTGCCGTAGCAGAGCAGGAAGGCTCCGCCGGCCAGGCCGACCAGGGTGAGCGCGGCCGGCCAGGCGGTGACCACGGCGCCCAGGCCGGCCACCCCGAGGGCGATCAGGACCGCGTCGGACAGGGCGCAGATGCCGACCACCGCGAGCACCGCCTGGCGTCGGATGCCCTGGCGCAGGACGAAGGCGTTCTGCGCACCGATGGCGACGATCAGGGACAGGCCGGTGCCGAATCCGGCGGCGGCCGCGGGGACGAAGCTGCTGGTCATGACGTCGACGCTAGGGACCGACCCGGCCTTAGTCGAGCTAAAGTTTCTTACGTTGCATTAGCTGAACTGAATTAGCTGAACTGAAGCTGAGCTGAATTAGCTGAACTGAAGATCCGGCTCCGGGGTCGGGTGGCGCCCGGTGACCGTACGGAACGAGGTGGACGCGGATGGCCATGGCCGACCTGCCGCTCGAGCAGGTGCGCACGCTGCTCGCCGTCGTGGACGAGGGCACCTTCGACGCTGCGGCGGCGGCCCTGCACGTCACGCCCTCGGCGGTCAGCCAGCGCGTCAAGGCGCTGGAGCAGCGCACCGGCCGGGTGCTCCTGATGCGTACGAAACCGGCCCGGCCCACCGAGTCCGGGCAGGCGGTCGTACGGTTCGCGCGTCAACTGGCCGCCCTCGAACGGGAGGTGCGCGCCGACCTCGGCACGGCCGACGACGGATCGCCGGCCCGGCTGCCGATCGCGGTGAACGCGGACTCGCTCGCCACCTGGTTCCTGCCCGCGCTGACCCGGGTGCCGCGGCAGGTGGCCGTCTGCTTCGAACTGCACCGCGAGGACGAGGCGCACACCGCGACCCTGCTGCGCGAGGGGCGGGTGATGGCGGCGGTGACCTCCGCCGTGGAGCCGGTGGCCGGGTGCACGGTGCGGCCGCTCGGCATGGCCAGGTATCTGCCATCGGCCCACCCGGAGTTCGTGGCCCGCCGGCTCTCCGCCGGACCGCTCGAGGAGTGCCTGCCCGAGGCCCCGGTGATCGTCTTCGACCGCCGGGACGAGCTGCAGGACGGCTTCGTACGGGAACTGACCGGCGGGGCGCGGAGCGCGAGCGGTGTCCGGCACTTCGTCCCGACCTCGGAGGGCTTCTGCGACGCGGTGGCCGCCGGGCTCGGCTGGGGGCTCGTACCGGAGCAGCAGGCGCTGCCCCTCTACCGGTCCGGCGCCCTCGTCGGACTCGCGCCGGAGCGCCGGCTGGACGTACCGCTGTACTGGCAGCAGTGGAAGCTGGATGTGCCGGCCCTGGCGGTTGTCGCCGAGGCCGTCGCCGAGGCCGCCGGGGAATCACTGCACGGGCTCGAGTGACGCAGGCGGCTGGTGACGCATGCGAGTGCGGGTCAGGCCCCGGGATCCGTGATGTCGACCATCCACGGGACGCCGAAGCGGTCGGTGCAGGCGCCGAAGACATCGCCCCACATCTGCTTCTCCATCGTCATGGAGACCGTGCCGCCCTCGGACAACTTCTCCCAGTAGCCACGCAGTTCGGCCTCGTCGTCGCCGCTGAGCGAGACCGCGAAGCTGGTGCTGCGGGAGAACGTCATGCCGGGAGGGGTGTCGGCGCCCATCAGGACGAAGCCGTTCGGGGTCTGCAGCATGGCGTGCATGATTTTGTCGGCGTCCGGGCCGCTCATGCCGCCGGCTTCGCCGTAGGTGTTGAGCGACAGATCACCGCCGAAGACCTCCTGATAGCGCTCCATCGCCGCGCGGGCGTCGCCGTCGAAGCTCAGATAGGGGTTGAGGATCGAGGTCATGGGAACCTCCGCAAGGGGTGTGCGGGCGGATGCGGCCGCGCCTGCGGCCGGGGCCCAGCACCGGATGCCTGCAGGTTAGACCCGGGGCCCCGGGCCGGCATCCGGAGTCCGCGTCCGCTCCCGCCGCCACCGGCCCGTTCGACCTGCACGCTTAATGCCTAGAATGTGCAAGTGCGTACCTACAGCATCAGGACGGCCACCGCCGACGACCTCGGCCCCGCCCGCGCCATCATGCTCGACACCGTCTACCACGACTTCGGCACGGGCTATGTGCCGCGGTGGCACGGGGACATCGTCGACCTCGAGGGCGCGTATCTGCGCCCCGAGCGGCACACCCTGCTGGTGGCCGTGGACGACGCGGACGGCACCGTCGTGGCCACCGCCGCCCTGGACTCGCGCGGGCCCGCACACCCGCCGAACCCCCGCTGGATCGCCGACCGCTTCCCCTCCGGCGAGACCGCCCAGCTGCGGCGCGTGTATGTACGGGCCGCACAGCGCCGGCACGGGATCGCGCGCCGCCTGGTGACGGAGCTGCTCGACTTCGCTGCCGCGGACGGCGGCTACCGGTCCGTCTATCTGCACACCGACCCGGCGGTGCCGGGCGCCGAAGGGTTCTGGCGGTCGATGGGCAAGGCGGTACTCGACGAGCGGGACGAGCCCGGCGGCTCCCGGGTCGTGCACTTCGAGGTGGTCATGGGCGCCGACGGCCCGGGTCCCCGCCCCGGCCACTCGGATTCTTAATGGAAACGGTTTCCGAGTACTGTGGAGCCGCCGCCCCGGCACCACGTCGCCGCGAGAACCCCGAGCCCTCCGAGCCCTCCGAGAACCCCGAGCCCCCCGAGACCCCCTGAGAACGAGGACCATGCCCTCCGTCCCCCGCCGCCGACTCGCAGCCGCACTGCTTGCCGCACCCCTGCTCGCCGGCTGCTTCGCCGCCAACGACGACTCCTCGTCCGAGGGCCCCGAGGGTTCCGCCGACGGCGACCGGCTCCGCGTCGCGCTCGCCTTCCCGCCCGCCGAGAACTTCTCCCCGTACGGCGCCGACGCCACCCTCCTGAGCAGGCTCGGCGTGACCGAGGGTCTGACCAAGCTGGACGCCAACGGCGCCGCGGCCCCCGCGCTCGCCGCCTCCTGGAAGAAGGAGAGCGAGAGCAGCTGGCTGTTCACCCTGCGCGAGGCCGAGTTCCAGGACGGCGGCCGCGTCACCCCGGCCGCCGTGGCCACGGCCCTGAAGCACGCGGCCGAAGCGAAGCCCGTGACGGCCGCGCTCTCCGGCGTCTCCCTCACCGCGAAGCCCGTCGGCGACACCCGGGTACGGATCACCACCGCGAACCCGGACCCGGCGCTTCCGCTGCGCCTTTCCAGCCCCGGTCTCGCGGTGCTCTCCGGCAAGGCGTACGGCAAGGACCGGGTGGATCCGAAGGGCACGGCGACCGGCCCGTTCGAGCTCACCGACACCGCCGGGGCGACCAAGGCGACGCTCGAGCGGTTCGACGGCTACTGGGACGGGCGGGCGCAGGCAGCCGGCATCGACGCCCGGTTCATCGCCGACGGCACCGCCCGTACGAACGCACTGCGCACCGGTGACGTGGACATCGCCGAGGCGATCCCGGCCTCCCAGACCGCCTCCCTGGAGAAGGACCAGCGGCGCGAGACGGCCACGGCACGCACCACCGGCCTGCAGCTCAACACCGGCAGCGGCGCCTTCGAGGACGCCGGACTGCGCGCCGCCGCCCGCGAGGCCGTCGACGGATCCCAGCTCGCCGAAGGGGTGTACGAGGGCCACGCCGACGCGGGCGCCGGCATCTTCGGACCGGCCCTGACCTGGGCCGAGTCCAAGCGCGTCAAGCCCACCGGACGGGCCTCCGCGAAGGACCCGAAGGGCACCTCGATCACCCTCGCCACCTACGACAACCGGCCCGAACTCCCCGAGGCCGCCCAGGTGCTCAAGCAGCAGCTGCAGAAGGCCGGCTTCGAAGTGAAGATCGTGGTGCGCGAGTCGTCCCGGATCGAGGGCGACGCACTGGCCGGGAAGTTCGACGCGTTCCTCGGGGCGCGGAACACCATGCTCGACACCGGCGACCCGGTCTCGGTGCTCGCCAGCGACTACACGAGCAAGGGCAGCTACAACCTCTCCCTGCTCTCCGACAAGAAGGTCGACGCGGCCGTCCGCAAGGCCGAGGACACCGCCGACACGGACAAGCGGCAGGACGCGACGATGGCCGCCGAGGCCACGATCCTCGGCACCGACGCGATGGTCCCGCTCGTCCACCAGCGGATCGTCACCGGCGTCGGCTCCTCCGTCGAGGGCGTCGTCCTCGACCCGTACGAGCGCGCCCTGGTTGGCACCGGCACACGGCGCTGAGCGACGGCGATGACGACGGGACCCGCGCCCGACGGGCGCCGCGCCCCCGCGGGCCGTCCCGCGCCCGCGAAGCTCCTGCGCGGCGCCTGGCCCGCGGCGCTCTGGCG
>NZ_QUAK01000095.1 GCF_003429565.1 Streptomyces triticagri
CATTCCGAACCCGGAAGCTAAGCCTTACAGCGCCGATGGTACTGCAGGGGGGACCCTGTGGGAGAGTAGGACGCCGCCGAACTCATTGTGGGAAAGCCCCGCACCGTATGGTGCGGGGCTTTCTGCATTTCCAGGGCTTCTGAGGCTCAGAGGCTTCTGAGGCTCAGAGCCGGCCTGTCGCCTTCAGAGCCAGATAGGTGTCGGCCAAGGTCGGGGCGAGGTCTTCAGGGGTCGCGTCGACGACCGTGACCCCACGACGCATCAGTTGGTCAGCTGTGCGTCGGCGTTCGGACTGGGCCTGTGCTGCTGCGGCAGCCTCGTACACGCTGTCCGTGTCGCCGCGGGCGGCGGCCATCTGCTCGATGCGGGTGTCGGCCACCGAGGCGACGACGACGGTGTGCCGTTTGGTCAGCCGGGACAGTACGGGGAGGAGGCCCTCCTCGACGGGAGCCGCGTCGAGGCTGGTGAGGAGTACGACGAGCGAGCGGCGTGGAGCTGTGTGCAGGGCGGTGGCGGTGAGGCCCCGGGCGTCGGTTTCCACGAGCTCGGGCTCGAGCGGCGCCATGGCGTTCACCAGGGCCAGCAGGAGCTCGCCGGAGGCGCGGCCCTGGACCAAGGCTCTGATGCGGCGGTCGTAGGCGAGGAGGTCCACTCGGTCGCCGGCGCGTGAAGCCAGTGCGGCCAGGAGCAGCGCAGCGTCCATGGAGGCGTCGAGGCGAGGAATGTCGCCCACCCGCCCGGCCGAGGTACGTCCCGTGTCCAGGACCAGAAGGATGTGGCGGTCGCGCTCCGGGCGCCAGGTGCGTACGGCCACGGTCGTACGGCGTGCTGTGGCTCGCCAGTCGATGGATCGGGTGTCGTCACCGGGGATGTAGTCGCGGAGGCTGTCGAACTCGGTGCCTTCGCCACGCGTCAGGACGCTGGTACGGCCGTCGAGTTCGCGCAGGCGGGCGAGGCGTGATGGCAGATGCTTGCGGCTGTGGAACGGCGGGAGGACGCGGACCGTTCCGGGGATGCGATGGCTGCCCTGGCGGGCCATGAGGCCGAGCGGCCCGAAGGAGCGCACGGTTACCCGGTCGGCGTGGCGGTCCCCGAGGCGGGTTGGGCGCAGCAGGGTCGAGATGCGCCGGCGTTCGCCTGCCGGGACCGTGAGCCGGTGATGTGCGCCTGCGGATTCGGTCTCGGACGTCCAGCTGCTGGGTGGCCAGGCGTCGCGAAGCTCGGCACGCAGGCGGCGGCCGGAGGGGTTGGTGACCAGGAGGTCTGTCCGCGCCGCGTCACCCTGTCGAACTGACGTGTCGCCGGTACGGGTGAAACGGAGCGTTCGCACTGGTGCGGCCATGGTGTAGTCGCACATCATTGCGAGCGAGAGAGGGATGTTGACGGCGAGGATGCCCGTCCAGCTGGGAGCGAAGAAGCCCACTGGGAGAGTGCCGAGGGCCGCCAGCAGGGCGGCGCGTCCTGTGAGTGCCATGGATCCTCGGATCAGCGGGGTACGGGGACGTTCGCCAGGATCGAGTTGATGACGGAGTCAGCGGTGACTCCCTCCATCTCGGCCTCGGGGCGTAGTTGGATGCGGTGGCGGAGTGTGGGGAGGGCCAGGGCTTTCACATCGTCGGGCGACACGTAGTCGCGGCCCGTGAGCCAGGCCCAGGCCCGGGCGGTGGAGAGCAGTGCGGTGGCTCCGCGGGGAGAGACGCCGAGAGTGAGGGACGGGGATTCGCGAGTGGCACGGCAGATATCGACGACGTAGCCGGTGATTTCGGGGGAGACCGAGGTCTTGGCCACTGCGTCCCGTGCTGTCTCCAGGTCGGCGGGGCCGGTGACGGGGTGCAGGCCGGCGGCAGCGAGGTCGCGGGGGTTGAAGCCCTCGCTGTGACGGGTGAGGACGGAGATCTCGTCCTGGCGTGAGGGGAGGGGGACGTTGAGTTTGAGGAGGAAGCGGTCGAGCTGAGCCTCGGGGAGCGGGTAGGTGCCCTCGTATTCGACCGGGTTCTGGGTGGCGGCGACCAGGAAGGGTTCAGGGAGAGGTCGAGGGGCTCCGTCGACGGTGACCTGGCGTTCCTCCATCGCCTCGAGGAGGGATGACTGGGTCTTGGGCGGGGTGCGGTTGATCTCGTCCGCGAGGAGGAGGTTGGTGAAGACGGGGCCGGGCTGGAAGGAGAACTCGGCGGTGCGGGCGTCGTAGACGAGGGAGCCCGTGACGTCGCTGGGCATCAGGTCGGGGGTGAACTGGATGCGTTTGGTGTCGAGTCGAAGGGCGGTGGCGAAGGCGCGGACCAGGAGGGTCTTGGCGACGCCGGGTACGCCTTCGAGGAGGACGTGGCCTCGGCAGAGGAGCGCGACGACCAGTCCTGTCACCGCGGGATCCTGGCCGACCACAGCCTTGGCGATCTCGGCGCGCAGGGCCTCCAGAGCGGAGCGGGCGTGGTCCGCGTTCCCGGGGCTGTCGGTGATCGGGGCGCTCATGACGTGCGTACCTCTCTTTCGAGGGCGTCGAGTTGGTCGGCCAGGGCGACGAGAGCCGCATCGTGCGGCGGGGGCGGTCCGAAGAGCAGGGACTGCAGGTCGGTGCTGCTGTCGGACAGTTGAGCGGAGAGCGCGGGGAGCAGCGATTCCGGGGACTGTGCACGGGCCGGTGGCAGGCCGACCAGAGGGGCGAGTCGGGACCTGGTGGCGGAGCGCAGTGCGGTTGCGGCGCGTTCACGCGCTTTGGCCTTGCGGTAGAGGCGGGCACGGCCTTCGACCGTCTCGGAGGCGCGTACGGCGACCGGCAGTTGCTCGGGTACCAGGGGGCCCAGGCGTCGGCTTCGCCACAAGGCGGCGAGGGCTGCGGCGATGGTGAGCTGCAGAGCGCCCCACCGCCAGCCGTCCGGGATGAGGTCGAAGAAGCTGCTTTCGCCGCCGTCGTCCTCGGCGGCGGCATCGGAGAGTGAGGGGAGGTACCAGACCAGATGTGGGCGGGAGCCGAGGAGTTGGAGAGCGAGCGAGGCGTTGCCCTCGTCGTCGAGCCGGTCGTTGTGGAGGATGTCGGCCGCGCCGATCAGGACGGTGTCGCCCTTGCCGGTCTCGTCCGGCAGGCGAAGGAGGGTGGGGAGGCCGTCACTGACGTAGCAGGAGGTGGTTCCGAGCCGGTCTGTGTCGTAACGGGCGCCTCCGGTTTCGGCGCTGCCGGCGCGGCGTGCCTCCGGGAGCGGGCAGCCGGGTTCCAGGGTGGTCTCGACACTGGGGGGTGCTGCCTCCACGCCCGGGGCGAGGTGGTGGAGGGAAGGGGCGCCGGGCGCGAGCAGGATGGTTCGGCCACCGGAGTTCTCGGTGGCGGAGCGCAGCGTCGACTGCTGGCTGCCGGTGAGTGCATCGGGGGCCGCGACCAGCAGGGTGGTATCGGGACCGGTGGCGCGGGCGGCCTGGGCGGTGGAGGTGACCACGCGGGTGGACACGCCGCGTTTGGCGAGGAGTTCGGCCACGGCCAGGCTTCCGTTCGGATCCGCGGAGCGTGGATCGAGCCGGCCGTGCTCGCCGCCCGAGCGGACGGCGGCGATGCCGACACCGGCGACCAGGAGGAGGGTGAGGGCGAGCAGGATTCCACGGCCACGGGTCCACACCTGACGTGCGGTCGGGGAGGCGGAGGTCGATGCGGGTGCGGATCCGGTCACTCGGCGGCTCCGTGGCGGGCCTCGGCGAGCTCGGGCTTCGCCTTCTCCACGTCGCGGTCGAGTTCGTACAACCGCAGGTACGCGGCCTCGTCGGCGGTGCGTCCGCCGTATGTGATGTCGTCGAAGTCGCGGGCGGCCGCGCCGAGTCGGGTGGCGTGCGCCGGGAGGGAGCGGCCGGCTTCGGTGGCGGCCTCGTCGGCCGTGCGGCCGGGGCGGGGGTCCAGGAGGGCGCGCTCCTCGAGTCCCCGTACGACGGCGCGCATCCGTTCCTGTACGGCCTGGCTCCAGCGTCGGTCCGCGGCGTGCGCCTCGGCGGCCGCCCGATGTTCCGCGGCAGTGCGCGGACGTTCGTCGAAGAGGGCGGACGAGGGGGTGGCGGTCCGTTCGGGACGGCCGAGGCGCCACCACAGGAGCGCCACCAGGGCGACGGCCACGAGGCAGATCACGGCAAGTCCGAGTCCGCCGCCGGGCGTTGCGCCCGAGGCGGCGTCGAAGAGATCGCCCACCCAGTCCCAGAAGCGGTTGAGAGCGCGCTGGAAGAGGCTCGGGTCGTTCTCGTGGTACCGCGGACGGGAGAGCTCGCGCTCGGCGGCCTCCCGGGCAGGGGTGCGTCCCACCGTGACCGGAGGTTCGTCTCCGGCCGTCGGCAGTGCACGCATCGTGCCCAGGAAGCCCCCCGCCCAGGTCACCCGGTCAACTCCCGGGCCCGGCGCCGGGTGTGCCCGCGGCAGGCCCGGAGAGCCCGGCTGCGCGGACGAGTTCGAGGTCGAGCGCCTCCCGGCGGATGCGGAGGTCGATGTAGAGGAGCACGGTCACTCCGGCCGTGATCGGGAAGGCCAGCATCGAGCCGATCACGGAGCCGATTCCGCTGACGATCAGGAAGGTCCAGCCGACGTCGCCGCCGCCGGTGCCGAGGAATCCGCTCACGCCGTCGCCGCTGAGAGCCACGGCGAGGAAGGTGAAGGGGATGACGATGATCGACACCACGACGTTCACCAGGATCGCCGCAAGCAGCTGAATGCCGAACACCCGCCACCAGGAGCCCTTGACCAGCTTGGCGGAGCGTCCCAGGGACTTGCGGATGCTCTGCTTCTCCAGCATCAGGGCCGGGGACGAGAGGGAGAAGCGGACCATGAGCCATACGGCGAGTCCGGCGCCGGCGAGGGCGCCGAGCAGGGCCAGGGCGAAGCCGGCGTCCGAGCCGGCCGCGGCCGCGATCAGGATGCCCGGGAGCATGCACAGACCCACGACGAGTCCGGCGAGCAGCGGCAGCAGGAAGGTGAGGCCGAGCAGCCGGGGCAGCTGGGGCCGGGCGTCGTGCCAGGCTTCCGCGCTGGTCACGGACTTACCGAGGACGGCTCGGCTGGTGACCATGGTGAGCAGCGCTGTCACGACGAAGGTGCCGAGCAGCGAGATCAGCAGGACGACTCCGGTCTCGATGAGCGAGTTGCCCAGTGCGCGGCTCAGTTCGTCGACGGTCGCGTTCGGGTCGCTGAGGGCGTCCGTGCTGCCCTGGGAGTCCAGGACGAGCCCCTGCAGCAGTACGACGATGATCTCCGTGACCATCGCGACGGTGAGCGAGATGCCGAGCACGGTGCGCCAGTGCGCTCGCATCGTGGAGACCGCTCCGTCGAGGATCTCGCCGACACCGAGCGGGCGCAGCGGGATCACGCCGGGCTTGGCGGCTTGCGGAGGACCGCCCCAGCCGCCTCCCCAGCCACCGCGTGGCGGACCGGATGCCGGGCCGCCGCCCCACTGAGGGTGGCCGGGGCCGGGACCGTGCGGAGGAGGCTGCTGCCGGCCGGTGCCCTGGGCGCCGGGTGCGGACCATTGGCCGGCGGGCGGCTGGTCCTTCGACCACTTCGAGGCCGGAGCGTCCTGGGGATCGGCTGGTTCGGCGGGCCGGGGGACTCCCTGGTTGTCTCCGTCCGAGGCGGCAGATCCGGGCGAAGCCCAGCCCGGAGTGTCGTTCATCGTCGCTCCTTCGCGGTGCCCGACCGCGTGTGCGGCGGTGGGTTGGGGGCCATGGTGCCATGGCGTGCTTGTTCGTGGGCCGGGCCCCGTAAGGGCTGCGCACCTTCAATTGTCCGCCGGGTTGGGGGGAGACTGTGCGAATGGCTGATCAGCGCGCACGATCCCCCGGGAGCAGCGGGGCGAAGGCGCCTGCCGCGATCCGCTGGGAGGAGTCGCCGGAGGGCCCTGTGCTGGTGCTTCTCGATCAGACGCGGCTTCCGGCCGAGGAGGCCGAGCTGGTGTGTACGGATCCGCCTGCTCTCGTCGAGGCGATCCGGACGCTTGCCGTACGGGGAGCGCCGCTGCTCGGCATCGCCGGTGCCTATGGAGTCGCGCTCGCAGCGGCCAGGGGTTTCGATGTGGACGAGGCCGCGACCGCGCTCGCCACCGCGCGGCCGACAGCGGTGAATCTGGCCGGCGGTGTGCGCCGGGCCCGCGCCGCGTACCGGGCGGTGCTGTGCTCGGGAGGCGGCTCGGCGCAGGCTGCGGCCGCGGCTCTCGAAGCGGCGCAGGCTCTGCACCGGGAGGACGCCGAGGCGAGCCGGGAGATGGCGCGGCACGGTCTGGCGCTCCTGGACGAGCTGCTGCCGGGCGGAGGCCATCGGATCCTGACGCACTGCAACACCGGCCGGCTCGTGTCCGGAGGTGAGGGCACCGCCTTCGCGGTGGCGCTCGAAGCCCATCGTGCGGGGCGGCTGAAGCGGCTGTGGGTCGACGAAACGCGGCCGTTGCTGCAAGGTTCAAGGCTTACGGCGTACGAGGCGGCGCGCTCCGGTATGGCGTACAGCCTGCTGGCGGACAACGCGGCGGGGTCGCTGTTCGCGGCGNCGGTATGGCGTACAGCCTGCTGGCGGACAACGCGGCGGGGTCGCTGTTCGCGGCGGGTGAGGTGGACGCGGTGCTGATCGGGGCCGACCGCATCGCCGCCGACGGTTCTGTGGCGAACAAGGTGGGGAGCTATCCGCTTGCCGTACTCGCCAAGTACCACCACGTGCCGTTCATCGTGGTGGCGCCGGTGACGACGGTCGATCCGGAGGCCGCGGACGGGGCGGCGATCGAGGTCGAGCAGCGGCCGGGACAGGAAGTGACGGAGTTCACGGCACCTCGGGTGCGCGTGGCAGGTGCAGAGGCGGGAGGCGGCAGTCCTGTGGCGCCGTTGGGCACGCAGGCGTACAACCCGGCGTTCGATGTGACGCCACCCGAGTTGGTGACGGCGATCGTCACCGAATTCGGGGCTGTTTCGCCCGTGACGGCAGGGCGGCTCGACGAGCTGTGTGCCAGGTCACGCCAGGTAACGATTAGCTAATGGGATGATGTCGTTTATGAAGGGACGAGTCCTTGTCGTCGACGACGACACCGCACTGGCCGAGATGCTCGGCATCGTGCTGCGGGGAGAAGGTTTTGAACCGTCGTTCGTGGCGGACGGCGACAAGGCGCTGGCTGCCTTCCGGGAGACCAAGCCGGATCTGGTGCTGCTCGACCTGATGCTTCCCGGCCGGGACGGCATCGAGGTGTGCCGCCTGATCAGGGCCGAGTCCGGGGTGCCGATCGTGATGCTGACGGCCAAGAGCGACACCGTGGATGTGGTGGTCGGTCTCGAGTCCGGTGCCGACGACTACATCGTGAAGCCGTTCAAGCCCAAGGAGCTTGTCGCCCGGATCCGGGCGCGGCTGCGGCGCTCCGAGGAGCCTGCGCCGGAGCAGCTCGCCATCGGTGATCTGGTCATCGATGTGGCGGGGCACTCGGTGAAGCGGGACGGACAGTCGATCGCGCTGACGCCGCTCGAGTTCGACCTGCTTGTCGCGCTCGCGCGCAAGCCGTGGCAGGTGTTCACGCGTGAGGTGTTGCTCGAGCAGGTCTGGGGCTACCGGCATGCTGCGGACACTCGCCTGGTGAACGTCCACGTGCAGCGGCTGCGGTCGAAGGTGGAGAAGGATCCGGAGCGCCCGGAGATCGTTGTGACCGTCCGTGGTGTCGGTTACAAGGCGGGACCGAGCTGACGTGTCCCGGGAGCAAGCTGCTCCGGCGGCGGGGGAGCCGGGGTCTCGCCCGGTTCCGCCGGTGAGTCCGAAGGGGCGTGCCTCCCGGCTCGGAAGGGTCGTGGACAGCGGGCTGCTGCTGCAGGGCGGGGTGCAGGGCAGCCCCGTGCTGCGCCTGTTCACCCGCTGGGTGCGGCGGCCGCTGCTTCCGGTGATGCGTCTGTGGCGGCGGAACATCCAGCTCCGGGTGGTGGCGACGACCCTGCTGATGTCGCTCGGTGTCGTACTGCTGCTCGGCTTCGTCGTCATCGGGCAGGTGCGCAACGGCCTGCTCGACGCCAAGGAGAAGGCCTCGCAGATCCAGGCGACCGGTGGATTCAAGGCCGCCCAGGACATGGCCAATTCCGCGGGTCGTGGCGGCGGCGACAGCCCGGACGGCGGCGGTGCCCAGCAGAACGCGGCGCTGTGGCGCTCGGAGCTGGTGGTGCAGCTGTCCAGCAGCGGGCAGAGCGCATTCCACGTGGTGGCGCTGAGCGCCGGCGAGGGCAGTGACGCGGAGAAGGGCCGCGGACCGCGCGCTTCCGGCGGGGTCGATGCGCTCTCCAGCGTGCCGACCGAGCTGCGCAGGGACGTCGACCGCAGCAACGGTGCGTATCAGAGCTTCGCCCGGATCGTGCACACCGACAAGACCGCGGACTCGGCCCCAGGCCTGGTGATCGGCAAGAGCCTGCGGGATGTGAACGGCGACTCGTACCAGCTGTACTACCTGTTCCCGCTGGCGCAGGAGGAGAAGTCGCTGAGCCTGGTGAAGGGCACGCTGGCGACGGCGGGGCTCTTCGTGGTCGTGCTGCTCGGGGCGATCGCCTGGCTGGTGGTGCGGCAGATCGTCACGCCGGTCCGGATGGCCGCTGGGATCGCCGAGCGGCTCTCGGCCGGGCGTCTGCAGGAACGGATGAAGGTCACCGGCGAGGACGACATCGCACGTCTCGGCGAGGCGTTCAACAAGATGGCGCAGAACCTCCAGCTGAAGATCCAGCAGCTGGAGGATCTCTCCCGGATGCAGCGCCGCTTCGTCTCGGACGTGTCGCACGAGCTGCGGACACCGCTGACGACGGTACGGATGGCCGCGGACGTCATTCACGAGGCGCGCGTCGACTTCGACCCGGTGACGGCGCGGTCGGCGGAGCTGCTCGCGGATCAGCTGGACCGTTTCGAGTCGCTGCTCGCCGATCTGCTCGAGATCAGCCGCTTCGATGCCGGGGCGGCAGCTCTGGAGGCGGAGGCCGTGGATCTGCGCGATGTGGTGCGCCGCGTGGTCGGCGGCGCGGAGCCGCTGGCCGAGCGCAAGGGCGGCCGCATACGGATGGTCGGCGACGAGCGGCCGGTGGTGGCCGAGGCCGACGCCCGCCGGGTGGAGCGAGTGCTGCGGAACTTGGTGGTGAACGCCGTCGAGCACGGTGAGGGCGAGGATGTGGTGGTCAAGCTCGCGTCGGCCGGCGGTGCCGTCGCCGTGGCCGTACGCGACTACGGCGTCGGCCTGAAGCCGGGCGAGGCGACACGGGTGTTCAACCGCTTCTGGCGGGCCGACCCTGCCCGTGCGCGTACGACGGGCGGTACGGGGCTGGGCCTGTCGATCGCCCTGGAGGATGCGCGGCTGCACGGGGGCTGGCTGCAGGCATGGGGCGAGCCGGGCGGCGGATCCCAATTCCGGCTGACCCTGCCGTGCACGGCGGACGAGGCTCTGCGGGGCTCTCCGATACCGCTGGAGCCGGAGGATTCGCGGCGCAATCGCGGGCTCGGTGACGCGGGGCTGCCGCTCGGTGGTGCTCCCAAGCGGGCCACGGTTCCGGCGCAGGCCTCGTCCGGGCGGGAGTCGGGTGAGATCCGGGGCGGCAGGGGTGCCGGGCCGGTGCGGCCGACCGTCGATCCGACGGCGCTGCCGGGCAGCGGCGCGCGTGTGATCGCCGTGGAGAAGGAGCAGCCGGCGGCCGCACAGGACACGGCCGGCACGGGGCTCGAGACCGACATTCCGGTCCAGGGACACGATGGTGCGGGACGCGGCCAGGTGGGACACGACCGCGCGGAGGACGACGAGGGAGGGGCGACCCGTGACGGCTGACGGGGGTGGGCGGTCCGCGGGGCGAGGCGGTGCGCGCAGCTGGCGCAGGGGCGTGGCCGCCTGGACATGTGGCGGTGTGCTGCTGACCGGCTGCGCCTCGATGCCCGACAGCGGGGGCGCCGGGCCCGTGGATCCGCCCCCGCAGGGCGACTCCCAGGTGCGCGTCTTCGGCGTGCCGCCGCGGGACGGCGCACCGCCTGCCGAGATCGTCGAGGGCTTCCTGGAGGCCCTGACCAGCGACGAGGCGGACTATGCGATGGCCCGCAAGTATCTGACCGAGGAGGCTTCCGAGCGCTGGAGCCCCGGCAGTTCCACCACTGTCCTCGCGGACGGGCCGAACAGGGATCCGGACCGCACCAGCAACGACCGGGACGGCGGCGGATTCACCTACGCCCTCACCGGCCGCAAGATCGCGACGATCAACGAGGAGCGCGCCTACGAGTCGGACGAGGCACCGTACGCCGAGACGCTGCACCTGACGAAGCAGAAGAGCAAGGACGGCGAGGAATGGCGCATCGAGGACCTGCCGGAGGGTGTGGTGCTCGGTGAGTCGGACTTCAAGCGGATCTATCTGTCGGTCAACAAGTACTACTTCGCGTCGCGTTCGTCGTCGGACGGCGCCAGTGCCGGTCAGTCCCCGCTGGTGGCGGACCCGGTGTACCTGCGCAAGCGGATAGACCCGGTGACCCAGTCGGTGAAGTCCCTCCTGGAGGGGCCCACGGACTGGCTGGATCCGGTGGTCAGTTCCCGCTTCCCGACCGGTACGGCTCTGAAGAAGGGCACCAAGTCGCTCTCGCCGGACGACCAGAACCGGCTGAAGGTGCCGCTGAACCGCAAGGCGGACGGCATACGGCAGGACCGCTGCGTGAGCATGGCGGCGCAGCTCTTCTTCACCTTGCAGGACCTCACGTCCACGGGCATCGAGGAGATCGAGCTGCAGCGGTCCAACGGCTCGCGGCTCTGTGCGCTGGACGCGGACCAGGCGGACGGTGTGGCGCCGCATCACACGGCGGGCACCCTGTCGTTCCAGTACTTCGTCGACGACAAGGGCCAGTTGGTCCGGATGCCGAGGAATGGCGACGATGTGGAGCCGGTGTCCGGGCCGTTCGGCGCGGGGGAGCAGGAGTTCCGTACGGCGGCGGTGTCGCGTGCCGAGGACCGGGCGGCCGGGGTGTCGAACGACGGCAAGTCGTTGTTCGTCGGTTCGCTGCTCGCCGGTGGTGCGCTGGAGCAGACGAAGGTGCGCAGCAAGGCCAAGAAGGAGGAGGACCGTCTGACGGCGCCCAGTTGGGACGGGCGGGGCGATCTGTGGGTGGCCGATCAGGATCCCGAGAATCCGCGTCTGCTCTGGTTGCCCGAGGGAGAGGGATCGCCGCTCGAGGTGAAGGTCGCCGGCCTCGGTGAAGGCCGGATCAAGTCCGTGCGGGTTTCGGCGGACGGTGCGCGGATCGCGCTGCTCGTCGAGGACGACGACACCGTGTCGCTCAAGGTGGGGCGCGTCGAGCGCGAGGGCACCCCGGACGACCCGGTGGTCGACGTGCGGGAACTGCGCCTGGCCGCACCGCAGATGGAGGAGGTCACCGCGATGTCCTGGGCCGGCGGCAGCCGGCTTGTCGTGGCGGGCAAGGAGGCCGGCGGGGTGCAGCAGCTGCGCTATGTGCAGAGCGACGGCTCCGTTTCGCTGGGGCCCACGCTGCCGGGGCTGACGGGGGCCACCGAGATTGCGGCCTCGGAGGACGACCGGCTGCCGTTGGTGGCGCACTCCGAGGACGGGATCGTGCGCCTCGCTCAGGGGGCGAACTGGCGGACGGTGGTCAAGGAGGGATCGGCTCCGGTTTATCCGGGGTGAGTCCCCGGGGCTTTCCGGCCGGGCGAGTTGCTGAGGGCGGGGCGTCGGTCTGCTGAATCGTGCCTGGTGAGAGGCGAGTTGGGGGCCTCGCCGGGAGTTTTCCACAGGGGTGGCGGGATGCCCGGTTCGTGGGCACAGTGGATGCATGCGGACGATCTGGAGAGACGTCGCCGACTTGGTGTTGCCGCTCGATTGCGCGGGGTGTGGGTGCGCTCGTGCGGTGTTGTGCGAGGCGTGTGGTGAGGAGTTGTGGGGGCAGGAGGCAAGGCGTGTGAGGCCGGCGCCGGAGCCGGACGGATTGCCGGTGGTGCATGCGGTGGCCCCGTACGTGGATGTGGTGCGCTCGGTGTTGCTTGCGCACAAGGAACGGGGCGCGATGGTGCTTTCGGACGCACTGGGGCGAGCGCTCGCGAGCGCGGTGGCCGAGGGGGAGGCGCAGCCGCCTGCCCGGCGAGGCCGCCGTAGGCCGGGGCGGGCCTGCCCGGAGCGGTCGCTGGTGCTGGTGCCCGTGCCGTCGGTCCGGCGGGCGGTGCGCCGGCGCGGGCACGATCCGACGCGGCGCATGGCAATCGCCGCCGCACGGAGACTGCGCGCCGCGGGTACGTCGGCGGCGGTTCTGTCCGCCTTGCGGCACCGGCGGGCCGTCGCGGACCAGTCGGGGCTCAACTCCCGTGAGCGGCAGGCGAATCTGCGGGGCGCTCTCGAACTGGCGCCCGGGGCCGCCAGGCTGCTCGCGGGGCGGCGGATCGTGGTCGTCGACGATCTGATGACCACCGGTGCGTCACTCGCCGAAGCCGGTCGCGTGGTACGACTCGCACAGACGTGGGAATCGACGGGAAAGGGTCGAACGAGGGCGGCGGTGGTCGCAGCCTCACCGGATTCTTTCGAAATAAACCGGAACTGACAGGGAACTTGCATCGTTGCAGGTAGAGAGAGTTCGAATACACCTGAACGGAGGTATGGCAGGTCAGAGGGTGACGGCATCCGTCCGGTCGAGATATGTTCGGTTGTGAGGAATGGTGGACGGGGGGGACGCCGTCTCTCGTATATCGGAATGCCGGTACGGGTTTTCTGCAATCACTCGTTCCGGCGGGGGTGTGGATCTTGTCCCCGGGGGAGGAGGAGGTGGAAGTCACCGAGTCCGAGGCTCCGGCGCCTACCGGAGCCTGGTGCAAGAGGGAGATGCTCCGCCGTACGGAGCGGAGCGATCCGGGAACGGAGTTCTGCGTGGACATCGTCGTCAAGGGCCGCAAGACCGAGGTGCCCGAGCGGTTCCGCAAGCACGTGGCCGAGAAGCTGAAGCTGGACAAGATCCAGAAGCTCGACGGCAAGGTGATCAGCCTCGACGTCGAGGTGTCCAAGGAGCCCAACCCGCGACAAGCCGATCGTTCCGACCGGGTGGAGATCACACTCCGTACCCGGGGGCCGGTGATCCGCGCGGAGGCGGCGGCAAGTGACCCGTATGCGGCGCTCGATCTGGCGCAGGAGAAGCTGGACGCGCGGCTGCGCAAGCAGCACAGCAAGCGCTCCAGCCGCCGGGGCAACGGCCGCATTTCGGCCGCCGAGGTCGCAGACCGGGTCCCTGGTACGGCGGTACTGAACGGCGAGGGCGATCTCGTGGCGGACGAGGCGGAGGAGGGCGTGCCGACGAGGCGTGTCGGTTCCCTCGAGGTGCAGGGCGAAGGCCCGCTGGTGGTCCGCGAGAAGACCCACGTCGCCGCACCCATGACGCTCGACCAGGCGCTCTACGAGATGGAGTTGGTCGGGCACGACTTCTATCTGTTCATCGACTCCGAGACCAAGGAACCCAGCGTCGTCTACCGCCGTCACGCCTACGACTACGGCGTCATCCATCTGAACACCGACCCCATGGTGACCAAGGTGCAGTCCGCGGACGCGGGCGGCGCACTCGGCGGTTGATCCCCTGGTGAACGTTTCCGTGGTGCCCCTGGAGCGCGTTGTGCGCCCCCAGGGGCACCCTGGTGCGCCCCCTACGGGCACCGGTTCGCCGCCCGGGCATGAAAGCATGGGTGCGCAGGCCAACCTGCGTGCCGTCGGCGCGGGTTGGAGTGCCACTTGTAATCGGGCCACGGCCTTCAGGGGGAGGAACGATGGCGGACAGTTTCGGACCGATGCGTGACGAGGCCGATGACGGCGTCGACCGCATCGGCGCGGCCGTGGGAGCGACCGCCAAGGAGCCCATCCGGGTGCTGGTGGTCGACGACCATGCGCTCTTCCGCCGCGGACTGGAGATCGTCCTGGCCCACGAGGAGGACATCGAGGTCATCGGCGAGGCCGCGGACGGGGCCGAGGCCGTCGACAAGGCCGCCGATCTGTTGCCGGACATCGTCCTGATGGATGTACGGATGCCCAAGCGGGGCGGGATCGAGGCGTGCACCTCGATCAAGGAGGTGGCCCCCAGCGCCAAGATCATCATGTTGACGATCAGCGACGAGGAGGCGGACCTCTACGACGCGATCAAGGCGGGCGCCACCGGCTACCTGCTGAAGGAGATCTCCACCGACGAGGTCGCCACGGCGATCCGCGCGGTCGCCGACGGGCAGTCGCAGATCAGCCCGTCCATGGCGTCGAAACTGCTGACCGAGTTCAAGTCGATGATTCAGCGCACCGACGAGCGCCGGCTCGTGCCGGCGCCGCGGCTCACCGATCGTGAACTCGAGGTCCTGAAGCTGGTCGCCACCGGAATGAACAACCGTGATATCGCCAAGGAGTTGTTCATCTCCGAGAACACGGTCAAGAATCACGTGCGCAACATCCTGGAGAAACTGCAGTTGCACTCCCGGATGGAGGCGGTGGTCTATGCCATGCGGGAAAAGATTCTCGAGATTCGCTGAATGACGGCCACCGGTGATCGCCGCCGCTGACCGCCGCCGGTCTCCGTCACCGCCTGCGCCGTCCGGTCACACCGTGTCGAGCGCAGAGACCAGGGGCGCGTGCAGCTCCTGCGGAGTGACCCGCTCCACCCGTACGTCCGAGCAGCCGACCCAGGAAGCCGCCTCCGTCAGCGCCCTGGCCATCGGCTCGACCGCTTTGGGGCTGTCCAGGGACGCATGCCGGGCCACCAGTGTGCTGCCCTCGCGGGCCGGATCGACGCGGCCGTGCAGCCGCCCGCCGGAGAGCAGCGGCATCGCGAAGTAGCCGTAGACCCGCTTCTGCCTCGGGACGTATGCCTCGAGGCGGTGGGTGAAGCCGAAGATGCGCTCCGTGCGGGCTCGCTCCCAGATCAGCGAGTCGAACGGCGACAGGAGCGTGGTGCGGTGCCGGCCGCGCGGTGTGCTCGCCAGGGCCGCAGGGTCGGCCCAGGCCGGCTTTGACCAGCCCGCCACCGACACCGGCACCAGACCCGAATCGGCGACGACCGAGTCGAACTGCTCGGACTTGATCCGGTGGTAGTCCGCGATGTCCGCCCGGGTGCCGATGCCCAGGGCCTCGCCCGCCTGGCGGACCAGGCGGCGCAGGCACTCGGCGTCGTCCAGGTCGTCGTGCAGCAGGGCGTCCGGGATCGCGCGCTCGGCGAGGTCGTACACCCGCTTCCAGCCGCGGCGCTCCGTGCAGACCACTTCGCCGTACATCAGCGCGCGCTCGACGGCGACCTTGGACTCGGACCAGTCCCACCACTCGCCCTTGTTCTTCGCGCCGCCGAGCTCCGTGGCCGTGAGCGGACCCTCGGCCTGCAGCTGCTTGATCACCTGGTCGTACGCGGAGGCCTTCAGCTCGTGGTGCCAGTGCGGCGTCTTGCGGTAGGCGCGGCGGCGGAAGGCGAAGTGCGGCCACTCCTCGACGGGCAGGATGCAGGCCGCGTGCGACCAGTACTCGAAGGTGTGGGGCGGGCCCGTGCCGCTCGCCGTCCAGTAGGCCGACTCCACCGCCGGGCGGCTCACGGAGCCGAGCCGTGCGTACGGGACGAGCTCGTGCGAGCGGGCCAGGACCGAGATCGTGTCGAGCTGGACGGCGCCGAGCCTGCGCAGCATGCCGCGCACCGCGCCGCGTCTGTCAGGTGCGCCCAGGAAACCCTGGGCGCGCAGTGCGATACGGCGGGCCTCGTCGGCGGAGAGGGAGGCTTCGGGAGCAGGTGCGGCGGACGTCATGTTCGTACCGTAGATCCCGGCACTGACAGTCGGGTGCGGGCTGCGAAAAGTCCCGCCGGGAGCCGGTGCGCGGCGGCCTGCGGGGTGCGAGCGCGTCAGGCGCGAGTCGGCAAGTACGGCGCGTGGGACGGGAGTCCGAGATCGGCGGGGAGCAGCGAGCTGATCCAGCAGTCCCGCCAGGTGCCGTGGTTCAGGATCGCGGAGCGCAGGGTGCCCTCGAAGGTGAAACCGGTCTTCTCGGCGACGGCGCGCGAGGCGTGGTTGCCGACCTCCGCACGCCATTCGATCCGGTCCATGCGCTGGTGCTGCATGCCCCAGCGGCAGAAGGCGTCGGCGGCCTCGACCGTGTAGCCGTTGCCCCGGTGGTGCGGGTGGGCCCAGAAGCCGAGCTCGAAAACGCCCGTCCCGCGCGCGGTGAGCCCCAGCATGACGACGATCTCCCCGGACGACCGGGCCGGGTCCTGCGGGGCGTCGCGCAGGAAGGCCGCCAGGGTGTACATGGTCGAGTCCCGCCAGCCGTCCGGTACCAGGCGCTCGGTGAAGATTTCGGCATCCGCGCGCGCGTAGGGCGACGGCACGGTCGTCCAGCGCTGGATGGCGGGGTCCTGGCAGGCCTCGAACACCGCGGGGGCGTCGGTCGCGACAGGTGTGCGCAGCACCAGGCGCTCGGTGGTCAGCGTGATCGGCTCCATGTACGGATTGTGGTCGACGGTGTCGCGGCGGGCGAGCAATTTCCTGCGGACCGGCACCTTCTCGGGCCGCCGGACGTTGTGCTGAGGGGTTCACACGGGCCGTGGCCGTCGCCTTGTGGGCCGGACCTCCCGGGGCGGCGGGGTCCTCGCTTACGATGGCCGTTGCGGTGGGCTCCACCTGCCGTGCCCGCACCGCTCAAGAACCCGACCGCGCCAGGCCCGACCGGCAAGGAGACCAACCCTCGTGTCCGTCTTCAACAAGATCATGCGTGCAGGCGAAGGAAAGATCCTGCGCAAACTGCACCGCATCGCGGACCAGGTCAACTCCATCGAAGAGGACTTCGCCGACCTCTCCGACGCCGAGCTGCGCGCCCTGACCGACGAGTACAAGGAGCGCCTGGCCGACGGCGAGAGCCTGGACGACCTGCTCCCGGAGGCGTTCGCCACCGTCCGCGAGGCCGCCAAGCGCGTCCTGGGCCAGCGGCACTACGACGTGCAGATCATGGGCGGCGCCGCCCTGCACCTCGGTTACGTGGCGGAGATGAAGACCGGTGAGGGCAAGACCCTGGTCGGCACCCTGCCGACGTATCTCAACGCCCTCTCGGGCAAGGGCGTTCACCTCATCACGGTCAACGACTACCTGGCCGAGCGCGACTCCGAGATGATGGGCCGCGTCCACAAGTTCCTGGGCCTCACCGTCGGCTGCATCATCGCCAACATGACCCCGGCCCAGCGCCGCGAGCAGTACAACTGCGACATCACCTACGGCACGAACAACGAATTCGGCTTCGACTACCTGCGCGACAACATGGCCTGGTCGAAGGACGAACTCGTCCAGCGCGGCCACAACTTCGCGGTGGTCGACGAGGTCGACTCGATCCTCGTCGACGAGGCGCGCACTCCGCTGATCATCTCCGGCCCGGCCGACCAGGCCACCAAGTGGTACGGCGACTTCGCCAAGCTCGTCACCCGCCTCACCAAGGGCGAGGCGGGCAATCAGCTCAAGGGCATCGAGGAGACCGGCGACTACGAGGTCGACGAGAAGAAGCGCACGGTCGCCATCCACGAGTCGGGCGTCGCCAAGGTCGAGGACTGGCTGGGCATCGACAATCTCTACGAGTCGGTGAACACCCCGCTGGTCGGCTATCTGAACAACGCCATCAAGGCCAAGGAGCTCTACAAGAACGACAAGGACTACGTCGTCATCGACGGCGAGGTCATGATCGTCGACGAGCACACCGGCCGTATCCTCGCCGGCCGCCGGTACAACGAGGGCATGCACCAGGCCATCGAGGCGAAGGAAGGGGTGGACATCAAGGACGAGAACCAGACGCTCGCCACGATCACCCTGCAGAACTTCTTCCGCCTCTACAAGCGCGAGGGCTACAAGAGCGGCCTGTCCGGCATGACCGGTACGGCGATGACGGAGGCCGCCGAGTTCCAGCAGATCTACAAGCTGGGTGTGGTGCCGATCCCGACGAACCGGCCGATGATCCGCATGGACCAGTCGGACCTGATCTACCGCACCGAGAAGGCGAAGTTCGACGCCGTCGTCGACGACATCGTCGAGAAGCACGGCCAGGGGCAGCCGATCCTGGTCGGCACGACCTCCGTCGAGAAGTCCGAGTACCTCTCCCAGCAGCTGTCCAAGCGCGGCGTCCCGCACGAGGTGCTCAACGCCAAGCAGCACGACCGCGAGGCCGTCATCGTCGCCCAGGCGGGCCGCAAGGGCTCGGTCACCGTCGCGACGAACATGGCCGGCCGAGGCACCGACATCAAGCTCGGCGGCAATCCGGAGGACCTCGCCGAGGCCGCGCTTCGCCAGCAGGGCCTGGACCCGGAGGAGCACATCGAGGAGTGGGCGGCGGCGCTTCCGGCCGCCCTGGAGAAGGCCGAGCAGGCGGTCCAGGCGGAGCACGACGAGGTCACCGAGCTCGGCGGCCTGTATGTGCTCGGCACCGAGCGCCACGAGTCGCGCCGTATCGACAACCAGCTGCGCGGCCGTTCCGGCCGACAGGGGGACCCGGGCGAGTCCCGTTTCTATCTGTCCCTGGGCGACGACCTGATGCGTCTGTTCAAGGCCCAGATGGTCGAGCGCGTCATGGCCATGGCCAATGTCCCGGACGACGTCCCGATCGAGAACAAGATGGTCACCCGCGCCATCGCCTCCGCCCAGTCCCAGGTCGAGCAGCAGAACTTCGAGACGCGTAAGAACGTCCTGAAGTACGACGAGGTGCTCAACCGCCAGCGTGAGGTCATCTACGGCGAGCGCCGCCGCGTCCTCGAGGGCGAGGACCTGCACGAGCAGATCCAGCACTTCATGGACGACACCATCGACGCGTACATCCAGGCGGAGACCGCGGAAGGCTTCGCCGAGGAGTGGGACCTGGACCGGCTGTGGGGCGCCTTCAAGCAGCTCTACCCGGTGAAGGTCACCGTGGAGGACCTGGAGGACGCCGCGGGCGACCGGGCGGGCCTGACCGCCGAGTTCATCGGCGAGTCCATCAAGGACGACATCCACGAGCAGTACGAGGCCCGTGAGGAGCAGCTCGGCTCGGAGATCATGCGTGAGCTGGAGCGCCGCGTCGTCCTGTCGGTCCTGGACCGCAAGTGGCGTGAGCACCTCTACGAGATGGACTACCTGCAGGAGGGCATCGGCCTGCGGGCGATGGCCCAGAAGGACCCGCTGGTCGAGTACCAGCGCGAGGGCTTCGACATGTTCACCGCGATGATGGAGGGCATCAAGGAGGAGTCCGTCGGCTACCTGTTCAACTTGGAGGTCCAGGTCGAGCAGCAGGTCGAGGAGGTCCCCGTCGACGCGGCCGAGCGCACCTCGCTCAGCAAGGACACTCCGCAGGACGCGGTGCCCGCGGGCGCCCGGCCGGAGATCCGCGCCAAGGGCCTCGACGCACCGCAGCGCCCGGACCGGCTGCACTTCTCGGCCCCCACGGTGGACGGCGAAGGCGGCGTCGTGGAGGGCGACTTCAGCAACCAGGACGAGGACGGCACCCCGGTCCGCTCCTCCGCGGACGGCATGACGCGCGCGGAGCGCCGCAAGGCGCAGAAGGGCCGCCGCCGCAAGAAGTGACCTGAGTACGGCCGAGGGCCGGGTCCGGCGTGCTGCCGGACCCGGCCCG
>NZ_QUAK01000099.1 GCF_003429565.1 Streptomyces triticagri
TGAGGGCCGGGCCCGGCGGGAGCGGGCCGGGCGGGGCCCGGCTGAGTGGCATCGGCCCCGGACCCGGGTCCCGTCGCGGGGGCCGTACGCCGGATCCTGTCGCCGTCCGCGGTGCGGGGCGGCGGCGCGGCCACCGAGCGGGCCATGCCACGGGCCACCGCGTCCAGGATCTGGGACGCCAACTCGTGGGCCTGCGGCAGTCCTTGGTCGGCGAGCATGTCGGCGAGGCCGCCCGCGTATCCCTGGCCGACCGCCCGTACCTTCCAGGCGTCCTGCCTGCGGTACAGCTCGAGCGCGACGACTGCGGATTCGGCGTCCAGATCCGTGACCGTGTAGCTGGCCACCTCGGTGCCGTCGAGTCCGGTGACGGCGATGAACGGGGCAGCCACGGCACCGAAGTTGACCGGCGCTCCGACGCCGGCGGGCAGGGCGAGGAGGACATTGACCCGGTCCGCCTCGGCCGGGAGCGCACCGAGGTCGACGGCGAGTCGATGGTCGGCCGCGGCCTGTTTGGAGACCTCGAGTCCCGGAAGCTGGGGCGAGCCGGGATGCGCGACCCATTCGACCCCGCGGACCTTGCCCGCACCGTCGCTGAGCGTCGCTCCCGCCACGACCGGCTTGCCGGCCGACACTCTGATTTCCAGACGGGTCTGGGGCAGCGGGTGGTTCTGTCCCCTGACCAGCTCGGCCGTCATCGCCTTCGTCCCCCTCGGTGCTGTCTTCCGGCTGTGCTGCGCCCCGCCGGCGCTGGGTTGCGCGGTCGCGCGGCTCCCGGCAGGCGGTCGCCTCCATGAGCCGCGCGACGTCGCAACCGGCCTGCGGTGCCTTACAGGTGCGGCAGGATGGCCGGCATCAGGTCCTGGAACGTGCGGCCGTTGGCCGGGTTCCCCAGGGCCGTCATCTGCCAGCCGCTGCCCTGGCGGTGCACCTTCGCCATGATCTGTGCGGTGTACTGGCCGCCGCCGTCGAGGGTGTAACGGGCCAGCTCCTGGCCGTTGGTCTCGTCGACGATGCGGCAGAACGCGTTCTGCACTTCCTGGAACGTCTGGCCGGTGAACGAGTTGACCGTGAAGACGATCTGGTCGATGTGCACCGGGACCCGCTGCAGGTCGACCAGGATGGACTCGTCGTCGCCGCCCTGACCGGCGCCGCCGACCAGATTGTCACCGGTGTGCCGGACCGAGCCGTCGTCGCTGACGAGGTGGCGGAAGAACACCACGTCCACGGGCTGCTTGTCCGCGAAGAGCACCGCCGAGGCGTCGAGGTCGATCTCCCGGGTGCGCGAACCGAACAGTCCGCGTCGGGGCGCGGCCTGCCAGCCGAGTCCCATGCGCACCGCGGTCAGGGTGCCCCCGTCGTTCTTCTGCAGGCTGATGGCCTGACCCTTGGTCATGTTGACCGTCACGCGCTGTCCCCTCTCGAACATTCCCCAACAACCGCCTGTGTGCGGTTGCCCAGCACCCTACGCAGTGACACTGACACTCCCGCACCCCGGTCGGTCATTTGTGTCGGTCTTGCAACACGGCGGCATGCTGCGACGCGGCCGCGTGTCCGGAGCCGGCCCGCCCGTCAGGCCAGCCCGCCCTCCTTCATCTGGCGCAGCTCCTTCTTCATCTCGGAGACCTCGTCCCGGAGCCGGGCGGCGATCTCGAACTGGAGGTCCCCGGCGGCCGCCTTCATCCGCTCGGTCATCTCCTCGATCTGCTCGGTCAGTTCGGCGACGGGGCGGTCCGTGGGGGTGCCGGCCCCGGCCTTCGGCTTGGAGCCGGACTTGGTGGCCGCCTTCGCCTTGGCGTCGCCGAGCGAGGGCACCGGGGCCTTCGCGCCCTTGCCGTCCTTGCCCTTGCGATACCCGGTGCCGAGCAGGGCCTCGGTGTCGACGTCCTCGCGGGCGATGGTGGCGACGATGTCGTTGATCTTCTTGCGGAGCGGCTGCGGGTCGATTCCGCGCTCCGTGTTGTAAGCGATCTGCTTCTGACGGCGGCGGTTCGTCTCGTCGATGGCCTTCTCCATCGCCGGCGTGATCTTGTCCGCGTACATATGGACCTGCCCCGACACGTTTCGTGCGGCTCGGCCGATCGTCTGGATCAGGGAGGTCCCGGAGCGCAGGAAGCCTTCCTTGTCCGCGTCGAGGATCGCCACCAGGGACACCTCGGGCAGGTCGAGGCCCTCCCGGAGGAGGTTGATGCCCACCAGGACGTCGAACTCGCCCGCCCGGAGCTCGCGCAGCAGCTCCACCCGGCGCAGGGTGTCGACGTCGCTGTGCAGGTAGCGGACCTGGATGCCCAGTTCGAGGAAGTAGTCCGTGAGGTCCTCGGCCATCTTCTTGGTCAGCGTGGTGACCAGGACGCGCTCGTCCTTCTCCGTGCGGCTCCGGATCTCGTGCACCAGGTCGTCGATCTGGCCCTCGGTGGACTTGACGACGACCTCCGGGTCGACGAGACCGGTCGGGCGGATGATCTGCTCGACGAACCCGTCCGAGCGGGACAGCTCGTAGTTGCCCGGGGTGGCCGAGAGATAGACGGTCTGGCCGATGCGCTTCTGGAACTCCTCCCACTTCAGCGGCCTGTTGTCCAAGGCCGACGGGAGCCGGAAGCCGTGATCCACGAGGGTGCGCTTGCGGGAGGCGTCGCCCTCGTACATGGCGCCGATCTGCGGGACGGTCACATGCGACTCGTCCAGGACGAGCAGGAAGTCGTCGGGGAAGTAGTCGAGGAGGGTGTGCGGCGGGGTGCCCGGCTCACGGTCGTCGAAGTGCATCGAGTAGTTCTCGACGCCGGAGCAGGATCCGATCTGCCGGAGCATCTCCAGGTCGTACGTGGTGCGCATGCGCAGGCGCTGTGCCTCGAGGAGCTTGTTCTGCTTCTCGAGCTCGGCGAGGCGCTCGTCGAGCTCCTTCTCGATGCCGTGGATCGCCTTCTCCATGCGCTCCGGGCCGGCGACGTAGTGCGTGGCAGGGAAGACGTAGAGCTCCTGGTCGTCGCTGATGACCTCGCCGGTCAGCGGGTGCAGGGTGGAGAGCGCCTCGATCTCGTCGCCGAACATCTCGATGCGCACGGCCAGTTCCTCGTAGACCGGGAAGATCTCGATGGTGTCGCCGCGGACGCGGAAGGTGCCGCGGGTGAACGCCGTGTCGTTGCGCGTGTACTGGATGTCGACGAAGCGGCGCAGGAGCTGGTCGCGGTCGAACTCCTCGCCGACCTTCAGCTGGACCATGCGGTCCACGTACTCCTGCGGGGTCCCGAGGCCGTAGATGCAGGAGACGGAGGCGACCACGACGACGTCCCTGCGGGTCAGCAGGGAGTTCGTCGCGGAGTGGCGAAGGCGCTCCACCTCCTCGTTGATCGAGGAGTCCTTCTCGATGTACGTATCGGACTGCGGGACGTACGCCTCGGGCTGGTAGTAGTCGTAGTACGAGACGAAGTATTCCACCGCGTTGTTCGGCAGGAGTTCGCGGAATTCGTTGGCCAGCTGGGCGGCCAGGGTCTTGTTCGGCGCCATGACCAGGGTGGGGCGCTGGAGTTTCTCGATCATCCAGGCCGTGGTGGCCGACTTGCCCGTGCCCGTGGCGCCGAGCAGGACGACGTCCTGCTCGCCCGCGCGCACGCGTCGGTCCAGCTCGGCGATGGCCGTGGGCTGGTCACCACTCGGGCTGTACGGGCTGACGACCTCGAAGGGCCGGCCGCTCTGGCGGAGCTGTTCGATCTTGGTTTCGGGCCGCATGCAACCACCGTACGACCCGGCACCGACAACGGGGCTCCGTCACCAGTCCCGGCGCCGCCCGGCCCCGCCCCGCGAGGCCTGCGGGGACGTCCGTGCCGGGTGAGCGGGGCGGCCGAGTTCGACCGGTGTGCGGTTCCAGTCCGGCCTGCCCATGACCATCCTCGGGTCGAACATGACCACCACGCCGGCCAGGAACAGGAAGACCAGCGGACCGATCATCAGGGGCGCCAGAAGGTCCGCCGACGAGTCACCTACGGCACCCGGGGCGGCGTCGTGCAGATGCACGCTCAGGGCGGCCATCCCCGTGTAGTGCATACCGCTCACGGCGAGCCCCATCACCAGACTGGCCGCCAGGCTCCAGGCGATGCCCCGCACCTGAACGGCCGCCCACAGGGCGGCCGTCGCGGCCACCACGGCGATGACCACCGAGAGGGCCACCGTCGGGGTGTCGTACTCCAGGGTCCCGCTCAGTCGCATTCCGGCCATTCCCAGGTAGTGCATGGACGCGACACCCAGGCCGGTGATGGTGCCCCCGGTGAACAGCGCCATCACGGTGGCCCCGCGGTATCCCACGATGAAGATCCCCACGCCCACCATCACGATCGCCACCGCCAGGCTGGCGAAGGTGATCGGCGCGTCGTAGGTGACCGGCGTCTCGGCGACGCTGAATCCCATCATCGCGATGAAGTGCATGGTCCATATGCCCGAGCCGATCGCGGCCGATCCCAGGGCCAGCCAGCCAGGACGCCAGGAGTTGCTCACGAGCAACGACCGGGCGGTGCAGCGCAGCCCGAGCGCGCCGCCCAGACAGGCCATCAGATAGGCAACGACAGGCGTGACGAGCCCATAGCTGAATCCGTCGATCGTGCCCTGCATGCGCGGTCGCCCTTCCACCCGTGTTCCCCGATGTGTCGCCGTTGCGCTCCACGGCTGCCCCGGTGGTCGTGGTCGGTTGAGCAGTAGGGCGCACGTCCAGGAACGCACGAGCGATTCTCGCCAAAGAATCGCACACGCAGCACGGGACGAAGCCCTCAGGGGCAACTCCGTTCAGCCCATGGCCATGTTGTGCCCGTTTGCCGTTGACCCGTGCCTGTAACTCTCGGTCAGGAAGCGATTACCGAACCGAGGAGTTCATGTGTACGCACGCGTCGCAGCCGCCGGCACCGTCACATTGGCCGGAGCGGCGGCCCTGCTGCTGCCCGCCACCACCGCCCACGCCGACAGCACGACCGACAAGCCCGTTGTCGTCGCCCACCGCGGAGCGTCCGCCTACGCACCGGAGAACACGCTCGCCGCCGTCGACAAGGCCGCCGAACTGGGCATCAGCTGGGTGGAGAACGACGTCCAGCGGACCAAGGACGGCGAACTCGTGGTCATGCACGACACGACCCTCGCGAGGACCACGAACGTCGAGGAGGTCTTCCCCGACCGCGCCCCCTGGAACGTCGCCGACTTCACCTCCGCCGAGATCGCCAAGCTGGACGCCGGCAGCTGGTTCGACGCCAAGTACGCGGGCGCGCGCGTGCCCACCCTCGAGCAGTACATGAACCGGGTGTCCCGTCACGACCAGAAGCTGGTCCTCGAACTGAAGGCGCCCGACCTGTACCCGGGCATCGAGAAGGAGACCCTGCGGGAGCTGCGCAGGTCGGGCTGGCTCGACCGGCAGCACGTCAAGCACAAGCTGGTCGTCCAGAGCTTCGACGCCGGAAGCGTGCGTACCGTGCACACCCTGCGCCCCGACATCAAAACCGGGTTCCTGGGTACGCCCGCGGTGGCCGAGCTCCCCGAGTACGCCGAGTTCGCCGACCAGATCAACTCCTCGCACACGACGATCTCCGCGGGCTACGTCGCGGCGATCCAGTCCCTCAAGGGCCCGCACGACAAGCCTCTGGAGATCTACACCTGGACGGTCGACGACATCCCGAACGCCGTGCGTGTGACCGCGTTCGGTGTCGACGGGATCATCTCGAACGCCCCTGACGTGGTGCGCGGAGCGGTCGGCACGGGCTGACGTCGGTCCGTACGAGATCGGTTGTCAGTGCCCGGCCGTACGGTGGTCGGCGTGAACACCAACCGAGCTGAGCAGGCGGCCGGACCGGTCGCGGAGTGGGCCGTCGTCGACACCGACATCGGCCCGCTCCTCCTGGCCGCGACGGACCGGGGGCTGGTCCTGGTCGCCTTCCATGCCGACGACGGCGTGCGGGACTCCGCGCTGCGCCGGCTCGTGTCGCGCCTCGGCGGCGAGGTCGCCGAGGCGCCCGAATCGCGGCGCCTCGCCGAGCCGATACGCCAGCTCGCGGCGTACTTCGCGGGCGAACTGCACACCTTCGAGCTCGACCTGGACTGGCGTCTGGCCTCGTCCTTCCACCGAGAGGTCCTGTCCGCACTGGCAGCCGACGTGCCGTACGGCTCGGTGGTGGGATACGGCGATCTCGCGGCGCGGGTGGGCCAGCCGGGCGCCGCGCAGGCCGTGGGCCTGGCGATGGGAGCCAATCCGCTGCCGGTCGTGGTGCCGTGCCATCGCGTCGTCGAGAGCGACGGCGGCATAGGCGGCTTCGGCGGCGGCCTCGAGACGAAGCGTCAACTCCTCGCGCTGGAGGGCGTACTGCCACAGCCGCTCTTCTGACGCCGGGTGTTCCGGCTCGGGCTGTTCCGACGCACGGGACGCCCGGTGGGACGTTCTGCCGATCAGCGTCCCGGCGGTCGGGGGTTTGACGGCGTTCCGGAGTCGCCAGGGATCAGACGTACGCCCCGGCGAGGCCCGCACGAAGGGCCACCGGGCCACGCGGTCGACGGGAGGCCTCAGGTGCTGGTGCTGTCCGAAGAGGTGCACGACGCGCTGGAGCGGGGGCTCCCCGTGGTGGCGCTCGAATCGACGATCATCGCGCACGGCCTGCCGCGACCGCGCAATCTCCAGGTCGGGGTGGAACTGGAGGCGTTGGTACGGCGGCAGGGTGCCGTCCCCGCCACCGTCGCGGTCATCGACGGTGCGGCCAGGATCGGCCTCGACAAGGGCCAGTTGGAGCGGATCGCGGGCGGCAAGGAGATCCGCAAGCTGGGGCACCGCGATCTGGCGCCGGCACTCGCCACGGGCGCGAGCGGCGCGACCACGGTGTCGGCGACCGCCTTCCTCGCCGCCCGGGCGGGCGTGCGGGTGTTCGCCACCGGCGGTCTCGGCGGCGTGCACCGCGAATGGACGTCGACGCAGGACGAGTCCGCCGATCTGGGACTGCTGGCCCGTACCCGGATCGCCGTCGTCTGCGCGGGCGTGAAGTCGATCCTGGACGTGCCGGCCACGCTGCAGCGCCTGGAGACGCTCGGAGTATGCGTCGCCGGCTACGGCACCGACCGGTTTCCCGGGTTCTACCTCACCGACTCCGGCCTGCCGGTGGACTGGACGCTGCACTCCCCCGCCGAGGCCGCCGCCGTGATCCGCGCCCAGGACGCGCTCGACGGGCCCGGTTCGGCGCTGATCGTGGCGAATCCGGTGCCCGAGTCCGAGCAGCTCGACCCCGTCCTCCACGCGCGTGTGCTCGACGATGCGCTGCACGCCTGCGCGGCCGACGGCATCACCGGGCAGGCCGTGACACCGTTCCTGCTCGACTACTTGATGCGCCACACCGGCGGTGCCTCGCTCGAGGCGAACCTGGCCGCGGTGCGGGGGAACGTGACGCTGGCAGCCCGGATCGCGATCGCGTGTGTCGCATGAGCGGGGCGCTGCTGGTGGTCGGCGACGTCGTGACGGATGTGGTGGCCCGCCACGACACCCCGCTGGCCCCGGGCACGGACACGGCCGCCGACATCGTGACGCTGCCCGGCGGAGCGGGGGCGAACGTCGCCTCGTGGGCCGCGCACCACGGCTGTCCGGACGTCCGTCTGCTGGCCAGGGTGGGCACGGACGCGGCCGCGGGGCACGCGCGCGTGCTGCGTGAATCGGGTGTGCGACCGCATTTCGTCGTGGACGCGGAAGCGCCGACCGGGACGGTGATCTGCCTGGTCGACGCGCACGCGGAGCGGACGTTCCTCTCCGACGGCGGCGCGGTCCTGCGGATCTCACCGTCCGACTGGTCACCCGAACTGCTCGACGGCGTCGGTCATCTGCACCTGTCGGGCTATCTGTTCTTCGCCGAGCCGAGCCGTTCGCTCGCGGTCACGGCGCTCGATGCGGCGCGCACCGCAGGGATTCCGGTGAGCGTGGACCCGGCGTCCGCCGGGTTCCTGCGGCAGACCGGTGTGGAGAGTTTCCTCGAGTCTGCCGCGGGGGCCGACGTACTGCTGCCGAGCGCGGACGAATCGGCGGTACTCACCGGGCTGCCCGAACCGGCGGACGCGGCCGCGAAGTTGAGCCGTCTCTTCCCGCTGGTGGTCGTCAAGCTCGGGGCGTCCGGGGCCCTGTTGGTACGGGCGGGCGGACCGGGCGGTGAGCGTGTCCCGGGCGTGACCGCGACGGCCCGCGACACGACGGGCGCCGGTGATGCGTTCACCGGCGCCTTCCTCGCCGCCCGGCTCGCGGGCCTCGGCGACGCCGAGGCCGCGGCGGCGGGCTGTCGTGCGGGGGCGGCGGCCGTGCAGGGGGTGGGGGCACGGCCCGGCGAGCGTCGCGACGCGTGACACCTGGCGGGAGCGCCGCGGTCCCCTCGGGTAGACGGCCCCTTCGGGTGAACGGTCCCCTCGGGGCAGCATCCCCCTCCGGGCAACGGCACGGATCAGCGTGCCGGTCTGCGTCCCCAGGCCGAGATCACGGGCGGTGCCGCGACATCGAGGGAGCCGGCCGCGAGCAGCTCCAGGTGCCGTTCGATCTCGGCGTCGCTCACGGATCCGCTGCCGACCAGACGGTCCCTCAACTCGCCCACGGTCGCCGCGTCCAGCGCCGCCGCTTCCGGTCCCGACAGCGTGACGTGGAGATCGGCGCCGACCTGGACGAGGCCGTACTCGCGGAGCCGGCGTGGCAGCGTACGGCCCTCGCTGCGGTGTCCGCCGCGGCCTGCGAGAACCGCGGTGCAGGCCTGGCCGATCCGGTTCGCCAATTGCTGCGCGGCGCCGTACTCGTCCGGGCAGCGCAGCGGCTGCAGCGCCGGATCCACCTCTTCCACGAGCAGTCGGCCACCGGGCCGCAGAGCCTTGATCATCGTGCGCAACGCCTGTTCCCGGTCCGGGACATGAGCGAGGGCAAGTCGTACGTGTACGAGGTCGAAGCCCTCGCCGGGCGGCGCGTCCCGGCCGATGTCGTGCCGGATCACCTCCAGTGGCGGGCGGACCGGGGAACGGGCCCACGACACGTCGAGATCGGTGGCGAGAATCCGGCCGGTGGGGCCGACCCGCTTGGCGAGACGGCCGACGAGCGAGTCGCCGCCCGCTTCGACCTCCCAGCACCGCCAGCCGGTCGTGAGGCCGAGACGGTCGATATGGCGCATCGACGTGGGGTCGAGCAGAGCTGCCAGTGCATCGCGCCGGGACGACGGGGTTGCGGAGGGCAGCGGCTGCGGTCGCGAGGACCGGGGCGCGGCGGCGTGCGAGGGGCCGGCGGGATCGGCGTCGGGGGGTACGGCGCCGGGTTGCTCGGGCTGTGGGTGTCCGAGCATGTGACTGTCGGTTCGGGTCATGCGGCGATCATTCCAGTTTGTCCGGATCGGATCGCATTCTGCGGGCCGTTCGGCCGCCCGATTCATCACCGCCGCGGCGCCGGGCACGGAGCGCGGCGCCGGATACGGAGCGCGGCGCCGGATACGGAGCGCGGCGCCGGGCGACGCGGCCTCCCGAACCGATTGCGTCGGAATGGGAACCTCGGCGACTCGGCCGGTGTATACCAGGCATGAACAGCTACTCACGCTTGATCGAATCTGCACCGTCCGTCCGATCCACCGCGACAGCCGGGTCCGCCGGGTCCGCCGGGTCCGCTGAATCCGCACTCGCGCCGGCCCGAGCGGGCGCGGCGACGGCCCCCGGCGACAGCCAGGGGCCGCTTCCGAGTCCCCGTGCGTCCGTGGGCAGTTGCGGACCGCCGGAGCGGTCGCTCGGAGCCCGGGCCCCGGTGCGCCGGCGCTCAGCTCCGGGCGTAGACGCTCTCGGCCCAGCCCGCGATCTGTTCGTCGGTGAGGTGGTGGGCGAGATCGGCCTCGCTGATCATCCCGACGAGCCGCTTGTTCTCGATCACAGGGAGACGGCGGATCTGGTGCCCCTTCATCTCCTCGAGCACATCACCCACGTCGGCGTCCGCGGCGATCCACCGGGGAGTCCCCTGTGCCATCTCGGCGGCGGTGATCTTGGCGGGGTCGTGGCCCTTGGCCACACAGCCCACCACTATGTCCCGGTCGGTGAGGATGCCGCAGAGACGCTCGTTCTCGTCGCTGATCGGCAGGGCGCCCACATTGAGGCGACTCATGAGCTGGGCCGCCCTGTCCAGCGTCTCGTGGCCGGGGATCCACTGGGCGCCGCGGTGCATGATGTCTCCGGCGGTGGTCATCTGGTACCTCCTGCGGTCCGGACAGCCGGTGCGACACGGGAGGCGCCGCGGGTACCGGCGGACTCATTCTCGTCCCGCCCCGTCCGGTGCGCACCCGCTCACCGAGAGGCGTCACGGACGGTCACCGCGTCCCCTCGGGGTCGGCGTCCGAGCCGGAGCGGGCCCACCAGGCCGGGCGCTTCGGATCATCCGCCCTGACCACGACGTCGGCGGTCTCGGCGGGCGCCGCCTCGGCCTCGTAGCGGGCGAAGGCCGGCAGGGTCCAGCGCTCGGCCTGAGGGGTGCGCCTGCGCAGCGCTCCCGGGGACAGGGCGAGATGCACGACGCAGTCGAAGGGGAACCAGTGCCCGAGGAGGAGGGGGCCATGGACGACGAGCACGCCACCGGGCGGGAGTTCGGCATACGCGCTGCGGGTGGCCCGGTCCCGCTCCGGGTCCCAGAGATCGGGCAGCACGCGCCCGCTCCCGCCGGACTCGAGCGGCCCGAAGACCTCGCGCCACAGCGCACCGGTGTCGAACCACCCGTCGTAATAGGAGTCGGCGTCTTCGTGGCCGTACTCGAAGCGCAGGGATGCCGGGCGTAGAAACCCGTGGGTGTCGATCGAGAGCGTGGGGCTGCCGCGTTCCCGCAGTGCGTCGGCCAGTCTCGCGGCGAACCGGTCCGGCTGCGCGGCCGGCGCCCCGTCCACCGCGATCCTCAGCCACAGGTCGCCCGGTGCGGACCGGTGCGCAGACAAGCGGTCCGCGACAGCTTCGGTGAGCCGCTCCCAGGTGATCGGTCGGAGGTGCACGGCCCCCATCATGCATGGGCGCTCGGCCGGCCGGAGGGCCGGGCGTGCCACCCCGCATGCGGACGGCGACGGTGGACGACGACGTATGCCGCCGCGCGCCTCGGCCATGGTCCGCGAGGGCCGGAGGCAATTCACTTGTAGTGGTGCACCGCGCACTGCAGGATCTTCGGCGTCCGCGCCGCAGGAGCTCTCCTCAGCCCGTTTTCAGCTCTCCCTCCCGGAACACGCGCCTTCCTCCACCAGTCTTCAACCAGTCTTCGCAGAACGGAAATTGTCATGATCGACGGTCCGTACTTCATCCTCACTCTGCTGACCGCTCTGGGATGCGGTCTGATGGCCGGCGTCTTCTTCGCCTTCTCCACCTCGGTGATGCGGGCACTGGGCGCGCTGCCCGCCGCGCAGGGCATAGCCGCCATGCAGAAGATCAACGTGGTGATCGTGAACGCCAGGTTCCTCGCCGTCTTCGTGGGCACCACGGTGCTGTCCGTCGTGGTGGCCGTCGTGACGCTCGTGGAGTCACCCGACCCCGGGCGGATCGAGCTGTGGCTCGGCTGCCTGCTGTATCTGGTGGGCTCGTTCGGCGTGACGGGAGCGGCGAACATACCTCGCAACAAGGCTCTGGACGAGCTCGATCCCGAGGCCCCCGCGAGCGCCGAGCACTGGGCGCGGTTCCTGCGCGAGTGGACGGTGTGGAATCACGTGCGGGGCGGTGCGGCACTGGCGGCCTGCGTCTGCCTGGTCCTCGGCCTGGCCGCCTGAACTGCCCCGCAGGACACAGCGGGCACTGCAGTCACCGGATCGATGCACGACAGCAGCGAGATCCGATATCTGCCCAGGTCATCGGGTCGCCGGGGCCATGGGCGCGTCGTATCGTGACGAGGAAGGAGCATCATCCGGGGGGCCGGCAGGGAGCGAACCGTCGCAAGGAGACGGCATGGGCGATCCCAAGGGCTTTCTCACCACCACACGACAGGAGTGGCCGCGCCGGCCCGTGGCCGAGCGGGTCGGGGACTGGGACGAGGTGTACGTGCCCGGTGCGCTCCTGCCCATCGTCGGGCCGCAGGCCGACAGGTGCATGGACTGCGGCATCCCCTTCTGCCACGACGCCTGCCCGTTGGGGAATCTGATCCCCGAGTGGAACGACCTGGTGGCGCGCGACGACTGGCGGGCGGCGGCCGACCGGCTGCATGCGACGAACAACTTCCCCGAGTTCACCGGCCGTCTGTGCCCGGCCCCGTGCGAGTCGGGATGTGTACTGGCGATCAACCAGCCCGCCGTGACGATCAAGAATGTGGAGGTGGCCATCGCCGATCAGGCCTGGGAGCGCGGCTTCGCAGGTCCACGACCGCCGGAGCGGCTCTCCGGCCGGAGGGTGGCAGTCGTGGGCTCCGGGCCTGCCGGGCTCGCCGCCGCACAGCAGTTGACCCGCACCGGGCACACGGTCGTCGTGTACGAACGGGAGGACCGCATCGGCGGGCTGCTGCGGTACGGCATCCCCGAGTTCAAGATGACGAAGGACCAGCTGGATCGGCGGCTCGGGCAAATGCGGGCGGAGGGCACGAAGTTCCGGCCGGGCGTCACCGTGGGAATCGATGTGACGCGGGCCGAACTGGAGGCGCGGTACGACGCCGTGGTCCTGGCGGTCGGCGCGACCAGCTGGCGGGAACTGGACGTACCGGGCCGTGAGTTGAGCGGGATCGTCCAGGCCATGGAGTATCTGCCGGCGGCGAACAGGGCGTGTGACGGCGATCGGGCGCCGTCCCCGCTCTCCGCGGCGGGACGCCATGTGGTCATCGTCGGCGGCGGGGACACCGGGGCGGACTGTCTGGGCACGGCCGTACGCGAGGGTGCGGCCTCCGTCACCCAGCTCGACATCCATCCGCTGCCGGAGTCGGAGCGGGACGAGGTCGCCGAACCATGGCCGGTGCATCCCAAGATCTATCGGATGTCGGCAGCACACGAGGAGGCAGGTGAACTGGGATCGGCGCCGGTGGCGCATGCGGACGCTCGGCTGTTCTCCGCATCCACCCTGCGCTTCACGGGGGACGCACAAGGACGGGTGCGTGCCTTGCACCTGGTCGAGGTGGAGCCGCAGGATCGGCGGCGTCCACGGACCGGCACGGAGCAGGTGCTGAGGGCGGATCTGGTGCTCCTCGCCCTCGGGTTCACCGGCCCGGATCCGTCGGGCGGCCTGATCGGGCACCCGGGCCCGGCAGTCGACCGGCGCGGTCTGGTCGTGCGGGACGCGGACTTCGCGACGACCGTGCCCGGGGTGTTCGCGGCGGGTGATGCGGCGCGCGGCCAGTCGTTGATCGTCTGGGCGATCGCGGAGGGCCGGTCCGTCGCGGCGGCGGTCGACCGATACCTGACGGGACGCACCGGTCTGCCGGCACCGATCGCCCCCGACGACCGTCCGGCGACCGTCTGACGACGGTTGCCGGACGGGGCCTTGCGGACACGACTCAGGAGTTGCGCTCGTCCGTCCCCGCGGTCTTCGCGCCGGTGATGGCGATCCGGTTCCAGGTGTTGATGGCGAGGACAAGGGTCAGGAGATGGCCCAGTTCGGCCTCGTCGAAGTGGGCGGCGGCTCGGGCGTAGACGCCGTCGGGGACGCCACCCCGGTCGATCAGGGTGACCGACTCGGTGAGGTCGAGTGCGGCCTGTTCCCGGTCGGTGAAGAAGTGGCGGGCCTCGCGCCATACGGCGACCATGTGCAGCCGCTCCTCGCTCTCCCCCGCCTTGCGGGCGTCGGTGGTGTGCATGTGGAGGCAGTAGGCGCAGTGGTTCAGCTGGGAGGACCGGATCTGGACGAGTTCGACCAGGGAGGGTTCGAGCCCTTCACGGGCCGCCGCGTCGAAGGAGATCAGCGCCTTGAAGGCCTTGGGCGCGACCTTGGCGAAGTTGACCCTGGGCTCGGACGTGCTGGTGCTGGTGCTGCTCTGCGGGTTGATCGGCGTTCCGTCGTTCGTCATGACCATGAATCTACGAGCGAGAAAGACCGTTGGTAGGGTGCAATTCGATGCATGATCCTGAGGTCAATTCGCGAGCCGAGCCGTCCGAGGCGACGCTCGCAGGTTCCGATCTCCATCTGGACCTGTCCCCGACGGGAAGCCGCCGGACCGCCCTGATCACGGCGTTGCGGGAGTCGGTGCGCTCCGGCAGGCTGGCACCGGGCACGCGGCTGCCCGCATACCGCGCCCTGGCCGCCGACCTGGGCATCGCACGCAACACGGTCGCCGAGGCCTACGCCGAGCTGGTGGCGGAGGGCTGGCTCACCGCCCGTCAGGGTTCCGGCACCCGGGTCGCGGCGCGCACGGCGCCGCTGAAACCGGTGCGCGTACCGAAGAAGACTCCCGGACCCGCTGCGGGACCCCGGCACGATCTGCGCCAGGGCGCTCCGGACATGACCGCGTTCCCGCGCAGTGCGTGGGCGGCGTCCGTACGGCGGGCGTTGCACGCGGCACCGCACCAGGCGTTCGGTCCGGGCTCGCCGCAGGGTCGCATCGAGTTGCGGGCAGCGCTGGCCGAGTATCTGGCGCGAGTCCGCGGCGTGCGGACTCGCCCCGAGTGCATCGTGATCTGTGCCGGGTTCGCGCACGCGCTGCGGCTGCTGTTCGCGGGGAGCGCCGGGGCCGGCGGCGGCGTCCTGCGGGGGCCGCTGGCCGTGGAGGCGTACGGGCTCGGATTCCACCGCGGTCTGCTGGCGGACGCATCGCTGGTCACCACTCCCCTCTCGTTGGACGAACAGGGCGCGCGGGTGGAGGAGTTGGACCGCCAGCGTGCGGTGCTGCTCACGCCGGCCCATCAGTTCCCGACGGGCGGCCCGCTGGTGGCCGGTCGCCGCGCCGCGGTGGTGGACTGGGCACGCGGGCGGGACGGCCTGCTGATCGAGGACGACTACGACGGCGAGTTCCGGTACGACCGCCGGCCGGTGGGCGCCGTGCAGGGCCTCGACCCACAGCGGGTGGTGTACGTCGGTTCGGTGAGCAAGAGCCTTTCCCCCGCGCTGCGGCTGGGCTGGATGGTGCTTCCGGAACATCTGGTCGAGCCCGTGCTGCGGGCGAAGGGCGAGCGGGAGGCCTGGACGGGAGTGACCGACCAGCTGGCCCTGGCGGACTTCATCGAGTGCGGGGCGTACGACCGCCATCTGCGGCGGATGCGACAGCGGTACCGCCGGAGACGGGATCTGCTGGTCGAGGCGCTGGCCGCGGCCGCGCCGGGACTCACGGTCTCAGGAATCGCGGCCGGGCTGCACGCGGTGGTCGAACTCCCGCCGGGGACCGAGCAGTCGGTGCTGAAGGGAGCCGTCTGGCAAGGGGTGGCCGTGGACGGCCTGTCGGAGTTCCGTCACCCGGACAGTTCGATGCCGCTCACGGACGGGGTTGTGGTCGGTTACGCGGCCCCTTCGGACCGCGCCTATCCGGCGGCTCTCGAGGCCCTGGTCCGCGCTCTGCCGCCCCCCTGACGGGGACGTGCGACGCGGGGACAGGGGACGTATGGACGAAGGGCGCGGGGGCCGGGACGGGGACGGCCGGTCACGAGAGCAGAAAGTCGGCCTGACCGCACTTCGCGCCGCGGATGAACGCGTCGATCTCGCCGCTGCTGTAGATGAGCGCGGGGCCGTCGGGGTCGGCGGACTGCCGTACCGCGACCCGGCCGTCGGCAAGGCGCATGGCTTCCACGCAGTTCCCGCCGTTGCCGCCGCTCCAGGGCTTGTGCCAGCCCTCGGAGCCGAGTTCGCGTGCGGGCATGCCGTTGTAGATCCGGTCGGATATATGGTCCATTTACAGCTCCTTGCGGAGATCCCGGAGGATCTCCTTCGTGCGGTGTGCCGTAGCCGACTGCGCCGCCATGCGGTCCATGACCTCGAGATAGGTCACGACCTCGGCGCGGCGGTCGAGATAGACCGCACCGGTCAGATACTCCGTGTAGACCATGTCCTGCAGTTCGGGTACGGCGAACCGGAACAGGACGAAGGGGCCATAGGTGCCGGGATGGTGTCCGGCATCGAATTCGGCGATCTGGAGGGTCACGTTCGGCAGTTCGGCGGCCTCGAGGAGGCGGTCCACCTGGCCGCGCATGACGCCGGGTTCTCCGACGGCTCGGCGCAGCACGGTTTCATCCATGACGACCCACAGCCGCGGCGCTTCCTCGGCGGTGAGGAGCTCCTGGCGCTGCATCCGCAGGTCGACGTGGCGCTCGATCTCCGTGGGGCTGGTCTGCCCGACCGCGCCGGACCGCAGTACCGCGCGCGCGTAGTCCTCGGTCTGGAGCAGTCCGGGGACGAAGTGGGGCTCGTAGGACCTGATCAGGGAGGCTGCACCCTCGAGGCTGACGTACATGCTGAACCAGCCCGGCAGGATGTCGTGGTAGCGCTGCCACCAGCCGGGTTGATTCGCCTCCTCGGCGAGGGTGATGAACGATTCGGCCTCGTCGGCGGACGTTCCGTAGGCCTGCAGAAGCAGCTGGAGGTACGGGATCTTCATGGTGACCTCGGCGGTCTCCATGCGGCGCACCGTGGCCGGCGCGACCCGCAGGATCTTCGCGGCCTCCTCGCGCTTGAGCCCCGCACTCTCCCGGAGTTCCTGCAGGCGTTTGCCCAGGACGACCTGGCCCACGGTGGGAGCGGACCGCGGCTCGCTCACTACTGCCTCCTGTTGGCCGCCGTCGGGCCTGTCGTCGCTGTCGCGGTGCAGTCTGCCACGCGGATCGCTCGAGCACACTGCACTCTGCACTTTTCATTGTGGCCCTTGCCAAGTGTCCGCGGCGGGGCGATAGTGGCATGCGTGAAATCGTCCGCCCCGTTAGGAACCGGCCGTGGCACTTGGTAACGCCAACACTGTGCACCACCACGCCGGGACCGTTGTCGGCGACCGCCGCTGTCGCTTCGAGCTGGCGGCCCGAGCCGACTCCGTGGCCAGGGCCAGGCGGCTCGCGCGCCACCACCTGTCGAGCTGGTCGATAGGCGACGACACCTGCGAGACAGCCGCCCTGGTCATATCCGAGCTGGTCACGAACGCGGTGGTGCACACGGTCAGCGAGCAGATCGTCTGCGAGCTCCGCGACGACTCCGACGCCCGGACCCTGCGCATAGTGGTGCGCGACGAGGGCTGCGCGGACGGCACACCGAGTCCCCATCCGTCCCGCGCGGGCGATGACGACCACGGGCGCGGACTGCTCCTCGTCTCCGCGGTCAGCAAGGCCTGGGGCGCCCAGGAGGCGGACGGCGGGCTCGGCCTGGTCGTCTGGGCGGAACTCGCCAGGGAGGGAGGGCCCGGATGCGTCTGATGACCGTCGACTCCCTGACCGCACTGCAGCGGCGCATCGGGGATGTGTCCCTGCCGCTGCCGGACGGTATGCGCACACCGCTGGGCTGCGACGCCGTGGGGATGCCGGAGGCATTCGGGCGCCAGGTGATGGCCCGCCTCCCCCAGGTCGGCTGCGTGTACGCGGACGGCCCCGTGTGGTGGCTGATCGTGCCGTCCGGATCCGAGTTCTGCATGGACTGGCCCACCCCCGTGCGGTATGCGACGGGCGCCGTGGTGCCCGGCGGCCGGGGCGGTCCGCGGCTGATCCACCGGCCCGGCGGTACGGCTCCGTACACGCCCCCGATCCCGCTGTACCTCACGCTGTGCCGGATCACCGGGACCGTGCCCGCATGGATGCGGCGTACTCCGCACCCGCGGCGGTCCGCCGAGCGCTGACGTCCCGGCGCACGATCGCGCGACGACCGTCCGGCACCGTCTGCACGGGCTGCCAGGGGTTGGTCTCGTAGGCCCCGCACGAGCAGGTCCGGCACCTCGGCGTCGACGGTCAACGCCGCCTCGTCGATGCCCGCGACCGGGACGGCCGGCGAGGTGATGCCCTCGGCCTCCAGCCCTCGCCCCAGCAGCGGCATGGTGATTCCCGGCAGTACGGCGGCCTCGGGCCGGATGACTCGCTCGCCGTCGAGGAAGCCGATGTTCCGTCCGCAACCGCACCGGTGACGTCTGCGACGCGCTCGGCGGGCACCGCACCCGACCATGCGGTTGCTTCCCTCTCGACCGGCCGCGATCAGCCCTCGTACGTCTGGATGCGTTCGCCCGGTTCGTACGCGACGAGGTCGGGGAGGCGACGGGTCAGTGCCTCGGTGATGCGGGGCAGGTCCAGGGTGCGCAGGACGCGGTCGTGCATGAGGATCCGGCCGTCGACGATCGTCGTCGTCACGTCGCTGGAGCGGGCGCTGTGCACCAGGGTGCTCGCCAGGTCGTGCACGGGCAGGGTGTGCGGTCCCGTGAGGTCGACCAGGATGATGTCCGCCCGTCTGCCGGGGGCGAGTTCACCGATCGCGTCGCCGAGGCCGACGGCCCGCGCGCTCTGCACGGTGGCGTGGTGCAGTGCCTGGCGGGCGGTGAGCCAGGTGGGGTCGCGGCGCACCGACTTCTGGACGAGCGCGGTGAGCGTCATGGACTCCCATACGTCGAGGGTGTTGTTGGAGGCCGCTCCGTCGGTGGCGAGCCCCACGGGGATGCCGAGTTCGGCGAGCTGGGCGACGGGAGTGGTGTCCCAGCCGAACTTGAGATAGCCGCGGGGTGCGGTGGCCACGGCGACCCGTCCACCGGCGGCGGCGAGCACCGGGAGGTCCCGCTCGACGATTCCGGTTCCGTGCGCGATGAGCACGTCGACGTCGAGCAGGCCGGTGTCGCGCAGCACCTCGATGGGCGTACGGCCGTGCCGGGCCAGGCTCGCCTCGGTCTGGTCGCGGTTCTCGGCGGCGTGCAGATGGACGCGCAGGCCGTGCCGGGCGGCGAGTTCGGCGATCCGGGCCAGATCGGCGTCGTCGACGGTGTACGGGGCGTGCGGGGCGAGGCTGGTGGAGATGCGTCCGCCGGCGGTGCCGCGAGCGGCCAGGGCGAAGTCGAGCGACCGCGCGGCGGCCTCGGGTCCCTGGGACGAGAAGTGGGCCCAGCCCAGATCGGCCCGCAGTCCGCACTCCGAGACGACCTCGGCGACCTTGTCCATGGCGAAGTAGTGGTCGGCGAAGCAGGTGACGCCGGCCCGGATCATCTCGGCGCAGGCGAGCCGCGTGCCCCAGGCCACGTCCTCGTCGGTGAGCCGGGACTCCACGGGCCAGATGCGTTCGTTGAACCACTGCTCGATCGGCAGGTCCTCGGCGATGCCCCGCAGCGCCGCCATGCCCGCGTGCGTATGGCAGTTGATCAGCCCGGGCATGGCGATCCGCCCCTGGGCGTCGATGCGTTCGCCCGCGGGGACCGCCGCGGCGTGCGCCGAGCCGGTGACCTCGGCGATGGCTCCGTCGCGGACGACGATGCCGGCGTCCTCGACGAAGCCGGGTTGGCCGTCCTGATCTGGCACGAGTGCCGTGCAGTCGGTGATGACGAGATCGGCCGGTCCGTCGTACGCGCGGGACGTCATCCCGCAACGGTACGGGGCGGGGTGGCCGGGTCACGGCGGATACGGCGGATACGGCGGACAGGCGGATACGGCGATCAGTCGATCTTCTTGATCACTCGGGCGGGCACTCCCCCGACCACGGAGCGGGCAGGGACATCACGAGTGACTACCGCACCGGCAGCGACCACCGCACCGGCACCGACGGTCACCCCCTGCATGATCAGGGCAGCCGTCCCGATCCAGACATCGTCCTCGATGACGATCGGCGCGAAAGAGAGGTACTCGCGGCGCTCGGCCAAGGGCAGTGGATGACCTCCGGTGATGAGGCCGACCTTCGGGGCGATCATGACGTCGTTCCCGATCCGGATGCCTCCCTTGTCCATGAAGGTGCATCCCTGGTTGACGAAGACGTTCTCCCCGAACGTCGTGTTCAGGCCGTACTCGGTGAAGAACGGCGGGTAGATCGTCACCGACTCCGGCAGCGGGCCGCCGAACACAACTGAAAGTAGTTCCTTGCGGCGTTCGCTGTCGCTGAAGGGCAGCACGTTCAGCCGAGACGTCGCATCCGTCACCGCCACGATCCGCTGCGCATGACGCGCGAACTCAGCTGTCCGGACATGCATGACCTGCTCTGTGCGGGTAGACATGCGCCGATCTCAGCATCGCGCCGAGCTTCGATCAAACAACCCGGCATCGCACCGGAAACAACCAATGGTTGTGGACGTAGGTTTGGCACATGGATGTCGAGGCACTGCGGACCTTCGTGGCCGTCGCCGAGGCCGGTCAGTTCCAGGCCGCGGCCGACGAGTTTGGGGTCAGCCAGCAGGCGGTCTCCAAGCGGATCGCGGCCCTGGAGCGGCATATCGAGGTCAAGCTGCTTGTGCGCACCTCCCGGGGCTCCCGGCTGAGCCTGGACGGGCAGGTCTTCCTGACGCACGCCAAGAAGATCCTGGCGGCCGTCGCGCAGGCCGAGCAGGCCGTGCGCCCCGGCAGCCGTCCCTTGCGCGTCGATGTCCTCAATCGGCGCATCTCCCCTGCTCAGGCCGTCTACCGGTTCTACCGCTCCCACCCCGAGATGGACCTCGACGCGGTCACGCTGAGCACGGAGAACGCCGCCCAGGCCGCCCGAGCGGTGCTCGACGGGACCGTCGACGCGTCCTTCCGTGCCCTGCCGGCAGATCAGATCCCGGCCGGCATCAGCGCCGAACGGGTCCTGGACGCACCCCTGGAGCTCCTGGTCGGCCCCGACCACCCGCTGGCCGACGCGCCCCGGGTCAGTCCCGCGCAGCTGACCGGCCACCGCATCTGGATCCCCGGGATCAGGCCGGGCACGGAGTGGGCGGCCTTCTATCGGGCGCTGTCCGAGGCCTTCGGCCTGAGCATCGACGCGCTCGGCCCCAACTTCGGTGACGAGGCCCTGATGGACGCGCTGGCCGACTCGGCATCGCTGGCCACCCTCGTCGGCACCGGGGACCGGTACCTGTGGACACAGGCCCACGACCTACGGCGCATCCCACTGCACGACCCGACTCCGGTCTATCCGCACGTACTGCTGTTTCGCAGCGGAGACCAGCACCCCGTACTGACCGCGCTCCGCGACCATCTGCGCGTCTCGGGACCACCGACCCCGCACGATGTGTGGGAGCCGGACCGGGCAGGCTGCTGACCAGACACCCGAATCGGCAGAGAAGCCCCCTCGGCGTGCGACTGTCAACAGCCTGCGTCGGTTTGGATCTAGGCTCACGGTCATGACTTCTGCACTCCCGCGCCCGGACGTCTCACTGGCTACGGTTCAGCGGTCGCTGGGTGATTCCTCGGTCGAGTATCCCCTGTGGCCGCCGCTCACCCGGGGGTGTCCGCGGACCAGTACGGACGCGATGTCGTATCCGGTGGAGGTCGACTACGACTACGCGCGCGTGGGGGACGATTTTCTGGGCCGGGGCTTGAACGGGCAGCCGCGAGGGGACAGTTCGGGCGGCGCGGCGGGTTCGCGGCGTGCGCCCTCGGGGCACGATCGCTGGGCGGCGCTGCTGCCGCCGCTGCTCACGCCGGGGCTCGGCGAAGGCGGCACGCCCCTGGTCGAGCTGGCGGACGGGGTGTTCGTCAAGGACGAGTCCCGCAACCCGACCTGGAGCCACAAGGACCGCCTCAACCGGGTCACCACATCGGCGGCGAAGGGCGTGGGCGCCCCGGGCATCGTGGTCGCCTCCTCCGGCAACCACGGCGCCTCCGCGGCCGCCTATGCGGCACGGGCCGGACTGCGCTGTGTGGTCCTCACGTCCCCGGCGGTACCGCCCGCGATGGCCTCTCTGCTCGGCGCGTACGGGGCCGTCGTGCTGCCCGTGCCGGTCGATGCGCGCTGGCCGCTGGCCGACCGGATCGCCGACACCTTCGGCTTCCACACGGCCAGCAATCTGACGCCGTTCCACACCGGCCACGCCTGGGGCCCGGAAGGCTACAAGACCCTCGCCTACGAGATCGCCGCCGAACTCGGCACACCGGGCTCGGTATTCGCGCCGACCGGCTACGGCGAGCTGCTCTTCGGGGTGTGGAAGGGCTTCGCCGAGCTGCACCGCCTCGGCCTCGTCGACCGGGTGCCGCGGATGTTCAGCTGCGAGCCCGCGGCCGGCGGGCCGCTCGCCGCGGCGGTGCGCAGCGGGACAGCCGCGGCACGTGTGGAGCTCGGCCCGACGGACGCCTACGCGATCGGCTGTCCGGTCGGCGGCCACCGGGGTGTGCTCGCGGTGGCCCGCAGCGAGGGGCGCGCCCTGCTCGTCGACGACCCGGCGATGCGGGCGGCTCAGCGTGAACTCGCCGATGCGGGCCTGTGGTTCGAGCTGTCGTCCGCGGCCGGACTCGCGGGGTTCCGCGGGCCGGCCGACGAGGCCGCGGTACGGGCCGAGGGACCGGTGGTGTGCATCGCCACGTCCAGCGGTTTCAAGGACCTGGGTGTGGGCGGGCAACGGCCTGCGCCGGTGGACCCCGCGTGGGAATCGGTGGAACGGCTCCTGCGCGAGGCCGGCATCGGCGCCTGAACACCGTCCGGCCCCGTACCCTCCCGGCCCCGTGTCCTGCCGGCCCCGTACCCTCCGTGTCCTGCCGACTCCGTGACCTCGGCCGTCGGGCGCCGTTGTCCGGCCGACAGCCACCGAAAGGATCTCCCCCATGCACGCCACCCCGACCACCCGGTCGACCCGCACCCGAAGCGCCCGTACCCGGGCCGGCGTACTCGTCGCGGGCCTCGCCGTGCTCGCCTGCACCGCCCCCACGGCCCATGCCTCGTACGAGACGACCCGTCCCGCCGCCCGCGCGGTGCACGAGACGGCCCGCCCCGCGGACGGGACGGCGTACCGCGAGACGCGGCTGCTCTTCGGCACCGAGCGGCCCGACGGCGGACCGGACGTCACCGAGCGGCAGTTCACCCGCTTCGTCGACCGCGAGGTGACCCCGTACTTCCCCGAGGGCCTCACCGTCCAGGAGGGCCGTGGCCAGTGGCGCGACGCGAACGGGCGCATCGAGCGGGAGCGTTCCTACGAACTCACCCTGCTGTACCCGCGCGCCGAGGCACCCGAGCGCGACGCCAGGATCGAGCAGGTGCGCAAGCGGTACATGCAGCAGTTCGGCCAGGAGTCCGTGGCGCGCGTCGACGAGCGGGTGGTCGCGGACTTCTGAACCGGCCCTGATGACACAAAGGCTTAACACTCCACCGGAAATGCCCTGCGCATCACGGCCGTTGGACCCGTCATGACAGTCGGAGTGGTCCTCATGTCGGGCGGTCAGGCCGCAACGATCGACGAGACGGTGCTGCGCGCCGAAGAGGCGGCGGCGAGCGGCCTGACGTCGGGGTGGTTCGCCCAGACGCTCGGGTACGACTCGGCGTCACTGGCGGCGATCGTGGGGCGGGAGGTACCCGGGCTGCAGGTGGGTTCGTCGGCGATCCCGATCTTCGGCCGGCACCCGCTGATCGTCTCCAGTCAGGCACAGACCGCGCAGGCGGCGACGGGCGGTCGCTACCACCTGGGGCTCGCACTCGGCGCCAAGACCGTGGTGGAGTCCGCGTTCGGGATTGCGCACGAGCGGCCGATCCGGTTGCTGCGGGAGTTCCTCACCGCCCTGAGGGGCCTGCTGACCACCGGAAGCGCCGACCACCACGGCGAGTTGCTCACGGCGACCACTCCGCTGCCGGCCGGTGTGCCGGGCGGCGCGGAGCCTCCGGTGCCGCTCCTGGTGGCCGCGATGGGTCCGCAGGCACTGCGGGTGACCGGTGAACTGGCCGACGGGACCCTGCCGTTCCTGGCCGGCCCGAAGGCGCTCGAGGAGCATGTCGTGCCGGTCCTGACCAAGGCGGCCGAGGCGGCGGGCCGTCCCGCTCCCCGTGTGGTCGCCCTGGTGCCGGGGGTCGTGACCTCCGACCCCGACGCGGTGCGCGAGCGGGCCGCCATCGATCTCGCCTTCTACGACACGATCCCGTCGTACCAGCGGGTGATCGCCCTCTCCGGCGCTGAACGGGCCGCGCAGCTCGCGGCGATCGGCGACGAGCGGACGCTGGCGGACACGGTGCGCCGCTATCGCGACGCGGGGGCGACGGAGGTGGTCGTGACGGCGACGGACCTGGGCGGCGAGGCGGACCGCAGGCGGACCTGGCAGCTGCTAGGCGGACTGGCCGCCGGCGGCAACCCGTCGTCGTAGCAGGGCATTTCGGACCGCGGAGCCCTCCGACAGGGGATCACGGAGGTGGCTCCGCTCGGCGCGCACCGGGGGTCGGGCGCGCCGACGCCCCGGGGCAGGACTCTCTCGGGCCCTGCCCCGGGGCGGTCTCGCCGTCCGGTGGTCCGGGACTGTTTCCCGACCGGTGGTGAGGNGGCGGTCTCGCCGTCCGGTGGTCCGGGACTGTTTCCCGACCGGTGGTGAGGACCTGTGGCGGGCGCGACAGCGTGTGCCCGGCACAGGTCCGGTCCAGGCCCGGATCCGGTCCGGTCGGCTCGTCAGCGGGCCGACGAGGCCGTACGACCGGTCGTCATGGGTTCGGCTCCGACCGGCGGACGGCCACTCGACCGTCGTTCACTCAGCCGATGTTCACGTCGATGCAGGCGTAGAACGCGTTGGCGGTGTCGGCGATGTTCCAGACCGCGAGCACGGTCTGCTCACCGCTGATGCCACCGAAGTCGACCTGGTGGTTGACGGTTTCGCCCGGCTGGGCTCCACCGTCGTCGAACTCGGCGATCTTGTTGTCGCCGACGTAGTACTCCCAGGTGCTGGTGGCGTGCCGAGCGGTCAGCGTCCAGGTGAACTGCTGCGACTGCCCGACGTTGGTGTGGACCCAGCCCTTGCTGTCGTCGTTCAGCTCCTCGAAGCGGCCGACTCCGCCGTTGCAGGACTTGAGCCCCTTGGGGCCCTCGACACTGTGCGGTTCGTATTTGATGTCACCGCACTCGACCGTGCCGGCCGCACACTGCGCCTGCCGGCTCGGCGGTGCGTTCACGTACCCGTGGGCACTTGCCGGTGACGCGGTCATGCTGAGCGTGATCAGAGGGGCGATGGCCGCGCCGAGGGCGACGGCGAGCTTACGGCTCTTGTGCATGCCAACTCCTTCACGGCGTGGGCGCCGGACGAGTGGGGGGGGAACGGCGCCCCGCCTGGTGGGGGTGCGAACGCGAAGGGGACACCTCGGGCAGCCGGACGCCTCGACCCCTGCCGTACCCGGGTGCCGGGCAGGCGTCAACGCGACGTCCGGAGCACGAAGTTCACGTTCTTTCTTGGTCTAGACCTTAGCGCGTGACGGGCCACGGTCAAGCGGTTCTCGGCCAACTCCTTGATCTCGCAACGTTCTTCGGAGGCACGCGGCGGCACGGCCGCATCGCCCTCCGGGACGGTGGTGCGATAGGACGATTCTCGGCCGACTTACGCGCCTGGCCGTGCGCTCGCGCGTGCGGCCTCGCGGGTCAGAAGTCGCCGCGGGCCAGGAGTCGCCGCGCGTCAGGAGTCGTCGCGCCGGACGTTCTCGAGCAGCAGGTCCAGCCACTCGGTGACCTTGTCCCGGTGCTTGTCCGAGGGGAGTTGGGCGGCCCGCCAGGCGATCCCGCGCACGCCGTGGTCCTGCAGCAGCCGCTGCAGCGGATCACCCTGCAGCTCACCGGCGGACGACGGCGCCTCCGCCTCGGCGCCGGTCAGGCGCTGCAACAGCTCCTGCTCGGTGCGGCGCAGACAGTCCGCCAGCGCCTCGGGATCCTCGGCGGTCAGAAACCCCGCATGCACCTCGAAGAACCGCTGGATGGCGGCGCAGTGCTCCATCGTCGGCCGCCGGTCGCCGTGGATCAGCGCCCCCGCCTGCTGCCTCGACATACCGGCGCCGTCGGCGATCTCCTGCTGGGTGTACGGACGGCCGTTGGGCTTCAGACGGGTCCTGCGCAGCAGCTCGAAGCGCTGCAGGAATCGGGCCTGCAGATCGCTCTCACCGGCCGGGCGGCCGTCGAGCAGCGCACGGACCGTATGCGCAGGCACTCCGGACTCGGCGGACAGCCGCTCCGGGTCGAGGATCTCGTCGCGGCTCATGCCGAGCCGTTCGGCGAGCTCCACCACACGTGCGACCACGGACGCCTGCGCCCCGGCGGCCGACGGGCCCACAGCCGAGAAGCCTTCTGGCACCGCTCGTCTCCTCAATCTGCCGGTATGGCTGGTCTGCTGCTGTGTCCGCCCGGGCCGACGACCCGGCGCGATCCACCCGGGCCGATGCGTCGAAAACAGGACTCGGACGGCTCGGCGGAACTGCCGGGAGGCTAACCCGTCCTCGGGTCGACAGCCAGAGCCTGCCACAGCTGTGGCGCGATCCACTCGCTCAACGGCAGCAAATGCCACGATTGTTGACACGCCCTCGTCCCGGACGCCAGGATCGCTCCGCAGCGCATCCCATGCGCGCAGCCGCGCATCCCGCGCGCACCGGAAGGAGGCCCGCCCGATGGGGAACGACATGTCGGCGAGCCGTTCGTCCGGCGCCGTCCGGGCCGTCCGGGATCCGGAACGCCACGCGCACGACCCCCGCACCAGGGCGTACCTGCGGGACTACACCAGCGTGCTCGACTCCGTGCCGTTCCCTTCGCTGCTCGTCGACCACCGCTGGGACGTGGCCGTCACCAACTCCGCGTACGACCTCCTCTTCGACGGCTTCCGGCCGCATCCGACCGCGATGCCGCGGCACAACTTCCTGCGTCTGGTGCTCTTCCACCCGGACGCCGGGCGGGTGCTGCGCGAGCGCGAGACGAGCTGGTGCCTGCCGATGCTGGCCCAGTTCGCGGCGGCCCTCGACGTGCACCGGCAGGATCCGGTGCTGAAGGAGATCCGGCACGAGATCGGTCAGGACCCGATCATGAACGCGGCCTTCCAGCAGGGACTTCCGCACTGGGTACGGGCCGTGGGCCCGGGCGCCGTGGACCACGACGGGGCCGTACGTCCCGTGCAGCACCCGGATCCCCGGTGGGGCCGCACCACGTGCCGTGTGGTGAGCGAGACACCCAGCACGCTGCGCGCGGCGGGCCTGACCCGGCTCACCCTCGCCCTGCACCCGCACGGCGGCACGCCCGCCCCCGAGCCCGAGCCGGCCCCGGAGTCGGCGGCTCCGGCTCCCGAGCACCGCGGCGCACCGCGCCTGCGCGTCGTACGGGACACGGACACATCGGACCGCGGGTGACGGTCTGGTCGCCGACCGGACGAAGGCCCTGAACTCCCGCCGGAACCAAGGGCGTTCACTGCCGGCTGACGGCCCGGGTGACGCCGGCCGCGATCGTGGTGGCGAGCACCCAGCCCGCCGCGATCAGCCCATAGCTCAGCCACTGCAGGACGCCCGCGGGCGCATATGCCCGCTCCTGTCCGAAGTCGATGATCGGCAGGAGCAGGTCGAGCGCGTAGAAGGGCGCGTTGAACTCGGGTGCCTCGCCCGTCTTGTACGGCTCCGGCGGATGCAGTCCGTACGCGAGTGAGCCGGCGAGCAGCAGCGAGAGCAGCCAGGCCGCGGCGCGGGTGGGCCGGAACCCGTAGCCGACGGTGGCGTCCTGGAGGTGGCCCCAGAGCCTGCCGTACCAGGGCAGGGTGCCGCGATGGCGCCGCTGCTTGGCGAGTTGCACGACACGGGCGCCCGCGTCGTCGCCGATGCTGCGGTAGGCCGCGGTGAGTTGCTCGTAGGCGTACGGCACATAGCCGTCCGTGTCGCGTTCCAGGACCGGCAGGCGGCGGTCGGCGGGCTCGTGCGGGTCGAGCGAGTGGTAGGACAGACCGTCAAGGCGGACCTGGTCGGGCCAGGTCTCCGGGGCGATGTGCAGGAGATCCAGCTGGGCGCGGCGCAGGGTCAACGAGCCCTGGATCCGCTCGGCTTCGCGCAGCCAGAGTTCGCCCACGGTGATGCTGCCGGCGCGCAGGGCGACGCCGCCCGGGTTGGCGAGCCGGGCGTGGGCCAGGTTCAACTGGCCGGGGATCTGGACGCCGCGCAGATTGACGCGGCCGAGTGCCGTCAGGCGCATCGCGTGCAGGTCGGCGCCGGTGGTGAGTGTCGTGGCTTCCAGGGCGGTGCCGCCGCGGTGGTCGAGCACCGCGTCGTTCAGTCGCAGCGTGCCGGTGACGGCGCCGCCGGTCAGCCGGGTCTCGCCCTGCACCCGCAGGCCGTCGGCGACCAGATCGCGTTCGACGGCGATCTGGTTGAGCTGGAGTGCCGAACCGAGGTCGGGCTCGTCGCCGGAGGGCGGCGGCACGGGGCCGATCCGCGCCCGCTTCAGGAAGAGCGCGCCGCCTATCCGGGCGCCGGCGAGGCGGACCTGACCTCGTATGCGCGCGTCGGAGAGCACCAGATCACCCTCGGTGCGGAGGGTCCCGGCGTGCAGCGCGGGCAGCACGCACTGCCCCAGGTACCACCTGCGGACCTGGGCGCCGAACAGGAGCGGCGGACGGTCGAAGTGGCAGGCGAGAAAGCTGACGGTGCAGTCGATCGTGGCACCCTGCAGCTCGAGCGGCCCGACGATCCTGGCGCCGGCGATCCGCAGGGCAGCCACCTCGCCGTCGAGGCGGCGCCCGTCCAAGAGCAGGGAACGCAACAGCCGGGCCCGGACCGTGCGTTCGGGTCCCCAGTCGGCACCCAGGGCCGGATCGTCGCCGGGGCCGGTGCGGAAGTCGAGCCGGTCCCCGCGCGGGAATGCCTCCAGGACGCGGCGTTCCGCGGGTGTCGGATCGGTGATCTCCATCGACGGGACTGTGTCCCGCGGGTTCGTGGCATGTCAACCCGCTCTCGGCGGCGGGCAGTTGAGCGTTCGCGGCCGCGCCCGGCAGCCCCGCTCGGTGTCCGTTAACCGTGCACTGTTGTCCGAAGCCCCCGCCACCCCCACAATGCGCATGACAACAGCCGGGGTTCAGCCCGAACTCCGGTCCCCCCACGGACACTTCGAGGCCACCACATGAAGAAACCGATTCTCGGTTCCTTGCTGACCCTGCTGCTCGTCGGAGCCACCGCCGCTCCGGCTGCCGCGGCCGCAGCCCCCGCGCCCGCCGACGACCGCCCCGCCGTGCAGGCCGTCGACTTCGCCGGCACCGTCGCCCTGAGCAACTGCTCCGGTTCGGTCGTCCGGATGCCCGACTCGGAGCCCACGGACCCGGCTCTGGTGATGTCCAACGGCCACTGTCTGGAGAGCGGCTTCCCCGGCGCGGGCGAGGTCGTCCTCGACCAGCCGTCGAGCCGTACCTTCGAACTCCTCGACGCCGCGGGCGACGAGGTGACCACCCTGCAGGCGAGCAAGGTCGCCTACGCCACGATGACCGACACGGACGTCTCGCTGTACGAACTCACCTCCAGCTACGAGGAGATCGCGAGCGAGCACGGCATCGAGGCCCTCGAACTCTCGGCGGACCGCCCCTCCGAGGGCACCGCGATCAGCGTCGTGTCCGGCTACTGGAAGCGCGTCTACAGCTGCGACATCGACGGCTTCGCGTACGAACTGCGCGAGGGCGACTGGACGTTCAAGGACTCCGTGCGCTACACCGCCGCCTGCGACACCATCGGCGGCACCTCCGGCTCACCGGTGGTCGACGACGCCACCGGCAAGGTGGTCGCCGTGAACAACACCGGCCACGAGGGCGGCACGGACTGCGAGATCAACAACCCGTGCGAGGTGGACGAGAACGGCGACGTGACCTCGCACCCGGGCATCAGCTACGCCCAGCAGACCCACACGATCGTGCCCTGCGTGGGCACCGGCAACAAGATCGACCTCTCGGCACCGGGCTGTGAACTGCCCAAGCCCGGCGAGGAGTAGGAGCAGCAGCAGGGGTGGAGCAGCAGGCCCCGCCGGCCCCGGGCCCGTCCGGCGCGACTGCGCGGGACGGAACCCGGGGCCGTGGCCTCGGCCCCGGCGGGCGGGCCGTCACACCGTCAGGACGATCTTCCCGCGGGTGCGCCCCGTCTGGCTGAGCCGCCAGGCCTCCGCCGCCTCGGCCAGCGGGAACGCCCGCTCGACATGCACCGAGAGCTGTCCGTCGTCGGCAAGCCCGGCGAGGAACTCCAGATCGGCGGCGTCCGGACGCACCCACACATAGTGACCGCCCTTCTCGCCCGCTGCCGGGTCGGCGATCGAGACCACCCGGTCGGGATTGCGCAGCAGGCTCTGCGAGACGTCGATGACATCGCCGCCCACGAAGTCGAGCGCGATGTCGACGCCCTCCGGGGCCAGTGCGCGCACCCGCTCGGCCAGCCCTTCGCCGTACGTCACGGGCTCCGCGCCGATCGAGCGCAGATAGTCGTGGTTCCGCTCGCCGGCGGTGCCGATCACCCGGTCCACGCCGAGTGCGCGGGCGATCTGTACGCCGAACGAGCCGACGCCGCCCGCCGCCGCGTGCACGAGGACGGTGTCGCCGGGGCCCGCACCGACCCGTCGCAGCGACTGCAGGGCCGTCAGTCCGGCGAGCGGGGTGCCGGCCGCCTGCTGCCAGTCGAACGCGGCCGGTTTACGGGCCAGGGTGCGCACCGGCGCGGAGACCAGCTCGGCGTAGGTGCCGCGCTGCACCCAGTCCTTGCGGGCATAGCCGAAGACCTCGTCGCCGACGGAGAACTCGCCCGCGTCCAGGCCGGTGCGCTCCACCACTCCCGCCACGTCCCAGCCCGGGACGATCGGGAAGGCCGTCTCCATGATCGGGTCGAGATATCCGGCGGCCACCTTCCAGTCCACCGGGTTGACCCCGGCGGCCCTGACCCGGACGAGCACCTCGCCGGGTCCGACCTTGGGGTCGGGCAGCTCGGCGAGCCGCAGGTCGTCGGGGGATCCGTAGCTGTCGATCGCCATCGCCTTCATGCGTTGCCCAACTCCTGTACGTAGCGGTTCATTCCCCCGCCTCGGATCGTTCCCCCTGCTGCTGCGCCGGGCCCGGAAAACGGGATGCCGTCGACCGCTTCCCATGATCCGCTGGACCGCACCGCGGCACCTCCCGGAGCACGGGCGGTGCCGCCCGTCGACGCGGAAAGGCAGTCATGATCAAGCGGGTTCTCGCGCCCTCGCTCTTCGCCCCGCCCACCTATTCGCACGCGTCCGTCGTCGAGGCCGGCACCCGGCTCGCCTTCCTGGCCGGTTCGGTCCCGCTGGACGCGGCAGGCGTGCTGGTCGGAGCGGGCGATCCGGTCGAGCAGGCCCGGCAGGTGATCGCCAATCTCGAGGAGCAGCTGGCAGCCGTCGGCTCCGACCTCGCCCAGGTCGCGTACACGGATGTGTACGTGGTGAGCCCCGACTCCGCGGTCCTCGCCTCGGTCTGGGACGTGGTGCGCGATTCCGGGCTCAGCACCGGACCGCACGCCTCCACGCTGCTCGGGGTTGCCTCGCTGGGCTATCCGGGGCAGCTGGTCGAGATCACCGCCGTCGCGGCCGTGCCCGACGGGGCCTGACGCGCTTCGGGCCGGGTCCGGGCCGCCCGGCCCGGTCCGTCCGCTGCCGTCCCGGCGTGTCCGCCTCCGCGGCCCAGTGGCCCGGGCGGGACAGGTCCGGTGGCAGACGGGTGGCCGCGTCGCCGCGGGCCGCGTTCAGCTGCGGCTGGGTGAGGAAGACGGAATCGGTGAGATCGGCGCCGGAGAGGTCGGCGTCCCTGAGGTCAGCGCCGATCAGATCACTCCGGCGCAGGTCGGCGCCCTTGAGGTCGGCTGCGACGAGACAGGCTCCGCGCAGGCTCGCGCCCCGCAGGTCCGCGCCGGACAGGCGGGCGCCGAACAGGTCGGCGCCGCGGTGGTTCCTGGTCCGGCCGGGGACCTGAGCGCGCACCAGGTCCCCGACCCGTACCAGGAGGGTGTTGACCTCGCCGCGCAGGGCTCCCACATCGGTGCCGAGCACGGTGCGGGCGTCGCTCCCGACGAGCCGCTCGAGGCGGGTGCGCTCGCCGTGCAGTCCGGCGTGCACGGGCTCGGCCTCCGGCCGGCCGAGGCCCTCGGTGACGTACCGGAGCAGCTCGTGCAGCTGCCGCATCACGGGGAAGACGTCGAACATCTCGGCCGCGGACTCCGGTGCGCTGCGCCAGTCCACACCGCCGAAGGTGACCTGCGAGACCTGCTGGCCGGCGCCGAAGCAGTCGTAGACGGTGCAGCCGCTGTAGCCCTCGTCGCGCAGCCGCCGGTGGATGCCGCAGCGGAAGTCCGGCTGCAGGTTGTGGCAGGGCGTGCCGGCCCGCTTGTCGCGGGCGAAGTCGGCGGAGGCCGCGAAGGGCAGGGCCACGCAGCACAGTCCGAAGCAGCTGGAGCAGTCGGCCTGCAGCTCGGGCGCGCGGGCGGTGTCCGCGGGACGCGGGTCGGGGACGCCGACGGGCCGTTCACCGTCGGGCGCCGTGTCGCGCTGCTCGTTCGCCAACGTGCCTGGTCTCTCTGCCGTCAGGGGGCGCCGCACCGCTCGGGCCGCCGGCGCCGTCTTCGACCGGCCATTGTCCACGACTGCGCGCGCCGGCGCGGTCCCCCTCAGGCCGCACGCCGGATCCCCCGCATCCGGCCGTACGCGTAGACGCATCCGGCGAGCGCGAGGTCGGAGAGCAGCATGAAGCCGATGGAGTACGAGTCCTTGGCGCTGTAGATCGCACCCATGACCAGCGGCGGTACGAAACCTCCGAGGCCGCCGACCGCGCCGACGATGCCGGTGACACTGCCGACCTGCGGCTGCGGGGTGACCTGCGAGACCAGCGCGAAGACGCTGCCGCTCGCGGTGCCGAGGCCCGCCGCCATGATCAGGAAGCAGATGGTCCCGACCGGGCTGAGGGACGGGTCGAAGGCCTGCACGATGGCGAGGAGCGCCACGGTGCCGAGTGCCCAGGCCGTGACGGTCGCCGGGTGGACACGGTCCGCGAGCCAGCCGCCGATGGGCCGGAACACCACGGTGACCAGGGCGAATCCGGCCGCCCTGGTGCCCGCGTCGGTCGGCGAGAGCTCGTACCAGGTCTTCAGATACGTCGGCAGATAGACACCGAAGGCGACGATGCCGCCGAAGCCGATCGCGTACAGGGCGGAGAGTTCCCAGGTGACGCGGAGCCGGCCGGCCGAGCCGAGGCGGCTGCCGAGGGACGCGGTCGGCACGGGCCGGTCCGGCCGGTCCGTGATCAGCGCGGCCGCCAGTACGGCGAAGGCGGCGAGCGCGATCGCCACCACGATGAACGGCAGGTTCTCGCCGTTCTCGGCGATCCGCGGGGTGAAGTAGCCGGAGAGCGCGACACCGCCCATGCCCATACCGAAGATGCCGAGGGCGAGGCCCCGACTTGCCGGCGGGAACCAGGAGTTGACCAGCGGAATGCCGATCGCGAACGTCGTACCGCCGAGCCCGAGCAGAAAGCCCACGGCGAGCATCGCGCCGTAGGAGTCCTTGGCGGGGATCAGAAGCAGCACCGGCACGATGGTGAACGCCGACACCACGGGGAACATCAGCTTCGCCCCGAAGCGGTCGGTGAGCGCTCCGACCGGGATGCGGCCCAGCGACCCGACGATCACCGGCACGGCGACGAGCAGCGACTGCTGGAACGAACTGAGGCCGAGGCGGTCCTTGTAGTCACCGCCGAGCGGAGCGATCAGATTCCAGGCCCAGAACGTCAGGCAGAAGCCGACGGTGGCCACGACGAGGTTGCGGTAGGCGGCAGCGGAGGGGCGGTCCGCCGGCGGGCTCGGGGCGCTGCTCTGGGGCACGCCGCTCTTCGTCTCATCCACCTCTGCACGCTAAGCAGGCGCGACGGGGCGCCACCTGTTCTGCTGCGCCGTACGGCTTGCACCGGATCCCGCGGCGGCGGCCGGAGCGGTCCCGGGCGGGGCTGAGCGATGGTCCCGACGCGGCGGGTGATCAGCTGTCTCCCGGGACGTCGAGGCCGGCTGCCTTCGCCGCGTCCGCGAGGACTCGGGTGAGCATCGCCGGGGTCAGGCGGCCGGTGTAGGTGTTGCGCCTGCTGACGTGGAAGCAGCCGAGGACGTCCAGGGGGCGGCCGCGGCTGTCGTGCAGGACGACACGGGCGCCGTGGCCGAACACCGGCCGGGGACGCGGGAGTTCGTACCCGGCCGCCGCAAGGACCGGCAGGGTCGCCGACCAGCCGAAGGCGCCGAGCAGCACGACGGCGCGCAGGGTCGGGCGGACGAGTTCGAGCTCGCGGGCCAGCCAGGGGCGGCAGGTGTCGCGCTCGGTGGGGGTGGGCCTGTTCGCCGGCGGGGCGCAGTGCACCGGTGAGGTGACGCGTACGCCGTACAGGGTGAGGCCGTCGCCCGGGCCGGTCGCGACGGCCGACGAGGCGAGCCCGAGCTCGTGCAGCGCGGCGAACAGGGTGTCTCCCGCCCGGTCACCGGTGAACATCCGGCCGGTCCGGTTCCCGCCGTGCGCGGCGGGCGCGAGCCCGACCACGAGCAGGCGCGCGTCCGCAGGCCCGAATCCCGGGACCGGACGCCCCCAGTACTCCTGCTCGGCGAAGGCCGCCCGCCGGGCCGCCGCCACCTCTTCGCGCCAGGCCACCAGGCGCGGGCAGGCCCGGCAGTCGGTGAGCGCCGGGTCGAGGACCGCGAGCGAGCCGGCGGTACGGGCCGTGGCCTGCGGAAACGCTGCGCTGTCCGGCGACGGGCCGGGCTCGGACTCGGACATGCCTCCATCGCAGGCCCGGTCCCGGACTAAAGTCAAACCATGACCACCACCAAGGGGACGAGCGAGGGCGACACCGGCGGCGTGCGGGTCGACGCCTGGGTCTGGTCGGTGCGGCTGGCCAAGACACGCTCGGCGGCGGCGACCGCCTGCCGGGCCGGCCAGGTCCGGGTCAACGGTCAGCGCGTCAAGCCGGCCCACACGGTCCGGGCGGGCGACGAGGTCCGGGTACGGCAGGGCGACCGGGAGCGGATCGTGGTCGTACGCCGGGCCCTCCGCAAGCGGGTCGGGGCGCCGGTGGCGGTCGAGGCGTACGTGGACAACAGTCCGCCTCCGCCGCCGCGGGTGGTGCCCGCGGGGATTCGGGATCGGGGGGCCGGGCGGCCGACGAAGCGCGATCGGCGCGAACTGGATCGGTTGAGGGGCCTGGGCCCCTCGAGTCCCTCCTGAGCGACGGCGCTCCCGCTTCTGAGCGCACTCCGGGCAGCCGCGTCGAGCTCACCTTCCAGGCATCGGCCTGGCGGCCTCGTCCTCGATCGCCGGACGGGCTCAAAGTCGCAAGTCGCCGGACAGGCTCAAAATCGAAGGTGGGGCTTGTTCGTCGCGGGTCCGCGTCGTAGGACCGACCCATGACGACTGTCGTGCTGCTGGGCACTCTCGACACCAAGGGTGAGGAATGTGCCTGGCTCCGCGCCCGCCTGACCGCTCATGGCGTCGATGTCCTCCTCGTCGACACCGGTGTCGCCGGACGGCCCCGTACCGAGGCCGACATCGCGCGCGCCGTCGTCGCCGCCGCGGCCGGGGACGACCTGGAGCGGCTGCGGGCCGAGGCCGACCGGGGCGCCGCCGTGACCGTGATGGGCACCGGTGCCGCGGCCGTGGTGACCCAGCTGTACGAGGAGGGCCGACTCGACGGTGTGCTCGCGGTGGGCGGCAGCGGCGGGGCCTCGATCGCGGGCCGTGCCGTCCGTGATCTGCCCGTCGGCGTACCGAAGTTGATCGTATCGTCGATGGCCGGCGGTGATGTGTCGCCGTACGTCGGCGGCTCGGACGTGGCGATGCTGCATTCGGTCGTCGACATCGCGGGCGTCAACCGCCTCTCCGCCCCCGTCTTCGCCAACGCGGCCGCCGGGATCGCCGGAATGGCGAAGGATTTCGCGGCCCGAGGCCGGACAGTGGGAGGGACGGTCCCGCAAGGCACGAGCCCGCACGAAGGGCGGCCGCTGATCGCCGCCTCCATGGCCGGCGTGACGACTCCGGGCGTGGACGCGGCCAGAGCCCGACTCGACGCACTCGGCTACGAGGTCCTGGTCTTCCACACCAGCGGTGCCGGGGGCCGGGCCCTCGAATCGCTCGCCGAACGGGGCCTGTTCGCCGGAGTGCTGGACCTCACGCCCTGCGAGCTGGCCGACGATCTGGTGGGCGGAGTCCTCACGGCCGGCCCGGACCGGCTCGAGGCCGCCGGGCTGGCGGGGATACCCCAGGTGGTCAGCGTGGGCGCGCTCGACATGGTCAAGTTCGGGCCGCTCGCCACGCTGCCCGACCGATTCCGCGACCGGCACGTCCGGGTGCACAATCCGTCGGTCACGGTCATCAGGACCACCCCGGAGGAGGTCGGCGAGCTGGGCCGGCGGATCGGCGGCAAGCTCCGGGCGGCACTCGGACCCGCGGCGCTGTGCCTGCCGCTGCTCGGAATGTCGACCCTGGGCGCTCCCGCGGACGGGCCCGCACCCGCGGGCCCGTACCACGATCCGGAGACCGATGCCGTGCTCTTCGCCGCGCTGCGCGACACCCTGCGCGGCAGCGCAGTCGAGATCCACGAACTGCCCACGCACATCAACGATCCGGCCTTCGGCCGGGCCGCGGCCGACCATCTGCACCGGCTGATCGTCGACCGCTCCGGCACCCGACTCACGAACGCCGGCTCAGGAGCCTGACCAGCTGCAGGGTCCGATGGCGCTGCGTCCTGGCGATGACGATCAGCGGCACCACGAGGATCACCGGCGTGAACCAGAACTCGGCGTCGAAGTACACCAGGGACATCACGGTCGCACCGATCATCAGGCCGATGAAGGCGAGCGCGGCGACACCGGACAGGAGAGGGATCAACAGGGCGATCCCGCCGAGGACTTCGAGCGCGCCGATGGTGTACATGAAGCCGTCGCCCCAGCCGATCCGGTCGAAGCTCTCGGTGGCGGACGAGTGCGCGGCCAGCTTCGGCGCGCCACTGGCCACGGCGTAGAAGACGCCGAGAACGGTCGCGAGCACTCTGAGCCCGATCGTGGCGCTCCGGCTGCGCGCCGGGCCTTCGGACGCGGTACGGGCGGGGGCGGCGGTGCCGGCGCCGGTCGTGGTGGGGAGGGTGGCCTCGGACATGGTGATCTCCTGGGTGAGCGGTCCGGCGTGCTGTCACAGGGGTAGACCGGTCCGGGATCGCCGACTCATCGCCGTACGCCCGCTCCTCCGGAGGAAAATCACGGCGCGCCGGCCGGGCGGCGCGGTGTCAGCCGGCCGGCACCGCGCGCACCCAGATCCCGTCGTCGGTGAGGATGCGGTCGATCGCCAGGCCGGCCGCCGCCAGATGGCGCTCGAACTCCTCGTGGGTGAGCTCGCGGGACAGGAAGGTCTGCGTCCACACCGCATCGGGCCAGACGTACTCGGTGCGGACCTCGTCGACACCGTCACCGACCGGCGTGACGGCGGCGATCCTGATGGTGAGCCCGCCCGGCAGGACGCGCTCGCGCGGCACCACGCTGTGGTAGTCGGCGCCCTCGCGCTGGATGAGGACGCAGCCGTCGTCGCGCACATGGCGCCGGCAGGTGGCGAGGAGCCGGTCGCGGACCCCGTCGAGCCCGGAGTGCACCAGGAACGAGGCGAGGGTGACCACGTCGAACCGCTCGCCGAGGTCGAGATCCTCGATGCTCGCGTGCACGGTACGCGCGCCGCGGACGTGGGTGAGCATCTCCGCCGACTCGTCGACCGCGGTGACCTCCAGTCCGCGCTCGAGGAGGGGGTGGGTCATCCGGCCCGCGCCGCAGCCGAGTTCGAGCAGGCGGGCGCCCGGTGGTGCGGCATCCGCGATGATGCGTGGCTCCTCGCCGACGGGCAGTCGGGTGTACAGGTCGACGGAACAGCCGTCGGGGGTGAAGGCGCCGGGGCCGGTGCCGCCGTAGCCGGGCCGAGTCTGTGGGGTCATGCCGGTCCAACGCGGCGGGCCGGGCACCCGTTCCCGGATGCCCGGCCCGCTGATGCGGTTCCGGCCGGCGGTCGTGCGGGCCGTACCGGGTCAGCTCGTCTGCGCCTCCTCGTAGAGGTTCTTGGCGTCGTCGCCGAAGTACGGGCCGAACATGTAGCCCGGCAGGAAGGTGTAGCCGAAGCTGTTCACCGAGCTCTGCAGGCCGGTGCCCGTCGATTCGTCGAACTCCTCGAACCACGGTCCGCCGCTGGATCCGCCGGTCATGTCGCAGCCCAGGCTGTGGTCGTCGGTGAGCAGGACGTCGCGGGTCGAGTTGCCGCTGCAGTGGATGAGTTCGGTGCCGTCGTACGGATCGGCCGCGGGGAAGCCGAAGGCGTACATGGCCTTGTCGTAGCCGGAGTTGAAGGCCACGCCCTGGGCGCCGACGACATCGGTGAGCTGCTTGCCGTCGAGCGGCTCGACGACGGCGGCGCCCACGTCGAAGTTGATGTCCTCGCTCGCCGTCCACTGCGGGGTGGAGAGCGTCTTGGCCGCGGTCCAGGTGCCGTACGGCGCCTCGCCGTCGTGGTAGCCGGGCACGAACACCCAGTCGGTGTGCCAGGCGCCGTCCATCTTCACGCAGTGCCCGGCGGTGAGCACCGTCGACTTGTTGGCGCTGGTCACGGCGTTGCCCGAGCAGGAGGCCTGCCGGCCGTCGTAGGTGAAGAAGACCCGTCCCGAGGTGGTGGCGACCTGGCCGCCGCCGGTCCAGGGTGCGCCGGATTCGGGGAAGGCCTCGGCGCCGGGCGGGGCCTCGGTGGGCGGGACGAGGAGTTCGGTGCCCTTGGCGATCCGGTCGGTCACTTCGCCGACCGCGGCGGGCAGCAGGTCGAGCGGTTCGGCGGCGCGCATGCGTTCGGCGGTCCAGTAGGCCGCGGTGTCGGTGGGCCGACCGGTCTCGCTGTCCGAAGCCTTGACGTGTGTGGGGGACCCCGGGGCCGCGGTTGCGGGTGCGGCCGCCACGAGGGTGCCGGCCAGGAGTGCGCCGGTCGCGGCGAGGGCGCCGAGTATGCGCCGGGGTGTGTGAAGGCTGCGTCTCACGCGAAGTACTCCTTCTGCGGGGGTCGTTGCGGAATCACCGCGCGGACCTGCGGGGGTACGGGAAGACGTGCACGGGCAGCGTGCCACGGAACCGACGCCGTGTCAGGAGGCGGGAACCGGCCCACTTCCGGCGCCTGCACCGCGCGCCTCGCCCGGCGCACCGGCCCGTGCGCGGCGCGCCACCAGGGCGGCACCGAGCTGCGGCAGATCCGCGGGCCGTACCGGGGAGAGACCGGTGAGACGGGCGATGCTGCGCAACCGGTAGTCGACGGTGTTGGGGTGTACGTGCAGGGCCGCGGCGGCGGCCCTGCGGTCGAGCCCCTCGTCGAGGAAGGTCTGCAGGGTGTGCAGCAGCCCGGGGCGCTCCTCGATCGGTGCGAGCAGCGCCGCCAGATCGTCCAGGGCTGCGCTCGGCCGGCTGAGCTGGTAGTCGAGCAGGACATCGGCGAGGCGGTAGAGGCCGGGCGGCCGTCGGGTGCGGCGCACCAGGTCGACGACCTCGGCATTGCGGGTGACGGCGGGCGCCACCTCGTGCGGCGCCGCGACCGTGGCGGCCGCCGTGACCGGTACGCCGGCCGATTCGCCCGCACGCTCGACCAGCGCCCGCAGCCCGTCCCAGGAGGGCGGCTCCGCGACCGGCAGCAGGACGGTTCCGCCGGTGGCGTCGAGCGCGGTCAGGGCCGGTTCCCCGGTGTGCCGGTCCAGTACGGAGCGCACCCGACGGGTCTTGCGCCGTGCGGCGATGCCCGCGCCCGGGCCGGCCACCGTCTCGTCGGGGTGGGTGCCGAGGGCGAGCGTCATCGCCACGTACAGCGCGGCCGGGCGAGGTCCGGTGGGCCCGAGCCGTGCGGGCTCCCCGGCGAGGAGCGCGGCGAGCAGCGCGTGCCGGCCGTCGTGCTCCTGCCTGTCGAGAATGCTGCGGGCCTCCAGATAGGCGGCGCTGACGGCTGAGGTGAGCCGGCGCTGCAGCTCCATCATCCGGTCCACGGTCTCCTGCACATCGGCCAGTTCGTGCGGGCGGGCGTCCGCGGAGATCTCCTGCCAGCACAGGATGGTGCCGATGTGGTACGCGGTGAGGATGGCGTCGAGGGGGACGCCCTCCTCGGCGCGCTGGGCGGCCGAGTCGCGCTGCTGGTCGAGTTCGGTCTCGGTGGCGGGCCTGCGGTGCTCGACGCAGTCGGCGAAGAGCCGCAGATTGTGCTGGACTATGTCGGCGATGTCACCGGTCAGTTCCTCGCCCGGCAGTTCCGCGTAGACCGGGAGTTCGGCCCGCAGCCGGGCGACGACGCGGCGGGTCAGCTCGGGTACGCGGGCGCGCAGATGCGGTCCGGCCGGGCGCCCGGCGATACGCAGCAGCCGGTGCGGCGGGCCGGGCTGCCGTGCGTCCGCGCGCGGGTGCGCACCGGACCGCCGTGCTCTCGCGCCGTCCTTGTCACGCATCACAAAGGCCCCCCGATAAATCTGCGTTACCCACCAGTTAAAGAGCGGTGCGGGAATCTGCATAGTGACCGGCGGACATTCCACGACGCCGGGAGCCCACCATGAACTCGACGTACCGCACGGGGATTTGTCGAACCGTCAGGAACCTGGCCGGTGGCGCCGCGCTGGCCGCGCTCGCCGCGGGCACGCTCGCCGCACCCGCGGCGGCCGAGGAGCGTGCCCGGCCGGCCGAGGGGGAGGTGTACGTGGCCCTCGGGGACTCCATGCCGGCCGGCCCGCTGATCCCGAGCCCGACCGGCCCGCTGGCCTGCGGCCGCTCCACGCACAACTATCCGCACGAACTGGCCGCCACCCTGGGCGTCGCCGAACTGCGGGACGTCACCTGCAGCGGAGCGAAGAGCGACCACATGACGACCCCGCAGAAGCTGGAACTCCTCGACGTGCCGATGGGCGAGGCGCCGCCGCAGTTCGACGCGCTCGGACCGGACACCACCCTGGTCACCCTCACCATCGGCGGCAACGACGCGGGACTGGTCGGCGTGGCCCAGGACTGCCAGACCCTCGACCCGAACGCGACGCCCTGCAAGGAGAAGTTCACCGAGGGCGGCGTGGACCAGGTCGCCGAGCGCGTCGACGCCTTCCGCCCCGCGCTGGACGCGGTACTCGACACGATCACCGCCAAGGCGCCCGACGCCCGTGTCGTGGTGGCCGGTTACGGCCTGTACATCAAGCCGGGCGGCTGCTTCCCGTACCAGCCGGTGCTCGGCGTGGACGCCGACTATCTGCAGGGCAACGTGAACCGTCTGAACGACGTGATGGCCGCGTCCTCCGCGGCACACGGCGCCGAGTACGTGGACCTGGCCACCCCGAGCGAGGGCCACGACGCCTGCCGGAAACCCTCCGACAAGTGGGTCGAGGGATACGTACCGACTGCGGCAGCCGCACCGCTGCATCCCAACCGGCGGGGCGAGGAGAACTACGCCCGGCTGATCGCCGAACACCTGGCCGGGAGCTGATCCGATGCGGCACCGGCTCCTGACGACGCTGCTCGCGGCGGTCCTCGCCGCGACCGGTCCGGCACTCGCGCAGCCCGCGCAGGCCGGCGACCGTCCCTCGGCCGCTTCGCCGCAGCAGGCCGGTGCCGCACGCCCCGGCGGCTGCGATCCGCTGACCGCTTCCGAGTGCCTGCTGCCGTTCCCCAACGACTGGTACACGCGCCGCGATCCGGGCACCGAGACCGGCCGCCGGGTCGCGTTCCGCGGCGATGTACTGCCCCGGCCCGTCCTCGGGCGCCCGGTCGATCCGGCGCCGTGGAACCGCTCCGACGGGTTTTCCCCGGGCTCGACCGTGACCGCTCATGTGCCGGGCCTCGACCTGGCGGCCACCGGCGCCGCCCCGATCACCGACATCGGGCGTTCCCTGGACCGCGCAGCCCCGGTGGTCCTGATCGACGCCACCACCGGCCGCCGCCACCCGTACTGGGTCGAGGCGGACGCGAACGCCACGAGCGGCGACCGGCAGGCGCTGCTGATCCACCCCGCACGCAACTTCCGGCCCGGACACCGCTATCTGGTCGCGCTGCGCGGCATGAAGGACTCCGCCGGCCGCGCGCTGCCCGCGCCCGAGCCGTTCGCTCTGGCCGCCGGTGCCCGCCTGCCGCGCAGCCATCCGCTGTACGAGCGTCAGCGGCAGCTGCGACCGGTCCTGCACGAGCTGCGCCGCGCCGGCGTCCGCACCGAAGGACTGCATCTGGCCTGGGACTTCACGGTGGCGAGCGAAGCGAATCTGACCGGTGACCTGTACTCCGTGCGCGACCAGGCGTTCGGTGAACTCGGCTCCCGCGCACCGCAGTTCCAGGTCACCGGGGTCGAGGACTTCACCGCGGGGGACGACCCGCTGATCGCGCGCGAGGTCACCGGGCATGTCACGGTGCCGAGCTATCTCGATCTGCCGGGCGGCCCGCCCGGTTCGGTCTTCCACCGCGGCCGGGACGGCAGCCCGCGCCGGCTGCCGGGCCGGACCCAGCGCGCCGAGTTCCGCTGCGAGATCCCGCGCTCCGCGTTCACCACCCCCTCGAGCGCGTCGCTGTACGGGCACGGACTGTTGGGCAGCCGGAACGAGGTCGGCGCGGGCAACGTCAAGGCGATGGCCGGCGAACACAACTTCACGTTCTGCGCCACCGACTGGATCGGCATGGCCGAGGACGACATCCCGGTCGTCGTCGGCGCCCTGTCCGACATGAACCTCTTCCCGTCCGTGCCCGAACGCTCCCAACAGGGCATGCTCGGCGCCCAGTTCCTCGGGCGCGCACTGATCCACCCGCAGGGGCTCACCCGCGATCCCGCGTTCCGCTCCCCCGGTGGACGTCCCCTGCTCGACACCCGGCAGGGCCTGGCGTACGACGGAAACAGCCAGGGCGGCATCCTGGGCGGTGCCCTGGTCGCCGCATCACCCGACATCGAGCGCGGCGTGCTGGGCGTGACGGGCATGAACTACAGCCTGCTGCTCAACCGCAGCGCCGACTTCGCGCCGTTCCAGCAGATCCTCGACGTGGCGTACCCGGACCGGCTCCGACAGCAACTGGTGCTCGGGCTCTACCAGATGGTCTGGGACCGCGGCGAGACCAACGGCTACGCGAGCGTGCTGACCGGCGCCCGCGGCCGCCCGGGCGACCGCACCGGTGGCCACTCCCCGCCCAAGTCGGTCCTGATGCACATCGCGTACGGCGACCACCAGGTCGCGAACATCGCCGCCGATGTACAGGCCCGCACCATCGGCGCCCGGCTCGTCACCCCAGCCCTGGCCGACGGCCGCAGCCCCGACCGGGTCCCGCACTGGGGCATCCGTCCGGCCCGACTGCCGTACCAGGGCTCGGCGATGGTCGTCTGGGACAGCGGCACACCGACCCCGCCCCTGTCCAACACCCCGCCCGGCGAACCGGGTCACGGCGCCGACCCGCACGAGGATCCCCGCAACATGCCGTCCGCCCGTCAGCAGAAGGCCACCTTCCTGACCACCGGGCGGGTCATCGATGTATGCGGCGGCGCCCCCTGCACCGCCCTGCCCGCCCCCTGACGGAGAGGCCCCCATGCCGCTGCAACGCCGCACCTTCCTGCGCATCGTCACCGCCGGAGCCGGAGCCGTCGCCTTCTCCGGCGCGCTCTGGCAGCAGGCCGCCGCCGATGCACCGGCCCGGCCGGCCGCCGCCGAGAGCCCGTACGGACCGCTGGGCGCACCGGACGGCAACGGGCTCGCCCTGCCCGCCGGATTCACCGGCCGCATCGTCGCGAAGTCGCTGCACTCGGTCGGCGGCATCCTGTGGCACTCGGCGCCCGACGGCGGAGCCTGCTTCCCGGACGGTGACGGCTGGATCTATGTGTCGAACTCCGAACTTCCGCTGATCGGCGGGGTGTCGGCGCTCCGCTTCACGGCCGACGGCAGCGTCTCGGACGCGTACCGCATCCTGTCCGGTACCAACCTCAACTGCGCGGGCGGCGCCACACCGTGGCACACCTGGCTGTCCTGCGAGGAGATCCACCGCGGCCGGGTCTTCGAGACCGACCCGTACGGCGAAGTGCCGGCGCGCTCCCATCACGCGATGGGCCGCTTCAAGCACGAGGCCGCCGCCTGCGACCCGGACCACGAGGTCGTGTACCTCACCGAGGACGAGGACGACGGCTGTCTGTACCGCTACACGCCGGACACCTGGGGCGATCTGACCGCGGGACGGCTCGAGGTGCTCTGCTCGACCGGCGGCGACTCGGTGGAGTGGCGCGAGGTCCCCGATCCGGACGCGCCCCTGGTCCAGACCCGCCACCAGGTGGACGAGGCCCGCCACTTCGACGGCGGCGAAGGCTGCCACTACGCGGACGGCGTCTGCTACTTCACCGCCAAGGGCGACCGCTCGGTATGGGCGTACGACACGCGCGCGCAGACCGTGACGGCCGTCTACAGCGGCGGCGGCCCGCTCGACGGCGTCGACAACGTCACCGGCAGCACGGCGGGCGACCTCTATGTCGCGGAGGACGGCGGCAACATGGAGATCAACATCATCACTCCGGACGGCGTCGTCGCCCCGGTGCTGCGCCTGGACGACCAGTCGGAATCGGAGATCACCGGACCGGCCTTCTCCCCCGACGGAAGCCGGCTGTACTTCTCCTCGCAGCGCGGCACCAGCGGCGAGCGCACCGGCTCCGGTGGCATCACCTACGAGGTCACCGGGCCGTTCCGGCATTGAGGCACCGTGCGTGTTGGGGGTTCGCGGCCACCGGGTGAATCATGGAGGGGGAAGCCGGCAGCGGGAGATGAGCACCGATGCGTACAGGCAGTGAACCCGTCACCGCACGCAGTGCCCTGCGTATGCGCTTCTGGCTCAGCGTGTGGGGCCTGATCTGGACCGCCGGCGGGACGGTCGCCTTCGCCCTGGTCGGCCGGCCCGGCTGGGCGCTGGCCTGCGGGATCCTCTGGCTGATCGTCACGGTCGACCTGGTCCTGGTGGTACGGCACATCCGGCAGGGCCCGCACTACCAGCCCGGCCGTGACGTACCGCCCTACGAACCGGACCACGGCGGGACGGACCGCTGACCGGGAGGGAGTGCACTCCGCATTCCGGCCTGTTCAGCGTCCGTCCCGCCGTGGCGGGGTCCTGCGTGGGCTCACGTCTGCTCGAACCTGGCCGCGGTGACGTACTCGGGCTGCGGATCGAGTGCGGCGGCGAGGCGGAAGTGCCGCTTGGCCTGATCCGGACGGTTCGCCCGCTCGAAGGTGCGGGCGAGCGCGAAGTGCGCAAACGCGTTGTCCGGCTCGCGCTCCAGGACGATGGTGAACTCCAGCTCGGCGGCCCGCAGTTGGGCAGCGGCGAAGAAGGCCCGAGCGCGCAGCAGGCGGGCCGCGGTGCTCTCCGGGTGCTGGCCGATCACCTCGTCGAGCAGCTTGATCGCACCGCGCGGATCACGGGCGGCGAGCAGGTGCTCGGCCGACCGGTAGTCGATGATGTCCGTCTCGGGGGTACGGCTGAAGCTCTGGGACACGAGCGCATCCTTCCTTGATTGCCCCCTTCAACCAGCCGGTCTTCCGGGCTATTCCGCTGCGTCTGCGGGGCCGGTCCTGGCCCGCTGGACGAGGTCCTCCCAGACGGCCCGCACCTGCGGTTCGAGGGCCTCGAGCGGGCCGTCGTTGTCGATGACCACGTCCGCGACGGCGAGCCGCTTCTCGCGGTCCGCCTGCGCGGCCATCCGGGCCCGGGCGTCCTGCTCGCTCATGCCCCGCAGCTGCACCAGGCGGTGCAGCTGGGTGGCGGGCGAGGCGTCGACGACGACCACCAGGTCGTAGAGGGGGGCAAGGCCGTTCTCGGCGAGCAGCGGGACGTCGTGCACCACCACGGCGTCCGGCGGCGCGGCGGCCTCCAGTTCGGCGGAGCGTGCGCCGACGAGTGGATGCACGATGCCGTTGAGTACGGACAGGCGCTCGGGGTCGGCGAAGACGACGGACCCGAGCCTGGGCCGGTCGAGGGCGCCGTCGGGCGTCAGGATCTCCTCGCCGAACGCCGCGACGACCGCGGCCAGACCGGGGGTGCCCGGCTCCACCACTTCGCGGGCGATCCGGTCGGCGTCGACGAGGACCGCTCCGTAGGAGTCGAGCAGCCGGGACACCTCACTCTTACCGGCACCGATTCCGCCGGTCAGGCCAACTTTCAGCATGCCCGGCAGCTTAGCCGCGGGGCCAGGGACTGCCCATGGGCCGGCCCCTGCGCATCCCGCGGCCGCTCAGCCGTCGCCCTCCCGCTCCGCCAGGAACCGCTCGAATTCCTGGCCGATCTCGTCGGCGGAGGGGATGTCGACCCGCTCCGCCAGCATGTTCCCCCTGGTCTCGGCTCCGGCCGCGGCGTCGTACTGGTGCTCAAGGCCCTGGACCATGGTCACCAACTCCTCGTCGCCCTCCCGGATCTGGCGGTCGATCTCGGTCTGGGTGCGGTGCGCCTCGGTGCGCAGCGCATGCGCCACCGAGGGCAGTACGAGGCCGGTCGCGGAGGTGACGGCGTCCAGGACGGTCAGGGCGGCGTCCGGGTAGGCGGAGCGCGCGATGTAGTGCGGTACGTGTGCGGCGACGCCGAGCACGTCGTGGCCCGCTTCGATCAGCCGGTACTCGATGAGGGCCGCCGCGCTGCCCGGCACCTGGGCCTCGTCGAAGGGGCTGCGGTGGCCGGGGATCAGGTCCGTGCGGTTGCCGTGCGGGGTGAGTCCGACCGGGCGGGTGTGCGGCACGCCCATCGGGACGCCGTGGAAGTTGACCGCGAGGCGCACTCCGAGCCGCTCCACGATCTGCTCCACGGCCCTCGCGAACCTCTCCCACTCCACGTCCGGCTCGGGACCGGAGAGCAGCAGGAACGGTGCGCCGGTGGCGTCCTGCACCAAGCGCACGGTGAGCTCCGGCACCTCGTAGTGGGTCCAGCTGTCCCGCTCGAAGGTGAGCAGCGGACGGCGGGCGCGGTAGTCGATCAGCCGGTCGTGGTCGAAGGTGGCGACGGCCTGACCGGGGAGAGAGTCCTGCAGCTTGTCGACGATCTGGTCACCCGTCTCGCCCGCGTCGATGTATCCGTCGAAGTGGTAGAGCATGACGAGTCCGGCCGAGTCCTGCGCCAGCGCCATGTCGACGACGGCGAGGCCCTTCGGCTCCCATGCGTACAAACCCTTGGGATCAAGCACTGTGACCGCTCCTCCTCGTGTTCCCCCCGAAGAACACGCAGCGGCCCGTCCGCATTCCCGCCCCGGGCATGCGGGCAGAGTCCTCATCGCACGCGAGGCGTACGGGAGTTGCGCCGCGGAAGGGCAGAAGCGGGCAGCACGAAGGCCCGCACCCCGAAGGGTGCGGGCCTCAGTGTGCTACTGGCTGCCGCCGGCCGTCAGCCGTCGTCAGCTCTGGCCACCCGCGAGCTTCTCGCGGAGCGCGGCCAGGGCCTCGTCGGAGGCGAGGGCGCCGGAGTTGTCCGTGGTCTCCGAGGAGTACGAACCGCCGCCGGCGTTACCGCCACCGGAGGGCGCCGGGGCCGCACCGCCGGGCGCGGCCGCACCCTCGGCCTCGGCCTGGGCGTCGGCCTCGCGGGACTTGATGACCTGGGCCTGGTGCTGCTCGAAGCGCTGCTGCGCCTCGGCGTACTGGGTCTCCCAGGCCTCGCGCTGGGTCTCGTAGCCCTCGAGCCAGTCGTTGGTCTCGGGGTCGAAGCCCTCCGGGTAGATGTAGTTGCCCTGGTCGTCGTAGGACGCGGCCATGCCGTACAGCGTCGGGTCGAACTCGACGACGGACGGGTCGGCACCGAAGGCCTCGTTGGCCTGCTTCAGCGAGAGGCTGATGCGGCGACGCTCGAGGTCGATGTCGATGACCTTGACGAAGATCTCGTCGTTGACCTGGACGACCTGCTCCGGGATCTCCACGTGGCGCTCGGCCAGCTCGGAGATGTGCACCAGGCCCTCGATGCCCTCGTCGACGCGGACGAACGCACCGAACGGAACGAGCTTGGTGACCTTGCCGGGGACGACCTGACCGATCTGGTGGGTCCGGGCGAACTGCTGCCACGGGTCTTCCTGCGTGGCCTTGAGCGACAGGGAGACGCGCTCGCGGTCCATGTCCACGTCGAGGACCTCGACGGTGACTTCCTGGCCGACCTCGACAACCTCGGAGGGGTGGTCGATGTGCTTCCAGGAGAGCTCGGAGACGTGCACCAGACCGTCGACGCCACCCAGGTCCACGAAGGCACCGAAGTTGACGATGGAGGACACGACGCCGGAGCGGACCTGGCCCTTCTGCAGGGTGGTGAGGAACGTCTGGCGGACCTCGGACTGGGTCTGCTCCAGCCAGGCGCGGCGGGACAGGACCACGTTGTTGCGGTTCTTGTCCAGCTCGATGATCTTCGCCTCGAGCTCCTTGCCCACGTAGGGCTGGAGGTCGCGGACGCGGCGCATCTCGACCAGGGAGGCCGGGAGGAAGCCGCGGAGGCCGATGTCGAGGATGAGACCACCCTTGACGACCTCGATGACGGTACCGGTGACGATCCCGTCCTCTTCCTTGATCTTCTCGATCGTGCCCCAGGCACGCTCGTACTGAGCGCGCTTCTTGGACAGGATGAGACGGCCTTCCTTGTCCTCCTTCTGGAGAACCAGGGCCTCGATCTCATCGCCCACGGCGACGACCTCGTTGGGGTCGACGTCGTGCTTGATCGAAAGCTCGCGGGAGGGGATGACGCCTTCGGTCTTGTAACCGATGTCGAGCAGGACCTCGTCCCGGTCGACCTTCACGATGACGCCGTCGACGATGTCGCCGTCGTTGAAGTACTTGATCGTCTCGTCGATCGCGGCGAGGAAGGCTTCCTCGTTACCGATGTCGTTGACCGCTACCTGCGGAGTGGTGGCGGTGGTCTCGGTGCTGCTCGTCATGTGGGAAAGGGCTCCGGTACGGACGGTGAGTCGTAGGTACTGCTACGCCGGGAGCCCGTTTCGCTCTGCAGAAGCCGGACAGTGTGAAAGGCGCGGTCCTGCCAGGGAGATTTCCCGGGAAAGTCCATCAGCGCCTCGACGACCGAGGGGACATACAACAGATGCGAGCGCGCCCTGCTCTGTCTGAGGAGCGCAGGCCCGCAGCGCAACTTGTAGCATACGGGGGCCGTCGGGCAGGGTCAATGCGCGAAGGCGCACACCCGGGGCGGATCGCCGCATACCCGGCACAGGTCACTCTCGGCGCCCGCGCCACCCGGCGTGGAGCACACTGTCACCCTGTGCCCCACGGCGGTCGACGGCCGCCGGTTTCGAGCTGAGAGTACGACGATGGAGCCGATCATCCAAGAGTCCGAGACGCACGACAGGTCCGGGACGCACGAGAGGTCCGGGACGCACGGGCTGCCCCTTGTGGACTCGGAGGCCGCCGAGCCCGTGGCGACGCGGCGCAGCGCGGGTGTCGCCGAGAGCAGTCGGGCCAATCGCGGCTGGTGGGACGGGAACGCCGACGAGTACCAGCAGGAGCACGGCACGTTCCTCGGCGACGACCGCTTCGTGTGGGGACCGGAGGGCCTGGACGAGGTGGAGGCCGGCCTCCTCGGCCCGGTCGAGGACCTGCAGGACCGCCGCGTCCTGGAGATCGGCGCGGGTGCGGCGCAGTGCTCGCGCTGGCTGGCCGCCCAGGGCGCCCGCCCGGTGGCGCTCGACCTCTCGCACCGGCAGCTGCAGCACGCCCTGCGGATCGACGACCTCCTGAACCGCGACCACACGGTGGGTCTCGTGCAGGCGGACGCAGGCGGGCTGCCCTTCGCGGACGGCTCCTTCGACCTGGCGTGCTCGGCGTACGGCGCGCTGCCGTTCGTCGCCGATGCGGAGCTGGTGCTGCGGGAGGTGCGCCGGGTGCTGCGGCCCGGCGGGCGGTTCGTGTTCTCGGTGTCGCATCCCATCCGGTGGGCGTTCCCGGACGAGCCCGGACCCGAGGGCCTCTCGATCAGCGCCTCCTACTTCGACCGGGTGCCGTACGTCGAGCAGGACGAGCAGGGCCGCGCGGTCTATGTGGAACACCACCGCACGATCGGCGACTGGGTGCGGGACGTGGTCGCGGGCGGATTCCGCCTGGTGGATCTGGTGGAACCGGAATGGCCCGCATGGAACACGCAGGAGTGGGGCGGCTGGTCTCCGCTGCGCGGCGGGCTGATCCCCGGCACGGCGATCTTCGTCTGCGAGCGGCAGGAGACGGCGACGGGCTGACCGGCCGGCCGGGTGCAGCCGTCGGCGCGGCTTCGGCGTCCGGGAGACTTGGGGTGTGATCCGCTACGACGACCTCGGCCGGCTGCCCGTACGCAGTGCGCTGCCCGCCCTGCGCGCGGCGCTCGACGACGGGGGTGGCGCGGTGCTCTGCGCACCGCCCGGCACCGGCAAGACGACGCTCGTGCCGCTCGAGCTCGCCGGTCTGACCGGGGCCGGGCCCGCGCACCGTGTGGTGGTGGCCGAGCCGCGGCGGATCGCCGCGCGGGCCGCGGCCCGGCGGATGGCCTGGCTGCTCGGTGAACGGGTCGGCGAGAGCGTCGGCTTCACGGTGCGCGGCGAGCGGGCGGTCGGCCCCCGCACGCGCGTGGAGGTCGTCACGACGGGGGTGCTGCTGCAACGGCTGCAGCGGGACCAGGAGTTGACCGGCGTCGACACGGTCGTCCTGGACGAGTGCCACGAGCGGCATCTGGACGCCGACACGGTGGCCGCGTTCCTGCTCGACGTACGCGGGACGCTGCGCCCGGAGCTTCGCCTGGTGGCGGCGTCGGCGACCACGGACGCCGAGGGGTGGGCGCGGCTGCTCGGTGACGTGCCCGTGGTCGAGGCGGCGGGTGTCGCGCATCCGGTGGAGGTCGCTTGGGCGCCGCCGGCCAGGCCGGTGCGGCCGCCGCACGGGATGCGGGTGGATCCGGCGCTCCTGGCGCATGTCGCGTCGGTGGTGCGCAGGGCGCTCGCGGAGCGGGAGGGCGATGTGCTCTGCTTCCTGCCCGGTGTCGGTGAGATCGGGCGGGTTGCGGGGCAGTTGGGCGGCCTGGACGGGGTCGAGGTGCTGCAGGTGCACGGCCGGGCTTCGGCCGCCGTGCAGGACGCGGTGCTCACTGCGTCCGGGCGGCGGCGGGTGGTCCTTGCCACGTCGGTCGCCGAGTCGAGCCTGACCGTGCCGGGGGTGCGGATCGTGGTGGACTCCGGCCTGGCCCGCGAGCCGCGCATCGACCATGCGCGAGGTCTGAGCGCGCTGACCACAGTGCGGGCGTCGGCGGCGGCCGGACGGCAGCGGGCGGGGCGGGCGGGCCGTGAGGCGCCCGGCACGGTGTACCGCTGCTGGTCAGAGGCCGAGGACGGTCGTCTGGCGCGGTTCCCGCTGCCGGAGATCCGGGTGGCCGATCTGACGGCGTTCGCCCTGCAGGCCGCGTGCTGGGGCGATCCGGACGCCGCGGGGCTCGCGCTGCTCGACCCGCCGCCGGCCGGTGCGATGGCCGTGGCGCGCGAGACGCTGACGACGATCGGGGCCGTGGACGGTTCGGGCCGGGTTACCGAACGGGGCGTACGGATGGCCCGGTTGGGCCTGCATCCGCGGCTCGCGCGGGCGCTGCTCGACGGCGCGCGCGAGGTGGGTGCGCGGCGGGCCGCCGAGGTGGTGGCGCTGCTGAGCGAGGAGCCGCCGCGCGAGTACGGCGACGACCTCGCCTCCTGCCTCCGCGCGGCACGCGCGGGCCGTGACGGTTACGGCAGTCGCTGGCGTACGGAGGCCCGCCGCCTCGAGACGAACCTGGCGGGAGGTGGCGGCGGTCCGCAGGCCGGTGCGGCCTCGCACGGCGGCTCGGGCGACGACCGGGCGGCCGGAATCGTGGTGTCGCTGGCCTTCCCCGAGCGGCTTGCGCGGCGCAGGGGCGGCGGCCATCTGATGGTGTCCGGCACCGGCGCGGAGGTCGCGTCCGGTTCCGTGCTGCACGGCGCCGAGTGGATCGCGGTGGCCGTGGCCGACCGTCCGACGGGCAGCGCCCACGCGCGCGTACGGCTCGGCGCGGTCGTCGACGAGGACATCGCCCGTACCGCCGCGGGCGCCCTCCACGAGGAGGTACGGGAGGTGGCTTGGGCCGGCGGCGATGTGCTGGCGCGCCGGGTGGAGCGCCTGGGCGCCGTGGAGTTGACCGTACGTCCGCTCGCCGACCCGGGCGCCGCGGAGGTGCGGGCGGCGCTGCTCGACGGGCTGCGGGCGGAGGGCACCGGGCTGCTGCGCTGGTCCCGGGACGCCGAGGAGCTGCGCCGGCGGCTTGCGTTCCTGCACGAGCAGATCGGGGAGCCCTGGCCCGACGTGTCCGAGGATGCGCTGCACGCGCGCGTGGACGACTGGTTGGAGCCGGAGCTGTCCCGGTCCCGGCGGCGGGCGGACCTGGGGCGAATCGATGCGGGCCAGGCGTTGCGGCGGCTGCTGCCCTGGGCGACGGGTGAGGCGGCGCGGCTCGACGAGTTGGCGCCGGAGCGTATCGAGGTGCCGAGCGGTTCCCGGATCCGCCTCGACTACACCGATCCGCAGCGGCCGGTGCTCGCGGTGAAGCTGCAGGAGATGTTCGGTGCGGCCGGGACACCCGAGGTCGCCGGCGTTCCGGTTGTGGTGCATCTGCTGTCGCCGGCGGGCCGGCCCGCGGCCGTCACCGCGGACCTGGCGTCGTTCTGGCGGGACGGCTATCGCGGTGTGCGGGCGGAGTTGCGCGGGCGCTATCCGAAGCATCCCTGGCCTGAGCATCCGGCCGAGGCGGAGCCGACCCGGCACACCAAGGCTCGCCTCGAGGGGCGCGGCCGCGGCTGAGCGACCGGCAGGCGGGTCCGAGTGCTGGCGGCGCGTGTGAGGTCAGGCGGCTGCCGGTTCCGGTTCCGGGCTGCGGCTGGGATCGGCCGGTGGATCGCCGGGGCGCCGACTGCGGGCTTCGAGGACGAGGGACAGGGCGAGCAGTCCGGCGCCGAGGACGAGGAATCCCCAGGGCAGGTAGCTGGTGAGCAGCAGGACCAGGATCCGCTGGGACTTCACCAGGTCGACCGTGGACTCGATGAAGTCCTCACGCATCTTCACATGGCCGGAGAAGGCGGTGACCTTGTCGCGTCCCTCCCCGATGAGGGTGCCGCCGCGCATCTCCTCCTTGTGCTCCTCCTCGCCGTAGACGGGGGCGCCGGTGGTGGGCTCGACCCAGAACTTGCGGACCGTCGTGTACCACATCGTGGTGCCCGACTCCTTCTCCAGCGTCCTTGGGTCGATGCCCTCCACAGGCATGACGCTGGGGAAGTCGACCTTGGTCCACGGAATGGTCTGCTCGAAGTAGTAGACGTCGACGCCGCGGAAGGTCTGCTCCCCCTTGTAGTGGATCGGTGCGGAGGTGCGGGTGCGCGCGTCGAAGTAGGTGTAGTCCCGCTTCTCGGTCAGGAACGGCCACTTGAACTCGATGCCCTCGCGCTTGACCGGATGCCCGTCGGCCGACTCCCCACTGGCGTGTACGGGGTCCTGACTGTGGGCATCGAAGATGTAGCGCTCGGGGATCTTGGAGACCATCTTCTTGTCGGGGCCCTCGACGTAGGTCTGCGCGTCCCAGACGACCACATCGCGGTCGGCGGACTTCTCGATCTTCTCGGATTCCTCGACGTTGCCCTTGAGGGTCTGCACGATGGTCAGCCTGTCGACCTTCTTCGGCTTCATCGTGCCGTAGTCGACGAGGGTGGCGGGCTTCGCCTCGAGCACCATGGTCTGGTACTGGCTCGGCGGGATCTTCGCCAGGCGGGGGAAGGCGTACCAGCGCATCAGGGGCGAGAGCGCCGTGAAGAACACGGCGAACGCGAGCAGGATCAGACTGGCCTTGCGGCGCATCGCGGCGGCCCTCCCTACGGGTGCTCGGGCACGGTGGTCAGCAGCGGTTCGGGCGAGGTCTCGCCGGGCGGCGCTCCCACGGCCGTGATGGTCAGGACGAGGGCGAACGCGGCGGCAAGACCGACTGCTGCGGCGATGAGGGCGCGCATGCTCGGCCTCCCGGATCTGATACGGCGTCAGGGCTGAGGCACCGTAGCAACACGGGGACGAGATGAGAACACGTTGCACCGCCCCCGGACCTGGTGGGGTCCGGGGGCGGTGGGCGTGCTGCGCCTGGGGGATGCGCCGGAGAACTACTCGAAGAGGTTGACGCCCTTCTTGTCCGCGAGGGCTTGGAGCTTTTCCGCGTCGTCGGCGGGGACGCAGACGAACGCTCGGAGCCCTTCTTCTCCGCGGCGCAGGATGTAGGCGGCGAAGCTGTCGGTCATTTCGGTGCCGTCGCTGTCGTAGAAGAGCCAGCGCACGCGGACGAGGAAGATGGCGTCGCTGAGCTGTTGATGGCCGAGGCGTTCGTATCCGACGGATGCGAGGCCGAGCCGGCGGTAGACGGGGTAGGACTGCTCCAGCCCGGCGGCCATGGCCTCGCGGGACTCCACAACGCCGGCACCTTGCTGGTCGTTGAGGATCATGCCGGGGCTGCCCCACAGCTCGGCCGCGGCCCGGGAGTCGTACGAGGTGAGGGTGCCGGCGTAGCGAGTGAGGTAGTCGTCGAGTTCGGCTTCGATGTCGTTCATGGAACCCAAGGATGGCCCAGGGGGCGTCTCCCTCTAGGCGATCTCGAGCTCGACGGTGATCGTGCCGCCGCCGATCGCGGTCAGGCGCAGCAGGTGGGTGCCTGCGGTGTCGTCGGCGTAGATCTTCGGGAGCTTCAGGACGCCGTTCACATCGGTCTCGAGGCCCTTCAGGGTGCGCAGGGTCTTGCCCTCGGCGTCCTTGAAGTACGGGCCCTTGTCGTTGACTTCGGCGTCGTCCGCGCCCTTGATCATGGTGGCGGAGACCTCGACTCCGGCGGCGGCCTTGCCGTCGAGGGTCGCCTTCACCTCGACGGCGTCGGCGAATTCACCGCCCGGCTTGCAGGTCAGTGCCTTGTCGCTGGTCCGTGCGAGGGCGTCCGCCTGGCGCGCGGTCACCTTCGCGGTCTGGTCGACGCCGGCCAGGGTGCGGCCGACGACCTTGGCGCGAATCGTGAACTCGCCCGTCTGCTCGCCCGCTTCGAGTGCGGGAGCGATGGCCCGGCCGCCGGCCACCGTGGTGACGGTGGCGCTGGTCGCGCCGCCGTCGAACCGGGTGTCCGTGTCGCCGACCAGGGTGAACTTCACCTTGACGTTCGTCACCCCGGCGCCCTTGGCGTCGTGCGCGGTGACGGACGGGCGGGTGGCGAAGGTGGTGCCTTCGGTGGCCGTCAACTCGCCCGTGGAGGCGGCCTCGAGTGCGGCCACCCGGTCGGCGGGTCCGGGGCTCGGCGACTCGGATCCACCGCCGCCTCCGCCGCCGCCCGGGGTCTCGGAACCGCCGCCGCCACCGCCCGGCTTGCCGGAACCGCCTCCGCCGCCGGGCTTCCCGGAACCGCCGGGGCTCGGGGACGGACCGCCGGAGCCCTTGCCCGGTGACGGGCTCGGCGACGGGCCGGCCGCGCCCGGACGCTTCGCGTCGCTGCGGTCGTCGGGCTGTACGCCGGTGCCGTCCGGGACCTCGTGGGTGCCCTTGCGGTAGTACTCGAGCCAGGTCAGGACGGTGTTGAGGTATTCCTGCGAGCGGTTGTAGCTGAGGATCGCGCGGTGCAGGTCGGCGGTGGACGCCAGGTCGCGGCCGTCGCCGCAGAGGTAGTGGCCGGCCGCGAGGGCCGCGTCGTAGATGTTGTTGGGGTCCTTCTTGCCGTCCTTGTTGCCGTCCTTGCCCCAGTTGGACCAGGTCTGCGGGATGAACTGCATGGGCCCGACGGCACGGTCGTGGGTGGTGTCGCCGTCGTAGGCGCCGCCGTCGGTGTCGGTGATCTTGGCGAAGCCGTCGCCGTTCAGCTGCGGGCCGAGTATCGGGGACAGGGTGGTGCCGTCCCTGTCCACCTTGCCGCCGCGGGCCTGGCCGGACTCCACCTTGCCTATGGCCGCGAGCAGTTGCCACGGCAGATTGCAGCCGGGCCTGGCCTCGCGCAGCGCCGACTCGGCCTTCTTGTACGCGTCGAGGACGGTCGCCGGGATTCCGGCCTCCGCCTCGCCCGGGCTCGCCTTGCCACCGTCACCCGGCGGCTTGGGCGACTTCAGGGGCGGCAGGTCGGTGTAGTACGGGGAGTCGCCCGTCGCGGAGTCGTCGCCCGAAGGCCTCGAGGAGTCGCTGGTGGACTTTCTGCCCTGCGGGGTGTCCGTCAGGCCCGGCGCCTGGGAGGCCGAGAGGGCCGCCACCGCCGCGGCTGCGACCGCGGCGGTCACCGTCGTCTTGCGTAGCCGCCGGCCGAATACCGCTGCCATGCGAATGTTCCCCTCCCGGTCCGCCTCGTGCGCTCCCCAGCGCACACCCAGGCGACACTACGACAACTTCCGCCGCGCAGACACCCGTTCCCGCCTGGTTTTTACCGGTTGGACTCCCGCCGGGCGCCCACACGTTCACCCGGAAGTCCCCACAGTGCGACGCGTCCGAACTCGGCGGCGGACCTGCCGTAGACGCGCCTCAGCAGTCGACTTGTGATGGTCACGAGGCGGAAGAGCCGGTCGTGGTAGCGGTGTTCGGGGTGGTCGGCGTCGTCGTCGGGCCGTGCGCGCCGGCTGGAGGCACTGCTCGAACTCGGCGCCACGGGGCGGCCGTCGAGCTCCTTGAGGTCGTTGATTCGGCGTCTGACGTCGTCCGCCTTGCGCAGCACGGTCTCGGTGACGATCACCCGCACGACGCTCTGTGCCTCGTGCCGTCTGCTCTCCTCGATCGCGCACCACAGGTCGCTGCGTGCCTCGTGCGTCCCGGAGGGGCCGCCGCCCGGTGCGTACGACAGCGCCGCCCGGACGTCACGGGACGTCCGGGCGGCGAGGTACGGGGCGCGGGCGAAGCGGCAGGTGGCTGCGGTGGCCGCGCGGCGGCCGGCCTGGGCGTCTGCCGCCACGGCGGATATCGGTACGAGCAGCACGCTCGCCGCGAGGGTGGCGCCGGCCACGGCGGGGTGCCAGCTGCGTATGCGAAGGGGCATGTCCCCCACGATCGCGCCCATGGGCGCGGGGGGCCCGGACTCGGCGTCCGTCCGGGTGACCTGCGGTTTCCCAGTTTCAGCCCGTCCGGCGTTTGAGGACATCTTTGAGCCTGACGCTGCTCGAGCTCGAAGCTGCGGCTTCAAGATGTCCTCAAACGCCGGACGGGCTGGAAGGGAGCCGGACGGGCGGAAGGGCCCGAGGTCTGACGGGTAAAGCGCGCCCCGAAGGGGCTAGTGCGCGGCGGACTCCCAGTCCCGGCCCACTCCGACGGAGACGTCCAGCGGCGCTCGCAGCGTGACCGCTCCGGACATCTCGCGGCGCACGAGCTCCTCTACCTCGCCCCGCTCGCCCGGCGCGATCTCCAGGACGACTTCGTCGTGGACCTGGAGCAGCAGCCGCGACGTGAGCCCCGCCGCACGCAGCGCCCCGTCCACGTTCAACATGGCGATCTTGACGATGTCCGCCGCGGTGCCCTGGATCGGCGCGTTCAGCGCCATCCGCTCGGCGGCCTCGCGGCGCTGGCGGTTGTCACTGTTCAGATCCGGCAGGTATCGGCGGCGGCCGAGCATCGTCGCCGTGTACCCCGTGGCGCGGGCCTCGTCGACGGCTCGGCGCAGATAGTCCCGGACCCCGCCGAACCGCTCGAAGTAGGTGTCCATCAGGCCGCGCGCCTCGGCCGCCTCGATGCCGAGCTGCTGGGACAGGCCGAAGGCCGACAGACCGTACGCCAGCCCGTACGACATGGCCTTGATCTTGCGCCGCATCTCCGCGTCGACCGCGGACCGCTCGACGCCGAAGACCTGCGATGCGACCGTGGTGTGCAGGTCCTCGCCGGAGGTGAAGGCCTCGAGCAGGCCCTCGTCCTCGGAGAGGTGGGCCATCACGCGGAGCTCGATCTGGCTGTAGTCCGCGGTCATCAGGGATTCGAAGCCCTCGCCGACGACGAAGCCGCGGCGGATGGCGCGGCCCTCGTCGGTGCGCACCGGGACGTTCTGCAGATTGGGGTCGGTGGAGGAGAGGCGGCCCGTGGCGGCGACGGTCTGGCTGAAGGAGGTGTGGATCCGGCCGTCCGCCGCGATGGTCTTGATCAGGCCCTCGACCGTGACGCGGAGCTTGGCCTGCTCGCGGTGGCGGAGCATGATGACCGGCAGTTCGTTGTCCGTCTGGGCGGCGAGCCAGGCCAAAGCGTCGGCGTCGGTGGTGAAGCCCGTCTTGGTCTTCTTGGTCTTGGGCAGGCCGAGCTCACCGAAGAGGACCTCCTGGAGCTGCTTGGGCGAGCCCAGATTGAATTCGTGGCCCGCGGCGTCGTGCGCCTCCTGCACGGCTTGCTGCACCGCGCCCGCGAACTGCTGCTCCATGGACTGCAGATGGGGCCGGTCCGCGGCGATGCCGTGCCGCTCCATCCGGGCGAGCAGCGCCGAGGTGGGCAGCTCGATGTCGGTCAGCAGATCGCCCGCGCCGACCTCCTTCAGACGCTCGCCGAACGCGGTGCCCAGGTCGAGCACGGTGCGGGCCTGATGCATCAAGGCGTCCGCCTCGGCCGCCTCGTCGGCGCCGAAGGCGAGCTGTCCGTCGCCCGCGGAGGCCGGGGCCAGCTCGCGGCCCAGATACTCCAGGGAGAGCGCGTCGAGTGCGAAGGAGCGGCGGCCCGGCTTGACCAGATAGGCGGCGAGCGCGCTGTCCATGCCGACGCCCTCGACCGTCCAGCCGTGCTCGGCGAAGACCCGCAGGACGTTCTTCGCGTTGTGCAGGACCTTCGGCTTGGCCGGGTCGGCGAGCCATCCGGCGAAGGCGTTCTCGTCGGCCGCGTCCAGCTGGGACGGGTCGAACCAGGCGGCCGCGCCGCCGGCCGCGGCGAGCGCGACCTCGGTGACCGTACCCGTGCCGAGCGACCAGGTGTCGACCGTGGCCATGCCCAGGACCGCCTTGCCGTGCTCTTCGAGCCAGGCGGTGAGCTCGCCCGTGGCGAGGACCTTGCCGTCGATCTCCACGCCCTCGGCGGGCGGTGCGCTGTCGCCGGCCTCCTCGGCGCCCGGGTCGACGGCGAGGAGGCGCTCGCGCAGCGACGGGTTGCGGATCTCCAGGGTGTCAAGGAAGGCGGCCACGCCCTTGCGGTCGTACGGCTCGCGGCGCAGGTCCTCGACGGTGCGGGGCAGGTCGACGTCCTTGACCATCTCGGTCAGGCGGCGGTTCAGCTTGACGGCCTCCAGGTGGTCCCGGAAATTCTGGCCCGCCTTGCCCTTGACCTCCTCGGCGCGCTCGACGAGCTCGGCGAACGAACCGAACTGGTTGATCCACTTCGCCGCGGTCTTCTCGCCGACGCCGGGGATGCCCGGCAGATTGTCCGAGGGGTCGCCGCGCAGGGCGGCGAAGTCCGGGTACTGGCTGGGGGTGAGGCCGTACTTCTCGAAGACCTTCTCCGGTGTGAAGCGGGTCAGCTCGGAGACGCCCTTGGTCGGGTAGAGGACGGTCACGTGCTCGCTGACCAGCTGGAACGAGTCGCGGTCTCCCGTCACCACCAGGACCTCGAAGCCGGCGGCCTCGGCCTGGGTGGCGAGGGTCGCGATGATGTCGTCGGCCTCGAAGCCGTCGACCGCGAACCGGTCGGCGTGCATGGTGTCGAGGAGCTCGCCGATCAGCTCGACCTGGCCCTTGAACTCGTCGGGGGTCTTGGAGCGATTCGCCTTGTACTCCGTGAACTCCTCGGAGCGCCAGGTCTTGCGGGAGACGTCGAAGGCCACCGCGAAGTGGGTGGGCTCCTCGTCGCGCAGGGTGTTCGCCAGCATCGACGCGAAGCCGTAGATGGCGTTCGTCGGCTGGCCCGTCGCGGTGGTGAAATTCTCCGCGGGCAGCGCGAAGAACGCCCGGTACGCCAGGGAATGCCCGTCCATGAGCATCAGGCGAGGGCGCTTCTCGTCTCGCTTCTCGTCTCGGGCGGGGGTCTTCTTCGATGCTGTCTCTGCCACGTCCACGATCCTGCCACGCCCCACTGACAGTCGGGCCCACCCCGGGCTCGCGGGCACCCGCCGTGCGCTCCCCCCCTGCACCCGTGACCGGCTGCGGACCGGGCCCCGTGGGCGCACCCGGCGTACCCCATGGCCCTGTCGGTGCCGCGTGGGAGGATCGGAGACAGGCGGCCGGACCGCGCAGGGGCGGGCCGGGAGTGAGGGTGCGAAGGAGTGCGGTGATGGCAGGCAAGCCCCCGTTCGGTGACCCCGTGCAGGATGCGCCGGAGGTCGAGGAGCCTCAGCACGCGGCCGCCGGCCTGCCCGCCGTCGGCCACACCCTGCGTATGGCCAGGCAGCAGATGGGCGTGCGCCGCACGGCCCTCACCCTGCTCCGCGTCAATCAGAAGGACGGCTTCGACTGCCCCGGCTGCGCCTGGCCGGAGCCCGAGCACCGCCACCGCGCGGAGTTCTGTGAGAACGGCGCGAAGGCGGTCGCCGAGGAAGCCACCCTGCGCCGGGTGACACCGGAGTTCTTCGCCGCGCACCCGGTCGCCGACCTCGCGGGCCGCAGCGGTTACTGGCTCGGCCAGCAGGGCCGCCTCACCCGGCCCGTATATCTGGCCGAAGGCGCCGAGGCCTACGAACCGGTGTCGTGGGAGCGTGCCTTCGACATCGTCGCCGAGGAGCTCGACGCACTCGGCTCGCCCGACGAGGCCGTCTTCTACACCTCGGGCCGCACCAGTAACGAGGCGGCGTTCCTGTACCAGCTCTTCGCCCGCGAGTTCGGTACGAACAACCTGCCGGACTGCTCCAACATGTGCCACGAGTCGTCCGGTTCGGCCCTCACCGAGACGATCGGGGTCGGCAAGGGCAGCGTCCTGCTCGAGGACCTGCACCGCGCGGACCTGATCATCGTGGCCGGCCAGAACCCGGGCACGAACCACCCGCGGATGCTCTCGGCCCTGGAGGAGGCGAAGGCGAACGGCGCCCGCATCATCTCCGTCAACCCGCTGCCGGAGGCCGGCCTCGAGCGCTTCAAGAACCCGCAGACGGCCAAGGGCCTCACCGGCCGCGGCACTTCGCTCACCGACCTGTTCCTGCAGATCCGCCTCGGCGGCGACCAGGCCCTCTTCCGCCTGCTCAACAGACTGATCATCGAGACGGAAGGCGCCGTCGACGAGACCTTCGTCGCCGAACACACCCAGGGCTACGAGGAGTTCACCGAGGCGGCCCGCGCCGCGGACTGGGACGAGACGCTCGCCGCCACCGGTCTCCAGCGCGCGGAGATCGAGGAGGCGCTGCGCATGGTCCTCGCCTCCGAGCGGACCGTGGTCTGCTGGGCGATGGGCCTGACCCAGCACAAGCACTCCGTGCCCACCATCCGCGAGGTGGTCAATTTCCTGCTCCTGCGGGGCAACATCGGCCGCCCGGGCGCCGGCGTCTGCCCGGTGCGCGGCCATTCGAACGTGCAGGGTGACCGCACGATGGGCATCTTCGAGCGACCGGCCGACTCGTTCCTCGACGCCCTGGAGAAGGAGTTCGGCTTCGCACCACCACGGGAGCACGGTCTGGACGTGGTGCGCGCCATCCGCGCGCTGCGCGACGGCGAAGCGAAGGTGTTCTTCGCGATGGGCGGGAACTTCGTCGCGGCGTCCCCCGACACCGAGGTGACCGAGGCCGCGATGCGCCGCGCCCGGCTCACCGTGCATGTCTCCACCAAGCTGAACCGCTCGCACGCGGTGACGGGTGCGCGCGCCCTGATCCTGCCGACGCTCGGGCGCACCGAGCGCGATCTGCAGGGCGGCGGCGAGCAGTTCGTGACGGTAGAGGACTCGATGGGCATGGTGCACGCCTCCCGCGGCCGCCTGGAGCCGGCCGGGCCGCGGCTGCTCTCCGAGCCCGCGATCGTGTGCCGCCTCGCCCGGCGGGTGCTCGGCGAGTCCAGCGCCACGCCGTGGGAGGAGTTCACCAAGGACTACGCCACGATCCGTGACCGTATCGCCCGAGTCGTCCCGGGCTTCGAGGACTTCAACGCACGGGTGGCCGCCCCCGGCGGCTTCGCCCTGCCGCACGCCCCGCGCGACGAGCGCCGCTTCCCCACCGCGACCGGCCGCGCCCACTTCACGGCAGCCCCCGTCGAGTACCCCGAACTGCCCGAGGGCCGCCTGCTGTTGCAGACCCTGCGCTCGCACGACCAGTACAACACCACGATCTACGGCCTCGACGACCGCTACCGGGGCATCAAGGGCGGCCGCCGAGTGGTCCTGGTCCATCCCGAGGACGCCGCGGCACTCTCGGTCGAGGACGGTGCGTACGTCGACCTGGTCAGCGAGTGGCGGGACGGCACCGAGCGGCGTGCGCCCGGATTCCGTGTCGTCCACTACCCGACGGCCCGCGGCTGCGCGGCGGCCTACTACCCGGAGACCAACGTCCTGGTGCCGCTCGACGCGACCGCGGACACCAGCAACACCCCGGCGGGCAAGTCCGTGGTGATCCGCCTGGAGCGGGCCTGAGGCCTGGAGCGCATCTGAGGCCTGGAACGGAACTGAGGCCTGGAGCGGGCCTGACACCGTAGGCGAACACCGCCCCCGCTAAGCACGCGCTCAGCCACCGTGGTAGTCAAGACGTTGCAGTCGACACGCACTGCCGTACGACGACGAACTGGAGCCGAGCCCATGGGCGAGCAGCACACCGTGAAGTTCCCGCAAGAGGTCATCGAGGAATACGCCGCTCTCGGCCTCGACCTGCCGGCCCTCTTCTCGGCGGGCGACCTCGGCACCCGGATGGGCATCCAGATCCTGGAGGCCTCCGCGGACCGCGTGGTCGGCACCATGCCGGTCGAGGGCAACACCCAGCCCTACGGACTGCTGCACGGCGGTGCATCGGCGGTGCTCGCGGAGACCCTCGGCTCGGTCGGCTCGATGCTGCACGGCGGCTCCCGCAAGCTGGCCGTCGGCGTCGACCTCAACTGCACCCACCACCGCGGCGCCCGCTCCGGCCTGGTCACCGGCGTCGCCACCCCCGTGCACCGCGGCCGTTCCACCGCCACGTACGAGATCGTGATCAGCGACGAGCAGGACAAGCGGGTCTGCACCGCCCGACTGACCTGCATGCTGCGCGACGTCGACCTCTCCGGCGGCACCGGGTCCTGAGCGGCCGGCCGCCCCGCCGCAGACGCGCCGGGCGGCGCACCCATGGGGCGTACCACTCAAGTGGTGCGCCCCATCGTCGTGTTGGACCACATGACCGGCACCGGCCCCGCGCGCTACGTTCACCGCATGAGGCCGGCATCCGCGCTCCACCGCGGCGCTCCCCGGGCGCGGCCCCATCGCCGCGTCCGACGCAGCTGCGCCGTCACCGCAGCCCTGCTGCTGTCCATGGCGCTCGCGGGCTGCCAGGGCTCCTCCGACGACGGGTCCGCCCCTGCGAAGAGCCCCGCGCCACGCACCACTTCGCCCGAGGAGATCTGTTTCGACCTGGTGTCGTACTGGGCGAAGCAGGAGCTGCGCGGCGGGCAGAACTCGGGCAGCGGCTTCATGCAGAAAGGGCTGTCCAACGGGCAGAACACGATCCTGCTTGCCGCCGTGGAGGCAGGCCGCGCCGAGCAGCAGCGACACGGCACCACCGCCGCCGAGAAGCTGATGGAACGCCAGGTCGAGCGGGGCTGCGAGCGGCGCTACCGCAACGGCACGCCCACGGAGGGCATTTGGCAGTGACCGCGCCGAACCGGGACATGCCACCCCGCCCCGGCTCCACCCCCGACACGCTCCGCACCGGGCACAATTCGGCCGGAAACGGTCCGGATCCCGACCGAAAATCGCGAGAACGCGTCCGGAATTCGGACGCACTCACGCTCTGTCACATCAGCGCAATACGCCGAACACAATCCGCGCAGGCTCCGGACGGCCGAGCAAAACCGTCATTCCCGCCCCCCGCATTCCATTCCGCCGTCAGGAGCAAGATCGCCCCATGCCCCTGAGCAGAACTGCCAATTCTCACCCATCGGACACTCCGGCACCCCGCAAAAAGGGCCGTTCTGTCCGCCCTGCCCCCTCCCCTTTTCGACTCGCATAACAAGAGAGTCACATCATGGCCTTAGCTCCTCCCCGTCCCCCTCACCTGCGCTTAGAGTCACGGCCAGTCACCGCGCCGCCGGGCGCGAACTGAATTGCACGGCTCTGTACCACCCCCAGTACGGCCCGGCGATCTCAACGGCACCTCACACAAGAGGAGGCCGCGCCAGGGAAAGGACCCATCGTGCGAAACCGTTCCTTGCTCATACTCACCACGGTGTTGACCACCGGGGCTCTCACACTTACCGCTTGCGGTTCGCGCGACGACGACGGCGGCAGCGAAGGCGGCGGCGGAAGCAAAACCACCGTCGTCATCGGTGTCGACGCACCCCTGACCGGCGACCTCTCCGCACTCGGACTCGGAATCCGGAATTCCGCCGACCTTGCGGCCAAGATCGCCAACAAGGAGAACGTGGTCGACGGCATCGAATTCAAGGTCCAGCCGCTCGACGACCAGGCACAGCCGTCCGTCGGACAGCAGAACGCCAGCAAGTTCATCGGCAACAAGGACGTCGTGGGCGTCGTCGGCCCGCTGAACTCCAACGTCTCCCAGTCGATGCAGAAGCCCTTCGCCGACGCCGGCCTCACCCAGGTCTCCCCCGCCAACACGGGCACCGAACTGACCCAGGGCGACGGCTGGAAGAAGGGCGACCGCAAGCGCCAGTTCGACACCTTCTTCCGCACCGCCACCACGGACCAGATCCAGGGCGCCTTCGCCGCGAAGTACCTCTACAACGAGGCGAAGATCAAGAAGGTCTACACGATCGACGACCAGAAGACCTACGGAGCAGGCCTCGCCGCCTCCTTCAAGGACACCTTCAAGAAGCTCGGCGGGAAGCTCGTCGGCAACGACAACATCAACCCCGACGACCGCGACTTCAACGCCGTCACCTCCAAGATCAAGAGCACCGGCGCCGAAGCCGTCTACTACGGCGGCGAATACCCCGCAGCCGCACCCCTGAGCCAGTCCCTCAAGGGCTCCGTCAACATCCCCCTCATGGGCGGCGACGGCATCTACAGCGCCGACTTCATCAGCCTCAACAAGAAGTCCCAGGGCGACCTCGCCACCTCCGTCGGCAAGCCCGTCGAGCAGCTCGACTCCGCCAAGAAGTTCATCTCGGACTACAAGGCCGCCGGATACAAGGACGCCTACGAGGCCTACGGGGGCGGCACCTACGACGCCACCTGGTCGATCATCGAGGCCGTGAAGATCGCCGTCGAGGACAACGACGGCAAGCTCCCCGAGGGCGACGACGGCCGCAAGGCAGTCCTCGACGCCATGAGCAAGGTCAAGTTCGACGGCGTCACCGGCCCCGTCTCGTTCGACGAATACGGCGACACCACCAACACCATGATGACCGCCTACGAGGTCGACAAGGGCAAGTGGACGCCCAAGCTGAGCGAGGCCTACAAGCCCTGACCACACCCCCCGCAACCCCGCATTGACCCAGGCCGCGCGGGAGCGCTACCAGCGCT
>NZ_QUAK01000100.1 GCF_003429565.1 Streptomyces triticagri
CGTCCGCAACACCTCATGCCGCTCCACCACCAAACCCAACGCACCCTCCAACACCCCCACATCCACCACACCCCGCAACCGGAGCACGATGGGCAGGACGTAGGCGGTGGAGTCGGGCTCCAGCTGGTGCAGGTACCAGAGCCGCTCCTGGCCGGGGGACGCGGCGAAGCTCCACTCCGGGGCCGCACCGTCCGGGCCCGCCTCGGGCCGCGGCAGCGCGGGGATCGCGTTCGGCTTCGCGGCGGCCTTGCGACGGGCGAGCTCGACGGTCAGACGGGCCCGCTGCTCGGGCGACAGTCCGGCAAGGAGTCGGGAGGAGGAGGCATTGGCAGTCATGGGATTCTCCGTCGCGCTCGGGATGTGGTCGTCGGGAAGTCGGTCGGGCGGCTGTCGGCGCGGTGCTCGGTCCGTCAGGGGGCGGTCATGGTGTCGAGGTCCCTGGCGAGACGGCGCAGTACGGGCCCGGGGTGCTCGTGCGGGAAGAAGTGGCCGCCGGGGAAGACGTGCAGGGCCCGTTCGCCCGAGACCTCGCCGGGCGCCCAGGGCCAGGCGTCCTGCTCGGTGACCAAGGGGTCGCCGGCGCCGACGTAGATGCTCAGGGCGCAGGGCATCGGGCGCTCGCGGCGCGGCCGGTGCCGGGCGAGCACCTCGACGTCGGCGCGCAGGACGGGCAGGTAGAGGCGCAGGAACTCGGCGTTCCCGCGCAGCTCGGGCGGCAGGCTCTGCGAGTGGTCGAGCAGGCGGAGCAGGTCCTCGTCCCGGGTGTCGGATCCGGCCTGCCAGCGCCGCGGGGGCGGCAGATGGGGGGCGGGGGTGGCCGCCGCCACCATGCCCCGGACCAGCACATCGCGGCGATGGCGCAGTGAGCGGCAGAGCTCCCAGCCGACCACCGCACCCATGCTGTGGCCGAAGACCACCAGGGGGAGTTCGGGGAGGGTGTCGAGCGCCGACTCGACGCCCGTGACGATGTCCGCCATGCGGTTCAGCGGCGGCTCGCCGCCCCGCGCCCCACGTCCCGGCAGCTCCACGGCGGCGACCTCGGTGGTGTGGCCCAGGACCCGGGCCCAGTCGGCGTAGAGATGCGCGGCTCCGCCGGCCGGTGGCAGGCAGAGCAGGCGGCGCCGGGGCGGTCCGTCGCCCGGCGTGCGCCAGCGGCGCAGCCAGCCGCCGGCCGGTGAGTGATCGTCCAGGACCGCCTGGGGAGAGGCCGAGTCGTACACCGCTGCTCCTCTACTCCTCGTACTCGCCGGGGGCGAGGCTGCGCAGTACGCAGAACTCGTTGCCCTCCGGGTCGGCAAGGACGGTCCAACTCGCGTCCTTCGGGGCGCCGATGTCGACCCGGGTCGCGCCGAGTGCGCAGATCCGCTCGACCTCCGTGGGCTGGTCGGAGTCGATGGGGCAGACGTCGATGTGCAGCCGGTTCTTGCCGTGCTTGGCGGCCTCGTCGCGGACGAAGAGCAGCTGCGGGGCGACGGGGCCGCGGCGGAGCTCCGCCAGCGGTGCCAGCGAGGCGGGACCGATCTCGACCTTCTCGCCGTCGCGGTCCTCGTGCACGGTGTAGCCCAGTACGCCGCACCAGAAGAGCGCGAGGCGGCGCGGATCCTGGCAGTCGACGACGGTCTGCTCGAAACGGCTGGTCATACTGTGGCCTCCTGGGACGGAGCGTCGGCGGCTGCCGGGGCCGGGCTGATGCGGTGGGCCAGCAGGCGTTCGTAGTACGGGAGTTGGCTGGTGTGCAGGTCGGCGAGGCGGGCGTTGGTGTGCACGGTCTCGGCGTAGTCGCCGCTGCCGGTGCGGATGCCGGTGCTGGAGGCCACGTCCTGGTGCCAGTCGGAGTACACCTGCCATTCGCGGCGCCCGCCCGTCTCCCAGCTGAGCGCGTGCGGCAGGTGCGGCAGTCCGGTCAGGGCGCTGTACCGGGCGGCGGTTCCCGCGGGATCGCGCACCAGGTCGTCGGCGTGGACCACGGCGGGAGTGCTGCCGGTGGCTTCCCGTACCAGGTCGAAGATCTCCCAGCAGTGTCCGAATCCGACCTCGTCCGCGGTGAGTTCGGGATTGAGTGCGTAGTGCGAGGCGATGGCTTCGGCGGGGTCGCGGATGATGAAGGTGTGCCGGATCGCGGTGACGAAGCGGGGGTCGGCGAGCAGCCCGTCGAAGCGGTAGTCGGTGGTGTCCTTGAAGTACAGCGGCCGGTCCGCGGCACCGGCGTGCTCGAGGACCGCATCGAACAGTGCCGTCTGGTCCCGGTACACCTTGCCGTCCAGTTCGTAACTCCCCTTGACCGCAAGGATGTTGAACGGCTCGTGCAGGACGCTCACATCGCCCCGTTCCATCATCATCCGCTCGAATGCGGTGGAACGGCAGCGCGGCGGGCTCCACATCGCGATCACGGTGGGCTGTCGGGTGTTCATCGCTCTCCTGTCCAGGGCTTGCCGGGGGCGGTGGCACCGGTGTCGGTGTCGTCCGCGGAGTCGGTGATGGTGGGGGCGGTGGTGGCGTCGCTGGTGGGGGCGGCGGCGTCGGTCGCGGTGAGGTCCTCGGCGGTACGGGAGGCGGGGCCTGCGCGCAGCGGTCCGAGGGCGCACAGCCAGGCGGCCGTGAGCACGGCGGCGGCCAGGAAGAAGGGGCCGCGCAGTCCGACGGCGGATGCGACGGCGCCGCCGGTCAGGGCGCCGAGCGGGGACATGCCCACCGCGATCAGGCGGTAGGAGCTGCTCACCCGGCCGAGCAGCTCGGCCGGTACCAGGACCTGGCGCAGCGAGGTGGTCACGATGGTGATCACCGCGAGTGCCATGCCGACCGGCGCCAACGCCCCCGCGGCGAGCAGCGGATGGGACACCGATCCGGCGGTTGCGAACGCCACGGGTGCGACGCCGCAGCACAGCAGTACGGTCCGTTCCCGGCCGAGCCGGGCGGCCAGCGGGGCGGCCAGGGCCACGCCGGCGACACCGCCGACGGCGATGACCGCCATCAGCAGGCCGTATCCGACACTGCTCACGCCGAGCACCTCGTAGGCGTACACCACGGCGATGGCGACCACGGAGCTCAGTGCGAAGTTGAAGATCCCGACCAGGGCGCACACGCTGCGCAGCAGCCGGTGGCGCCAGAGCCAGCGGATGCCGTCGGCCACATCGGCCGTGAGGGTGCTGCCGCCGCGCTTCGGCATCGGGCGTGCCACTCCGGCGAGCCCGGGCAGCAGAAGCGCGGCCACGGTGAAGGCCACCGCATTGAGCGCGAACGGCCAGGACGTGTGGGAGACCAGGAGCAGGGCGGCCAGCGGTGGGCCGGCGAGTTCCACACACAGCATGGCCGCGCCCTGCAGCAGGCTGTTGGCCTTGTCCAGGGCGGTGTGCGGGACCAGTCGCGGCACGATGGCGATCGTGGCGCTGTCGCGGAGCGTCTCCACCACGCCCATGGTCAGGGCGAAGGCGATCAGCAGGCCGATGCCGGCCCACCCGGTGAGCAGTGCGGCGGTGAACAGTACGGCGAGCACCGCGCGGCTCGCGTCCGACCAGAGCATGACGCGCTGCTGGTCGTGACGGTCGACGAAGGCGCCGGCGAACGCCCCGGCCAGCACCCAGGGCAGCTGCCCGGCGAAGGTCACCAGGGACAGCAGCATCGGATCGCGGGTGAACAGGGCGGCCACCATGGGCATCGCCGCGAGCCGCAGCCCGTCCCCGCACGAGGTGACGAAGGTGGTGGACCACAGGCGCCAGAAGGGTCCGCCGAGCCGGCGATCTCCGTCCGGCGTCTCGGCTGCCGCGCGGGGGTCCTTGCCGGCGGCCGGGGTGGAGTCCGCGTCGTGGGCCGCCGTCGAGCGGGCCGACGTCGCGCGGGCCGCCGTGGAGCGGGCCGTCATGTGGCCGGCCCGCCGCTCGGTACGGGCTCCGGTCGCGGTGCGCCCTCCTGCCCGTGGGCCCGGCCCACCAGCGCGGCCACCTCGGCGCGCGAACACACGTCGAGCTTCCGGAACACCCGGGCCAGATAGGTCTCCACGGTCTTCGGGCTCAGGCTCAGCTCGCGGGCGATGCGCTGATTGGTGTGGCCGCGACTGACCAGAACCGATATCTCGTGCTCGCGGTTGCTCAGTTCGCTGAGCGGCACGACAGCGGCCGGAGCGGCGGTGGCGTCGCCGGGGACGCCGTGCAGCAGATCGACCTCGCGGCGCAGCGAGGTGGCGAGGGCGAGGCTCGGCGCGCTGCCGGTGTCGTGCGCGAGGGATTCCGCCTCGTCGGCCCGCGAGAGGGCCTCCGGGAAGTGTCCGAGGCGCAGTTGGGCGAGCCCGAGGCCGACGAGGAGCCGGGCACTCAGATGGCGCTGCCCGAGGTGGCGGGCGAGCTCGACGCCTCGGCTGAGGCGTGCCTCGGCCTCGCGCAGCCGGCCAAGCTGCAGTTCGGTGCCGGCCAGCCAGTGCAGGGGCTCGAGGTGCAGGGCGAGACTGTCGTCGCCCATCGCGTCGAACGCCGCGGCGGCCCGCTCTGCGTGCTCCTCCGCGGCCCCGATCCGGCCGAACTGGGCCTCGGTGGCGGCCAGCGCGGCCAGCGCGGCCGGCCTCAGCTGCTGCGGTGCCTGCGCTGCGAGTTGGGCCAGCGCTCCCTGGTTCGCGGGGCCCCAGGGGCCGCCCGACTCCAGGGTCAGAGCCGTGGAGGTGAGCTGCAGCAGATGCCGGGCCGTGCGGTGTTCGGCAGCGGACTCGGCGGTGCCGTCCGGGAGTGGTCGGGAGAGTTCGGTACGCAGCAGGTCGCGGGCGGCACCGTAGCGGCCGAGCAGGCGTTGCACCTGGGCGTACGCGTCGACGACGGTGGCGCGCGCCACCGGCGGCAGCGGGCTGTCGGCGGCCAGGAGCTGCTGGAGCAGGGCGGCGCTCTCCTCGTACTCCCCGGCGCACAGCAGGGTCCGCCCGAGGACCGCCTGGGCCCGCGCGTGCAGTAAGGGGCCCGTGCCGACGGTCGGGCGCAGCGCGTGCCGGCTGAAGCGCATGGCCGCGGCGGGATCGCGCAGTGCCGTCTGTTCGGCGGCCTCGACCAGGGCGCACACGTCGTCGTCGGCGACCTCGACGGCGTGCAGCAGCTGCTGGGCGCGGAGTTCGATCGGGCCTCGGCGGGCACGCAGTGCGGCGGCCGCCCTGGCGTGCGCGCCGGAGCGCCGGCCGCGGCCCACCGAGTGGTAGGCGACGGCGCGCACGACCGGGTTGCGGAAGGCGAAGTCCCAGCCGTCGCCGAGGGGTTGCACCAGGTCCTCGGCCAGCGCCTCGTCGATGCCCTCGCGGGCGGCGGTCTCGTCCAGCTGGGCCACCTCGGCGGCCATCCACAGGTCGAAACCGTCACCGAGCACGGCGGCGGCACGGATCACGGCCCAGCCGGCCGGCCCGAGATCCTGGAAGTCGTGCAGTGCGGTGGAGAACACCTGCGGGGGCGGCTCGGGGGGTACGGCGCCGGCGCCGCCTTCCGCATGCAGGGCCGCCAGGGCGAGGAGAACCCCCGCGTTCCCCTCGCTGTGCCGCAGCAGGGAGCGCCGGGTGGGCTCGTCGAGATGGGCCGGCAGCAGCGCGAGCAGCTCCTCGCCTCCGGGTTCGAGCTCGATCCGGCGGCAGACTCCGCGGGAGACGGCCTCCGCCAGCGCGCTCATCGGCTGATGGCCGAGCTGGCGCGGGCGGTGGGCGACGGCGATCACCACGGGGGCCTGCGGCGGCCGGCGCAGCAGATAGCCGAGCAGATCGAGGGAGTCGGCGTCCGCGCGGTGCAGGTCGTCCAGGACGAGCAGCAGTCCGCGGCGGCCGGCGAGGCGGACGAGCAGGCTGCGTACGGCCCGGCACTCGCGGTACGGATCCCGGGCGGGGCGCTCGCCGTCGCCGGGGGCCGGCGCGCTGCCGGCCGCGGAGCCGGCCGCGGAGCCGGCCGGCATGAAGCCGACTCCCGTGGAGCCGACTCCCATGGAGCCGTCGGCCATCGGACCGTCGGCCATGGAACTGTCCGCCATCGAGGGGAACAGCGCCGCGAGCCGTCGGCGTTCGTCCGGGGTCGGGCCGGGTGTCGCCTCCGGGTGTGCCGGGTTCTCCGGGCCACCGGCGCCGGGGGTGTCCCAGCCGGTGGCGACCAGATCGTCCAGGGCGTCGACGAAGACGCCGTACGGCTCCGACTCCTGGAGGCGCCCCGGCCTGCCGCGGGCGACGGCCCAGCCGCGATCGGCGGCACAGCGGGCCAGTTCCTCGAGGCACCGGGTCTTGCCGCTCCAAGCCTCGCCGGCCACTTCGAGGCCTCGGGCGGCCCCGCCCTCGGCCGATGTCTCGTCGAGCAGCTGATGCCAGTCCATCGCGGCTCCTTCCTCCTGGTTCCGGTTATCGGTGAAGGGGCCGTTCAGGACACCGCGTCGGCGTCCATCGCGCGGCGCAGGCTGAGGGGGCGCATGTCGGTCCAGTTCTCGTCGATCCACGCCAGGCACTCGTCCTTCGGGGCGCTCTCGCCGACGGATCGCCAGCCTTCGGGTACGTCACGGTCCGCGGGCCAGATCGAGTACTGCTCCTCGTCGTTGACGACGACCCGATACGTTGCGACGGCTTCGTTGGTCACTGCTCGCTCCAGATTCGACAGGTGGAAGGGTGAGGGATCCGGTCGGGGTGCTCCGGCGCGCCGTACGGCCGGCGGCGATCAGCCGTTGCCGTTGTTGCCGCCACCGCCATCGGTGGTGCCGGAGGCGACCAGACCGTTGCCGTTGTTGCCGCCACCGCCATCGGTGGTGCCGGAGGCGACCAGACCGTTGCCGTTGTTGCCGCCACCGCCATCGGTGGTGCCGGAGGCGACCAGACCGTTGCCGTTGTTGCCGCCACCGCCATCGGTGACGGTGGTCGAGGTGATCTGCNACGGTGGTCGAGGTGATCTGCGCGGAGTCGGCGCCGGCGGCCTGTGCGGGTACGGCGAGGGCTCCGACGAGGAGGACGGGGGCGAGGATCGAGAGGGCAGCAGTCTTGGCGCGCATGGGAGTTACTCCTTCGTGGGGATGCGGTCCCTGTGACACCACCGATCGTGGGCCGACGCCTTCCCCGCTCGTTCCCTCCGCGGCACCGCCCCGGCCGCAGCGGTACCCGGCCGACCGGATGCCGGGAAGACGTGCAGGCCGCCGGGGGTATCGGAACGGGAACGGGCCCACGGGGTATCGGAAGGGGAACCGGCCGGGAAGGCCCGCGCGCAGGGTGTCCCCATGTCACCACTCTCGTCGAAGAGTTCCCGCACCCGGCTGCTGCTGGCGATGCCGTATCACCAGCTCGCGCGCAAGGCGACCGAAACCGGCTTCCGTGTCTGGTCGATGTGGGACCCGAAGCTGGCCGAGGCCGATCTGCTGCCCAGGATCGAGGCCGCCTCCGAGCAGCTGCTGCTCACCAGCTTCACGGACGAGTCGAGTCTGCGGCGGCTGATCCGCTCCACCGCCTCCGCCTGGGGTGTGGGCACGGTGCTGTGCTTCGGCGACGGCCCCGGCTCGCTGTCGGTCGTCGAAGAGGCCTGGCGCCTCGGCCTGTCCCCCAACCCGCCCGAGGCGTACACCCGGCTGCGGGCCCACGGCCGTACGCCCGCACCGGCGCCGCGTCTGAGCGTGCAGACGCTCACCGTGGCCGGACGCCACCACGTGGTCGGCGTGACCGCGCAACGCACCAGCGGGCCACCGCACTTCGTGGTCACCGGATACCTGCACCCGGCACCGCTCACCGACGCGGAACGCAGCGCAACGGAGCGCCTCGTGGTGGCCTGGCTGGATCGCAGCGGCTACCGGTTCGGCCCCGCGCAGACGGAGGTCGCCCTCACCTCCGGGGGCCCCGAGATCATTTCCTGCCGGCCGCATCCGGGCGCCGACCGCATTCCGCTGCTGATCGAGGTCGCTCGCGGATTCGACGTGGAAACGGCCATCTTCGAGGCCCTGCTGGACAAGGAACCGGTGGTCCCGGCTCCTTTCCAGTACGCCGAGATCGGGTTCTTCCTGCTCCCCGAAGGACGGCTGGAAACCTACACCGGCACCGAGAACATCGCCGTCACTCCCTGGGTCCGCGGAGCACGCTTCCCCTACGGGTCCGGCGACCTGGTGCCGCCCCTCACCGACCCGCGCGCCCGCCGCGGATATGTGGTGGTGGAAGGCGACTCGCCGCAGCTCACCGGAGATCGGGTGCGCCAGGCGCGCGAGGATCTCATGGCGGACATCCAGCCTGCGTGAACAGCCCGTCTCCCGGCCCCGCACCGGACCCGCCCGACCACAACGCCGGTGCTGTATCCGGCAATTGCGGTTATGCTCTGCACGGGATCGAGACTTCGGATCACCGCAGATGGGGGAAGAGATTGCGGGGCTCGACGCAGGGGGACGCCGGTAAATCCGTATCTGAAATGCCACGTTTCGCCATCCTCGGCTCACTGGACATCCGGCACGCCACCGAACCGATTCCTGTCAACGGCACACTGCAGCGCCGCATCCTCGCCGTACTGCTGCTCGAGGCCGGACGGGTCGTGCCCGTCTCCCGTCTGGTCGAGGTCGCCTGGGACGACGATCCTCCGGAGAGCGCCGCACACCAGGTCCGCAAGACGGTCGCGAAGCTGCGGCACCGCATCCCGCACGGCCCGGAGATCATCGTCACCGACGGGCCGGGGTACCGCGCGGTGGTCGACGCCGCCCAGCTCGACCTGCTGCGCTTCCGGGAACTGCTGCGCCACGCCCGCGAGTTCCTCGAGGCCGCGGACGAGGAGCAGGCGATCGACCACCTCGGCCTGGCCCTCGCGCTGTGGCGCGGCCCGGTGCTTGCCGGGGACGGCGGCCCGGTCATCGACGCCGCCTCGACCGCGCTGGGGGAGCAGCGCCTGGCCAGCATCGAGCAGCTCTACGAACTGCGCCTGAAGTCCGGGCAGGCCGCCGAACTCACCGGCGAACTCCGCGCCCTGGTGGACGAGCATCCGCTGCGCGAGACCCTGCGGGTCCAACTGATGCTCGCCCTCTACCACTCGGGACGGCAGGCCGCCGCCCTCGAGGAGTTCTCCCGCGCGCGTGACCATCTCGCCGAGGAACTGGGCATCGACCCCGGCAGCGAACTGACCGACCTCCACGAGCGGATCCTGCGCCACGACCCTTCGCTCGCCCGCCCGGAGCGGGCCCGGTCCAGGGCCCCGGCGCCGGCCGGCGCCGACCTCGCGCCGGAGACGCCGCATGTACTGCCGTTCGACGTACCCGACTTCTCCGGCCGGGCCGCCGAGCTCACCAGGATCCGCGCCACGGCGGGCCGGAGCCCGGCCGGGACGCCCACGGTCCTCGCCATCGACGGCATGGGCGGCGGCGGCAAGACGGCACTGGCCGTGCGCGTGGCGCACGAACTGGCCGGGGACTACCCGGGCGGCACCCTCTTCGTCGATCTGAAGGGGTTCACTCCCGGACAGGAGCCGCTCAGCCCGTTCCACGCCCAGGGCGATCTGCTGGCCGCGGCGGGCATCCCCGGCAGTGAGGTACCCGCCGTGCCGGCGGGCCGCAGCGCCCTGTGGCAGTCGTACATGCGCGGCCGCCGCATGCTCCTCGTGCTCGACAACGCCGCTGCCTCGGAACAGGTACGGGCACTCATCCCCGCCTCGTCGGACTGCCTGGTGCTCGTCACCAGCCGTCCCCGGCTGACCGGTCTGGAGGGAGCGGAGTGGCTGTCGCTCGGCGCGCTCCCGGAGGACGACAGCCATGAACTCCTCTGCAACGCCCTGGGCAGGGAGCGGGTACGCCGTGAGCCGAAGGCGTCCGTGGAGCTGCTCCAGCTGTGCGGCGGACTGCCGCTCGCCGTCCGCATCGCCGCCGCCCGCCTCGCCAACCGCCCGCAGTGGACCGTACAGCGGCTGGTCGAACGGCTGCGCGACCACGGCCGGCGGCTCGACGAACTCACCAGCGAGGACCGGGGCGTGGCCAGCGCCCTGATGCTGTCCTACCAGGCCATGCCGCAGCAGCAGCGCACCGCGTTCCGGCTGCTCGGCTACCACCCCGGCCGGTATCTCGACGCGGACGAGGCCGCGGCACTGCTCGGCGTCGGCCGCCTCGACGCCGAGGACGTCCTGGAGGGCATGGTGGACGTCCGGCTGCTCGAGGCCCGGGAGCCGGGCGTGTACGCCTTCCACGACCTGGTGCGCAGTTTCGTCCACCGGGTCGCGCAGTCGGAGTCGGCCCAGGAGGACGAGCCGGCCGTCGAGCGGCTCCTCGACCACTACCTGAACACGGCGGAGCACGCCTGCGACGCGCTCTTCCCCGGCCGGCGCCGCTTCGGCGGTACGGACGAGACCCCCAGCCCGTTGCGCGGCGGATGGGGCATCACCGAGTTCCCCACCAAGGAAGCCGCCCTGCAGTGGCTCGACCAGCACCGCGACAGCCTGCTGCCGGCCGTGGAACTCGCCTACCAGAAGGGCCACTTGCGGCATGCGGCGCGACTGCCCCGGGAGCTGGGCTTCCACTCCAGCGTCCGGGGGTACGACGCCATCGCCAATGTCGCTCTCGAGCAGGGCGTCCGCGCCTCCCGGGAGCTCGACGACCGGCCGCTGATCCGGCTCAATCTGATGAACCTGGCCATGGGCCTGTGGCGCCTCGGCCGGCTGCAGGACGCGGTGGCCAGCCTGGAACAGGCCCTGGAACTCGCCCATCTGATGGAGGATCTGCAGAGCGAGGCGGAGTGCAAGGCCCGCCTCGGTCAGGCGTACAACAGCCTGGGCGAACTCGACCGCGCGGCGCGGCTCAGCGAGGAGGCCAACCGCATCGCCAGGGAGACCGGCTTCGTGCGGCTGCACGGCTCGTCCCTGAGCACCCTGAGCCAGGTCCAGGTGCGGCGCGGCGACTTCGAGCAGGCGGCCGGGAGCGCCCGGCAGGCGCTCGACGTCTTCGACTCGATCGGCGAGGTGCAGCTGACCGTCGACGCCCTCACCTACCTGTCCCAGGCGAGCGAGGGTTCGGGGCGGTTCGAGGAGGCGCTCGACCACATCGACACGGCGCTCGAGCGGTGCCGCGGCCTGCGGATGCGCTCGGTGCTGCCGCTCGTGCTGGCCCGGCAGACCGGCCTCCTGGTCCGGATGAACCGCATCGACGAGGCCGTACGCAGCGCCACCCACGCGCTGGCCGAGGCCACCCGCAGCACGAACGACGTGCACCACGCGGCGGTGCATCTCGCGGCGGGGCGCGCCCTGCACGCGGCGGACGACTTCACGGAGGCGCTCGGCCAGTACCGGCAGGCGCACGAGATCGCCTGCCGGATGGAGATGAAGTACGACATGGCCTGTGCGGTGGACGGCCTCGCGCACACCGCCGAGGCGCTCGGCGACGTCGCCGCGGCCGCGGAGCAGCACCGTGCGGCGGAGGCGCTGTTCTCCCGCATCGGAGTACCGCGGAGCGTGCGCTGCGCCTCCTTCACCCCGAGCTCCTGAGGGAGTGCCAGGACGCCCCTGCGGGAGAGGGGAACGATCGGGGAAGACGGTTCGGCACGATCGGTGCAGTCGCACAGACCGTCACCGACGAAGGAGCAACTCCCATGCGTGCCAAGCCCGCTGCTCTCTCGATCCTGCTACCCGGCCTCCTCCTCGGCGCCCTCGCCGGACCGGCCGGGGCCGCCGACGCCGGCTCCGGACCTCCGGCCCCTGCCGCCACCGACGGCGACGGCCACGCGGGCGGCGGCGGTTCCACCGACGACGGCGGCGACAACAACGGCAACGGCTGACGTCCGCCGCCACCCGCCCCCGCCCCTTCGCCGGCCCCTGACGGTCGAGCACCCCCGACGACGAGGAAGGACCGACCTGTCATGCCGTCGTTGCCGAAGCTCCGCCCTCCCCTGCCCGTCCACCGCTACGGGATCGTGGCCACCCTGCTGACGGTGCTGCTCGTCGGCCTGTCCCTCGCCTCGCTGCGACCGCCGGACGCGGAGTCGAAGGACGAGCCCGGAAGCAGCTTCTCCGCCCGGCACGCGCTCGAGGACGTCGATGTCCTGTCCGAACAGCGACGGCCGCCCGGCAGCGCGGGCCTGCGGTCCGCCCGCAGCTACCTGACCGACCGGCTCACCGAGCTCGGCGGCACCGTATCCGCCCGGCCGCAGTCCGTGGTCCGCGACGAGGCGGGCACCGCGCTCGCCGCCGAGGTCGTCAACCTCCATGCCCGCTTCCCCGGAACAGCGGGCGACAAGGCGGGAACGATCCTGCTCATGGCGCACTACGACGGAGTGCCGGCCGGGCCCGGAGCCGCCGACAACGCCGCCAACGTGGCGTCCGTCCTCGAGGTCGTACGGGCGCTGCGCAGCCAGGGCGAGACCCGCAACACGATCGAGGTGCTCCTCACCGACGCCGAGGAGCCGGGGCTGCTCGGTGCGCACGCCTTCGCCCAGGGCCGCAAGCTGAAGCCGGACCGCACGGTCGTGGTGAACCTGGAGGCCCGCGGGGTGTCGGGGCCGTCGATCATGTTCGAGTCGGGTGCGCGGAACAGCACCGCGGTGTCCGCGCTCGGGTCCGCGGGACGCCCCATCGCCACCTCGCTCGCGGACGAGGTCTACGCGTACCTGCCGAACGACACCGACTTCTCGGAGTTCAAGGAACTGGGCTTCGCCGGACTCAACTTCGCGTTCGTCGAGGGCTCGGCCCGCTACCACACGGCGGGCGACTCGCTCGCCAACCTGTCGCCGGCCAGCGTGCAGCACCAGGGCGACAACGTCCTGGCCACCGTGCGGGACCTCGCACAGCGCGACCTCTCCGGACTCGACGACGACGGGGAGCACACCTACTTCGCGGTCTTCGGTCTGGTCGTGCACTATCCGCAGTACCTGGTGCTGCCGCTGGCGCTGCTCGCCGCGGCGGTCTTCGGCGCCGCGCTCTGGTACGCCCGGCGGCTCGGCACCGCCCGGTCCGGCGTGGTGCGGGCGGCGCTGACCTTCCCGCTGCCGCTGATCGCCGCGGCGGCCGTCGGCTTCGGGGGCTGGGAGCTGCTGGCCGTGCTGCGGCCGGGCTATGCCGATCTGTCCATGGGCGACGGCTACCACCCGCTGTGGTTCCGTGCCGCGTTCCTCTGCCTCACCGGCGCGGCCGTGACCGGCTGGTACGTCTGGCTGCGGCGCCGGGTGAACGGCACCCAGGCCGTCCTCGGCATCTGGTCCTGGTTCACGCTGCTCGCCCTGGCCACCGCGGTGCTGGCGCCCGGTGCCGGCTATCTGTTCGGCTGGCCGGTGCTGCTCGGTGGCGCCGCGCTCCTGGTGGCGCTGCGGCGCGCGGGTACCGACTCGTTCTGGACGTCGGTCGCCGCCTGCGCCGGTGTGTTGACGGCGGTGCCGCTGATGCTGCCGGTGATCGTGCTCATCTTTCCGACGCTCGGCCTCGTCACGGCCGCGGTGCCGCTCGTGGTGGCGGCGCTCCTGGTGGCCCTCGCGCTGCCGCTGCTCGACCTGTTGCCGCGGCGCAGCAGGGCGGCCGGTTCGCTGCTCGCCCTGGCGGCCGGGCTCGCGCTGCTGTTCACCGGTGTACGGGTGGACGCCTTCGACGCGGACCACCCGCGGCACACCAGCCTCGCCTACGTCTGGGACGACGACAGCGGCACCGGCCGCTGGATGAGTTCGGACGGCGCGCCGCCGGCGTGGACCGAACGGCTCGCGGGCTCCTCGCGCGCGGACCTGCGGTCCGAGCTGCCGACGTACCCGACCACGCTGTCCGGCGGTCTGGCCTCCCGCGCACAGGAGAGCCCGAAGGACCGGCCGGCCGTGCCGGAGGTCTCCGTGGAGCCGGCGAAGTCCGGCAGCGGGGACCGGGCGAAGGACGGGCCGCGCACGGTGCGGCTGCACATCGAGCCGCCTCGCGGCACCTCGTACGTGACCGTCTTCGCCGACACCTCCGGGCACCGGGTCGAGTCGGCGGAGGTGCTGGGCGAGAAGGTCGCGGGCGGCGCCAACCGGCCCTCGTCACCGGCTCCTTGGAAGTGGGGCCTCGCGGTGTGGACGATCCCCGATGACGGCCTCGACGTGACTCTCCGGGTGACCGGCGAGGGACGGATACCGGTGCGCGTGACCAGCTACACGCCCGGTCTGCCCAAGGCGGCCGGGCGCCTGCCGGACGACCTCACCTGGGGTACGTACGGCGCCGTGCTCACGGATGTCACGGTGGCGGGCACCACGGTGCGGGGCTAGGTCCTGTCCGGGCCCGGCGCTTGTGGTCCGGAGCGGGTGGACGGGGACGTGCGGGCGTCCCCGTCCACCGGTCACCGTGCCGCGGTGAGCAGGGCACGGTCCGGTGCGCCGTCCCGCACGGCGACGCGCTCCTGCTGGAAGCCGTGCTCGAGGCGTTCGTGCTCCGGCCGCTGCCGCGGCGCACGTACGAGGACGCGCTTGAGCCAGCGGTCCGTACCGTCGTAGCGCGGGCGGAATGCGACACGGCCGTGCACCATCGCGTCGTTGTCCACCATCAGCAGATCGCCCGGCTCCAGCGGGACGATGAAGCCGGACTCCTCGAAGGCGCCGGCGAGCCCGTCGTAGGCCCGGCGGAAGTCCTCGTCGTCGGTCAACCGGCGTGCGTACGACGGGTCGTAGCGGATGCACAGGCCGTCCGGCCCGTCCCAGACCGTCGCCATGCCGACGCTCTCCTGCCCCGCGGCGTCCTCGTCCTCGTAGCTGTCGTCGGGCTCGATCACCAGCAGCGGCCGGCGCAGCTGCTCGAGCGCCGCCTCCGGCAGGGACACGTCGCGGATTCCGGCGAGCCGGGTGCCGATGCCGTCCGGGTTGCGGATGCAGGCGAGCAGCAGCAGATCGGCGCGCTCCGGGTGGAAGCCGTCCTCGGTGTGCCAGGCGAGCGGGACCGTGCTGCTCGCCCCGACCTGCATCGACTCGTAGCCGGGGCTGGGCAGGATGTTGTGCACAAGGCGGCCGGCCTGCTGGTCGGCCCAGCCGAACACGTCGCCGAGCAGTCCGGCCGCCAGGGCGAGCGCCACGTCGTGCGTGGCGCTGCGCTCCCGGTCGACCCTCGACCAGTGGTCCGGCGTGGGCCCGAGGTCGGGCAGGCCGTCGAAGAGCCCCCTGACCACGCGGAAGCCGCGGCGCGGGGAGGGGCCGCCGAGAGCGTCTCGCAGCTGCTCGGCGAGCGGTTCCGGCAGCGACCAGTCGGGGCGGCCGAGCACGCTGTCCCCGACCGCGCCGTCGGCGACGCGTTCCAGGACGGCGGCCCGGAACGCGGCGGACGCCGGCTCCGGGAGGCGGTGGACGGGAATGTCGGGCATGAAACTCTCTCCCTGAGGTTCGTGGGGTGCGTCCGGTGCGGCGCTCACAGCGCGCGGGCGGCCGAGCTCAGCCGGTCGAGGGCGCGTTCCTGGTCGGCGAGCAGCTGCTTGCTGCGCAGCCGGACCGACGGCTCGGCCGCGGCGGTGTCTCCCCTGGCCATGGCCACCGCGATGCGCAGCGCGCTCCAGTGGTGCGCCACCCGGTCCACGCTGCGGGCGGCCTCGAGCAGCTCCGGCGCGCCGAAGTCCCGGGCCGCGGCGGTCAGATAGTCCCCGTGCACGCCGGTCATGGCGAGCAGGGCGCCGGTGGCGATGAAGGTCTCGTCGACGACCGGCTCGGCGCCGGCCGCGAGCCGGTCGGCCAGATCGTCGAGGAAGACCCGCTGTCCGGCGAGGCCCACCAGTTCGGGTCCGGAGCCGGTCGCGCCGAATCCGTGCAGATTGCGGTCGATGACGTGCCGTACGAAGTCCCGGTCGTGCGGCGGGACTTCACCGATCGACACCTCGAGCCAGCGGTTGGCCACCGGGTTGTCGGTGAAGAACAGGTCCCGGTCGTGCAGGACTGGGTTGGCCGAGTCGCGGGCGTCGGTGAGCTGCTCGATGGGGATGGCGCCCTGGAAGCGGGGCGGCACCGGGTCCGCGATCAGGGCGAGACGGCGGTCGTCGTCGAATCCCCAGACGGTCAGCAGGTGGTTGGTGTGCACATCCCGGTAGGCCGGGCGGAACGGCAGATGGAAGTTGTCCGCGGCGACGGCCACCGGGGCGCCGTCGAGCACGGCGGACCGCACCTCGCTCCAGCCGTCCTGCGCGTTCTGCGGCCAGTGCCAGCGGGAGTGCACCGGGTGGTGCGGCGCCATGCTCTCCAGGAGCCCCTCGCGGTGCAGCGGGAAGTAGTACTCCTCGCGGCGGATGTCTCCGGGGTGGTGGAAGAAGCCCCAGGCCGCACCGAGTATCTGCAGCGGATCGTGGCCGTGGTGCTGCAGCAGCACCCCCATCGTGGTGTGCAGGCAGTGGCCCAGGTCGTGCCGCCAGTTGCGGATGCCCGACAGTTCAACCCTCATGCCGCTACCGTCCTTCGGGTCTCCAGGGTGATGGCGAAGATGTGGATGGCCGGGTTGTCCGGCAGCTCGACGGCGGTGACGGTGCCGGGCGCGGTGACGGGCACCCGCTGGAGCCAGATGGACGGGACCATGTTGTGCTGCGAGTGGCGCGGATACATGAGGTAGCGGGTACGGAAGGCGAGCAGCTCGCCGAACCGCTGGTCGGTCTCGGGCCAGAAGTCGGAGATCCGCAGCCACTCGCGACGGGTCGAGCCGTCCGCGTAGTGCAGCACCGCCTCGTCCTCGGTGCGCCGCTCGGCGGCCGCGAGGACATGGATCCACTGGTACTCGCCCGGCGGGACGTCGACCGACTGGCCGCGGCAGCGCAGATTGTCCGGGGCGCCGGCGGCGGAGTCGTCGACCGGGAAGCGGAAGGGGATGCAGGCGACTTCCGCATCGCCGCCCCCGGTCGGCAGCCCCTCGGCCGGGAAGGTGTTGCCCCAGACGTTGAAGCCGCCGGTGGTGGGCCAGCGTCGCGGCGCGGACACGCCCTTTCCGTTGAAGTGCTGCTGCAGACCGACCGGCGTGAAATCGGCCGGCGGGGAGCCGGGCGGTGCGAAGTCGGCCGGTGTGTGGGTGAGTTCGCTCGTCCGCGGCTGAACCGAAGGTTCGGTTAGGTTCGCCATATGGACCTCCTCGACAGTGGCATAGAGATCGAATTCCTGGGTTTCGGCGATCCGGGCGCGGCCGGACCGGAGCTCGCGGCGCAGGTGGCGTCGGTCACCCGGGCCGCTTTCGCCGGGTCCGATCCGCTGCCGGGACTGCCGGAGCCGGACGGGGCCTCGGAGTCCGCGGCGGTGGTGGCCGCCGATCTGGCACAGGGCGCCGGGCTGTGGGTCGCCCGGGACACGGACGGCCGACTGCTCGGCAGCGTCCGGTCGTTGGCGAAGAAGCAGGACGCATGGGAGGTACGCAGACTGGGCGTGGCACCCCGGGCGCTCGGCACCGGACTCGGCCGGCGCCTGGTGCGTGCCCTGGAGAACTCGGCCGCCGCGGCCGGTGTCGGCCGGGTGGTCCTCGACGCGGTCGTGGAGCGCGGCAATCCGCAGGTGTACTCCGCCTTGGGCTACCGCACGGTGAACTACCTGCCCAATCCGGACAAACCTCTGTCCGAGGTCTCCATGGAACGGCGGCCGGCCGAGGATCCTGCACCGGTCCCCCATCCGCTGCCCACCGGGACGCTGCCGCGGGGCAGCGCACTCGTGGACTGGTTCACCTGCGGGAAGCGCACGGCCGCGGTGCTCGGACGGCACACGGACGGCGACGAGTTCGGGGGGATGCCGGCGCGGCGGGAGGCCGCGGAGCGCGCCCTCGGACCGGTGCGGTACGCGGGTACCGACGCGTGGTCCGGCGGGGCGGACGCCCTTGCCCACTGGCGGCGCGCCCTGGCCACCGGGTCCGACGGGGTGCACGGCGATCTGCTGACCTTCCGGCGGACTGCCGCCGAGGTCGGCGCCTACCTGATGCCCCGGACCGTGGTTCCTGAAGTCCTGGCGCTGTGCCGCAGGTACGAGCGGGCCTGACTGTCCCGGGTCAGTTGCGCTCGCGCATCACCTCCTCGGCCGCGCCTGCGATCGCCGGCGCGGTCACACCGGCCCGGGCGAGCAGCTCGGTCTCGGTCCCCACCTGGTCGTGGAACCCGTCGGGTACGCCGATGCGGTGCACCCGGCAGGGGTGGTGGGCGGCCGTCAGCTCCGCGACGGCACCGCCCAGGCCGCCGGTCACCAGATGGTCCTCCACCGTCACCAGGCCGGCCGTCTCGCGCGCGGCGCTCAGCACCGCCTCGGCGTCGAGCGGCTTCACCGTGTGCAGATTGAGCACCCGCGCGGCGATGCCGCGGCCGGCCAACAGCTCGGCGGCGGCGACCGATTCGGCCACCGGCACCGGACCGCTCGCCACCAGCGTCACGTCCCGTCCGGGCCTGAGCAGGTCCGCCTGCCCGATGCGGAAGGTGTACGGGCCCCGGTGCACCAGCGGCGTCGCCTTGCGGCCGAGCCGCAGATACACGGGACCGGGCAGCTGCTCGGTGTCCGCGAGCGCGCGCACCGCGTACTCGGTCTCCGCGGCGTCCGCGGGCACCAGCACGGTCAGATTGGGCAGCGACCGCATGATCGCCACGTCCTCGACGGCATGGTGGGTCGGCCCGTAGTGGCCGGCGGAGAAGCCGCCGTGGGTGCCGACGATCCGTACCGGCAGGGCATTGCCGGCGATGTCGACCTTCACCTGCTCACAGGCACGGGTCGCGGCGAACGAGGCGATGGTGTTGGCGAACGGGAGCAGCCCCTCCGCGGCGAGCCCGGCGCTGACGCCCATCAGGTTCGCCTCGGCGATGCCCACGTTGACGTACTGGTCGGGCAGTTCGGCCTCGAAGCCGTCCTCGAGACCGCCCATGTCGGTGTCGACACAGAAGACTCGGGTGTCGGACTTCGCGATGTCGAGCAGCGTGGCACGGTAGACGTCCCGGGTCGCTGTCGCGTAACGCTCCTGCCAGTCGGTCACGACTGCCTCCTCGAACGGGCCCGCAGTCCGGCGAGTGCGCGCCGGTGCAGATTCGGGCTGAGCTTCACCGAATGGCTTTTCTTCTTGTTCTCGAAGAGCGGTACGCCCTTGCCCTTCACGGTGTCCGCGATGATCACGACCGGCTGCCCGGTCGGGCCGGGCAGTGCCGCGAACGCCGCACGCAGCGCGTCCAGGTCGTGGCCGTCCACGGTCAGCACCTGCCAGCCGAAGCTGCGCCACTTGCCGGCCAGCGGTTCGAGGCCCATGCGCTCCTCGGTGTCGCCGGTGATCTGCAGCCGGTTGCGGTCCACGATCGCGGTCAGCCCGCCCAGCCGGAGATGGGCCGCGGACATCGCCGCCTCCCACACCGAGCCCTCCTGCAGCTCGCCGTCGCCCATCAGCACGTAGGCCCGGCCGGAGCGCCCGGTCCTGCGCAGAGCGAGGGCGGTGCCGACTCCGAGGGAGAGCCCGTGCCCCAGCGAACCGGTGGGGAACTCCACGCCCGGCAGGCGGCGCAGCGGGTGTCCGGCCAGGCGGCTGCCGCTGGTGCCGTACTCGGCGAGCTCCTCGGCCGGCAGGAAGCCGCGGGCGCTGAGCGCCGCGTAGAGCGCGGCGCTCGCATGGCCCTTGCTGAGGATGAAGCGGTCCCGGTCCGGCCAGTCCGGCTCCTCGGGCCGCAGCCTGAGGACCTCCTGGTAGAGCACTGTCAGCAGGTCGGCCGAGGAGAGGCTGCCGCCCACGTGGGTCCCGTCGGGCCCGGTGCCCATCTGCAGGATCTGCTCCCGCATCAGCTGCGCCTGCTCGGCAGTTGTGCGCTCGGCGGTCGCGGAATCGGAGCTCGCGCGCTCGGTGGCCGCGTGCTCTGTGGTCGCGTGCTCCATGGCCGCGTGGTCGGTGGCCGTTGTCGTGGTCGGTGTGCTCATCGGGCCGCCTCCGCGGTCTCGCGGCCGCGCCAGGCGGGCCGGTGGTCGATCCCGGCCGCCGCCGCGCAGAGCACGTCCAGGTGCTCCCAGACCTTCTCGAAGGCGTCGGCGATCCGCTGCAGCACCGGCCCGGAAGCCGGATTGAGGTGCCACCTCTGCAGGGTCAGGGAGTCGTCGATGACCTCGCAGGTGACGGGGAAGTCCGCCGGATCCAGCTGCAGCGAGTCGAAGGCCGGCTGCCCGGGCAGCGGCACCAGCTGGTACGGCTGCACGGGGACGCCCTCGGCACGCAGCGCACGCTGCAGCATGCTGCGCAGCGCACCCGGGGCGAGGTCCGGATGTCCCGTCTGCTCCGGGTCGAAGCGCAGTCGCAGGATGTGCCAGGCGTGCGTCCGGTCGTCCGGTACGTACGGAGTGCGGATGCCCCGCAACTGCCCGATCCGGTCCAGGAACGCGCGGACGTTCCGGTCCCGCGCCGCGTGGTAGTCGTCGAGACGGGCGAGTTGGGCGCGGGCGAAGGCCGCCTGGACCGCGCTGAGCTTCTCGTTCCCGGCCGGCATCCGCGAGCGGTAGTCGCGGGTCTTCGCCCCCTGGAGCTTCTCGCCGAACTGGCGGCGCAGCTCCACGCCCTGGTGCAGTGCGGCCGAGTCGGTGGTGACCAGGCCGCCCTCGCCGCAGGTGGGCAGGTTCTTGACGACGTTCAGACTGAAGGTGGCGATGTCGCCGAGGGAGCCGGTACGGGCACCGCGGTAGGTCGCCGCATGCGACTGGGCCGCGTCCTCGATGAGCAGCAGTCCGTGCCGGTCGGCCAGCGCCCGGAAGGCCGCCATGTCCGCGGGCAGTCCGTGCAGATGTACCACGAGGACCGCACGGGTCCGTGGCGTGACGGCCGCTTCCGCGGCCACCGGGTCCATGCAGAAGGTCACCGGGTCGATGTCCACGAACACAGGGGTGAGCGAACGCTGCACCGGCCCGATGGCGCTGGCGATGAAGGTGAACGCGGGCACCAGGACCTCGCCGCCGGGCTCGATCCCGGCCGCGGCGAGGGCGAGTTCGATCGCCGCGGTCCCGTTGGACACCGCGGAGCAGTGCCGCGTCCCCACGTAGTCGGCCCACTCCCGCTCGAGGAGCTGCACCTCGCCCGCGGTGTTGTTGGAGGTGAACTGGCCGCTGTCGAGCACCCGCAGGGTGGCTTCGCGCTCGGCGTCGGTGACCACCGGCCAGCCGATACGGCCCGGGGTCGCGTCGTCGGGCGTCACGGTGCGCACGCCCCCGAACATGGCGAGCTTGCTCATACCTGCCACCCTCCCGTCACCGGCGCGCTGTGCACGCAGTCGGCCGCGAGCACGGTCACGCCGGCCCGCCTGGGCAGCCGGACCGCCCGCAGCTCCGACCGGCGGGGTACGGGGATCCGCGCGGTGCGGTGGCCCTCGGCCGTGCTGCCGGTGCCGCGCAGCCACTCCGGGTCCGCCGCCTCGCCGTAGTGCAGCCAGACCTCCTCGTCCAGCTCGGCGGCGCGCGGGCCGTCGGCCTCCTCGGGCGCGCTCACCCGCAGACGGATCCAGTCGTAGCGGCCGGCCGGTACGTCGAGCAGCCGGCCGTCGCAGGGCACCGGGCCGGCCAGCGGGACCGCGGTGACTCGGGCGGGCGTGCGGGGGTTCGTCGTCTGGGTACTCATCAGGGTCGTCTCCTGGTCAGTGGGCGTCGCCGTGTGCGTCGTCGACGCGGCGCAGGACGTAGTCGACATAGCGGCCCACCATGCCGGTGCCGAGCTCCGCGATCGCTCCGTGGAACTCGGGCGTGTGGTTGACCTCGTTCACATACAGCTCACCGTCCGGCCCTTCGAGCAGGTCGACGGCGAGCACCCCCTCTCCGATCGCGTCGGCCGTGGCGACGAGCAGCTTCTCCAGGTCGGGGGTGACCGGACAGACCGCCGGATCCCCGCCGCGTGCGGTGTTGGTCTGCCAGTGGTCGGAATACTTGTAGATGGCGCCGACGACCTCGCCGCCGAAGACGTACGCCCGGATGTCGCGGCCGGGCTTGTCGATGTACTCCTGGACGTAGGTGATCTGATGCTGCGGCCCGGTCAGGGCGGCGCGGTGCTCCAGGAGCGCCTCCGCGGTCTCCCGCTCCTTGAGCCGGGCGCCGAGCCTCCCCCAGGAGCCGGTGAGCGGCTTCACCACGGACGGGTAGCCGAAGTCGTCCAGCTGGTCGGCGACCGACTCCGGGGTGAGGCCGATCAGCGTGCGCGGGGTGGGGATGCCGGCCCGAAGCAGCTGCAGCGTGGTCAGCAGCTTGTCCCCGCAAGTGGTGAGGATGGCATGGCTGTTGACGACGGTGAGTCCGGCGTGTTCGAGCAGCCGGGTCGCATACACGTTGCGGGTGTGGGAGATCTCCCGGCTGAGCGCGCCACGGTAGGGCAGACGCAGCCCGTCGGGCCGGAAAGTGACCTTCCGGGTGTCCAGGAGCTCGTACGGGACACGCCGGCGGTCGAACTCCTCGAGAAGGCGGCGCTCCTCGATCCGGATCCGGGAGTGGAGGATGGCGATGGGGTCGGTCATCGGAGAACTCCTGTCTTCCGCCCGGCGCCCGCCGGCGCCTGCACGGGTGCGGCCAGCGACTCGGCGAGCAGGCCGAGAGCATCGGTCAGCACATCGATCGCGCGCCGGTAGTCGCGCAGGTCGAGGTGCTCGCGGTCGGTGTGGTCGAGTCCGGCGTCGCCGGGCCCGTAGGCGGCGACCGGGACGTTCCAGCGCGGCGCCACCACGTTCATGTCGGACGAACCGAGCTTCACCTTGGGCACCGGGCGCAGGCCGTGGTCCCGGATGGCCCGGGTCAGCGCCCGCGCCACCGGATCGCTGCGCGGGGAGCGGACGGCCTCCGTGCGCTCCACCACCGTGATCCGCCCACCCCGCGCGTCCCGGCGCAGCCGCGCCAGCAGCGCGTCGGTGTCGAAGCCGGGCGGCAGGCGGCAGGAGATGTCGAGTTCGGCGTGCTCGATGTCGCCGCTCCAGGACACCAGGGCGGGGCGCACCTGCTCGAAGTACGGGCCGTCGGAGCACTCACCGGCCAGGTGGTCACGGAGCGCGGACCAGAACTCGGCGGCGACCTCGGTGGCCTTCTCCTCCGGGCTGCTGGTGTGCACGGCCGGACGGGTCACGTCGTACCGGAATCGCAGAATGCCCTTGTAGCCGAGGACGACACCGTCCACCCCGCTGGGCTCGCCGATCACCACCGCGTCGGGGGCGGGCCCGCCGGCCAGGTGCCGGGCTCCGCGCGAGAGCCCCTCCTCGTCCACTGCGCCGACCACCAGGAGCCGGGCGGGTACGCCACGGGCTGCCGCGCGGGACGCCGCGACCGCCATCGCCGCGAGCGGACCCTTGGCGTCGACCGTGCCGCGGCCGTACAGCAGTTCACCGCGCCGCAGCACCGGCAGATCGCCCGGCACCGTGTCGATGTGGCCGAGCAGCATGACCGTCGGACCGTCCGGGTCGCCGATCTCGCCCACCGCATTGCCGGCCTCGTCCACCCGGGCGGCAAAGCCGAGCCGGTGCAGGTGGCGGACGAGGCAGTGCACGGCCGCGCCCTCGGCACCGGACACGGACGGCTCGGCCACCAGCTCCGTGAGCAGGGCGACCGGGTCCGCCGGGCTCCGGGCCAAGTCACCGATCACGGCCGGGACTCCACTGCGTTGAAGTCGGCAAGGAGCATGTCCCTGACCCCCTGGCCGGAGGATGCGGCGATCGGGGTCACCTCGTGCATGACGGCGGCGTCGATCACGACGACCGAGTCGAGGGCGTCCCGCAGGGTCAGGCGCGTGTCCGGCAGGCCGTCGCGGTAGATGATGGACTCGCCGCCCGTGCAGGAGCGGCGCCCCAGCAGGTGCATGCCGATGTAGTCGTGTCCGTCCCGGTGCCGTCCCTCGGGGGTCGGCATCCCGGGAGTCTCGCCGGCGACCGTGCGCACCAGGTGCAGGCCGATCTCCCATTCCTGCCGGTCGTCACCCGTGGCGATCAGCTCCAGATCGTGCCGGAGCAGCTCGGTCAGCGCCGGGTGGGAGAGGTCCTCCTGGGCCACCGGCTCGAAGTGGCGCGGCCGGCCCATGTGGATCGGGATGTGCTCGGCGGACTGCTGGAAGGTGGTGTGCGGCAGCGGCGTGAACGACGCACGGCCGTCCTCGTACCGGGCGCGCACCCGCCCGTACCTTCGGTACCGGAACTGCTCGGCGGCACCGTCCCCGAGGTTCTCGTCGGGTGCCAGGTTCTCCCAGAACTCCTGGAGCGAGGACAGCCCGGCCGGGGAGACCCGGTCGCGGAACTCCGCCGCGCGGACAACGGCGAAGCCGTCGTGGAACAGCGCGGCCTTCTCGCGGGCCAGCGGTGCCACAGTCATGGTGATCCATACCTCTCTTGTCGGGCTCGTCCTGCCACTCGCATGGCTCGGGATGTACGCGTGGATGGCTCGGGATGTACGCGTGGAGATCACGCGGGACGTACGCGGAGATGTCTCGGGTGTACGCGGATCGCTCGCACCGGTCGGAGCACGGGAGCGGGTCCTGCGTATCGATCGGGATGCTCGGCCGAGTCGATCGATCGGGATGTACGGGCGCGTCACCGGCGGCAGGACGCGCGCACCGCAGTGTCAGACGACCGAAGTGTCAGGCGACCGACGCCGAGGTGGACTCGGGCACCGCGTCGGGGGCCAGCTCATCGGAGGCCGCCGCATCGGGCGCTGCCTCGTCGGTGTCGCCGCCGAGCAGTTCGGCCAGGTCGGCGATGGTGTGATGGCCGAGCAGCGTCTCCAACGGCACGGCGGCGCCGACCTCTTCGAGACGTTGGAAGACCTGGATGGCGCGGAGGGAGTCGCCGCCGAGGTCGTAGAAGTTGGTGTGGATGCTGGGGTTGGGGGTGTGGAGGATGTCGG